>NZ_LGKG01000014.1 GCF_001294335.1 Streptomyces chattanoogensis
GCTCCGCATAGACCGCCTGCCATGTCGGGTCGCACGGCTCGGGGAGGTCGATCTCGGGGACGACTTCCGCCACGTCGACGTGCACCCAGGATTGCGACGCCTCCCGGACGAAGTCACCGCGCTGCACGGTGCGGACCCGGTTGACGCACTCGCCCTCCCCGAGGAACGAGGCCACCCAGTCGGGCGCCGGCACCCGCTCGCTTCGCTTGTGGTGGATCGTCTCCCCGGCCTGCGTGATGCCGCGGATGCGCTGGGCTCCGGCGATCAGGTTTCGGCGGGGCGCGACGAACACGCCCTTCCCCTGCTGTGACACGAGGTAGCCCTCGGCTTTGAGCAGGGCGATTGCCCGGTATACGGCGTTGTCGCTCAGGTCGAACTGACTCATGAGCGCGCCGGTCGGGGGGAGTTTGTTGCCCGGTTCGAGCGTCCCCAGGTCGATCCTCGCGCGCAGGTAGGCGGCCATGCGCTCCACGGTCCCGGCCATGATCGGTTCCTCGCTTCCTATCGGATGTGGTTGACGGTACCGGACTGATCCCTTAACTTCCTACAGGAAGGCACTTCCTATGGGGAAGTCCCTACCGAGAGCGCAGGGAGTCGCAATGGAGCACGACGGACCGGCCGACCGGCCCCTGATGACGATGCGGATCAGTCGGGACAGCGGCCGTACGTGGTCGCCCGTTCGGGAGATCTGGCCGGACGACTGCGACGTGCACCCGTGGGACGCGATCATCTGGCCGCCCTGCGCCTGCCCCCGTCACCGCAAGGGATCGGAGATCAACCGGTGAGCACACCGACCGCAGCCGCTACGGGCGGCAAGAACAGCAAGAACGACTCCGCGAAGTTCGGCGCGTCGTTCGCCCCCTCGTTCACGCTCAACCTGTCGCAGAACAAGACCAACAACAGCGGGGGCGGCGGCGGGAGCCGTGGCTCGGTCCCCGCGCAGGGAGGCCGGGGCGGACACTCCGAGGCCCTGCTCCCCCCGCCCGAGTTCACCTCTCCGGCGGACGTGCGGAACTACTGCAACCACCTGCGGGCCGTCATGGTGACGCTCTCGTTCGAGGTGGCCATGGGTGCCGAGATCCTGAAGGGCGTTCTGTCCACGGTCCCGGACCCCGAGGGCCGTATCGGCGGCTCGAAGGCCCGGGCCTGGAAGGTCTCGCGGAAGCTGCGGAAGTCCGCGGACGCCGCCGCCTCCGCCGCGAAGAACGCCGCGGCCACCTATGCCGCCTTCCAGCAGGCGTACGAGGAAGAGATCAACCGCGTCAAGCACCGTGCCCGGCGCCCCCAGGGTCCGCGCATGGACTGGGCTCAGCAGTAAGGGGAGGGGCGGTCATGGGTGAGAAGGACATCGAGCAGCAGCACGAGGAACAGCTCAAGGG
>NZ_LGKG01000015.1 GCF_001294335.1 Streptomyces chattanoogensis
GGAGGTCGCCACCAAGGAGGCGTATGTCGTCCCGGCGATCGGGGAGAAGAGGTTCACGGTCGCCGCGGTCGATCTGGGTATCAAGGGCATGACGCCGCATCGGATGGCCGAGCGTGGCATCGAGGTGCATGTGCTGCCCGCGACCGCCACCGCCGAGGACGTGTACGCGGTCAGCCCCGACGGTGTGTTCTTCTCCAACGGTCCGGGCGACCCGGCCACCGCCGACCACGCGGTGTCCGTCATGCGTGAGGTGCTCTCCCGCAGGACGCCGCTGTTCGGTATCTGCTTCGGCAACCAGATTCTGGGGCGTGCGCTGGGCTTTGGTACGTACAAGCTGAAGTACGGTCATCGGGGGATCAATCAGCCGGTGCAGGACCGGACGACGGGGAAGGTCGAGGTCACCGCGCACAATCACGGCTTCGCCGTGGACGCCCCCCTCGACAGGGTTTCCGACACCCCCTTCGGGCGTGCGGAGGTCTCCCATGTCTGTCTCTCCGGCCCGATCGTCATCGGCCAGGCCGCGGAGTTCGACTATTCCGGTACCCAGGCCTGCCGGGTCCTCAAGTCCGAGGGTCTGCGGGTCATCCTGGTGAACTCCAACCCCGCGACGATCATGACCGATCCCGAGATCGCCGATGCGACGTATGTCGAGCCGATCACGCCGGAGTTCGTCGAGAAGATCATCGCCAAGGAGCGTCCCGATGCCCTGCTGCCGACGCTGGGCGGCCAGACGGCGTTGAACACCGCGATCTCCATGCATGAGCAGGGTGTGCTGGACAAGTACGGCGTGGAGCTGATCGGCGCGAACGTCGAGGCGATCAACAAGGGTGAGGACCGTGACCTGTTCAAGGAGGTCGTCGAGGAGGTCCGCAGGAAGACCGGCCACGGCGAGTCCGCGCGCTCGGTGATCTGCCACTCCATGGACGACGTGCTGGCCGGTGTCGAGACGCTCGGCGGCTACCCGGTGGTGGTGCGGCCTTCCTTCACCATGGGCGGCGCCGGTTCCGGTTTCGCGCACGACGAGGAGGAGCTGCGCCGGATCGCGGGGCAGGGTCTGACGCTGTCGCCGACCACCGAGGTGCTCCTGGAGGAGTCGATCCTGGGCTGGAAGGAGTACGAGCTGGAGCTGATGCGCGACAAGCACGACAATGTCGTGGTCGTGTGCTCCATCGAGAACTTCGATCCGATGGGTGTGCACACCGGTGACTCGATCACGGTGGCGCCGGCGATGACGCTGACCGACCGTGAGTACCAGATCCTGCGGGATGTGGGCATCGCGATCATCCGTGAGGTCGGTGTGGACACCGGCGGCTGCAACATCCAGTTCGCCGTCAATCCCGACGACGGCCGGGTGATCGTCATCGAGATGAATCCGCGGGTTTCGCGTTCCTCGGCGCTGGCGTCGAAGGCGACGGGTTTCCCGATCGCGAAGATCGCCGCCAAGCTGGCCGTCGGCTACACGCTGGACGAGATCCCGAACGACATCACCGAGAAGACCCCGGCCTCCTTCGAGCCGACCCTGGACTACGTGGTGGTCAAGGCCCCGCGGTTCGCGTTCGAGAAGTTCCCCAGCGCCGACTCCACGCTGACCACCACCATGAAGTCGGTCGGCGAGGCGATGGCCATCGGCCGCAACTTCACCGAGGCGCTGCAAAAGGCGCTGCGCTCGCTGGAGAAGAAGGGCTCGCAGTTCACCTTCGTCGGGGAG
>NZ_LGKG01000016.1 GCF_001294335.1 Streptomyces chattanoogensis
GGTGAGCTCTTCGAACTGCGCACGGCCGGCAATGCCGTGCCCGTCTACCAGGAAGGCATGGCCGCCAGTTCGGAGGCGGCCACCATCGAATACGCCATGCGCGTCCTTGGCGTCGCCGACATCGTGGTGTGCGGCCATTCGCACTGCGGCGCGGTCGGCGCCAAGATCCGCGGCGAGGACCTGACCGGCGTCCCGGCCGTACGCGACTGGCTCGCCCAGCAGCTGTCCGATGCCCTGCCCAAGGACGAGGAGCCCGCGGTCTCCGCCGCCGTCCAGCAGCACGTGCGCGAACAGCTGCAACGACTGCGCGGCTACCCCTGCGTGCAGGAGCGGCTGGCCGTGGGGGAAGTGACGCTGCACGGCTGGTTCTACGAGGTGCACACCGGCCTGGTCGCAGCCCACCAGCCGGCCTCCGACCTGTTCCTGCCGCTGTAGGGCCGGGGTGCACATCATGAAGCGATTCCCGTACTTCCGGGCGGATTTCACCGCCTCCCTCGTGGTCTTCCTGGTCGCCGTCCCGCTGTGTGTCGGCGTGGCGGTCGCCTCCGGCGTGCCGGCCGAGCTGGGACTGGTCACCGGTATCGTCGGCGGACTGCTGACCGGTCTGCTGCCCGGCAGCAGCCTGCAGGTCAGCGGCCCGGCCGCCGGTCTGACGGTGCTGGTCTTCGAAGCCGTCAAGGAATACGGCCTGGGCGCCCTGGGTGCCCTGGTCCTTGCCGCCGGCCTCCTGCAACTGGCCATGGGCGCCCTGAAACTGGGCCGCTGGTTCCGGGCCATCTCGGTCGCCGTGGTCCAGGGCATGCTCGCCGGCATCGGCCTGGTCCTGATCGCCGGACAGCTCTACGCCCTGACCGACGCCAAGGCCCCCGGCAGCGGACTGGCCAACATCGCCCACCTGCCCGCCCTGACCACCGACACCGCCGGGTCCAAGACCGCGCTGTGCGCGCTGGCCATCGGGGCCGGCACCATCGCCGTGCTGGTGCTGTGGCCCCGCTGGCGGCGCGCCGCACGGATCCTGCCCGCGCCGCTGGCCGCAGTCGCGCTGGCCACCGTCGCCGTCTGGGCGCTGGATCTGCCCGTCGCCCGCGTCAAGGTCAGCGGACTGCTGGACGCGATCCAGCCCCCCGGCCCGGCCGACCTCGCCACACTCGCCGATGTCGGGGTGCTGGGCACGGTCCTGGCCTTCGCCCTGATCGCCTCCGCCGAATCCCTCTTCAGCGCCGCCGCCGTCGACCGCCTCCACAACGGGCCCAAGACCGACTACGACAAGGAACTCATCGCCCAGGGCGCAGGCAAC
>NZ_LGKG01000017.1 GCF_001294335.1 Streptomyces chattanoogensis
GTATGCGCCCGTGATTTTCCCGGCCATGTCGTCACTCCCCCATTTCCGTGACCGGGGCGCCGACGACATAGGCGCCCTTCGTCTTCATCTCGGTCAGCCCCCGGCCCTCAGCGAATACCGCGCGCCAGTCTCCGGCCACGTGCAATTCGTCGGTGCCGGTGATCCGGTGAACGGTCAGACCGGCGGGGTGCGCCTTGAATGCACGGCGCCACAGGTTCCCGTGAGCCTGCGCCCGGATGATCTGTGACCAGTCTGTGCGCTCAATGAGGTGATTGAATTTCGACGCCTTCGCGGACGTGGAAATGAACTTGGAATACATGGCCTTGACGTAGGCGAGGGTCACCTCGTCCCCCGACTCGATGGCCGCCGCACGAGCGTCCCGGAGGATGATCCGGAAGGCCCGGAGGATGCTCTCCGAGGACCCGCTCGTCCACGACTCGTGAATGACCGGCGCGTCGCACAGGCGCCCGAACTTCTCGCTTGCCGCGTCCATCAGGAGTTGCAGGGTCGGCCGGGTCACCCACAGGTCCCCGGACAGCTCCCGCGACCCGAGGGGGTTGGGCAGATCAGTACGGGTCCACTCCGGCGGGGTGATCAGGTACAGGCCGGACCGACGCCGGTCGAACTCTCCGCCCGTGGCGTGCTGCAATCCGCCGATCGGGAGGTGAGTGTTCAGGGCCGACAGGTAGGCCGCGTTCACGTCCAGGAGCTGCACCTCGGTCCCGTCCGGGGTGCTGGGGTTCGTCCACTTCGGACGGGCCTCCCACACCTCGTTCGCGCCGTTCTTGGACGGCTTACGCAGGATCTCGGGCTCCGGCGGGTGCGCGGTGAAGTCGTACCGGGCAGACACCCGGGTCGACTCCAGCAACTCCATCCCGTCCGGGATGGCCGTCTTGATCAGGGCGGCGGTCGCCTTGTCCACGTCCCCGCCGGCCTTTTCCAGCGCGGCGGCCACGCGGTCCGCGATGCTCGCGCACACGGTCGGCTCCGGCCGCGGCTTCCGGGACGCCTGGCGGCTCGGGGCGGGGGCCGTCTCGGGCTCCGGCTCCGGCTCGGGGAGGACCGGCTCGTCCACGGCCACGGGGCCCACAGGGGGCGCCACGGCGGCCAGGGGAGCCACGGGAGCGGGGGCGGCGGCCACGGGCCCGGCCTCGGCCACGGCGGCGGCTCCGAGGGTGCCCTCGGGCCACTCGTCCGGCGCCTTGCACCCGGCGTGCAGTCCGGCCGCTTCCAGGGCCTCACCCATGGCACGGGCCGTGATCTCGATGGGGGCGCCGGAGTCGGCCGACTTCTGGATGACGTACGGGGCGGCGGCGGACGGGAGCAGGTACAGCCGCGTCCCGTCCGTCCAGCCGATACCGGCGCCCTGCGCGTACTCCCCGCGCCACCCGAGGGCCTGACCCTGCGCGGGCATCCCGCCGTGGACGGCGCCCGCAGGGACTCGCACAGACCGGCCCACCCCCGTTCCCACAGCTCCCGGGAGCGCTCCGGAGTGACCCACCCACGGGAGAGCGCGAACTCCAGACCGGCCCACAGACCCGCGGCCTTGTCCGCCGACGACTCGACATAGCGGCCGGGTGCCTGCGTCTGTGCGGTCAGGTCGGCCGCGAACCGGTGCTCCAACTCCGCCACGTAGGCGTGCGCCGGCATACGGGCCGCCCACCAGATGACGAACGCAGACATGAGCGATGACCGGGCCTCGGGGCCCCCGTCCGCGTCGGCCGCCGCGAACGCGGCCGGGTCGAACTCCCCACGGGAGAGCTGCAACAGGTGCGTACGGTTCTGCGCCGACTCGACCGCGGTCACGTCCTCGGCCGACAGGCCACCGAACGCCCGGGGCCGGA
>NZ_LGKG01000018.1 GCF_001294335.1 Streptomyces chattanoogensis
TCGAAAGGGGCCGCCACGCCGACCTGGTGGCGGCCGGTGGCCGCTACGCGCAGCTCTGGGCACGTCACGAAGAGGCCGCGCGCTGGGGGCTCACCGGCACTGGCGCCGCGCAGGGCACGAAGGAAAAGAAAAGGGAGACGACCCGATGAGGCGAATACTGCGCCTGATGCTCACCGCCGCAGGTCCCTACGCCCCGCAGTTCCGTACCACCCTGCGGATCTCGGTCGCGGCGGCCCTCGTCCAAGCGGCCGCCTACGCCACCTTTGTGCCGCTGCTCGCCGAGCTGTCCCGCGAGCAGGTACGGGCCGGTTGGGCGTGGTGGTGGGTCGGGGTGCTGGCCGCCCTGGTGGTGGTCGAGGGTGCGCTGCGGGTGCGCGAGTCGGCGTTCCTCTACGACCACTGGCATCTGGTCACCCAGGCGACCCGGCTCCGTCTCGGGAAGTCCCTGCGCTCCATGCCCCAGCAGGAGCTGGCCCGCCGAGCCGCCGGCGACCTGACCTCGGTCGTCGGCAACAACGCCACCACGGCGGCCTCCGCCCTCTCCTCCCTGTCGACTCTGTTCGTCCAACTGATCGCGGTCCCGACGGTGTTGGGAGTCGTGATCGTGGCCCTGGACTGGCGGCTCGGGCTGGTTCTCGTCGCCGCCGCCCTGGCGGCACTGCCGTTCGTACGCCAAGTGCAGAGGCGCTCCAACACCGGCTTGCGGGACGTGAACGACGCCGACGCGGCAACCTCCGATCGCATCGTGGAGCACGTCCAAGGGCTGCCGGTCCTCAAGGCCACCGGGCAGGCCGGGGCGGACTCCCCGCGCCTGATGCCCGTGCTGACCCATCAGCACGGGGCCCAGGCGGCCGCGAACCGCTCGGCCGCCATGCCTGTCGCGGGTGCACAGCTCGTGGTGCAACTGGCCGTGGTGGCTCTGGTCGCGGTCGGCGCGGGGCTGGTCCTCGACGCCCGGCTGCCGGTCGCGGTGCTGGTCGCTGTCGTGGTCACGGCCGCGCGGTTCGCCGAGCCACTGAGCCTGGCCGCGACGATGACCAAGCTGTTCGAGCTGTCCGAGGCGGCGTTGAGCAGGATCGGCGACGTCCTCGACGTGCGGCCACTGCCGGTCGCACCGGGCGGGAGCGAACCGAAGACCTTCGACATCCGCTTCGAGGACGTCACCTTCGCCTACGACGGCCAGAGCGAGCCGTCCTTGACCGG
>NZ_LGKG01000019.1 GCF_001294335.1 Streptomyces chattanoogensis
GGCCAGGGGGCGTGGGGCCGGCGGAAGGGGCGGGTGGGGTCCATCGGGGCGAGCGGGGCGGGCGGTTGGCCTGCCGCGTGGGGGCCGGACTCGGAGGCCGGGAGGAGGGGGGCCAGGGCCTGGTAGACCTCCTGGGCGTCGGCGGGGCGGTCCGCCGGGTCCTTGCGCAGCAGGCGGAGGACGAGTTCCTCGAGGGGTTCGGGGACGTCGGGGCGGAGGCGGCGTACCGGGACCGGGTCCTCGTACAGATGGCGGTGGAGGACGCCGAGGGCCGTGGAGCCGGCGAAGGGGACCTCGCCGCTGAGGAGTTCGTGGAGCAGGATCCCCAGGGCGTAGAGGTCGGTGTGCGGGCCGACGGCGCCGCCCATGGCCTGTTCGGGGGCCATGTAGGCGGGGCTGCCGATGGGGGATCCGGTGTGGGTGAGGCGGGTGGTGTCGGTGTCGAGGGCGGAGGCGATGCCCAGGTCGAGGACCACCAGGGTGCCGTCGGGGCGGACCATGACGTTGCGGGGCTTGAGGTCGCGGTGGACGATCGGCACCGCGTGGACGGAGGCCAGTACGGCGCAGAGCTGGGCGGCGGCGCTGACGGCCCATTGCCACGGGTAGGGGTCGTGCTCGGCGAGGTGGTCGGAGAGGTCGGCGCCCTCGACGTACTGCATGACGAGGAAGAGGTCCTCGTCGTCGCTGCCGGCGTCGTGGACGGTGACCAGTCCCGGGTGGTCGACCTGCGCGGTGACCCGGCATTCGCGGACGAAGCGGCGGCGCATCTCCTCGCCGTCGGGAGTGCCCGCCACCCGGTCGGGGCGCAGCAGTTTGACGCCGACCCGGCGGTCCAGGCGACGGTCGTAGCCGATCCAGACCTGGCCCATGCCGCCCTGGCCGAGCAGGACGGAGAGTTCGTAGCGTCCGGCGATGACGCGGCCGTTCACCGTTTTTCCTCCTGGCGGAGGTAGTCGCTGAGTTCGTCGAGTTCGGCCCGGACCCGGTCGATGCGCTGGGGCTGCGGGCGGGCCTGGGCGTACGGGTTCGGGCCCGGGTAGGGGCGGGTGCCGGGTGCGTACGGGCGGGGATCCTGGGCGTACGGCGAGGGCGGGGCGGGCGGCTGCGGGGGGACGTGGGGATGCG
>NZ_LGKG01000020.1 GCF_001294335.1 Streptomyces chattanoogensis
GGGCGGTGTAGGTCTGGCCATCCGCGCTGGGCTTCCATCCGGCGGCCCGGTCCGGCTCGTAGTGCGCGGCCGGGAGGACCTGGAACCCCTGCTCGATGAGCCGGTGTCCGGCGGATGCCGGGCGGATGTCGTCCCAGTCCGGGAGTTCGATCCGGGCCAACTCCTCGGGCTCCGGGGTGTGTTGGGTCACCGTGATGACGTACCCGCCGGACTCCGAGGGGGCGACGGTGGCCAGGAAGGCGCCGCCGGGGGCTTCCGCGATCTGCTCGCGCAGGGTCGGCACCTGCGGGGTCTGAGGCTCGGTCCCGCCGTGCATGGCCTCCCGGTCGGTGCCCTGGACGAGCCAGCCGCGGAACGGGGCGTGACTGCCGGCGCGCATCCGGTCGACCCGTTCGGCCACGGTGGTGTGGTGGGTCTGGGTGACTTCCCCGATCTCCCGCAGGGACATGCGCGCACGGCCCTCGGACGCCTCCTCACGGGCGTACAGGATGAGTTCGGACTCCAGAGCCTCCAGCCGGGAGCGGAGCCGCCGCACGTCCCGCAGGGCGGCCCACAGCCTGTCACCGCTCATGAACTCGCCCTCCCGCAGGGAGTCGACGGCCTGAATCGCGGTGTCCGTCTCGTCCGCCATGGTCCAGCCGTGGACGTGGCCGGAGCGGAAGTGCAGCACGTAGGACGTGGTGCCGTCCTTCCACCACGTGGTGGCGCCGTTCTGGCCCCCGAGCCGCTCGTCAGGGGCGGTGTCGGCGTGGGTCAGGGTGATGCGGCCGACGTGGTGCGCGTAGTGCGGGAATGAGCTTTCCGAGCCGGGGGCAACGATGCGGGTTCCCATGGCGGGGTGTCCTTCCTGGTCAGGGAGTTGGGCAGGATCACGCCCCCCGTTCTGTAGGGGTGACCCTACGGAAGAATGTAGGGGTGACCCGACGGAAGGAACAAGGGCGACTCCCGGCCAACTGGCGCATTCGGGGGCGCGTGCTGCTGTCGCGTGCCCCTGTCGCATGGGGAGCGGGAGGGGGAGTTCGGGGGGTCCGCGCAGGTCACAGCGCGCGACAGGGGGA
>NZ_LGKG01000021.1 GCF_001294335.1 Streptomyces chattanoogensis
CCTCACCCGTTCCACCGCCACCAGCGACAAGACGGTGGAGTGGGAGGACGGCAACACCTACCCCGTCATCGATGTGGAGATCTCCTCGGCGAGCCACCCGTTCTACACCGGTACCCAGCGCGTCCTGGACACCGCGGGCCGTGTTGAGCGCTTCCAGCGTCGGTACGGGCGGAGGGAACGGTGAGTCCGGCCGAGCGCCGTCTGCCGGTGGTGATCGTCGGTGGGCTGTGCGAAGGCGCCCGCCGCGCCGCGGTGGGGGACATCCTGCACACCGTGCCCGGAACCGTGGTGCTCCACCACGACCTGTCGTCCGGCCCCGACCGCTCGGTGCACCGCACCATCCGCGACGTCAACGGACCGGTCAGCAGCGACCACGCCCCGCTGGTGAACGACTGCGCGTGCTGCGCGCTGCGCGAGGACCTGGTCCCGGAGCTGGTGCGGCTGGCCGACGCCGGAACGTATCGGCTGGCTGTTGTGGAGCTGTGGGATTCGGTCGAGCCGCAGGCGATGGCGGCGGTCATCGCGGCGGAAAGTGAAACGCTGGAGCTGACCGGGGTGGCCACGGCGGTCGACCCCGCGCTCGTGCTGCCCTGTCTGTCCAACGGTGACGACCTGGCCGAGGCCGGTATGGCGGCCGCCCCGACCGACGAGCGCACGGTGGCCGACACCTTCGCCCGGCAGATCGAATACCCCACGGTGATCGCCCTCGCCGAAGGCGATGAGCCCGCGGACGACGGCGATCTCGCGCTGCTCGCCCAGCTGACTCCTGCCGCACAGCTGGTGCAGGTGGGCGAGGGCACACTCGGCCCTGCCCTGATGGCCGGATTCGACGTCGAGGCCGCAGCGGCGCGTCAGCATCCGGCGTGTGCGCTGCTGCCGCAGGAGGCCGACGAACACGGGGTCGACACTCTCGTGTGGCGGCGTGAGCGGCCCTTCCACCCGGGGCGGCTCCACGCGGCCCTGGAGGATCTGGTCTGCGCCGCCGCTCGCATC
>NZ_LGKG01000022.1 GCF_001294335.1 Streptomyces chattanoogensis
GGTGCAGCACGGTCGGCCGCGACCACAACCGGGTGTCCGACGTTTCTCACTGCTTGCGGGTGAACCATGAGGCCACACCCTCGCGCCGACCGAAAATGGACAACTGTGACCGTTATTGTCAGTTCTCGTGCCGTTGAGCTGTGCGTTTGTGAACCTCAAGCCCGGCGTCGGAAAGACGACGAGTGCGGTGTGGCTGGCCCACGCCCTTCATGAATCGGGTCTGTCGCCGCTACTGGTCGACGGTGATCCGGCCGCTTCCGCGCTGCGCTGGAGCGAGCTGGCCGGTGGCTTTCCGTTTCCGGTGATCGCCCTGCCGGTGGGCGACGTCCACCGTCGGGTGAACGACTTCCTCGGCAACCGGCAGGCCGTCGTACTCGATGCGCCCCAGCTGGAGGACCATCCCCGCATCGCCCGCAGCATCATGAGGTACGCCGGCGAGTGGATCGTGCCCGTGACCCCCGCCCCCATCGAACTGGACCGGATGGCACCCATCCGTGGCGAGATGGCGGACGTGCAGTCCCTGCGTGCCGAGCCGGCCCGCTCGGCGGTCCTGCTCAATCGCACCAACCGTCCCGATGCCACGCGCACCGGGCCCGATGCGGACGCTCGTGAGGCACTGACCGAGCGGGGTTTCGAGGTGCTGGACACCCAGATCGCGCGGCTCGACCTGTACTCCCAGTCCTTCGGGAACCCGGTCCGGGCCAAGGGGTCGGCGTACACGGACTTCGCGGAAGAACTGATCAAGCGTCAGGATGAGGCATGAGCCGGCGCAAGGAAAACTACCGCGCGGCATTGCAGCGCGGGCAGGACGTCTCCGCACCTCGGTCCACCAAGGTCACCACGCTGCAGAGCAGATACATCCGGGTGACCGTCGAGGTCGATCCCGACCTGCGAGGCGATCTGACGCGATGGATGGGACGGCCGGTCTCCTCGGTCGTGTTCGCCGGCGCGACCGTCGTGCGTACCCTGGCCACCACCGCCG
>NZ_LGKG01000023.1 GCF_001294335.1 Streptomyces chattanoogensis
CGTCATACGGCTTCAGCTCCTCGAACCGGTCCCCCAGCACCTTCGCCGCCCACAACGGATCCTGAAGCAACGCACGGCCGACAGCCACCAGGTCGAACTCATCGCGCTCCAGGCGGTCCAGAAGGTTGTCGATGCTGCCGACCGCAGCGCCCTCCCCGGCGAAGGCACGGATGAAGTCCCCGTCGAGGCCGACCGAACCGACGGTGATGGTCGGCCTACCCGTCAGCTTCTTCGTCCAGCCCGCCAGATTGAGATCGCTGCCCTCGAATTCGGGCAGCCAGTAGCGACGGGTGGAAGCATGGAAAGCATCGACGCCCGCCGCGGCCAACGGAGCCAGGATCGCCTCCAGCTCCTGAGGAGTCTGCGCGAGCCTGGCGTCGTAGGCCTCCTGCTTCCACTGCGAATAGCGGAAGATCACCGGGAAGGAAGCCGAAACGGCCTCGCGGACCGCGGCCACGATCTCGGCCGCGAACGTCGTACGAGCCACCGCATCACCACCGTAGGCATCCGTGCGACGGTTCGTCCGCGCCCACAGAAACTGATCCAGCAGATAGCCATGGGCACCGTGCAGCTCCACCCCATCGAAACCGATCCGCTCAGCAGCCGCCGCAGCCTCGGCAAAAGCACCTATGACCTCGTCCAGATCCCGCCGCGTCATCGCCTTGCCCGCGTTCTCGGTCCCGTCGACACGAATCCCCGAAGGACCCACGGCGGGCGCATCGGCGAAGGGGGCATCGCCCTGCTTGCGCACCATGCCGATATGCCACAGCTGCGGCACGATCGTCCCGCCCGCCGCATGCACCCCCTCGGCAACCTTCGCCCACCCCGCCAGCTGCTCCTCACCATGGAACCGCGGCACCCGGTCACTCTGCCCCGCCGACTCATGACCCACATAGGTCCCCTCGGTGACGATCAGCCCCACACCCGCAGCCGCCCGACGCGCGTAATACGACCGCACATCC
>NZ_LGKG01000024.1 GCF_001294335.1 Streptomyces chattanoogensis
TCGAATTCAGTTCCGATTCCCTGTCGGGGTCACTACTTTAGCGGAATTCCTCGGCGACTCATAATCGAGTCCCGGTCCTAATTTCGGCATGCCGAAATTGCTCCCGGTGAGGGGCCGTGCAGTAGTGGTGTGCCGCGATGCGGCGGGATGGTCACCCGGGGCTTGATGGGCTCCGCGGCAACTCGGAGAACACTACACGAGGGGGTGGGGTGGTTCAAACCCGTGCCGGGTGAGGAGTCACCGGGTACTTTGAGGCGCATGACTGCGTATGCGCTCGTACAGCTGTGGTGGCCCGCCTGACGGCGGCCGACCACCTGCGTATGCATGATCACGGCCGCCGCTTCGGCGGCCGTTCGCGTATCTCCCTCTCGTAGCCGGCCGGTGAGGTCGGCGGTCCCGTGACGTGTCGATGGCGCTTGCGACGTACACGACGTAGAGGAGAGACGGGTGTTGAGTGCGAGGGCGACCGGTGCTGCGGCGGGGCCTCGGATTTTCAGTGGGGTGGAGCCGACGGGGCATCTGACGTTGGGGAACTACCTGGGGGCCATGCGGCGGTGGGTCGAGGTGGATCAGCAACGGGGCGAGGCGTTGTTCTGTGTGGTGGATCTGCATGCGCTGACCGTGGAGCACGATCCGGCGCGGGTGCGGCGGCTGAGCCGGCAGGCGGCGACGCTGATGCTGGCGATGGGGCTGGATCCGGAGCGGTGCACGGTGTTTGTGCAGAGCCATGTGGATGAGCATGCGCGGCTGTCGTATCTGATGGAGTGCACGGCCACCGACGGCGAGATGCGGCGGATGCTCCAGTACAGGGAGAAGGACGCAGAGCGGGCCGGCCGGGGTGGGAATGTGCGGGGTCGTTGTTGACGTATCCGGCCTTGAGGGCGGCGGACGTCCTGGCGTACGGGACGCAGGAAGTGCCGGTCGGGGCGGACCAGGCGCAGCAGGTGGAGCTGACGCGGGAGCTGGCGGTGCGGTTCAACCAGCGGTACAGGGAGGTCTTCGTGGTGCCCAGGGCGACGTATCCGGAGGTGGCGGCGCGGGTGAGGGAGAAAAGGGGGAAGCCGGGGCAGGGGCGGATGTCGGGGGTTGTTTGTCTGCTGGATGAGCCGGAGGTGGTGCGGAAGAAAGTGATGCGGGCGGTGCCGGAGGGGGGAAGTGGTGCCGTTGAGTACGAGCGGGGTGTGCGGCCGGGGGTCGCCGAGCTGCTGGAGGTGCTGGCGGCGTTTTCGGGGGGTGAGCCGGAGCGGCTGGCCGAGGGGTACTCGTCGTACGGCGCGTTGCAGAGCGATGTCGCGGAGGCCGTGGTGGAGGGGTTGCGGCCGGTTCGGGAGCGGCATGCGGCGTTGGCTGCCGACTGGGAGTACGTCGATGCCGTGTTGCGGGCCGGGGCCGAGCGGGCATGGGGGCTGGCGCGGCCGCGGGTGGATGCCGCGTACCGGGCCGTGGGGTTGATGGCGTAGGCGGACCCATCGGGGGTGGCCGCTCGGGGGTGCGGCTGCCCCCGGTGGGGGTGGCGGGGTCAGCCGTTGCCGGTGGCGAGCTCGCGGCTGCGGTCGCGGGCGGCTTCGAGGGCGGAGATCATGGCGGCCCGTACGCCGTGGTTCTCGAGTTCGCGGATGGCGTTGATGGTGGTGCCGGCCGGGGAGGTGACGTTCTCGCGGAGCTTGACGGGGTGTTCGCCGCTGTCGCGGAGCATCACTGCGGCGCCGATGGCGGCCTGGACGATCAGGTCGTGGGCCTTGTCGCGGGGGAGGCCCAGGAGGATGCCGGCGTCGGTCATCGCCTCGACGAGGAAGAAGAAGTAGGCGGGGCCGGAGCCGGAGAGGGCGGTGGCGGCGTCCTGCTGGCTCTCGGGGACGCGGAGGGTCTTGCCGACGGTGGAGAAGATCTCCTCGGCGAGGGTGAGGTGGGCGGCGGTGGCGTGGGTGCCGGCGGAGATGACGGACATGGCCTCGTCGACGAGGGCCGGGGTGTTCGTCATGACCCGTACGACCGGGGTGCCGGCGGCCAGCCGCTCCTCGAAGTACGAGGTGGGGATGCCGGCGGCGCCGCTGATGACCAGGCGTTCGGCGGGGATGTGCGGGGCCAGCTCCTGGAGGAGGGCGCCCATGTCCTGGGGCTTGACGGTGAGGATCAGGGTGTCGGCGGACTTGGCGGCCTCGGCGTTGCTGACCGCCTCTACGCCGTAACGCTCGCGGAGTTGAGCGGCGCGTTCCTGGCGGCGGGCGGTGACCAGGAGGTCGGAGGGCGCCCAGCCGCCGCGGATCATTCCGCTGAGGAGGGCTTCGCCGATCTTTCCGGTGCCGAGGACGGCGACCTTCTGGGTCATGTGCGGGTGCACCTTCCGGTGGGGTGGGCCGTTTCGCTCATCTTCGCATCGTGGGGGTGGTGGGGTACGGCCGCCTGCCGGGGCCCGGGGCGTCAGGCCGTACGCCTGCGCAGGGTCGCCGCGCCCAGGGTGAGGACCAGGAGGGCGCAGGCCGCGACGAGGGTGGTGTCGCGGACGAAGGCGGCGGTGATGCCGGGGTGGGTGAGGACCTCGGTCATGCCGTCCACGGCGTAGGACATCGGAAGGGCGTCGGAGAGGGCTTTCAGGGCCGGCTGCATGGTGTCGCGGGGTGCGAAGAGGCCGCAGAGCAGGAGTTGGGGCATCAGGACGGCCGGCATGAACTGGACGGCCTGGAATTCGGAGGCGGCGAAGGCCGAGACGAAGAGGCCGAGGGCGGTGCCCAGGAGGGCGTCGAGGACGGCCACCAGGAGGAGGAGCCAGGGGGAGCCGGTGACGTCGAGGCCGAGGAACCGGACGGCGAGGGCGGTGGCCAGGGCGGACTGGACGATCGCCAGGAGGCCGAAGGCGAGCGCGTAGCCGGTGAGCAGGTCCGCCTTGCCCAGGGGCATGGCGAGGAGGCGTTCCAGGGTGCCCGAGGTGCGTTCGCGGAGGGTGGCGATGGAGGTCACCAGGAACATCGTGATCATCGGGAAGATGCCGAGGAGCGAGGCGCCGATGGTGTGGAAGGTGCTCGGGTGGGCGTCGAAGACGTAGCGGAGGAGGGCGAGCAGGGCACAGGGGACGATCAGCAGCAGCGCGATGGTGCGGGGGTCGTGGCGGAGCTGGCGGAGGACCCGGGCGGCGGTGGCGAGGGTGCGGGCGGGGCTCGCTGGGGGATTTCCCTTATTCGCTGGGGGATTTCCCCTAGGGGGCGTTCGAACAGATCCCCTAAGGGTTGGGAGGGCCCCCTGCGGGTCCACAACGCGGCGGGGGTGGGGCGGTATTCCCGTGGGGTGGGTGGGAATTTCCGTGGGGTGAGTCGGGCCCGTGGGGTGGATCGGGCCCGTGGGGTGGATCGCGCTCGTGGGGTGCGGTGGGTGTGACGGGGTGTTGGAGGGGGCGGGCTGCTGGTCCGTGGCCTTGGTCGTGGCGGTTTCGTCCGCGGCGGTTTCGCCCGCGGTGGTTTCGCCCGGCGCGGCCTCGGCCGCGGTGGCTCCGTCTGCGAGAGGTCCGCTCGCGGCGGGCTCGTCCGGGACGGCCTCACGCGTGGTCCGGTGCGCGGTGGGCTCGTTCCGTGTGGTCCGGTCCACGAGGTGGAGGAAAGCGGCCTCGACGGTGGGGGCGCCGGTGTGGTGGCGGAGGGTGTCGGGGGCTTCGTCGGCGAGGAGGCGGCCCTCGCGCATCAGCAGGAGGCGGTGGCAGCGCTCGGCCTCGTCCATGACGTGGGAGGAGACGAGGAGGGTGGTCCCCCGGTCCGTGGCGAGGGTGTGGAAGAGGTTCCACAGGTCGCGGCGGAGGACGGGGTCCAGGCCGACGGTGGGCTCGTCGAGGACGAGGAGTTCGGGGGTGCCGAGGAGGGCGACGGCCAGGGAGACGCGGCTGCGCTGGCCGCCGGAGAGGGTGCCGGCGAGGGCGTCGGCGTGGCGGGTGAGGTCGACGTCCTCGATGGTGCGGGTGACGCGCGCGCGCCGTTCGGCGCGGGCGGCGCGGCCGGGCTGCAGTACCGCGGCGAAGTAGTCGAGGTTCTGGCGGACGGTGAGGTCGTCGTATACGGACGGGTCCTGGGTGACGTAGCCGATGCGGGGGCGCAGGCGGGGGTGGCCGGCGGGGCTGCCGAGGACGTCGAGGGTGCCGGTGATGTGGGCCTGGGTGCCGACGATGGCCCTCATCAGGGTGGATTTGCCGCAGCCGGAGGGGCCGAGGAGCCCGGTGATCCGGCCGGGCGGGATGTCGAAAGCCAGGTCGTCGAGGACGGTGCGGCCGCCTCGTACGACGGTGAGGCGGCGGGCGTGGACGGCGGGGGCCGGGGCGAAGGCGTCGGCGGCATCAGGTCCGCTGACGGCATCGGCGGCGTCGCGGTCGCCGGAAGAACCGGGGTCGTCGGGTGCCCCGGAGAGGTAATTCATCATGCGGTGAATAATCCTCGGGGCGGTGTGGAGCGTCAAGGGAAGATGCGGGGCGTCAAGGGAGCTGTGGGGCGCCGGGTGGTCGGGGCAGGTCGGGTCGGGTGGCGGGCGCGTTGTGGGGTGCCGCGCGCGCCGGGCGGGCGCCGGAGCGATCGGAGCTGATCGTTCCTTTTCGGCAGTTCCGGGTTTACATGGCGGTTACATGCCGAGTTGCGGCGGAGCGTGTCCTCTTGGACACAATGGAGGGCGTTGTCCAGCCAATCGAGACCCGTCGAAAACCCATCGGAGGGCGATGATGGCCAGCAGTCCGCTTCGTGGCACTGGCCTCGGCCGGTTCCTGCTGGCGGTCGTGGTCGTCGTCCTCGCGCTTCCGGCCGTCGCCGGGCGGTCGTACGGGTCGTACGGGTCGTACGGGTCGTACGGGCAGACGCGCGGAGCCACCCTTTCCGGAGCCGCGCCCGGAGCCCCGTCCGAATCCGCGAACGGAACGACGTACGGAACGACGTACGGAACGGCCTACGGAACGGCCTACGGAACGACGTACGGCAAAGGTGCCGGGGCCGCGAAACCCGTTGCGCTGGACCTCCATGAGCACCACCCGCAAGCCGGCCCCGACCGCTGCCGGCCGCGCCGCGGCGGACGGTCCGCGGCCGCGGTGTCCGTGCCGCCCCCGCTCTCCACTCCCCTGTCGACCGCCTGCCCCGTACGGGACACCGACGGGCCGTCCGGGTCCGTACCGCTGACCGGGCAGCGGGCCGTACCCCTGTCGAGATCCGGCGAACTGCCGGTCCAGCACCGCGTCTTCCGCTGCTGAGAGCCCCGAGCCGAGCGCTTCCCCAGGGCCTTCCCCGGCCCGCGCATTCCGACGGATCCAGCCGTCACTTTCCTGGCGCCACACCGCGCGCCCGCATGCCCGCATGCGCGCCGCCCTGCCGCGCGCCGCCGCATCTCGTCACGCTGGAGGCACCTCATGCAGAAATCCCGGATGCACCGAGCCCGGCAGCTCTTCCCGCGGATATCCGCACGCGCCGCCGCCCGCCGGTCCGGCTCACCGTCGTCCGCGCCGTCCTCATCGTCGGCGCCGTCCCCGCGGTCGTTCGCCACCTGGCGGGCCGACTTCACCGCTTCCCTCGTCGTCTTTCTCGTCGCCGTCCCGTTGTGTGTCGGAGTGGCCGTCGCGTCCGGGGTACCGGCCGAGCTGGGGCTCGTCACCGGGATCGTCGGGGGGCTGCTCACCGGGCTGCTGCCGGGCAGCAGTCTGCAGGTCAGTGGGCCGGCCGCCGGGCTGACCGTGCTGGTCTACGAGGCCGTGCACGAGTACGGGGCCGGGACACTGGGCGTGCTGGTGCTGGCCGCCGGGGTGCTCCAGCTGGTCATGGGGGCGCTGCGGCTCGGACGGTGGTTCCGGGCCATTTCCATCGGGGTGGTGCAGGGGATGCTGGCGGGGATCGGCCTGGTGCTGATCGCCGGTCAGGTGTACGCCCTGGTGGATGCCAAGGCGCCCGGGAACGGACCGGCCAATCTGGGCGGGCTGCCGGGACTGGCGGCCGACACCGCCGGTTCGGACACGGGGCTCGCGGCGCTGGCCGTCGGCGTGACGACGATCGGTGTGCTGCTGCTCTGGCCGCGCTGGCGGCGCGCCGCGGAGGTGCTGCCCGCCCCTCTGGTGGCGGTGGTGCTGGCGACCGCTGCCGTGGGCGTGCTGGATCTGCCGGTGGCGCGGGTCGAGGTGGAGGGCCTGCTGGAGGCCGTACGGCCACCGGGCCTGGCGGATATCGGGCGGCTCGCCGAGATCGGCGCGCTCGGTACCGTCCTGGCGTTCGCGCTGATCGCGTCGGCGGAGTCGCTGTTCAGCGCGGCCGCGGTGGACCGGCTGCACGACGGGCCGCGGACCCAGTACGACAAGGAGCTGATGGCGCAGGGCGCGGGCAATGCGGCGTGCGGGCTGCTCGGGGCGCTGCCGATGACCGCGGTGATCGTGCGGAGCGCCACCAATGTGCACGCGGGCGCGCGGACCAAGGCCTCGCGGGTGCTGCACGGTGTCTGGCTGCTGGTGTTCGCGGCGGCGTTCCCGGCGGCGCTGGGGGTGGTGCCGGTGGCCGCGCTGGCGGGCGTACTCATCCATGCGGGCTGGAAGCTGATGCCGCTGCGCGAGCTGCGGCCGCTGTGGCGCGAGCACCGGGGCGAGGCCGTGGTGCTCGCGGCGACGGCGGTGGCGATCGTGGCGACCAACATGTTCGAGGGGGTGCTGCTGGGGCTGCTGATGGCGGTTGCCAAGTCGGCGTGGGAGACCTCGCACGTCCACCTGGAGATCGTGGGGGTGGAGGGTCCCGCCGGGCCCGGCTGTCGGCGGCCGATCCGCGTACGGGCCGTCGGGCATGCAACGTTCCTGCGGCTGCCGAAGCTGCTCGACCAGCTGGAGGCGCTGCCGCGGGACCGGGAGGTCGAGCTGGACCTGTCCGGGCTGCGGCATCTCGACCACGCCTGTGCGGCCGCCCTCGGCAGCTGGGCCGAACAGCGGTGCCCGGCCGGGGCGGGCAGCGCGGGCGGCGAACGGTCCTCGGGCGGCGCCCACCTATGACGGCACGCGAGGGCGCCCGTGGCGGACACCACGCGAGGGCGCCCTCGTATGACCCGCCCCTCTCCTCCATAACACCCTCTATCCGGAAAGGAACGGCGTTCGAGCAGAAACGGCCTTAGGGTCAGAGGACTTTGTCGATCAACGATCAACGAACCCTCAACGACCCTGGGAGTGCTGTGACCACCCGCCGGCCCCTGCGCTATTGCGGTGCGACCGCCGCGCTGTCCGTCGCCCTGCTGTTGTCCTCCTGCACGGTCGGGGCGACGGCCGTCAAAGGGGCGGCGGGCTCCGGCGGGGTCGGCGACCCCCTGTTCCCGGCGCTCGGCAACGGCGGCTATCAGGTCACCCACTACGGGCTGGACCTCGACTACGACGTGAAGAAACGGTACTTGGACGCGACCGCCCAGATCACGGCCAAGGCCGAGCAGAATCTGCGGTCCTTCAAGCTCGACCTGCAGGGGCTGAAGGTGTCCGGTGTGCAGGTCGACACCGCGAACGCCGACTTCTCCCGCAAGGGGCACAAGCTGACGGTGACGCCCGTCGCCGTGCTCCGCAAGGGCGAAACGTTCCGTATCACCGTCAGGTACCACGGGACCCCGCAGGAGATCATGGACCCGGACAAGACGACGGAGGGGTGGGTCAAGACCCCCGACGGTGCGTTCGTGTCCGGGGAGCCGGAGGGGTCCATGTCCTGGTTCCCCGGCAACAACCACCCCGGCGACAAGGCCTTGTACGACTTCAGGATCACCGTGCCGAACGGCTACACGGCCGTCGCCAACGGGGAGTTGCGGTCGCGGAAGACCGCCAAGGGCCGTACGACGTTCGTGTGGCACAACGGTCTGCCGATGGCCAGCTATCTGGCGACCGCGTCCATCGGGAAGTTCCGCTTCACCGAGGACCGGATGCCCGACGGGCTCCCGCTGTACGAGGCGGTGGACCCGGCGGAGGCGGCGGGCAGCAAGAAAGCCCTGAGCCGGCTGCCGGAGATCATCAAGTGGGAGCGCGGGCTGTTCGGCCCGTACCCCTTCCGGTCGGCGGGTGCGATCGTCGACGACACCCCGCCGCGGATCGACTGGCTGGCCCTGGAGAGCCAGACCAAGCCGGTCTACGCCGGGGCGCCGGACACCGTGACGGTGGTGCACGAGATGTCCCACCAGTGGTTCGGCGATTCGGTGACGCCGAAGACCTGGCAGGACACCTGGCTCAACGAGGGCTTCGCGACCTACACCGAATGGCTGTGGGAGCAGCACGAGGACGAGGACGGCAAGACGCCCCAGCAGCAGTTCGACGCGCTCTACAAGAAGGGCCCGAAGGACACGCTGTGGGCGTACCCGCCGGGCAAGCCGGGCAAGGGGGCGAACGTGACCGGGGATGCCGTCTACTACCGTGGCGCCATGGTGCTCCAGCAGCTGCGGAACGCCGTCGGTGACAAGACCTTCTTCCGGATCCTCAAGGAGTGGCCCGCCAAGTACCGCTACGGCAATGCCGATTCGGCGGACTTCATCGCCTTCTGCCAGCAGCGGACGGACAAGGATCTGACGGAACTGTTCGATGTCTGGCTGTACGGGAAGGGCAAGCCGAAGCAGACGTTCTGAGCACGGCTCGAGCGGCTGGTCCGAGCACGGCTTCAGCGGCCGGTCCGCGCACGGCTTTCACGACGGCACGGCCGGGCAGAGCGTGACGGTGAGGTCGACGCCGTACTCCTCCTGCACGATGCCGTCGGGGAAGGCGTCCAGCAGGGCGGTCCGTTCGTCCTCCAGGATGGCGGCGGCGGTCGCGGGGGCGACGACGGCGAGCTGGGAGTGGCTGCCGAGCATGGCGAGGTGGGTGTCCAGGGGCACCGGCCGGGTCCATTCGGCCGCCCGGAACGCGGACCGCAGGCCGTGGCGGCGGAAGAGGGCGTCGGGGTCGTCGGTGACGCGGTGGCGGTCGTAGCCGGGGAGCCGGCGGGCGAGCCGGGCTTCCTGGTCGGCGGCCCAGCCGGTCTCCCGGTAGGGGATGTTCCACCACAGGGCGAGCGCGCCACCGGGCCGCAGCACCCTCATGGCCTCCGGGACCGAGCGGGCCGGATCGGTCCAGTGCCAGGCCTGGGCGTAGCAGACGACGTCGAAGGCGGCGGTGTCGGGGAAGGGCAGAGCGTCGCCGACGGCGCGGACCAGCGGGATGCCGGGGAGGTCGGCGCGCAGCTGCGCGGCCATTCCGGCGCCCGGTTCGACGGCGATGACCTGCGCGCCGCGGGCCGCGAGCAGCCTGGTGGCGATACCGGTGCCGGCGCCGACGTCCAGCGTTCGGGCCCCCTTGAGGGAGCGGCCGGCCGCCTCTTCGATCGCGTCGAAGAGCTGTGGCGGGTAGCCGGGGCGGGATGCCGCGTACTGGGCGGCCACGGAGTCGAAGGAGCGGGCGCGGGCGGCGTGGTGGGGGTCATGAGGCATATGAGCCATCCTGCCTGCGCCACGGAGGTGGGGCACCCGGATGGGGAACTTTCCGCTCAGGCTGGGGCGTTGAGCCCATCGCGAGGTCTTCATCGGGCCTCATGGCTGCATCAACGGGGATGTGAGAGACGCATGCGCGCACGGGGCATCAACTACGACACCGGGTTCCTTCCTGGTGAAGAGCTTTCTCGTAAGAGCTTCAGCGAGGAGGCGGTGCGCCGGGACATGACGGTGATCGCAGACGAGCTGCACTGCACCGCGATACGGATTTCCGGCGGGCACCCCGAGCGCTTGAGTACGGCGGCGCGGTATGCCGCGGAAGCGGGGCTCGAAGTGTGGTTCGCGCCGTTCCCGGTGGATCTCGGGCCGGCGGAGCTGCTGCCGTTCTTCGCGGAGTGCGCGGAGCGGGCCGAGGCCGTCCGGGCGGGCGGGGCCGAGGTGGTGTTCGTCGCCGGGTGCGAGATGAGTGCCTTCTGTGACGGCTTTATTCCGGGGGAGACGTACGGGGAGCGGCTGCGGGCGATGACCAGCGGCGACAAGGACTGGTGGATGTCGCTGGGCCCCGTGCAGGAACGGCTCAACGGCTTCCTCGCGGAGGTGGCGGAGGTGGTCCGGGGGCGGTTCGGCGGCCGGGTCACCTATGCCTCGGGGCCGTGGGAGTCCGTCGACTGGCGGCCGTTCGATGTCGTCGGTGTGGATGCGTACCGGGCGAAGTACAACGCCGGCACCTTCCGGGACGAGCTGCGCGGGCACTTCGCCCATGGCAAGCCGGTCGTGGTGACCGAATTCGGCACCTGTCCCTACCGGGGCGCGGGTGAGCGGGGCGGCATCGCCTGGCAGCCGCCCGCGGACGCGGTGCCGGACGAGGACGAACAGGTGCGCTATCTGACGGAGCTGCTGGACGTCTTCGAGGAGGAGGGCGTGGACACCGCGCTGTGGTTCACCTTCGCCGGGTTCGGCAAGGCGTCCGACGGGGACGGTCCTTCCGCCCCCGACGACCTCTCCTCGTACGGGGTGGTGCGGATGGTCGGCGCGGAGCGGTGGGTGCCGCGCCGGGTGTTCCACACGATGGCGGCCCGGTACGCACAGGCCATACCTGCGCCGGAGGGCGAGCGCCGGGCCAGGCCCTAGCCGCGCTTCTTCCCCTTCGGCCGCGGCTTCTTCGCGGCCGGGTTGCCGGTACGGGCGGTGCGCCGCCGCTCATGGCGTTCGCGGGCCGCCTCGTACTCGGCGCGGTGCAGTTTCTCGCCGGGCGCCTCGATGAGGCTGCGGCAGAAGTAGGCCAGCAGCGAGCCGATGAAGCCGATGAGCATCAGGCTGTGTGCGGATTTGTCGGCGGCGCTCTCGGACGAAGGGTCGGGGCGCCGGACGAAGCCGTCCCAGGTGCGGCGGAAGGCGAGGGCGCTGCAGATGGCGAAGCCGGCGACGACGAGGACGTTGACGAGCGGGCCGACGCCGCCGAATTCCAGGCCCTGGAAGGCGAAACGCAGGACGAGCGCGCCGACGGCGGCCAGCACGAGCGAGCCCACCGCGACGGCGGCCCGGCGCAGGACGTAGCCGCCGCCGTGGTGGACCCAGGTGGTGCCGAAGAACCGGATCTCCTCCGGTTCCGGGCCGTCCCGCTCCGGGCCGCCGGGGGTCTGCGCATCGCTCATGGCATCGATTATCCCCGGTGGCCGGCCGGCTCGGCCGATCTCAGCTGGTGCAGCTCGGTGCGACCGGCCCGTCACTGCCCGTACGGACATAGGCGTCGGAGACGAACTCGCCGGGCCCGATGCTGTCCCAGATGTCCGTGGTGCCGTAGGGGCCGGTGATCCGCTGGCCGCGCCGCTGGCAGCGGATCTCGATCCAGGAGCCGGGCGCCAGCTTCCCGACGACCGGGTAGGTGGTGCTGGGGCCGCCGCGGACCTTGAGCTGCTGGCCGGACGCGATCTGGAAGCTGCGCCGGGTGGCCGCCATAACGGCCGGCGCGGCGGCATCGCCGGTGCCCTCCGCCTCGCCGGCCACGCTGCCGTCCATGTCGTCGTCCAGCTTGCCGACGACCGCGTCCAGGTCCAGGTAGTCGTGATGGTCCTGTGTGCTCATTTCCTGCTCCCCCGTTGATGACTGCCGTGTTGATGACGGCGTGTTGATGACTGCCGTGTTGAGTACTGGCGCGTTGATGACTGCCGTGTGGTCCGTCGCCGCCCGTCGTGCCGGGCGTTTTCGGACGCGCAACGCGCACGCTAGCAAGCCTCATTCATCTCGTACGGGTCATCGACTAGGCTCCGCGCGTCGCACCTGCGGCCGAATTGCAGAGGGTAGGACACGGGGGTGGAAGGATGCCGCCGCTGCGTGATTCCGGGGTCGGCCCGGAAGCGGAGCGTCCGGAATACGCCGGGCAATATCGCCTGGAGGCACGGCTGGGCGCCGGCGGTATGGGCGTGGTCCATCTGGCGCGCTCGTCCTCCGGGCTGCTGCTCGCGGTCAAGGTCATCCACGCGGAATTCGCCCAGGACCCGGAGTTCCGGGGGCGGTTCCGGCAGGAGGTGGCGGCCGCGCGGCGGGTCAGCGGGGCCTTTACGGCGCCGGTCGTGGACGCCGATCCGGATGCCGAACGGCCCTGGATGGCGACCTTGCACATTCCCGGTCCGACCCTCTCCGAACATGTGAAGCGGAACGGCCCGCTGCCGCCCGCCGAGGTGCGGCGGCTGGCCTCCGGCCTCGCCGAGGCGCTGCGCGACATCCACCGCGCCGGGGTCGTCCACCGCGATCTGAAGCCGGGAAACGTACTGCTGGCCGCCGACGGCCCGAAAGTCATCGATTTCGGTATCTCACGGCCGTCCGACAGTGAAATGCGCACCGAAACCGGCAAGTTGATCGGTACACCGCCGTTCATGGCGCCCGAGCAGTTCCAGCGGCCGCGCGAGGTGGGCCCGGCGGCGGATGTGTTCGCGCTGGGGTCGGTGCTGGTGCACGCGGCGACCGGGAGCGGGCCGTTCGACTCGGAGAGCCCGTATCTGGTGGCGTACCAGGTGGTGCACGACGAGGCGGATCTGGCGGGCGTGCCGGAAGAACTGGTGCCGCTGATCGAGAGCTGCCTGGCGAAGGATCCGGCGGACCGTCCGACACCGGGCGAGCTGATGGAGCTGCTGCACACCGAGCTGCACACGGAGATCGATCTCGACCTGCCCGCGCTCCCCACGGACCCGCACGGCAGGAAGTCCCCGGCAGGCGCCCTGACAGCCGCGCGGATACCCGCCCAACGGCAGCCCGTCCCGCCCGATTCCGCACCGTCGCGCGCCGAGGTCACGCATGTCCGGGCGGCGGTGTCGGCACCGGCCGGACCGCCGCCGCCCGACGTCGACGACGCCGAAACCCGCCCGAAAACCCGCCCGGAAGAGGACACCGCCCCGAAGGCGCGCCGCCGGCTCGTCTGGGCCGCCGTGGCGCTGCTCGTCGCCGGGGCCGGGACGTTCGCGGGCGTGCGGGCCCTGTCGTCCGACGGGCAGGGACTCCAGACCCGTCCGCCGTCGGCCGCCTCCACCGAGGTGCGCCCCTGGCACACCACGCTCCTCGAACGCCCCGACGGCCACAAATCCGAGATGCCGTTCTGCACGGCCGGCTCCGGAGCCGTCTTCTGCTCCCAGTCCGGCCTGCGCGCGGCGCGTCTCGACGCCGGCACCGGGCGCGCGGCATGGCACCGTACCGGCCGGACCGCCGCCGTCACCGATGCCCCGCCGACCGCCCCGGTGCTCTCCGGCGGGCTGCTGTACGTCCGTACGCCCGACCTCCGGCGGCTGGAGGCCCTCGATCCCTCCGCCAAGGGCCGGGGCGCCACCCGCTGGAGCCAGGACCTCACCGCGTACGAGGGCGGGGCGGCCGTCATCGGCGACCGGATACTGCTGTGTGCCGGGGACGGCACGGTGACGGCCCTGGACAGCGCGACCCATGAGCGCCGCTGGCACAAGCGCTTCCCGAAGCACACACCGCCGCGCTTCTTCTCGTACGGCGACGCCCGCACCGCCTACGCCGTCGACCTGACCCCCGACAGCACCGGCACCCAGGTCACCGCCATCGCCCCGGCGGACGGCTCGGTCCGCTGGTCGCGCCGGCTGCCCGGCATGCTCAACCTGGCCGGCGTCGGCGGCTCCGGCGCCCTCTACTTCACCGCCGTCGACCCCATGCACCCCTACACCACCACCGCCGTGGTCCGCTACGACCCGGAGACCCGGCAGACCCACCGCACCCGGCTGGCCGCACCGCTCGACGGAACGGTGCGGGCGGTGGTGCAGGGCGAGACGGTGTACGTGCTCGCCGAGGGCGGCCAGCTGCAGGCCCTCGGGAAGCGCAAGTGGAGCACGGAGACGTCGGTCAGCCGGGGCTCGGCGCCCGTGGTGAACGGCGACCGCCTGTATTTCACCGCGGCGGACGGACGGCTCCTGGCCGTGGACACCCGCTCCGGCTCACTGGTCGGCCAGACCCCGCCCCGCCTGGCCGCCGACCGCCGCAACGGCTTCCTGGACTCGCTGCCCGCCCCGGTGATGGACGCCCGCGGCCGCCGGATCTATGCGGCGGCGCCCGACGGGACCGTGTTCGCGGCGGATCCGAAGGACCCCGGGAACTGGTGACGTCGGGACGCCCGCCGGATCAGTGGGTCACGAGGGAGAGCACCCTCCGGATGCCGGCCCACACATCCTCTTCGTACGGCATGGCCTTCCGCGCCCGACCGTAGTGGTTGTGCCTCTCCGCCGTCTTGACGTCGTCCGCGATGGAGTCGAGGCGGTGCCGGATCTCCCGCTCGTCACGTACGCCCCGGCAATCCCGGTGCTGGGCATCGCGGATCGCGGTCCAGGTCTTGCGGTTGTAGTCAAAGGCCGTGCGGGGCCTGTGATGTCCATCGGCCTCGAGGGCCTTCTTGTTCAGCGACTGCGCCTTCTCCAGCGTCGAGACGCAGGCCGCCCGGCCACGGACCTCGGCGGCCGAAGCGACGGGCATGCTCACCGTTGTGGCGGCGAGTATGAGCATCCCGACCGCCGCTGCCTTCCTGAAGCTCCCCGTTTTCCCACGCATGGTGATTCTCCCGATGTTGGTGGTCATCCAGCACCAACCACCCTGCCGATCCCGCCGATTCGGCCACATCCTCTTCAGGTCGGAGCCGCACCCGCCGCAAGGCGGAGCGAAGTCGGTACGCGCGCATGACAGGGGCAGCTGCAGGCCTCCCACCGGACACCCGGAACCGAGATGACCTCGGGCTCCGGCGCGCCCTTGTCGCAGGTCGCGTGCGTACCGATGTGGCACGCCGGTGAGACGTAGGGGGTGGGCAGGTACGGCCGCACGGGCCGCAGCGGCGTGTCCAGGAACGGCCCTCCGGTGGCCGCGTCCTGGGCGTACGGGCTCTTGTGCCGCGGGAGCCTGCGGCGACGCGGGGCCGGGTCGGGTGCCGGTTGCGGCGGGGCGGCGGCACGGTGCCGCCCACCTGCGGGGAAGAGCCGGGTGAGGACCCGCCGTACGAGCCGGCCGGTCACCGCTCCGCCGCCCTCTTGAGCACGGCGATGAGCCGGTGGGCCGTCTCGAGGTTGCAGCGCCCCAGCTCGACGAGCGCGCGGGGCCAGGCGTCGCTCAGCCAGATGGGGTCGACGCCCAGCGATGGCAGCACGATGCCCACCTGCTTCAGTGCGGCTGCCAACTCGTCGCAGGCCGCCTGGGCTTCGGTGTGGGGTTCTGTGGTCATTTGGTGCGGCTCCCGTCTGCCGTTTCCGTGCGTGGCGCGCCGGACGGCAACTACCGTGAGTGGTCAGGCCGTTACGAGGATGGACCGAGAAATGGGCGCGAAGGCCGTTTGCAGGCCGTAGTTCCACGCCCTGACCCGCAAATTCCACAAGTTCCACGGAGGAGGGCGCCTTGCCGCCGAGACGAGCCGGAAGCGGACGCAGCCAGGAGCCGCGCCAACGGTTCGCCGAAGAGCTCCGGTTGCTGCGCAGACAGCGAGGCGAAACCCTGCGGCAGCTCGGCGACGCGCTGGGCTGGGACTGGTCGCTTTTCGGCAAGATGGAGAACAGCCGGACGATCGGCAGCCCGGAGGTCGCCGAGGCCTTGGACCAGCACTACGGGACTCCGGGCATGCTGTTAGCGCTCTGGGAGCTGGCAGCAGGGGATCCCACACAATTCAAGGAGCAGTACCGGCGCTACATGACGCTGGAGGCCAAGGCGGTGAGTCTGTGGCACTACTCGGTGAGTGCGCCACCGGGTCTGCTCCAGACGGACGGGTACGCACTTGAGGCGCTCGCGGCGGGCGGGAGCAGCGGCCAAGAACTACACCAGCAGGTGGAAGCGCGTATAGGGCGACGGAAGCTGCTGGAAGGGGACGATGCGCCAGCGTTCCGGGTCGTCCTTTCCGAGGCAGTTCTGCGCACGCAGCTGCGCGACACACAGGCGTGGCAGCAGCAGCTGGAGTACCTGGCTGAGATGTCGGAGCGCCCGAACATCACCCTCCACGTACTGCCATTCAGCGCCGGACCTCATGGCCTGATGAACACTGCTGTGATGTTCCTGCGGCTACCGGACAGCCGTACCGTGGCCTACACCGAGAACGACGTACGCGGTGAACTCATTGAGGAGACAAGCAGGGTTGAGCGTTTGCAGCGCACTTATGATGCCGTGCGCGACCTGACGTTGACCCCGGGCGAGTCGCGGAAGTTCATCATCCGGATGTTGGAGGAAGTGCCGTGCGAGCCATAGACCTGAGCGCCGCCACCTGGCGCAAGAGCAGCTACAGCAACACGGACGGAGGCGAGTGCCTCGAGGTCACCGACAACCACCCCACCCTCGTCCCCGTCCGCGACAGCAAGAACCCCACCGGCCCGGCCCTCGTCTTCCCCGCGGCTGCCTGGGCCCCCTTCGTCACCGCCGTCAAGGACTGGGCGCTGTCCAGCTCCTGACACGCCAAGCCCACTGAACCAGCCCCCGTTGCTGACGCGACGGGGGCCGCTGCCTGGTTTCCCGTTCTGTCAACCATGATCCCTTGACCCCTGAGTCACCACCTCGGGAGCATCGAGTGCAACGCCGCGACCAGCGGCACGGCAGGGGGGAACCGGTGACCATGAAGGTGACCGAGCTGGTCAGTACGTGCGACAAGAAGGATTGCCCGACGCTGTACGCGACGGACCGTGACACCCTCCTCGTGCAGGGTGAGGCCCCGACCAACCACGGCTTACGGATTCCCGCTCACGAAACCCTCGTAGAGATCCCGATCGACCTCATCCGGAAGGCCATCCGTGACCAGCTCATCTAAGACCCTCGGAGATCTCTTCGACACGTTCGAGCGAGAGGCATTCCGGCTGGAAACCCTGGATGACTACAGCAATTCCGTGAATGTCGACGCCTATCGGACGTTCCTGTCCGGGGCACCGCAGCCGCAGGACTACAACTCCCGGTGGGTGGCAGAGCTTCGGTCGCATACGAGTCAGGGGAAGCGCATCTATCGCGTACACATCGTGACACGCCCGCTGACGGACTATCTCAAGTTCGAACTCGGGTGGGGGTATCAGAAGAACATGTCCGGCGGGGAAGAGTTCTTCATCCTCGACGTCACCGAACAGCCCAACCCGCTGGCGGACGTCCCCGATTTCTGGCTCTTCGATGCAGAGAGCGCCGCCGTCATGCGCTATGACGATCACGGTGCGTTTCTCGGAGCGGATGTGCTGCCGCCGGGCCGCGCGACAGGGTTCGTCGCCCACCGGGACAAAGCCCTCGCCCGCGCAGTGCCCTTCACTGACTGGTGGGCCAAGCACGGCGAGTGAACAGAGCACAGCTCGGGGCCGCGCTGCGGGCACTGCGCTTGGCATCCAAAAAGGAGGCCAAGGCGGTGGCTCGCAGCGCACTCATGTCGCCGTCCAAGCTTTCCAAGATCGAGAATGCAAAACTGTCGCCAAGCCCAGCCGACGTCGAGCGAATCCTGAGCGCAATCGGCGTATCGGATGAGGTCAAAGCTGAGTACGCGAACGCGGCACGCGCCGCCGCGACCGAGGTGACCGCCTGGCGACTGCTGCAGCGGGCCGGCCTCCACAAGGGCCAGCAGGCCACCAAGGCTCTCGAGGCGCAGATGACCACGCTTCGGCTCTTTCAATCCGCCCTGGTCCCAGGGCTGCTCCAGACACCGGAGTACATCAAGGCTGTTCTGCAGCGCCACGACCTGAGCGAAGATTCCCTGGCGCGGACCATCGCCGGGAGAATTGACCGTCAAGCCGTCCTCTACGACGGCACCAAATCATTGCGCTTCATCATCACGGAACCGGTTCTCCGGTGGCGAATCGTATCGCCGCAGATGATGGCCGCTCAGCTCGACCGCATCGTCTCCCTTTCCCGGCTGTCTCACGTGGACATACGAGTTGTCCCTCTCGAAGTGCAGCAAAACGATGTAGCGAACCACTCTTTTGTTATCCGGGATGATCGCATGGTGACCGTCGAGACGGTTCATGCAGAGGTGACCGTAACCGACCCCCGGGACGTCCAACTCTACGTTCAAAAGTTCCAGGATTTCGCGATGACAGCCCTGTCCGGCGATGAAATGCGCGACATGATCGAACGCATCCGTGACGGATTCTTGCGGGAACAGGAAACACGCTAGGCCGTGCGCTGACCGGTGCCGAAGATATATCCGTGCCGACGGAAGGTCGGCACGCGGCAGACGATCAGGAAGGCACACCGATGCAGAACGGAACCGACCTGTACGCGCTCAACATCGATGGCGCCGTATTCGCGACAGCATGCGGCGGCAACACCCACCCGGATGGGGAATCCTGCCTCACTCTCGCGCAAATCGGCCCGGACGCATGGGCAGTTGGCGACAACAAGCGACCGGGTCGGGCGCCCCTCCGGTTCACCACGGCGGAACTGAACGCGGCCGGTCTCGACCCGGCGCGGTTCGGACTCTCGGCCTGATAGCGGCCCGCTGACCCAGCCGGCCCCGGCTCCTTGTCGAGGGCCCGGGCCGGCTGGTCCCACTCACCACATCTGAGCCGAACGGGACGACCGTGCACCACCACGCGTATCTCTGGACCGGCCCGAAACAGCGCTTCGACGACGAGGGCCTCCGTCGGCCGCCGCATTCCGAGCCACCCCCGGTAGCCGGATCAGAAGACGGGGAACGCCACCGACTGCATGAACGCTATCGGGAAGTCGTGACGGAATTCCCGCGTACCAATCTGCCACCCATCGAAACCGCGCACTGGCTGATGAAGCCGCGGAGTTCTGTTCTGGGCACATGGGGAGAAGCGCAAGAGGCAGCGGTCTGGCTCGGCGAGCAATTGACGGAGTACGCCCCTCGCTTCGACTCGGCAGCTCACCGGGACACAACGCGCCTGAACACACTGGTCCGCTCTGCCACAGAGCGACTCGGGTGGGGTGGTGATGTGTCCCTCGGCTTCTACCTCGAACGCCCTGCATTCCTGTCGCTGGCCCTGGTGACGTGCTCCCCCAACCGTTCCGCTCCCGGGCTGCGCCATCCTGCCGGACAGGGCCCCACCGTCTTCTCCCACCCCCAACGGGGAGGCGCCGGGTCGTAGCGGCGGAGCCGTGTAGGCCCGGTGCCGCTGCCGAACAGCCCCGCGCAGCGGCAACCAACCCGCCGCAGGCGCAACCGTGGGAAAGCCGACCCGTCGGCCCAGGCAAAGCGCAGCGGACCGGTCAGGCCCGGGTACCCCCGTCCACCCGCAGCACGGTCCCGGTGACGTAAGACGACCGGTCGCTCAGAAGCCACGCCGCGGCCTCGGCGACCTCGGCCGGGTCGGCGATGCGGCGCAGCGGCGTCTGGGCCGTGAGCCGGTCGAGGACGCCGGGGGTGTTCTCCTCCCAGGTGCGGATCATCTCTGTGAGCGTGGCGCCGGGCGCGATGGCGTTGACGCGGATGCCCTCCGGGCCGTACGTGACGGCGGCCGACTCCGTCAGGCTGTTGAGGGCCCGCTTCAGGGCGCCGTACACGGGGAGTTCGGGGTTGCCCCGCAGGCTGCCGATGCTGGAGTTGTTGACGATGGCGCCCGTCCCGGCGGTGGCGCGGATGGCGGCGACCTCGGCGGTCATGGCCAGCCACTGGCCCTTGAGGTTCACCGTATAGGCGTGGTCGAAGTCGGCCTCCAGGGCCTGGTCCATCGGGCCCGGCGGCACGCTCGTCGCGGCGTTGTTGAAGGCGGCGTCGAGCCGGCCGTACAGGTCCACGGTCCGGTCGACGGCGGCCTGGACGCTCGCCGGGTCCGCCAGGTCGCACAGCACGTAGTGCGCGGTGCCGCCCACTGCCCGGATCTCCTCGGTGACCGCCTGGAGTTGGGCCTCGGTACGGGCCGCGAGCAGCACGCGGGCGCCCTCCCGGGCGAACAGCCGCGCCGCGGCGGCACCGATGCCGCGCCCGGCGCCGGTGATGAAGACGACCTTCCCGGCCAGCAGTCCGGCGGTGGGGGCGGCTTGGGCGTTGGCCACGGAGGGAGTGGCAGAAGTGGAGGAGGTGGCGGAAGTGGCGGGAGTGGCGGAAGTGGCGGGAGTGGATATGGCGGTGGTGGGTGCGTTGTCCATGAGAGGCAGCCTGCACCCGGACGGATCATGCATCCAGGCCCCAGCGGTACCTGGGAAGGGACGGCGGGCTGATTGGCGGAACATAACGGGCGGTGCCCCGCCGCCCCGGCCCATGGTGGCCGAAGTACGGAGTACGGGACCACCGGCGTACGGGAGAGCGGCATGCCGAAGTACCTCATCCAGGCGAACTACACCGCCCAGGGCACGAAAGGGCTGCTCAGCGAGGGTGGCAGCGGGCGGCGGGCCGCCGTGGAGCGGGTCGTCGGCTCCTGTGGCAGCACTCTGGAGTCGATGTACTTCGCCTACGGGGACACCGACCTGTACTGCATCGTCGATTTCCCCGACCACCTGTCGATGGCCGCCGTCTCCATGGCGGTGCGCGCCTCCGGGGCCGTGGAGTCGACGGCGACCCCGCTGCTGACCGTCGAGGAGATCGACGCAGCCGCCAGGCAGGACGTCGCCTTCCGTCCGCCCGGCGGCTGAGCAGGCCGTATCGGCTCTGTGCCAGCTCGGCTTCGTATCAGCCGAGCTTGGTCACGTCCCGGACCGCGCCCTTGTCGGCGCTGGTGGCCATGGCCGCGTAGGCGCGCAGGGCCGCCGAGACCTTGCGTTCGCGGTTCTTCGGGGCGTAGACGCCGCCGAGTGCCTCACGGCGGGCGGCCAGTTCCTCGTCGCTCACGAGGAGTTCGATCGTGCGGTGCGGGATGTCGATGCGGATCCGGTCGCCGTCCTCGACGAGGGCGATGGTGCCGCCGCCGGCCGCCTCGGGGGAGGCGTGGCCGATGGACAGACCGGACGTGCCGCCGGAGAAGCGGCCGTCGGTGATCAGCGCGCAGGTCTTCCCCAGGCCCCGGCCCTTGAGGTACGAGGTCGGGTAGAGCATCTCCTGCATGCCGGGGCCGCCCTTGGGGCCCTCGTAGCGGATGACGACCACGTCGCCGTCCTTGACCTGCTTGTTCAGGATCTTCTCGACGGCCTGTTCCTGGGACTCGCAGACCACGGCCGGGCCCTCGAAGGTCCAGATCGACTCGTCGACGCCGGCCGTCTTCACGACGCAGCCGTCGACGGCCAGGTTGCCCTTGAGGACCGCGAGGCCGCCGTCCTTGGAGTAGGCGTGCTCGGCCGAGCGGATGCAGCCCCCCTCGGCGTCCTCGTCCAGCGCCGCCCAGCGCTCGGACTGGGAGAACGCCTCGGCGGAGCGGACGCAGCCGGGCGCCGCGTGCCACAGTTCCACGGCCTCCGCGGAGGGCGACCCCCCTCGCACGTCCCAGGTCTTGAGCCAGTCGGCGAGCGACGGGCTGTGGACGGAGTTCACGTCCTCGTTGAGCAGTCCGGCGCGGTGCAGCTCGCCGAGGAGGGCCGGGATGCCGCCGGCGCGGTGCACGTCCTCCATGTAGTACGTGCGGTCCTTGGCGACGTTGGGCGCGACCTTGGCCAGGCACGGGACGCGGCGCGAGACAGCGTCGATGGCCTCCAGGCCGAACGGGACGCCGGCCTCCTGGGCCGCGGCGAGCAGGTGCAGGATCGTGTTGGTCGAGCCGCCCATGGCGATGTCCAGGGCCATGGCGTTCTCGAACGCTTCGAAGGTGGCGATGTTGCGCGGCAGGACCGACTCGTCGCCGCCGTCGTAGTAGCGCTTGGTGAGCTCGACGACCGTACGGCCGGCGTTCTCGTACAGCGCCTTGCGGGCCGTGTGCGTGGCCAGCACCGAGCCGTTGCCCGGCAGGGAGAGGCCGATGGCCTCGGTCAGGCAGTTCATCGAGTTGGCGGTGAACATGCCGGAACAGGAACCGCAGGTCGGGCAGGCGTTCTCCTCGATGCGGAGGATGTCCGCGTCGGAGATCTTGTCGTTCACCGCGTCCGAGATCGCGTCGACCAGGTCGAGGGTGCGGACCGTGCCGTCGACGAGGGTGGCGCGGCCGGACTCCATCGGGCCGCCGGAGACGAAGACGGCCGGGATGTTGAGCCGCAGCGCGGCGTTCAGCATGCCCGGGGTGATCTTGTCGCAGTTGGAGATGCAGATCAGCGCGTCGGCGCAGTGCGCCTCGACCATGTACTCCACGCTGTCCGCGATCAGGTCGCGGGAGGGCAGGGAGTACAGCATGCCGCCGTGGCCCATGGCGATGCCGTCATCGACGGCGATGGTGTTGAACTCGCGGGGGATGCCGCCGGCCGCCTTGACGGCCTCGCTGACGATCCGGCCGACTGGCTGGAGGTGGGTGTGGCCCGGCACGAACTCGGTGAAGGAGTTCGCCACGGCGATGATCGGCTTGCGGCCGATGTCCGCGCCCGCTACACCCGAGGCCCGCATAAGGGCGCGGGCGCCCGCCATGTTGCGGCCATGGGTAACGGTGCGGGACCTCAGCTCGGGCACGATGGTCACTCCCTCGGGATATGTACGTACGGCAGCCGTGCCGTACATCAGCGCCATACCTCAGCGGCGTCATACAGCAGCTGAGACCGAGATTACGCTCTTGATCCAAGATCTGGACAGCGACTCCGGTATGTGAGACGGCTGACCGGAGTGCGGACAGTGGAGCAGGTGCAGGACCCCGCGCGTCCCCCGCCCCTACGGCTGGGTCAGATAGCGCTGGAGTGTCGGCGCGACCATCGCGATGATCTCCTCGAGGTCCGCGGACGCCATCGGCTCCATCTTGACGACGTAACGGAGCATCGCGATGCCGATCAGATGGCTCGCGGCCAGCTGGGCGCGGAACTCCGGGTCGGGGACGTGCAGTTCGCCCGCCACCCGCTGGAGGAGGCGGCGCTCGACCAGGCCGCGCAGCACGGTGGCCGCGGTGTCGTTGGTCAGGGCCGAGCGCATGATCGCCAGCAGCGGGGGCCGGCTGACCGGGTTCTCCCAGATGCCGAAAACGAAGCGGGCCATCCGCTCGCCCGCCCCGGCCTCCGCGCCGCCCGCGATGGCGTCCGGCATGGTCAGCGCGGGGGTGAAGGACAGCTCGATGGCCGCCGCGAAGACCTGCTCCTTGGTGCCGAAGTAGTGGTGCACCAGGGCGGCGTCCACGCCGGCGGCCTTGGCGATACCGCGGACCGAGGTCTTGTCGTAGCCGCGCTCGGCGAATTCCGTACGGGCCGCGGCGAGGATCCGTTCGCGGGCGCCGGGGCCTTCGGCGGCCTCGGCGCGGGCCGGGCGGCCCCGGCGGCGGGCGGCGGGCCGGGACGGCTCGCCCGTCACGACCCCGGCACCCAGGTCGGCGAGGCCAGATGCAGCCGGGTGAAGGCCAGCGCCTCGGCGAGGTCGGCCTCGCGTTCGGCGGCGGACATCGCCCGGCGGGTATTGACCTCGACGACGACATGGCCGGCGAAGCCGGTGGCCGCCAGCCGCTCCAGCACATCGGCGCAGGGCTGGCTGCCGCGCCCCGGCACCAGGTGCTCGTCCTTGGCGGAGCCGTTGCCGTCGGCCAGATGGACATGCGCCAGCCGGTCGCCCATCCGCGCGACCATCTCCAGCGCGTCATTGCGCGCGGTGGCGGTGTGCGACAGGTCGACGGTGAAGTGGCGGTAGTCGTCGTTGGTGGGGTCCCAGTCCGGGGCGTACGCCAGCATCTCGCGGTCGCGGTAGCGCCACGGATACATGTTCTCGACGGCGAACTTCACATCGGTCTCGTTCTCCATGCGCCACACCCCGCGGACGAACTCGCGGGCGTAGTTGCGCTGCCACCGGAAAGGCGGGTGCACCACCACCGTCGAGGCGCCCAGCTTCTCCGCGGCGTTGCGGGCCCGCTGGAGCTTGACCCAGGGGTCCGTGGACCACACCCGCTGGGTGATCAGCAGACACGGAGCGTGCACGGCCAGCACCGGCACCCCGTGGTAGTCCGACAGCCGGCGCAGCGCCTCGATGTCCTGGCTGACCGGGTCGGTCCACACCATGACCTCGACGCCGTCGTAGCCCAGCCGCGCGGCGATCTCGAAGGCCGTCGCCGTCGACTCCGGATACACCGAGGCCGTGGACAGGGCGACCTTCGCATCGGGGATGCGCACCACTGGCTCTGTCACGAGGGACAGCGTACGGGCCGGGGCTGGGCACCGGGCAGGAGGTCCGGGATGCCGCGTTCCGCGTCAGACGGCCGCCGACGGGGGCGGCAGATGGTCCAGCCGCCGCAGGATGACGCCCTCGCGCAGCGCCCACGGACAGATGTCCAGGGTCTCGACGCCGAACAGGTCCATCGCCGCCTCCGCGACCAGCGCCCCGGCCAGCAGCTGCTTGGAGCGTCCCTCGGACACACCGGGCAGCACGGCCCGCTCCGCCGCGGTCATCGTGGCCAGCCGCGGGACCCACTCCTCGAGTTTTTTACGGGTCAGCTCCCGCTGGACGTACAGGCCCTCGGCGCTCCGCGCGGCGCCTGCGATCCGGGCCAGCTGCTTGAAGGTCTTGGAGGTGCCGACGATGTGGTCGGGCGTTCCGTAGCGGGTGAATTCGTGCACCACACGGGCGATCTCGGCGCGTACGCGGCGGCGCAGCGCCCGGACGTCCTCCGGGTCGGGCGGGTCCCCCGGCAGATCGCCGGTGGTCAGCCGGCCCGCGCCCAGCGGCAGGGAGGCGGCCGCGTCCGGGTCCTCGTCGAGGCCGTACGCGATCTCCAGCGAGCCGCCGCCGATGTCGAGGACCAGCAGCCGGCCCGCGGACCAGCCCAGCCAGCGGCGGGCGGCCAGGAAGGTGAGCCGCGCCTCGTCCTGGCCGGAGAGCACCCGCAGGTCGACGCCGGTCTGCTCGGCGACCCGGCGCAGCACGTCCTCGCTGTTGGTGGCCTCGCGGACGGCGGAGGTGGCGAACGGGAGCACGTCCTCGACGCCCTTGTCCTCGGCCACCTGGAGCGCTTCCAGGACGGTGGCGACCAGCCGCTCCACCCCGTGGTCACTTATGGCACCGGACTCGTCAAGGAGTTCGGCAAGGCGCAGCTCCGCCTTGTGCGAGTAGGCGGGCAGCGGGCGTGCGCCGGGGTGTGCGTCCACCACGAGGAAGTGGACGGTGTTGGAACCCACATCGAGGACACCGAGTCTCATACGGGGAAACCTACTGCCGTGACGGGTGTGACTTGTCAGCCGCCTTACGCTGGGGTCGTGGCTAAGACGAAAAAGGCGAAGAAGACGAAGCAGCCCAAGCAGGGCGTGGCGGCCGGGGCGACGCCCGACGAGGTCGGCCTCGACTTCGCCCGCGCCTGGGTCACCTTCCCCGACCCGGGCGACGACGAACAGCTCTTCCGCTGCGATCTGACCTGGCTGACCTCGCGCTGGACCTGCATCTTCGGCAGCGGCTGCCAGGGTATCCAGGCGGGCCGCGCGGACGACGGGTGCTGCACGCTCGGCGCGCACTTCTCGGACGAGGAGGACGAGGAGCGGGTCGCCGGGCATGTGGCGCGTCTCACGCCCGAGCTGTGGCAGTTCCACGACGTCGGCACGCGGACCGGCTGGACCGAGGAGGACGAGGACGGCGAGCGGCAGACCCGTCGCTGGCAGGGCTCGTGCATCTTCCAGAACCGCCCCGGCTTCGCGGGCGGCGCGGGCTGCTCGCTGCACATCCTCGCGCTGCGTGAGGGCCGCGAACCGCTGGAGACCAAGCCGGACGTCTGCTGGCAGCTGCCGGTGCGGCGCACGTACGAGTGGATCGACCGGCCGGACGACACCCAGATCCTGCAGGTCACGATCGGCGAGTACGACCGGCGCGGCTGGGGGCCGGGCGGCCATGACCTGCACTGGTGGTGCACGTCGGCGACCTCGGCGCACGGCGCGGGCGAGCCGGTCTACGTCACGTACCGGCCGGAGCTGACCGAGCTGATGGGCAAGAAGGGCTACGCCAAGCTCGCCGAACTGTGCGAGGAGCGGCTGGCGGCGACGCTGCCGATGGCACCGCATCCGGCGGACCCGAGGCCGGCGGAGCCCAAGGAATCCAAGAAGTCCAAGGACGCCAAGGAATCCAAGAAGTAGCGCAGCCGGGCGCCGCCCGTCGGGCTAGCGGGCCGGGCTGGTGGTGCTGGACGGCTGCGGGGGTGCGGCCGTCGGCGGGGCCGTGGGACTCGGGGTCGGCGTGGGGTCCGTGGGCGTCGGCGTCGGACGGGGCGGGGTCGGGTCGGTCGGGGTGGGCTCGGTCGGCTTCGGCTTCGGCTTCGGGTGTGCGGGCGGCGGGTCGCTCGGGCCCGGGTCCGGGTCGGGCACGCCGTAGCCCTCGAGCGTGACGGCGGTGCCGCCGGGCCCGATCGCGATCCTGGTCGTCCAAGGGCCCTCGGGCTCCCGGTCGTGATCGACAGAGACCGTGATCGTGAGGGACTCGCCCGGCCGCAGCACCCCGGCCGTCCGGCTCACCTGGATCCAGGGCGCACCGGCCGACGCCGTCCAGCGCACCGGGGACCCGCCGGAGGCGCTGAGCATGATGACCGTCGTCCCGCCGCTCGGCTGCGCCGCGACCGTCAGTCGGCCGGGGCCGGAGTGCTCCCGGCCGGGCGGGGCCGGCCGGGGCGGGGCGCCGTCCGCGCCGACCACCTGGGCCGACACCTCGGATGCCGCGCCGGGCGAGTAGGCCGGGTCCGGGGTCGTGCGGGCGTTGCCGGCGTTCTCGTAGCGGCCGCCGAGCCGTCCACCGTCGCCGTCCCGCTCGTTGGCCGTCACCGCGGGGGTGCCGTCCGTCGTCTGCTCGGCCGGCGGGTCCTGGCGGTACGCGGCCCATACGGCCAGCACCGGCGCGGCGAGTACGGTCGCGACGACGGTGCTGGTCAGCGCGCGGTTGCGCAGCCGGCGGCGGCGGGCGGCCCGGTCGGTGGGGCCCACCGGGAACCCGCTGCGGTCATAGCGGGGTGCGCTGTCGGCATGGCGAGGAGAACCGTTTGCCCCGACGCCCCGGCCGCCGCGTCCCGCACCCGCCGCCACGCCCGCGCCCGGCACGCCCTCCGCGCGCCCCGACCGCGAGCGCCGGGCCGCCGCCATCGCCCCGGCCACCGCCTCGCGCGGCGCGGCGACCAGCGGCAGCGTGCCCGGGGCCGCGGGCGCGGTGCCCGGCCAGGGCCCCGCGGCGGTGGCCCGCTCCGCCGTCCGCCGGCACTCGGCGCAGTCGTCCACATGCCGCACCAGCTCCCGGCGGAGCGCCGCGCCCAGCAGTACCCGGGTGTCCCCCGCCAGTTGCTCGACATCGGGACACCCGCCGCGTTCGACGACGGCCAGCGCGGCCCGGGTCCGCTCGACCTCGCAGCGGGCGGCGGCCAGCACGGCTCGGGTGGCGGCCGGTTCGACGCCGAGCACCGCCGCGACCTCGCCCGCCGGGAGGTGGTGGCGCACCGAGAGCTCCAGCGCCTCGCGCTGTTCGGGGGTCGTCCCGGCGGCCTCCGGCCAGGCCAGCGCGGCCAGTTCGCGCTGCCGCGCCTCGGCATCGGTGGCACCAGGGGCACCGGGGACGTCGGGGGCTTCAGGGGCGACGGCGCCGTCCGCCGCCGTGCCGGGTCCGCTCCGTTCGGCGAGCCTGCGCAGACAGGCCCACCGGGCCAGGGCGTAGAGCCAGGGGCGGTAGAGGTCCGGGCCGGACGGGCGGCGGTGGTGATGGCGTTCGGCGAGCGCCAGCGTCTCGCCGAGCACCGCGGTGGCCGCGTCGTGCTCGCACAGGACGGACAGGCAGTAGGTGAACAGCCCGTCCAGATAGGCGTCGTAGCGGTCCCGGCCGGAGCGGTCCCGGCTCCCGCGGTCCGGTCCGTCGGGGCGCGCCGCGGCGCTGCGCGACCGGTGTGCGCCGGTGGTGTGCCTGGGGTGCTCGGGCCTGCTGCTCATCACCCGGCGACGGTAGGCGGATGATGCAGCCGCACTCGCTCCCCTTGGGCACTTTTAACCCTTACGGGTGACCTTCTCCCTCAAAGGGGTACACCATCCCCTGTCCCGCCCACCCGGTCGGCCCAACCGGAGACGACGGTCCGGATTGTCGGTGGCCGCCGATACGGTGACCTCATGGCAACCCGTAAAACGTCGGCCAAGGAGCGCCCCTCCTACCGTTGCACCGAGTGCGGCTGGACCACCGCGAAGTGGCTCGGCCGCTGCCCCGAGTGCCAGGCGTGGGGCACGGTCGAGGAGTTCGGCGGCGCCCCCGCGGTGCGCACCACCGCGCCCGGCCGGGTCACCACCGCCGCGGTGCCCATCGCCCAGGTCGACGGCAGACAGGCCGCCGCCCGCTCGACGTACGTCCCCGAGCTGGACCGCGTCCTCGGCGGCGGGCTGGTCCCCGGCGCGGTCGTCCTCCTGGCGGGCGAGCCGGGCGTCGGCAAGTCCACCCTCCTCCTGGATGTCGCCGCCAAGGCCGCCTCCGACGAACACCGCACGCTGTACGTCACGGGAGAGGAATCCGCGAGCCAGGTACGGCTGCGCGCCGACCGCATCGGCGCCCTCGACGACCACCTCTACCTCGCCGCCGAGACGGACCTCTCCGCCGTCCTCGGCCACCTGGACGCCATCAAGCCCTCCCTCCTCATCCTCGACTCCGTGCAGACCGTCGCCTCGCCCGAGATCGAGGGTGCGCCCGGCGGCATGGCCCAGGTCCGCGAGGTCGCCGGCGCCCTGATCCGCGCGTCCAAGGAGCGCGGGATGTCCACCTTGCTGGTCGGCCATGTCACCAAGGACGGCGCCATCGCCGGCCCGCGGCTCCTCGAGCACCTCGTCGACGTCGTCCTGCACTTCGAGGGCGACCGCCACGCCCGCCTCCGCCTGGTCCGCGGCGTCAAGAACCGCTACGGCACGACGGACGAGGTCGGCTGCTTCGAGCTGCACGACGAGGGGATCACGGGCCTCGCCGACCCCTCCGGCCTCTTCCTGACCCGCCGCGACGAGCCCGTGCCCGGTACGTGCCTGACGGTCACCCTGGAGGGCCGCCGCCCCCTGGTGGCCGAGGTCCAGGCCCTGACCGTCGACTCCCAGATCCCCTCCCCGCGCCGCACGACCTCCGGCCTGGAGACCTCCCGGGTCTCGATGATGCTCGCCGTCCTGGAGCAGCGCGGCCGGATCAGCGCCCTGGGCAAACGGGACATCTACAGCGCGACGGTCGGCGGCGTGAAGCTCACCGAGCCCGCCGCCGACCTCGCCGTGGCCCTCGCCCTGGCCAGCGCCGCCAGCGACACCCCCCTGCCGAAGAACCTCGTCGCCATCGGCGAGGTGGGCCTTGCGGGCGAGGTCAGACGGGTCACGGGCGTCCAGCGGCGCCTCTCGGAAGCGGCCCGGCTCGGCTTCACCCACGCCCTGGTCCCCGCCGACCCCGGCAAGATCCCCGACGGAATGCGGGTCATGGAAGTCGCCGACGTCGGGCAGGCGCTGTCCGTGCTGCCCAAGCGGGTACGCCGGGAGGCCCCGCGGGAAGAGGATGTACGCCGGTAGACTTTGCCCTGGTCTCGCCCGTCACCGCAGCCGTGTGGCCCGCCACGTACGCTCGCTGGTACGTCACCGCGGCCTGGGCCGGGCGGCCGGCGACCGACTTGACCTTGCAACGGAGGAGTGCAGTGGCAGCCAACGACCGGGCATCGGCTCCCAGCAGGTCCGGGAGCTCCGGCACCGATCGCCTGATGCGCGCCTCCCTGAGCGCCGTCGCACCTGGTACGGCCCTGCGTGACGGCCTGGAACGGGTGCTGCGCGGCAATACGGGCGGTCTGATCGTCCTCGGCTGGGACAAGACCGTCGAGTCCATGTGCACCGGCGGCTTCGTCCTCGACGTCGAGTTCACCGCCACCCGTCTGCGCGAACTGTGCAAGCTCGACGGTGCCCTGGTCGTCGACAAGGACCTCACCAAGATCCTCCGGGCCGGCGTCCAGCTCGTCCCCGACGCCTCCATCCCCACCGAGGAGACCGGCACCCGGCACCGCACCGCCCAGCGCGTCTCCATCCAGGCGGGCTTCCCGGTCGTCTCCGTCAGCCAGTCCATGCGTCTGATCGCCCTCTACGTCGACGGCGAACGCCGCGTACTGGAGGAATCCGCCGCCATCCTCTCCCGCGCCAACCAGGCCCTGGCGACCCTCGAGCGCTACAAGCTCCGCCTGGACGAGGTGGCCGGCACCCTCTCCGCCCTGGAGATCGAGGACCTGGTCACCGTCCGCGACGTCACCGCGGTCGCCCAGCGCCTGGAAATGGTGCGCCGTATCGCCACCGAAATCGCCGAGTACGTCGTCGAACTCGGCACCGACGGCCGTCTCCTCGCCCTCCAGCTCGACGAGCTGATCGCGGGCGTCGAGCCGGAACGCGAGCTGGTCGTCCGCGACTATGTGCCCGAACCGACCGCCAAGCGCTCCCGTACGGTCCCCGAGGCGCTCGTCGAGCTGGACTCCCTCACCCACACCGAACTCCTCGAACTCCCCGCCGCGGCCCGCGCACTGGGCTACAGCGGCGCCCCCGAAACCCTCGACTCCGCGGTCTCCCCCCGGGGCTTCCGCCTCCTGGCCAAGGTCCCCCGCCTCCCAGGCACGGTCATCGACCGCCTGGTCGACCACTTCGGCGGCCTCCAGAAACTCCTGGCCGCCAGCGTCGACGACCTCCAGGCCGTCGACGGCGTCGGCGAGGCCCGCGCCCGCTCCGTCCGCGAGGGGCTGTCGCGGCTGGCGGAGTCGTCGATCCTGGAGCGGTACGTCTAGCGGGGCGCCGTACGGGGGGATACGGCCGTCGTCTTTTCCGCCGGACCCTCGCCATGGTGGTTGCGCGCCGTGGCGGCGGGCTTCTTTTCCGCCTGGCGGCGGGGGTTTGTGGGACGGGCGGCGTCGCTGGTTCCGCCGAACCCTCGCCGTGCGAGTTGACCGCCGTAGCGGCGGATTGGCCTTCGCCTCGCGGCGGGTGCTTGCGAGGCGGCCGTCGCCGCGGCGCAGGTCCGGCGGTGCCGGCGGCCGTCGTCACCCCGACGTGCGGCCCAGCCCCAGCGCAGCGGCCTCCTTCTCCGTCGGGAGGCCCACCGCCGGCCGGTCCGGGCGCTGGGGGGCCGTGCCGCCGAGGGAGCGAAGCCAGGACCAGGTGTCGGTGACGGTCTCGTCGATGGGACGGCAGCGGAGGCCGGTTGCCAGGGCCTTGCTGACATCGGGGCCGTAGATCGCGTCCCGCAGTTCGCCGGGGGCCAGCCAGACCGGGAGTTCGGTCCACGGTTCGATGCCGGCGGCGAGCACCTCCTCGGGCGCGGTCCACCGCAGCCCGGCGTCCGAGCCCGTGACCCGGACGCAGCTCTCCAGCAGCTCGCCCATCGTCGCCTGCCCCAGCTCGCTGACCAGGTTGTACGCGCCGCCGAGCCCGTCCCGTACGGCATCCAGCGTCCACTCGGCCAGGTCCCGGGCATCGATGTACTGCAGCGGCATCTCGCGCGGCCCCGGCGCCAGGACCGGTCCCCCGCGGGCGATCCGGTTCAGCCACCACGGCAGTCGGCCGATGTTCTCGTACGGGCCGAGGATCAGCCCCGCCCGCACCAGCAGCGCCCGGTCCCCGAAGGCATCGGCCGCGGCCAGCTCGCCGCCGCGCTTGGCCGCCGCGTAGTCGTCGGCGTCGGTGGCGTCGGGCGAAGCCGCCACCACCGGGGACCGCTCGGTGAGCCGCTCCGTGGGCGGGAAGGCATACACCGAACCGCTGGAGATGTACGCGTACCGTCCGGCCCGCCCCGCCAGCAGCCGCGCCGTGTCCCGTACGGCCGACGGCGCGCCGCTCCAGGTGTCGACGACGGCGTCCCATTCCCCGTCCGCCAGGGCGCCGAGCCCGTCGTCGGCCAGGCGGTCGCCGTGGAGGGCCGTCACCCCCTCCGGCGGCTCGTGGCGGCCGCGGTGAAACACCGTCACCTGCCAGTCACGGGCCAGCGCGGCCTCGGCAACCGCCCGCCCCACGAACTCCGTACCACCCAGAATCAGCAGCTTCATGGACTTCATTGATTTCATTGACGTCATGGAACTGACTGTGTCCTACAGGCATGACTGGGGCCGCCGTCCTCGCTCTCAGCGGAATCCCGGGGGAAGGAAGGGAGGGGAGTAAGGAGGGAAGCAGGAAGGGGAGTTGGGGACTGGCCCCGTACCTTCAGCCCTTGGCCGTTCAGTCCTTGGCGAGGACGAACTTGGCCTCCGCCGGGTCCAGCCCCGGCACCTTCGCCTCGACGACATACGTCCCGGCCGGCACCGCGGCAGCACTCGGTGTCGCGCACTGCGGGGCGCTGGCCCGGCGGTCCCACTCGATGGTGCGTTCCACGGAGCCCTTCGCCGGGACCTTCAGGAGGGCCGGGCCGGTGCCTGCGGGGCAGTCGTTGGAGGCCCACACCCGGTCGTCGCCCGCGGTGTCCTTGATCGTCAGCACCGCGGCCTTACGGCCCAGGTCGACCTTGCAGGCGGAACCCGCGGAATTCCGGACCGCCAGCTCGAACCGCGGCTTCTCGCCCGGCTTGTAGGACTTCTTGATGCTGCGCAGCGTCAACTCGGCGCCGTCGGTGGTGCAGTTGAGGAGGGGGGAACCGGCCGGTACGGCCTTGGCGCCCGATCCCTGGCCGATGGGGCCGCCGGAGGCGCCCGTACCCCCCGCACCGCCGTCGCCGTCGTCCGCCCCGGACCCGCCGTCCGAGCCCGACTCGCCGCCACCTGATCCGCCGCGCCCGCCCGGCTTTTGAGTGATCGCCGGCCCGCTGCCGGAGGGACCCGGCGTGATGGACGTGGCCGGCCCCGATCCGTGCGCCTTCCCCTTGCCGTCCTTGGTGCCGGTCTCCTCGGTGTCCCCGCCCAGGCTGAGGGCCCACGCCACCACCAGGGCGAGCAGCACGACGATGGCCAGCGCAACGGCCCTCCGCCGCCAGTAGATGGAGGAGGGAAGCGGCCCGATCGGATTGCGCAGTGATCCCACGGGAAAACTCTACGAGAGATCGGTGCGCGGACCGGCCAGTACCCGCCGCATCAGGCTGCAACTTTTCCCATCATCGGCCCGCAGTACGCCCGTCGGGCGGCCGATGCGTGGCGCTGCCGCCCGATCCGGCCGCGATCACCCCGAATGTGCCGCGGGCCGGTGCCACTCCTCCTTGTGTCCGAACCCCTGGCCGTTGTCGATCAGCCGCAGCCAGTCGGGACGCAGCTCCCACAGCGTCGTCCGCTCCAGGGCCCCGCGCAGCCGCTCGCTCTCCGCGACGAAGGGGAAGCGTGCGAGGTAGGCCCGCCAGCCGGCCGCCCGCTCGGCGTCTCCCAGCGGCCGGCAGCGGCCCCGGCCCTGAAGCCCCGTCAGGGTGCTCCACTCCTGGCCGTCGCGCTGCGCGGTGAAGGCCACCCGCGCGCCACCGGGCCCGCCGCCGGCGAGGGCCCGGCCGTGCCGGGTGGTGGCCGAGGTGACGAAGTACAGGAGGGGACCGTCCGCCACCGCGTACAGCACCGCGGCCGCCTGCGGCCCGTCCTCGTCCGCGTACGCCAGGGTCATCGTCGTGTGTGCGGCGAGCGCCCGCCGGATCGCCGCGGGGCATGCACTGTCCGTCATTCCGGCATCCTCCCGTACGGCTCGCGCGCCGCCCCATGCACGGGCCCCCGGCACGGCTGCACGGGCCCCCGGCACGGCTCGGACATCGCCTTCGTGCGAGGGCCCCGTACGGCGGCGCGTACCGCCGGTAGCGGCCACCCGTACGTACCCGGTCGTCCCGCGTGCGGGTGGGCGCGGGCGGCGCGGGGCCGGTGCGTTTCTTGGGCGGGCGCGGGCGTGCCAGGATCGGTGGTGCCATGACTTCGACGCCTGCGACATCCACTGCCATGACCGCCGCCGCCGAGACCGCCTCCGCCGCTCCGGCCGCGGAGGCCGCCGACGGGACCGCGCTGCACGGTCCGGTCACCGACTGGTTCGACGAGCACGCCCGTGATCTGCCCTGGCGCCGCCCCGAGGCGGGTGCCTGGGGCGTGATGGTCAGCGAGTTCATGCTGCAGCAGACGCCGGTCAGCCGTGTGCTGCCGGTGTACGAGCAGTGGCTGACCCGCTGGCCGCGCCCCGCCAACCTGGCCGCCGAGGCGCCGGGCGAGGCCGTGCGCGCCTGGGGCCGCCTCGGCTATCCGCGGCGCGCGCTGCGGCTGCACGCCGCCGCGTCCGCCATACAGGAGCGGCACGGCGGTGACGTACCGCGCGAGCACGGCCAGTTGCTGGCGCTGCCCGGCGTCGGCGAGTACACCGCCGCGGCCGTGGCGTCGTTCGCCTACGGGCAGCGGCACGCGGTGCTGGACACCAATGTGCGCCGGGTCTTCGCGCGCGCCGTCACCGGCCGCCAGTACCCGCCGAACGCCACCACGGCCGCCGAGCGCAAGCTGGCCCGCGCCCTGCTGCCGCAGGACGAGCAGCTGGCGGCACGCTGGGCGGCGGCCACGATGGAGCTGGGCGCGTTGGTGTGCACGGCGCGCGGGCCGGAGTGCCACCGCTGTCCGATCGCGGCGCAGTGCGCCTGGCAGCTGGCCGGGGCGCCGGCGCACGAGGGTCCGCCGCGGCGCACCCAGACGTACGCCGGTACCGACCGCCAGGTGCGCGGCAAGCTGCTGGCCGTACTGCGGGAGGCCGTCGCGCCGGTGCCGCAGCAGGTGCTGGACGCGGTGTGGGACGAGCCGGTGCAGCGGGCGCGTGCGCTGGACGGGCTGGTCTCGGACGGGCTGGTGGAGCCGCTGGGCGGTGGCCGGTACCGGCTGCCGCACGCATAGCGGCCACAGAACCGGAAATATGGCTGGAATGGGCCCAACCTCGGCTCGATGGTGACCCTCTAGAGGGGTGTACACCGCCGGGGAAGGGCCCATCGGCCTTTCGAGGGGGGCCTCATCCCTCTGGAGGATGACCCACACCGTCCCGCCGTCCGCCCAAGGTATGACCCCCGGCGGGCTGTTACACAACCGCAGGTTTTCCGTGCATTCGCTGTGGGGCCGACGCACATTGCGTCGCAACACCCCCTCCGTAGCTTCTTCCTCGTGCTGGAGACGACCACCGGCACGGACAACGTGGGGAACGCAAGCGGATCGGAGGCGTCGGAAATGGCGACCAGCGGCGGCAAGGTACTGGACTTCGAAGAGTATGTGCGTACGCGGCAGGAGGCCCTGCTGCGCAGCGCCCGGCGGCTGGTGCCGGACCCGGTCGACGCCCAGGACCTGCTGCAGACGGCCCTGGTCCGCACCTACGGCCGCTGGGACGGCATCGCGGACAAGTCGCTGGCCGACGCCTACCTCCGCCGCGTCATGATCAACACCCGTACGGAGTGGTGGCGCGCCCGGAAGCTGGAAGAGGTGCCCACCGAGCAGCTCCCGGACGCGAGCGTCGACGACGGCTCCGAGCAGCGCGCCGACCGGGCCCTGCTGATGGACATCCTCGGGGTGCTGGCGCCCAAGCAGCGCAGCGTCGTGGTCCTGCGGCACTGGGAGCAGATGAGCACGGAGGAGACCGCGGCGGCGCTGGGCATGTCCACCGGAACGGTCAAGAGCACCCTGCACCGGGCGCTCGCCCGGCTGCGCCAGGAGCTGGAGAACCGCGACATAGACGCCCGGATGCTGGAGCGCGACGAGCGGGACCGGGAGCGGTGCGCGGCCTGACCTGCCGTCCGGGCCCTCTGGAGGGCATGCTTACGGCACGCGCGGTACGGTTCACCGCTGCCCGCGCGACAATCACCAGCACGGGCAGTGACAGCACGGGCACCAGCAGCACAGTCACCACGAACACAGGCAACACCAGCACAGGCAACACCAGCACCACACGAGCAGCGGCGGGACCGGCGGCTGTGCGAGCGGCACGGTGGGCAGGAGCGGATTGTCCAGGAACAGGTTGACCGGCGGGTTGACCAGAGGCGGCGCGGCCACGGCGGGGGTGGCCGCCGTCGGCCTTTTGCTGGCCGGATGCAATCCTGGCGGCGAGGGCGTACGGCCCGAGGGGTCGGCCACCGGCACCCCCTCGCCCAAGGGCGCCCTGAGCGCCTCCCCCTCACCGGCCACGACCGCCGGCAGCAAGAAGGTCCCCGGGGTCAAGCTGCTGGTCAAGCAGCTGAAGGACGACCCCACGGTCGGCGCCGAGGTGAAGAAAACCCTGGCCAAGCCGTGCTCGGGGAACGAATACCCCGTCGATGCGAGCCCTGCCAGGCTGACCGGCAGCGGCTCCCCCGACGTCATCGTCAACGTCATGACCTGCGCGGATTCCACCGGCATCGGCGCCTATGTGTTCCGCAAGCGCGACAGCGGCGACTATGCGACCGTGTACCGCAATGAGCTGCCGCTGGTCTTCGCCGGGGACAACGACGGCGAGCTCGAGGTCACACAGCAGACGTACGACGCCGATGACGACGTGTGCTGCCCTTCGGGTGAAGATGTACGCGAGTACCGCTGGTCGAAGGACCGCTTCACCGAGTACAAACGCTTTCACCGCAGCTACAGCAAAGCCACCGACGACAGCTCCGCGCCGCCCGACGGCACGGACCCGGAGGGTTGAGACAACCGCATGGCCGAGACCCATGTGCTCTTCGTCGAGGACGACGACGTCATCCGCGAGGCCACCCAGCTCGCACTGGAGCGGGACGGCTTCGTGGTCACCGCCATGCCCGACGGGCTCGCGGGCCTGGAGGCCTTCCGCGCCAACCGCCCCGACATCGCCCTGCTGGATGTGATGGTGCCGGGCCTCGACGGCGTCAGCCTGTGCCGCCGCATCCGCGACGAGTCCACCGTCCCCGTGATCATGCTCTCCGCGCGCGCCGACTCCATCGATGTGGTGCTCGGCCTGGAGGCCGGTGCCGACGACTACGTCACCAAGCCGTTCGACGGCGCGGTCCTGGTCGCCCGGATCCGCGCCGTACTGCGCCGTTTCGGCCACGCCAGCGGCCCCGACCGCAACGGCGGAGGCGCGGCGGAGGCGGACGCCCCCGCCGAGGCCGTCCTGCGCTTCGGCGATCTCGAGGTCGACACCGAGGGCATGGAGGTCCGCAAGGGCGGCGAGCCCGTCGCGCTGACCCCGACCGAGATGCGTCTGCTGCTCGAGTTCTCCGACGCCCCCGGTACGGTCCTCTCGCGCGACCGCCTCCTGGAGCGGGTCTGGGACTACGGCTGGGGCGGCGACACCCGCGTCGTCGACGTCCACGTCCAGCGGCTGCGCGGCAAGATCGGCCAGGACCGGATCGAGACGGTCCGCGGCTTCGGCTACAAGCTGAGAGGCTGACCCCGCCGGTGGTGAGGCTGGCCCTGCGGACGGGTCTGAGATGGAAGGTCAGTGCGGCGATCGCGCTCGTGGGAGCGCTGATGGCGGTCGCGCTGAGCCTCGTCGTACACAATGCGGCCCGCCACTCCATGCTCGAGAGCAACCGGGACGTCCAGGTCGAGCGCCTCGCCATCACCCTGAAGATCTTCGCGCAGTCGAACCGTCTCCAGTTCGGTGCCAAGATCGACGACCCGTCGCTGCCCAAGCCCCTCAAGGACGAGATCGCCGAGGGCGAGCAGGCCACGTACGTCCAGGACAACGGGGACAACGCGCCGGAGGTGTGGGCCGCCACCCCCCTCGGCGACGGCCGGGTGCTCTCCCTCCACGACCCCTTCCTCGACCGGTTCGCCGTCCTGGACGACACGGACCAGGCGCTGCTGTTCGGCTTCGCCGGGGTGGTGCTCGCCGGCAGCGCGGTGGGCGTCCTGGTCGGCGGGCGGCTGTCCAAGCGGCTGCGCAAGGCCGCCGCCGCCGCGGGCAAGCTGGCCGAGGGCGATACGGCGGTCCGGATCCGCGACGAGGTCGGCGGCCGGGTCCGCGACGAGACAGACGATCTGGCCTGGGCCGTGGACGCCATGTCCGACGCCCTCCAGCAGCGCATCGAGGCCGAACGCCGGGTCACCGCCGATATCGCCCATGAGCTGCGCACCCCGGTGACCGGCCTGCTCACCGCCGCCGAGCTCCTGCCCCCCGGCCGCCCCTCCGAACTCGTCCGGGACCGGGCCCAGGCCCTGCGCACCCTCGTCGAGGACGTTCTGGAGGTCGCCCGCCTCGACGGCTACGCCGAACGCGCCGAGCTCCAGGACGTCGCCCTCGGTGAATTCGTCAGCCGCCGCGTCCGCTCCCTCAACCAGGACGTGACGGTCGAGGTCGTACGGGACGCGGACGTCACCACCGACCCGCGCCGCCTGGAACGCATCCTCGGCAACCTGATCGCCAACGCGGCCCGGCACGGCAAGCCGCCCATCGAGGTGACGGTGGAGGGCCGGGTCCTGCGGGTCCGCGACCACGGCCCCGGCTTCCCCGAGCACCTCCTGCGCGAGGGCCCCAGCCGCTTCCGCACCGGCAGCACCGACCGCGCCGGCCGCGGCCACGGCCTCGGCCTGACCATCGCGGCCGGCCAGGCGCGGGTCCTGGGCGCCCGGCTCACCTTCCGCAACGCGGACGAGCTGACGGACGGCTCCACGGGCGCGGTCTCGGTCCTCTGGCTGCCGGAGAACGCACCGACGAACACCGGCAGCTTCCCCGTCATCCAGCTGCCGGACCGCTGACCGTTCACAACTTCCCCAGCTGCTCCTCGCTGGGCAGCTGGGACACCGGCGTCAGATCCGACGTGTTCTCTCCCCCCTGATAGAACACGACGAGACGGGTCCCTTTGCGCAGCACCGACACCCTCATCAGGTGATACGCGGACGAGCTGTCGGAGGCCATCTCCAGGGTGTACCCGGCGCGCTCCCCCGGCACATTGCCGTCCCCGGCCGTCACCTCATTCACCTTGGTCTCGTCATTGACGAGGGTCGCATTGGGGTCGAGCGTGAAGGACGAACAGGTGGACAGGGCGCCGATGACCTTGTCCACGACCCCCTTCGCTGCCCCCTCATCGGCGTATCCGCGCAGGCCCATGCGTACGCTCCAGTTGCGCGACGTCGAGTCGAGACGGCGCACCTGGCCGAAGCGGGTGGGTTTCGGCAGCTCGGCCGGTTTGCGGTTCAGCACGTCCACCAGCGGGCGGCATTCCGCGGACCGCGTCGCCCCGTCGGTCAGGGCGGAGTAGACGGGCTTGCCGTTGTTCGTGACGGCCTCCACGGTCCACGGAATCGCCGCTCCGGCCAGGTCCTTGGTGGTGACGGCCGACTCCTCCAGTCCCTGTACGGAATCCCCGGACGACTCACCACCCGCTATCAGCTGTATCCCGCCGTAGACGACGAGCGCGACGGCCAGGACCAGCGCCAGGGCGATGGCCGCCGCGGTCAGCCGTCCGGACCGGTTGTTGGTGATGTGCAGCGGCCCGAGGGCAATCTGATTCCCCTTCAGCCTGCTGCCCGTGATCATCATGCTGCCGCTCACCGACGCCGCCGACGAGGGCGGACCGGCCAGCGCCGCCTTCAGCGCGCCGGCGAACTCCGGCACCGACAGCTCGGCATCGAGCACCGAGCGGACGGCGGCCGCCGCGCCGGGGTCGTCGGGCGCGCCGTCCAGCCGGGCCAGCGCGTCGCGGCCGGCCTCCGTTCCCCGCAGCCGCTCGCGCGCGAGACCGGCGGCGGTCTGCGCCGCCACCGTGCCGATGCCGGTACCCGCCCCCGTGGCGAGGCCGACAAGGACCTCCATCACCTTCCCCGCAAGATCCCCGTTTGATGCATCCATGCCAGAGGTTGTCTCCTGTACGGATTGTAACGAAACACGCACGGCGTTTCGTCACGCGGCGTAGCGTTGGCGTCACGGGGTTGCACCGGGCAACCTGCAAGCGGCGGTGGTGAGTTACGCCTCCTCGAAAAGATCCCGACGCGTCGGCGAGCGTGCCGTGCTTCTACGGCGCGGAGTTGCGCCACCAGAGAGAACAAGCGGGGCTCACGCTTGAGCAGCTAGTGGAAGGCAGCTTCCGCGGCATCTCGTACCTCAGCCAGATTGAGCGGGGCGAGCGGGGAATGCCGATGGATCTGGCCGTCCACTGCGACACAGTGCTGAAGACAGACGGCTTCTTCCAGCGCCACTGCGAAGCGGCGGCGAAGGCGCGGCGGGCCGGGCATCCGGAGTACTTCGCGGACATCCCCGACCTGGAGAAATCCGCGGCCACAATTGAGGACTGGGCGCCGTTCATTGTCCCGGGTCTGATGCAGACCGAGGCGTACGCCCGGAAGATCGCGCAGAGCGCAGCGTTGTGGGCACCGCCTGAGATCGTCGAGAAGCGAGTCTGCGCAAGGTTGGCGCGCGCCGCTTTCTGGAAGCGTGAGGACCGCGCGACGTACTGGGGGATCCTCGCCGAGTCACTGCTTCGTAAGCCGATTCTCCCGCCGGAGGACATGGCCGAGCAGCTGGAGCACATCGCCGAACTGATCCGGACCACACAGTGCGTTGTGCAGATCCTGCCGGAAACGGAGACCTGTCACTCGCTCATGATGGGGGTGCTCAAGATCATGACCTTCCCGGAGGCCCCACCGGTGGCCTGGACCGAGGGCTGTCACAGCGGCCAGATCATCGACTATCCGCCGCTCGTGAAGGACTACCGAAGCTCGTACGATCTGCTCAGGGCCGCCGCACTGTCCCCCAGGGCGTCCCTGGCCATGATCGAGGAAGCGGCAAGGGGCTACAGCGATGAAGCACAGCAAGGAAGTTGACCTGAGCTCTGCAACCTGGCGCAAGAGCAGCTACAGCAACGGCGAAGGCGCCGAATGCATCGAGGTCCGCGACGACCTCCCCGGCCTCGTCCCCGTCCGCGACAGCAAGGACCCGTACGGCCCGGCGCTCGTCTTCCCGGCCGCCGGGTGGGCGTCCTTCGTCGCGGCCGTCAAACACGGCCAACTGAACGGCGCCTGAACCGCGTTGCCCCGCCGAACCATTCGGCGGGGCAACCTGCTCAGAACGGGGCACAAGGGCTCCGTCCGCCTGACAAGATCGCCTCCATGTCGAACACTTCATCGTTCACGTATGCGCAAGTGGGCGCGATCCTGCACGACATCGGCATGGTGTCCGAGGAGAAGCTGCGCAGCGTCCTGGAAGAGGCCGCCGACTACGCGCACGACGAGGTGGACCAGTACGAGGCGGCCGACGCCCTCGAGGAATTCGGCGTGGCGGTCTCGGTCCACGCCGACAGCATCGACTCCATCTACTCCGACTACGCGGTCCTGCTGGAAGAGGCCTCCGAAGTCGCCGGCAACAAAGTCGCCATCACCAACGTCCGGCTCATCGCGGGCGAAGGCGGCTTCGACGGCTTCATGGGCGACCGGTTCGACACGCTGAAGTTCGAACGCGACGGAAAGCTCGTGACCATCGGCGTCGAGCACTTCTCGGACCGCCACTACAACCCCGGGGCGGCCTGCCGAGCCATCGCGGAGACAGCCGCTGACGACGACCCCCGCTCATGGCACGAGATCGTCTTCGAACCCCACGACGGCGACACCTTCGTGGTCCTCGCCACGCCCGAGCAGAAGGAAGCGCTGCGCGAGCGTCTGGGTTTCCGGTACCTCTCCGACCCGGAGTTTGGGGACCCCGGCCCCGAATGACCAGCGGCCCCCGCAATCGCGAGGGCCGCTGGTCACACGCCGAGCCGCAACCATCGGTCAGACGGCGGCCGGCTCTGCCACCGGCGCTGCGCCCGCACCCTCGTCCGACTTGGGGGCCGAAGGCCCACCCCGCAGCGGGACCTCCTTCAGGAACCACGCCGCCGCGAAGCCGATGATGCTGATCGCCGCGCCCCACAGGAAGACCTGGTGGCTGCCGTTGGCCACCGCGTGCGCATAGGCGTCCCGGACGACCGGCGGCAGCTCGGGCAGGCGCTTCGGGTCCATCTGGGCGCCGCCGCCGCTGATCTTCGCACCGGCCGCCGCGCCGAGCCGCTCGACCATCGTCGACTTCACCTGGTTGGTGAAGATCGCGCCGAGGATCGCGACGCCGAACGAGCCGCCGATCGTACGGAAGAGGGTGGCGGAGGACGAGCCGACGCCCATGTCCCTCATCTCGACGCTGTTCTGCGCTATCAGCATCGTGGTCTGCATCAGGAAGCCCATACCGGCGCCCAGCACCACCATGTACAGGCTGGAGGTGAGCCGGGTCGTCTCCGTGTCCATCAGCGAGAGCAGCGCCAGCCCGATGGTGAGCACCGCACTGCCGCCGACGACGAAGAACTTGTACTTGCCGGTCTGGGTGGTCACCCGGCCCGCGATCAGCGACACCACGAGCAGGCCGCCCATCAGCGGCAGAAGCAGCAGACCGGAGTTGGTCGCCGAGGCCCCCTGCACGGTCTGCTGGAACAGCGGCAGGAAGGTCATCGACCCGAACATCACAAAGCCGACCAGGAAGCCGATTACGGTGATCAGCGAGAAGTTGCCGTTACGGAAGATGCGCAGCGGCAGCACCGGCTCGCTGACCTTGCGCTCCACCAGCACGAAGAGCACCAGCGCGATCACGCCGCCCGCGCCCAGGCCCAGGATCTGCGGCGAGGTCCAGTCGTACTCGGTCCCGCCCCAGGTGGTGAGCAGCACCAGGGCGGTGATGCCGATGGTGAGCAGCGCGGAGCCGATGTAGTCGATCCGGGCCTGCGACCGCTTCTTCGGCAGATGCAGAACGGCGGTGACCATGATCAGCGCGACCGCGCCGAGCGGCAGGTTGATGTAGAAGGTCCAGCGCCAGCCGAGGTGGTCGGTGATCGTGCCGCCGACCAGCGGGCCGCCGACCATCGCGACGGCCATGACGCCGGCCATCATGCCCTGGTACTTGCCGCGCTCCCGCGGCGGAATCAGATCGCCCATGATGGCCATGACGCCGACCATCAGACCGCCCGCGCCCAGGCCCTGCACCGCGCGGAAGGCAATCAGCTGCCCCATGTCCTGGGCCATGCCGGACAGCGCGGAGCCGATCAGGAAGAGCACGATGGACGTAAGGAAGACGCCCTTGCGTCCGTACATGTCGCCGAGCTTGCCCCAGATCGGGGTCGACGCGGCGGTGGCGAGCGTGTACGCGGTGACCACCCAGGACAGGTGCTCCATCCCGCCCAGCTCGCCGACGATCGTGGGCATGGCCGTACCCACGATCATGTTGTCCAGCATCGCGAGCAGCATCGTGATCATCAGCGCGAAGAGCACCACCCGCACGCTGGCGGACTGCTTCCCCCCGTCCGCCCCGCCGGCTGTTTCCGCCGTTCTGTCCCCCGTTGGGGCCGCTTTCTGCGACATCCCCGTCCTCACTCCCGTATTCCTACTTACTTGCCGCCCGGCTAGTTCTGTACAGTACGGCAAGGTAGGCGGCTAACTAGCCGGGCGTCAAGTAAGTTTCCGCGGCGCCCGCCGGGGCAGCCCTCAGGCAGCCTTCCGACCAGCACCGACTACGCAGCATCACGCGGCATGACTCGCGTCACGCCGCACTACGCTCTCTACGCGGCACCCGCAGCAACCACGCAGGAGAACACCATGAGCACACCGCACCCGCGCCGGGGGAACACCCGCCAGCGCATTCAGGACGTCGCTCTGGAGCTGTTCTCCGAGCGGGGCTACGAGAAGACCTCGCTGCGCGAGATCGCCGAAAAGCTCGAGGTCACGAAGGCGGCGCTCTACTACCACTTCAAGACCAAGGAAGACATCGTCATCAGCCTGTTCCAGGACCTGGCCAAGCCCTGCGACGAGCTGATCGCCTGGGCCGAGGAGCAGCCGCGCACCCTGGAGACCAAGCTGGAGGTGATCCGCCGCTACAACGAGGCGCTGCGCTCGGCCGAGCCGCTGTTCCGCTTCATGCAGGAGAACCAGGCCGCGGTGCGCGATCTGAGCATCGGCGAGACCTTCAAGGCACGCATGCTGGCCCTCTTCGGCCTCCTCAGGGAGCCCGACACGGAGCTCTCGGACCAGGTGCGCTGCATCACGGCGCTGTTCTCCATGCACGCGGGCATGTTCGCGATGCAGAACCTTGAAGGCGACCCCGAGGAGAAGCGCAAGGCCATCCTCGAGGTCGCCACAGAACTGGTCACGGCGGCCAACCCGCCGAGCCGCCGGCCAGTCCGGCCGGATTCAGCTCAGACGGCGTCGCCGTGAGCCCGCAGGAATCCGGTCGGCTCGATGCCCGTCCCGTAGTCGGGGCCGGTGCGGACCTCGAAGTGCAGGTGGGGGCCGGTGGAGTTACCGGTGCTGCCGGAGAGGCCGATCTGCTGGCCCGTGCCGACCTGCTGGCCGACGTGGACCTGGATCTGTGACAGGTGCGCGTACTGGGTGTACATGCCGTTGTCGTGCTTGACGACGATGGCGTTGCCGTACGCCGGGCCGTCACCGCCGCCCCAGGGGCCGGCCTTGACCACGGTGCCCTTGTGGACGGAGTGGACCTGGGTGCCGGTCGGCACGACGAAGTCCTGACCACTGTGGTTGTGCGACCAGTGGCTGCCGGCCAGACCGAAGGTCGACCCCAGGACGTACTTCTCGACCGGCTTGACCCAGGCGTTGGCCTTCTTGGCCGCGTCCTTCTTGGCCTTCGCGGCGGCGGCCTTGGTCTTCGCGGCGGCGGCCTTGGCGTCCTTGGCGGCCTTGGCCTGCGCAGCGGCCTGCGCGCTGACCGTGGAGCCGACGTTCGAGGCGAGGCTCGTCAGGTTCGGGCCGGCGGCGGCGTTGGCGATACCGGCGCCCGCCGCGACGGCGACACCGAGGCCACCGGCAACGACGGCCACGCGGTTGCGCAGAACGGTCTTCTTGGCGGAGTTCGAGTTCTTCGCATTGCGTATGGCGGTGAACTTGGACATGCGGGTTTTTCCTCCAGAGATCTGGAATCCGGAATGGATTGCCGTAATCGGCGAGATTCGCTTTCCCGGCTGCGGACCGGGTTGGCCATTCCTTGGTAACCCGCATTCGGCGCACCGCCAAGGGACGCTTTCTACTACCGGCCGCCGTATTCGGGCCGGTGTAATTCACGTCATTGCAGGGGCGGCGAAACCTGCCGTCCGGCGCCCGACCCGGCACCTCCACACACCGCCTGACCTGGCATTTTCATCAAACCCCGGGGGCGCCTCCGGCCCTCCGCCCCGTACGGCACAACCCCACCCCGAAGCCCGATAACGCCCCTAATTCTTCTAGTAGGGCGCAAATACCGTGTGCGCCATGTCACCGCCCCATAAGACCCGGCGCCTTATTTGTGACCTGGCTTACGTGAGCTGGATTACCCGCCGGACCGGTGCCGGGCCGGGAAATAGTGAAATGGGCCACCTGTCCGCCGCCCGGCGCGTAGCCTGGCTCCGACGACATCAGCCGCCACGGGGGAGGCCGCCCGCACGATGGAAGCGTCAGCAGTGGGGATACGACTCGCCTCGGGCGTGGTCGCGCCGCTCGTGAAGAAGCTGTTCGTCAAGGAGGGGCCGGGCGCCGGGCTGGTCTCCGGGCCGGTGCGGATATCCGGCCTGGTGTCCTTCAAGGGCGAGAAGCGCACCCTCACCGACAAGGACCTGCACCACGTCGCGGCCGAACTGGTCAGCCGGGCCGTGCGGTCCGCCCGCCCCGGCGAGCGGCCCTGCCCCGAGGACGAGGAAACCGCCGTGGCCGACGCCCTGGCCACCACCCTGAGCGGCCTCGGCGACCTCGCCATGGACGACGTACAGGCCGTCTTACTCGGCCACAGCGCCCTCGCCGAGCGCCTGACGGCCGCCGCCCCGCACGCCACCCGCGGCCTGACCCGCGACGCCGAGCTGATGCACCACACCCTGCTCGCCACGGCCTGCCTGCACATCGTGCACTTCTTCACCCAGCGGTCGACGTTCGTGGCCCGCACCCTCATCCAGCAGAGCCGCACCCTGGACAGCGTCATCACCAAGATCGACACCTACCTCGAGGTGCATCCGTCCCAGCGGACCGCCGACGCCGCCTTCGAGCGCGGCTATCTCGACTACATCGCGCGCAAGCACAGCCGGCTGACCATCTACGGCATCGATCTCGCCCATTCACCGGACCGGTGGCCGCTGGACTCGGCGTATCTGAGCCTGGGGGCGACGAGTCAGCGTCGCGATGTGGTGATCAACTCCACCGGGCAGGTCATGGTGCCGGCGCCCGCTTCCCCGCAACGCGCCGACCAGGCCCTCGCCGACTTCGCCCGCGTTCTGCTGCGCGGCGTCGCGGGCTCCGGCAAGAGCACCCTCATCCAGTGGCTGGCCGTCTCCTGCACCAAGGGCCCCACCGACACCCCCCTCCCCCACCTCTACGGCCGCGTCCCCTTCGTCCTCCCCCTGCGCACCCTCACCCGCTCGGGCGCCGCCCTGCCCACCCCCGACCGCTTTCTGTCCGCGGTCGGCTGCCCGGTCTCCGGCGCCCAGCCCGACGGCTGGGCCGAGCGCGTACTGTCCTGCGGCCGCGGCCTGCTCCTGATCGACGGCCTGGACGAGATCCCCGAACGCGAACGCCGGGCCGCCCGCCGGTGGCTGCGCGATCTGCTGGACGCCTTCCCCGACAACCTGTGGCTGGTCACCACCCGGCCCTCCGCCGTACACGAGGACTGGCTCGCCGCCGACGGCTTCGACGAGCTGACGCTGACGCCGATGGGGCGGGCGGAGGTGGCCGCGTTCATCGGCCGGTGGCATGCGGCGGCGCGCGTCGATGCCGAGGACGTCGAACGGCTCGATGCGTACGAGCAGTCGCTGCTGTCCGCGGTCCGCACCAAGCAGGACCTCGGGCGGCTGGCCACCAACCCCCTGATGTGCGGGCTGATCTGCGCGCTGCACCGTGACCGGCGCGGCTATCTCCCGCACGGGCGCAAGGAGTTGTACGACGCGGCGCTCAGCATGCTGCTCTCACGGCGCGACCGCGAGCGGGACATGGGGGCGCCGACGGGCATCGAACTGTCCGATGAGCCGCAGGTTCAGCTCTTGCAACGGCTCGCGTACTGGCTGATCCGTAACGGGCGCACGGAGCTGGCCCGCGAACGGGCGGAGATGATCATCGCGGAGGCGCTGCCGGCCGTACCCGCGGCGGCCTCCCAGGGCGACGCCGCGGCCGTCTTCCGGCATCTGCTGCTGCGCAGCGGGTTGCTGCTGGAACCGTCACCCGGCTCGGTCCATTTCATCCACCGGACGTTTCAGGACTACCTGGGGGCCAGGGCGGCCGTCGAGGAGGGCGACTTCGGGCTGCTCACGCGGTATGCGGTGGACGCCCAGTTCGAGGACGTGATCCGGATGGCGGTGGCACACGCCCGGCCGCGCGAACGGGCCGAGATCTTACGGGGGTTGATCGCACACGGGGACGGCATTCGGAGTGACCGTACCCGGCTGCGGGTCCATCTGCTGGCGATGGCTTGTCTGGAGCATGCGACGGAGCTGGATCCGGGGGTGCGGGAGGAGGTGCAGGCACGTGCACGGGCGATCCTGCCGCCGCGCAGCCAAGAGGAGTCGACGCTGCTCGCCGAGGTGGGCCCGATCGTGCTGGAGCTGCTGCCCGGCCCGGAGGAGCTGGAGGAGGACGAGGCGCGCGAGGTGGTGGCCACCGCCGCGCTCATCGGCTCGGACGCCGCCTTGGAAGTACTGAAGGGCTTCCGGGCACATCCCGAGTTCAACGTGCAATACAGACTCGCCTCGTACTGGCAGTTTTTTGACACCGAACGCTACGCGCAGGAAGTCATTCGGCACCTGGGCGATCACGCGCCCTTCACTGTGCGCAGCCCTGCCGAGCTGCACGCCCTCAAAGCCCTCGGCGGCCGGCCCGTCACCACCGTCATCGGCCCGTTCACCGACCGCCGGCTCCTCGATGAGCTTGACTACCGGCCCATCACCCAGCTGGTGCTCCAGGACAACCACGAGATCAGCAGCCTCGCGTTCCTCCGGGAATTCCCGGCACTGAAGTCACTGACACTCCAGAACTGTCCCGCAATCGACAGCGTCGTCCCCCTCGCGGACCTGCCGTTCCGCTCCCTGTCCGTCAGCGGTGGAGAATCCAGCGGGGTGACCTACCCGCGCGGGCTCAACTGCCTCGGCCACCTCAACTCCCTGTCGCTCCAGGTACCGCTGCCACCGGAAGGCCTGGCGGCCTTCCCTGCACAGGCCCCACTCACTTTCCTCGCTCTCTGGCAGCCGATCGGCACCGATGCCGCTCACCTGGCTTCCTGGCCGCGCCTGAAGTACCTCCAACTACGGCGCCTCTCCGAGACATTCGCCGAGGAAGAGTGGCACGTCCTCACGCACCTCACCGAACTGCAGGAGTTTTCCTTCGGCCTGGACACCGAGGGCGATGCTCTCCGCATTCCCCCTGGCCTTCAGCTGCCCCAGGTGGAGACTCTCAGTCTCCTCAACACGGACAAACGCCCCTCCCGCGAACTGACCCGCATCCTCCGCACCGCACTCCCGGCCTTCCCTCACATCCGCAAGCTCCAGCTCTTCGGCATGACCAACGCCCCCATCGACCTCCCGCCCGTGGACAACCTCCCCCACCTCCAACAGCTCTGCCTCTACAACCTCCGCCCAGAGATCCCCGACTCCCTCCCACCCCAGGTAAAACTCACCCTCCACCCCCGCCCCCGCACGTAACCACCGCTCCTACGGGGACCGCATGGATTCCACAACACCCACCGACGCCGCCTTCGCCCGCCACTACGCCACCTCCACCGCCACCACCCACAACCACCTCACCATCTTCGGCATCGACCTCGCCCACTCCCCCGACAGCTGGCCCCTCGACGCCGCCTACCTGGGACTTCAATGCGAGCCGGAGGCCCAGGACGACGAACCCCCCGTCCCTGCCGAACAGGCCCTGGCGGACCACTCCCGCATCCTCATCCGCGGCGTCGCCGGGTCCGGGAAGACCACCCTGCTCCAGTGGCTGACGGTCGCCACCGCCCGCGCCGAGCTGCCCGAGGCGCTCGCGGGGCTGCGCGGCCGGGTGCCGTTCCTGCTTCCCGTACGCCGCTTCGCTCGCGACGGGTTCCCGGAGCCGGCCGCGTTCCTGGCGGCCACCGGGTTTCCGGACGCCGGCGTACAGCCGCCCGGCTGGGCAGAGCGCGTACTGGGCGAGGGCCGCGCCCTGCTCCTCATCGACGGGATCGACGAAGCGCCCGAGAACGACCGCGAGGAGGTACGCGCCCGTCTCCGCGACTGGACCACCCGCTACCCGGGCAACGTCTGCATCGTCACCTCCCGCCCCTCCGCCGTACCGCACGGCTGGCTCGCCGGCGAGGGGTTCACCGAGCTCGCCCTGGCGCCGATGAGCCGGGAGGACATCGCCGCGTTCATCCAGCGCTGGCACCGCGCCGCCGCCCAGCAGAACCCGGCCGACCTCGACCGTCTCGGCCATTACGAGCGGACGCTGCTGAACGCCGTACGGATCACCCGGGACCTGGGCCGGCTGGCGACCAATCCGCTGATGTGCGGGCTGCTGTGCGCCCTCCACCGCGACCGGCGCGGCTATCTGCCCAACGGCCGTAAGGAGCTCTACGACGCCGCGCTGTCGATGCTGCTGGAGCGCCGCGACCGGGAGCGGGCGATGGTGGCGACGGACAGCGTGGAGCTGACCCGGCAGCCCAAGATCCAGCTGCTGCAGAAGCTGGCGCACTGGATGCTGATCAACGGGCGTTCGGAGATGGACCGGGACACGGCCGTCGCGACCCTCGCCGAGCATCTGCCCGCCATACCGGACGCCGCCCGCCAGGGCGGCCCCGAAGAGGTGTTCCGCCACCTCCTCAACCGGACCGGGCTGCTCCGGGAGCCCACACCGGGCACGGTCGACTTCGTGCACCGCACCTTCCAGGACTATCTCTCCGCGCGGGCGACCGTGCAGCGGCACGACTTCGGGCTGCTCCTCGCGCACGCCCACCACGACGACTGGGAGGACGTCATACGGATGGCTGTGGCCCTCTCCCGGCCCGACGAGTGCGCGGCCCTCCTGGACGGCCTGCTGGCCCCGCACGCGGGCGTACGGGCCGCCGAGGCCAGGCACCGGAAGCTGCTGGCCGCGGCCTGTCTGGAGCACGCCACCGAGCTGGACCCGGACGTCCGCGCCCGCGTCCAGCGCTTCACCCGGGACATGGTGCGGCCGGGGACACCGTCCGCGGCCCGCGCCCTGGGCTGGATCGGGCCGATTGTGCTGGAAATGCTGCCCGATCCCGCCCGCGCCTCCGACGACGAGGCATATCTCCTCGCCATTACCGCTACGTCCATTGCGGACGACATGGCAATTGACTATCTGGTGGGGCTGCGCGACCGCGCACATCACGACATCCGGGCCCAGCTCGCGGGGGCCTGGCGGCATTACGACACCGCCCGCTATGCCCGCGAGATCATCGCCCATCTCGAACCGGCCGAACTGTATTTCCCGGTGGCCGACCGGGAGGAATTGCATACCCTGCGCAGCCTGGGCGGCCGCCCCCATCTGCGGATCACCGGGCATTTCACCCCGGACGAGCTGATCGAGGGCATCGTCCCGGCGGACGGCCTGACCCGGCTGTGGCTCGCCTATGACCTGGGCGTCCCGATGGAATGGCTGTCGGCGTTCCCGAAGCTGGACACCCTGCAGATCGGCCGCCGAATTCCGCCGGTGACGGGTGTTCCGGACGGAATCCGCGTCATTCAGCTTTAGACAGCCCTGCCCGGACACAGCACCGCCCCGGACCGTACGGAACGGTTCCGGGGCGGTTGGCGCCAAACGCTGTCGCCTGGCTGTGCCGCGCTATGCGTCCTTGCTCAGGTTCGGGCCCGAGCCGCCGGTCGCGGACTCGATCGGCGGGGCGTCCGGCAGGGCCGCCTTCTCCTCGCCGCGGAAGGTGAACTTGGCGCTTTCACCCTCGCCCTCGACATCGACGACCACGATGTGGCCCGGACGCAGCTCGGTGAAGAGGATCTTCTCCGAGAGGGCGTCCTCGATCTCGCGCTGGATCGTGCGACGCAGCGGACGGGCGCCGAGCACCGGGTCGTACCCGCGCTTGGCCAGCAGCGACTTGGCCTCGCCGCTGAGCTCGATGCCCATGTCGCGGTCCTTGAGCCGCTCGTCCACCTTGGCGATCATGAGGTCGACGATCTGGATGATGTCTTCCTCGGTGAGCTGGTGGAAGACGACGGTGTCGTCGACACGGTTGAGGAACTCGGGGCGGAAGTGCTGCTTGAGCTCTTCGTTGACCTTGTTCTTCATCCGCTCGTAGCCGGTCTTGACGTCGCCCTGGGCCGCGAAGCCCAGGTTGAAGCCCTTGGAGATGTCCCGGGTGCCGAGGTTGGTCGTCATGATGATGACGGTGTTCTTGAAGTCCACGACCCGGCCCTGGGAGTCGGTCAGGCGACCGTCCTCCAGGATCTGCAGCAGCGAGTTGAAGATGTCCGGGTGGGCCTTCTCGACCTCGTCGAAGAGCACGACGGAGAACGGCTTGCGGCGCACCTTCTCGGTGAGCTGGCCGCCCTCTTCGTAGCCGACGTAGCCGGGAGGCGAACCGAAGAGCCGCGAGACGGTGTGCTTCTCGCTGAACTCCGACATGTCGAGGGAGATCAGCGCGTCCTCGTCGCCGAAGAGGAACTCGGCGAGGGTCTTGGACAGCTCCGTCTTACCGACACCGGACGGGCCCGCGAAGATGAACGAACCGCCGGGGCGCTTCGGGTCCTTCAGGCCGGCACGGGTACGGCGGATGGCCTGGGAGAGCGCCTTGATGGCGTCCTTCTGGCCGATGACGCGCTTGTGGAGCTCGTCCTCCATGCGGAGCAGGCGGGACGACTCCTCCTCGGTGAGCTTGAAGACGGGAATGCCGGTGGCCGTGGCCAGGACCTCGGCGATCAGCTCCTCGTCCACCTCGGCGACGACGTCCATGTCGCCGGCCTTCCACTCCTTCTCCCGCTTGGTCTTCGCGGCCAGGAGCTGCTTCTCCTTGTCGCGCAGGCCCGCGGCCATCTCGAAGTCCTGCGAGTCGATCGCGGACTCCTTCTCCCGGCGCACATCGGCGATCTTCTCGTCGAATTCGCGCAGGTCCGGCGGCGCGGTCATGCGGCGGATCCGCATCCGGGAGCCGGCCTCGTCGATCAGGTCGATCGCCTTGTCCGGCAGGAAGCGGTCGGAGATGTAGCGGTCGGCCAGGGTGGCCGCGGCGACCAGGGCGGAGTCCGTGATGGAGACGCGGTGGTGCGCCTCGTAGCGGTCCCTCAGGCCCTTGAGGATCTCGATGGTGTGCGGCAGCGACGGCTCCGCGACCTGGATGGGCTGGAAGCGGCGCTCCAGGGCCGCGTCCTTCTCCAGGTGCTTGCGGTACTCGTCGAGCGTGGTGGCACCGATGGTCTGCAGCTCGCCTCGCGCCAGCATGGGCTTGAGGATGCTGGCGGCGTCGATCGCGCCCTCGGCGGCGCCCGCACCCACCAGGGTGTGGAGCTCGTCGATGAACAGGATGATGTCGCCGCGGGTGCGGATCTCCTTGAGGACCTTCTTCAGGCGCTCCTCGAAGTCACCGCGGTAGCGGGAGCCGGCGACCAGGGCGCCGAGGTCGAGGGTGTAGAGGTGCTTGTCCTTGAGGGTCTCGGGCACCTCGCCCTTGACGATGGCCTGCGCCAGTCCTTCGACGACGGCGGTCTTGCCGACGCCGGGCTCGCCGATGAGGACCGGGTTGTTCTTCGTACGGCGGGAGAGCACCTGCATGACCCGCTCGATTTCCTTCTCGCGCCCGATGACCGGGTCGAGCTTGGTCTCGCGAGCGGCCTGCGTCAGGTTGCGGCCGAACTGGTCCAGGACGAGGGACGTCGAGGGCGTGCCCTCGGCGGGGCCGCCTGCGGTGGCGGCTTCCTTGCCCTGGTAGCCGGAGAGCAGCTGGATGACCTGCTGCCGCACCCGGTTGAGATCGGCGCCCAGCTTCACCAGGACCTGGGCTGCGACGCCCTCGCCCTCGCGGATCAGGCCGAGCAGGATGTGCTCCGTACCGATGTAGTTGTGGCCGAGCTGGAGGGCCTCGCGGAGCGAGAGCTCCAGGACCTTCTTGGCACGGGGGGTGAAGGGGATGTGCCCGGACGGGGCCTGCTGGCCCTGGCCGATGATCTCCTCCACCTGCTGGCGGACCGCCTCGAGCGAAATCCCGAGGCTCTCCAGGGCCTTAGCGGCGACACCCTCACCCTCGTGGATCAGGCCCAGGAGGATGTGCTCGGTGCCGATGTAGTTGTGGTTGAGCATCCGGGCTTCTTCCTGAGCCAGGACGACAACCCGCCGCGCGCGGTCGGTGAACCTCTCGAACATCGTTAATCGCTCCTCAGAGCGGTCAGGCAGTTAGGGGTCGGTCCCCTCCCTGTCCTTCCGCATGCTAGTCCCGCAACACGGGACAGCTCATTCCAACTGCCGACACCCGTCCGGATCACCCCCCGCTCCGGCGGGGAAAATAACTGCCGAACAGCTGACATCTGCTCCAACTCGATGGTGCGAGACGATGTTCCCGCAGGCCAGGCATATACGCTCTTCGCCACTACGCCCGTGGCGAACGCGCCCGCTGCCGACACGCCCACCGCATCCCGCCATCAGCCGGTGCAGAGCGCCTTGAGCGCCGGTCACACGGTCTCTTCCCACTGTGACTGTCTTACCCGCTGCCACTGACACTCCATGCGGCGCGGGCCGCTTCCATCCGCTACGGGCGAACATCCGCCCGCCACCGAATGCACCGCCGCGCCCCTCCCCCGGTCACGATCAGCTACGGTACGTATCCGCACTTCCACCCAGCGTAACTTCCTGGGTCTCGGGGAGTTGCACCGGACATGGCCCGCGCGCTTCCGCGACCCCGCAGCCCTCTTTCCGCCGTGCGCCGGTGGTACGAGGAGGAGATGGGCTGGCCGACCACCGGCACGGAACCGGTGGAGCTGCTGGTGGGGCCGCGCTTCGACGTCCTGGAGATGCCGGCCGACGCGGGACGGGCCGTACTGCGTCGGCTGCCGCACACCGGCCCGGTGGCGCTGCTGCGGGCCGGACGCGACGGAAATCGCCTCATTGATCGGCCGAAATTACTCATGCTCATCGCGGCCGGCGGCGCCGAGGAACTCCCGGAAATCCTGGAATGGCTGGAGTGGGGTGCACTCACGCCGGATCTCGGCGCGCGCGGAGCCGGCGAGCGGATGCCCGCACCGGCCGTTCCCCCGTTCCCTCCCTGCCCGTCCGCCGCCGGAGCGCTCTCCTCGCACGGATTCGGCGCGCGGGAGGCCGCAGGATGGTTGCGACCTCCCCGGCCGGGGCGCGCGGCGGAGAATTCCCTGCCCGCCACGGGGTTCGGGGCAGGAATCGGCGGAGACGGTGGGGGCGCCCCCGACCTCATTCGGCTGGTGAGCGCGGCGGCAACGGAGTGCCACCGGGCCCGGTTGCTGCGTGCTCGTAATGCCCAATCGGATCGCGCTGACGGCGATCAGCCGTTGGCCTTCTCGAATGCCTCGCGAATGTCGGCGGGGACACGGCCACGGTCATTGACGTTGTAGCCGTTCTCCTTCGCCCAGGCGCGGATCTTCGCGGTGTCCTGGCTGCCGGCGGAAGTCGCGCGCGCCTTGCCACGGCCCGCGGAGCGCCCACCGGTACGGCGGCCGGCCTTCACGAAGTCGGCGAGCGAGTCGCGGAGCTTCTGGGCGTTGGCGTCGGTGAGGTCGATCTCGTAGGACTTGCCGTCGAGAGCGAACGTCACGGTCTCGTGGGCCTCGCCACCGTCGAGGTCGTCGACAAGAAGAACCTGAACCTTCTGTGCCACCGGATTCCCTTTCATCGAATGTGGATTACGACGGAAAGCAAACCGCTTTTCCGGGAAAAACACAAACCCTTGGGTAGGGTTCACTTGCCCGCAGAGCGGGGAACACATGCTTCCGTAGCCATGAGATAGGGGAGCGATTCGGACATAGAACGCCGATCACAGGTGGAGAAGCATCCGGCTGTTACCCAGGGTGTTGGGCTTCACTCGTTCGAGCCCGAGGAACTCGGCAACGCCCTCGTCATAGGAACGCAGCAGCTCGCTGTAGACATCACCGTCTACCGGAGTCTCGCCGATCTCCACGAAGCCGTGCTTGGTGAAGAAGTCGACTTCGAAGGTGAGACAGAAAATGCGCCGTACTCCGAGCCAGCGTGCGGTACGCAGCAGCTTGTCGAGGACATGGTGGCCGACTCCCGAGCCCTTGAGCTGCGGGTCCACCGCAAGTGTGCGGACTTCGGCCAGGTCTTCCCACATCACATGCAGTGCGCCGCAGCCGACGACCTCGGCGTCTTCGTCGCGCTCGGCAACCCAGAACTCCTGGATGTCCTCGTAAAGCGTGACGGTGGCTTTGTCGAGCAGGATGCCGTCCCGTGAGTAGGAGTCGATGAGGCGGCGGACCGCCGGGACATCGCTGGTCCGGGCGCGGCGGACGGTGAGGCCTTTTGAATGCACGGGCATGCCGGGACGCTATCGCCCCGTGCCGCCGGCGCCCGCCCCGGGTTCATCACCTTCGCCGGTTGCGCGTTCTTCCGCGCGTTCCGGAGTGGTCTCTTCGGCCTCTTCGGTCTCTTCGCGGCTCTCCGGATCGGTGCTCTCCGGATCGTCGATCTGCACCATCCGTACGGCATCGCGCAAGGCATGTCGCTGTTCCGGCGACATCATGTCGAAGAAGGCCACAAGAGCGGCCGCGGGGTTGTCACTGGCGGACCATGCTTCGTTCATCAGTGCGGCCGAGTACGCGGCCCGAGTGGAGACCGCCTCATATCGATAGGCGCGGCCTTCTGCTTCGCGCCGTACCCAGCCCTTCTGATGAAGATTGTCCAATACGGTCATGACCGTCGTGTAGGCGATCGACCGTTCCTTCTGGAGATCTTCCAGGACTTCTCGAACGGTGACCGGGCGGTTCCACTCCCACACCCGCGTCATCACCGCGTCTTCCAGATCACCCAATGGTCTCGGCACACAAGAACAATAGTGGGAGATGTCCCGAATGCCCGTTGATCTCGTGGCGTTTGTGCCGGAAAAAGGATGTACGACCCGAGATGGTCATTCCCGGGCCGTACTGTGTGCGCACACCGCCGCAAGAGGCGGCACAACGGTCAGACTCCGTGCGCCTTGGGCTCCGCAGCCGGCTCGGACCGGGCGATCATGGCGTCCGCGGCGGCGTCTTCCTTGGCCTTGTTCGGGCCGCCCTGGCTTTTGACGATCGTCACGATGAGGGCGGTGAAGGCCACGGCCATCACTGCCGGCGGGGTCAGCGCTGCGAGGTAATCCATGGCGTACGGCCTCCTTTGGGGCGTCGAGATTCCCAGGGTACGCAGCGCTCAGGCGGTGCGGCTCTCGGGGGGCGGGGCGGGCTTGCGGCGGGGCGGGAAGACCTCGCCGGGCGTGGGGATGGGACGGTCCCGGCGCGGGGCCTTCGGCGCGGGTGACGGAGCGGGCCGGGGGCGCCGCTGGGGCTCGGGCTCCGACTCACGCTCCGGCTCGCGTTCCCGCTCACGCTCCGGCTCGTCCGCCGCCGCGCGGCCGCCGGGCAGGGCCCGCAGCCGGGCCCGTACCGACCGCTCGGCCAGCTGCTCGCAGTGGAGCAGCAAGGTGGCGCGGCGCTCGCTCTCGGCCGCCCCGGTGCGCCGCGCGACGAGCGAGCGCAGGGCTGCGAGGTCGTCGGGCCCGGGGACGTAGCCGGCCGCCAGCGCCTCCTTGAGGTGGGCGAGGTAGCCGGCGGCCGAGCCGGGCAGGGTTTCGCGGTAGCGGGCGAGGTCGGCGAGCAGGAAGGCGTGCAGCCGCCCGCCCTCGTGCACCGCCTCGTCCACCGCCTCGGCCAGCCGGAGGTACTCCTGGATGTCCTCCGGCCGCTGCAGGGCGGCGCCGCCGAGCGGGACGGAGGGGGACGTCGACTTGAGGGCATGGGCGAGAGCGCGACGGAGCACTCGCAGCTCATCGGCGCTGAACGTCATGCCGCCGCAGGATCCGTATGGCATAGGCATGCGGTGACTTTACGACCAATTCAGACAAAAGCCGCTTAATTCGCTTACGGTGGCGCGGCCCGTCCCGCGGACCCGGCAGCCGCCGTCTACGACCGGCCGATGTTCCGCTCGTAGACCAGCCGCAGCCCGATCAGGGTGAGCCAGGGCTCGTGGGCGTCGATCACCGAGGACTCGCCGAGCACCATCGGGGCGAGGCCGCCGGTGGCGATCACCGTCACGTCCTCGGGGTCGTCGGCCAGCTCCCGCGCCATCCGCTGCACCACGCCGTCGACCTGGCCCGCGAAGCCGTAGAGGATGCCGGACTGCATCGCCTCGACGGTGTTCTTGCCGATGACGCTGCGCGGCCGGGCCAGCTCGATCTTGCGCAGCTGCGCGCCCTTGACGCCCAGCGCGTCCACCGAGATCTCGATGCCCGGCGCGATCACCCCACCGACGTACTCGCCGCGTGCGCTGACCGCGTCGAAGGTGGTGGCCGTACCGAAGTCCACGACGATCGCCGGACCGCCGTAGAGCTCGACGGCCGCCAGGGAGTTGATGATCCGGTCGGCGCCGACCTCTTTGGGGTTGTCCATCAGGACCGGCACGCCCGTCTTCACGCCTGGCTCGACGAGCACGGCCGGGACGTCGCCGTAATAGCGGCGGGTGACCTCGCGCAGCTCGTGCAGCACGGAGGGGACGGTCGAGCAGATGGAGATGCCCTCGATGCCGTCGCCCAGGTCGTCGCCGAGGAGGGGGTGCATCCCCATCAGGCCCTGGAGGAGGACCGCCAGCTCGTCGGCGGTGCGGCGGGCGTCGGTGGAGATCCGCCAGTGCTCGACGATCTCCTCGCCGTCGAAGAGGCCGAGAACGGTGTGCGTGTTGCCCACGTCGATGGTCAGCAGCATCAGCCCTGCGCCTCCTGCGGCTCCTCGGACTCCTCGCGCAGGTCGAGGCCGATGTCGAGGATCGGGGCGGAGTGGGTGAGCGCGCCGACGGCCAGGTAGTCGACGCCGGTCTCCGCGTAGGAGCGGGCGTTGGCGAGGGTGAGCCGGCCGGAGGACTCCAGCATCGCGCGGCCCGCGACCAGCTCCACGGCCTCCCTGGTCTGCTCCGGGGTGAAGTTGTCCAGCAGGATCAGATCGGCGCCCTCGGCGAGGATCGGCGGGATCTGGTCGAGCCGGTCGACCTCCACCTCGATGGCCAGGCCCGGGAATTCGTCCCGTACGGCCGTGAACGCCGCGGCCACGCCGCCCGCCGCGACGACGTGGTTGTCCTTGATCAGCGCCGCGTCCGACAGCGACATCCGGTGGTTGACGCCCCCGCCGCAGCGCACCGCGAACTTCTCCAGGGCACGCAGCCCCGGGGTCGTCTTGCGGGTGTCGCGGACCCTGGCCTTGGTGCCCTCCAGGACGTCCGCCCACGCGCGGGTGGCGGTGGCGATGCCCGACAGCCGGCACAGGATGTTCAGCGCGCTGCGCTCGGCGGTGAGCAGATCGCGGGTGCGGGTGGTGACGGACAGCAGCTTGGTCCCGGCCTCGACCCGGTCGCCGTCCTCGACGTGCCGCTCGACCGCGAACTCGTCGGTGCACACGATGGACAACACGGCCTCGGCGATCCGCAGCCCGGCGACCGTACCGGCCTCGCGGGCGGTGAAGTCACCGGTGGCGACGGCGTCTTCGGGGATGGTCGCCACGGTCGTGACGTCCACGCCCTGGTCGAGGTCCTCCTCGACGGCCATGTGCGCGATGTCCTCGACCTGTACGGGGTCGAGCCCGGCGTCCACCAGGAGCGCGGCCAGGTCCGGGTCGAGGCCGCAGGTCAGCGGATCGAGTTCATACGCACTGTCGTCGCCGCCGACGCAGCCGCAGGAGTCACCGCAGCCTCCGCCCGCGGGGGCGTCGGAGGGTCGGCCGATCTGGAGGAGGGGGAGGTCGTCGGGGGTGCTGCTCACGGGGGTGGCTCCGTATCGGGAAAGTCGGGGCGGGGTGGCGGGAGAAGAGGGGCGGGACGGTCTGGGGGTTACGGGGTGACGGCTGCGGTCGGCGGGAAGTCGGCCGTGTCCGTCGTGCGGACGCTCAGCGCGCGGTCCGCGTCGAGGGTGATGCGGAAGTGGCGGCGCCAGGAGGCATCGTCGCGGTCGGGGTGGTCCTCGCGCCAATGGCAGCCGCGGGTTTCCGCCCGGCGCTGCGCGGCGGCGACCAGCACCCGGGCGACGCAGAGGAGGTTGGTGGCCTCCCATGCCTCCACACCCGGTTCGGGGGCCTTGGCCCCGCCGGTCCCCGCGGTCCCCGCCGCGGCCTCCGTGGCCTCGCGGTGGATGCGGTCGAGTTCGGCCGCGGCGTGCGCCAGGCCGTCCGCGCTGCGCAGGACGCCCGCGCCGGCCGTCATGATCCGCTGGACGGTGATGCGGGTTTCGGGCGCGAGGAGCGGGAGGGGGACCGCCCCGGGGCCGCCGGCGGCCGACTCGGGGGCGCCGGCGGCACCGGCGGCCGGGCGTGCGGCGATGTCCTCGGCGATCCGCTCCGCGAACACCAGCCCCTCCAGGAGGGAGTTGGACGCCAGGCGGTTGGCCCCGTGGACACCGGTGCAGGCGACCTCACCGCAGGCATAGAGGCCGGGCACGGTGGTGCGCCCGTGCAGATCGGTGCGGACGCCTCCGGAGGCGTGGTGGGCGGCCGGGGCGACCGGGATCGGCTCCGTGACCGGGTCGATGCCGTGGGCGCGGCAGGCGGCGAGGATGGTCGGGAAGCGGTGTTCCCACATCTCGGCGCCGAAGTGCCGGGCGTCCAAGTACATGTGGTCGGCGCCCTGTTCGAGCGCCCGCCGCAGGATCGCCTTGGCGACGATGTCGCGCGGGGCCAGCTCGGCGAGTTCGTGCTGGCCGACCATGAAGCGGGTGCCCTCGGCGTCGACCAGGTGGGCACCCTCGCCCCGTACGGCCTCGGAGATCAGCGGCTGCTGGCCCTCCGCGTCCGGCCCCAAATACAGGACGGTGGGGTGGAACTGCACGAATTCGAGGTCGGAGACCTCGGCTCCGGCGCGCAGGGCAAGGGCCACCCCGTCGCCGGTGGAGACGGCCGGGTTGGTGGTCGCGGAGAAGACCTGGCCCATGCCCCCGGTGGCGAGCACCACGTTCGGGGCGTGCACGGCGCCGACGCCGTCGTGCTGGCCCTCCCCCATGACGTGCAGGGTGACGCCGGACGTACGGCCTTCCGCGTCCGTGAGCAGGTCGAGGACGAGGGCGTTCTCGATCGTGCGCAGTCCGGCGGCGCGGACCGCCTCGACCAGGGCGCGGGAGATCTCGGCCCCGGTGGCGTCGCCGCCGGCGTGCGCGATCCGGCTGCGGTGGTGGCCGCCCTCCCGGGTGAGCGCGATCTCCTCGCTGCCGGGCGCGGTGTCGAAGCGGGCGCCGACCTCGATCAGCCGGTGCACGGCGTCCGGCCCTTCGGTGACCAGGGCCCGTACGGCCTCCTCGTCGCAGAGTCCGGCGCCCGCGACGAGGGTGTCGGCCAGATGCTGCTCGGGGGTGTCGCCGTCACCGAGGGCCGCGGCGATGCCGCCCTGGGCCCAGCGGGTGGAGCCGTCGTCCAGGCGGGCCTTGGTGACCACGACCGTACGGCGCCCGGCGGCGGCGCAGCGCAGAGCGGCGGTCAGCCCGGCCACGCCGGAGCCCACCACGACGACGTCCGCGTCGATGGACCAGCCGGGGGCGGGGGCGGTCAGGCGTATGCCGGGGGCTGCGGTGGCGGCGGGGGCTATCGCCCGGCCGGGGCCGGTTCCTGTTCCGGTAGCGGTCATCGGGGCGCTCCGAGGGGGCCTTGGGGAGTGGTGGTGGGGTGCGGGGGTGCGGTCGTGGCGCGGGCCGGCGTGGGGGTGGTGTCCCCCGTGCCTGCTACCGGGCCGAACACGAGGCGGATGTTGTCGATGAGACGCGTGGTGCCGACCCTGGCGGCGACCGCGAGGACCGCCTCGCCCTCGTACGCGTCCGGGACCTCGGTGAAGTCGGACGGATCGACCAGCGCCAGGTAGTCCAGTTCCAGCGGCGGGTCGAGGGCGGCCGCGTCCGTCAGGACCGCCTTGGCGGCGGCGCGGGCCACGGAGGGGCCGTGCGGCGGGCCGGCGGCGGCGCAGGCGACGGCGTGCGCGTCGGCGGCGGCCCGGTCCTCCCCGAGGGCGGCCAGCGCGGCGGCCCGGTCCTGGACGGGGTGGCCCGCGGAGGCGGCGCGGGCGCGCAGCGCCTCCTCGGCCGCGAGCCGGTCGCGGGCCGCGAACAGGGCGGCGGACAGGGCGAGCGCGGTGCGGCGTTCGCGGCCGGAGAGGTAGCGGTTACGGCTGGAGCGGGCCAGGCCGTCGTCCTCGCGGACCGTCGGCACGCCCACGATCTCGACGGGGAAGTTCAGATCCGCGGCCATCCGTGTGATCACCGCGAGCTGCTGGGCGTCCTTCTCCCCGTAGAACGCGATGTCCGGGGCCGTCAGATGCAGCAGCTTGGCGACTACGGTGAGGACCCCGTCGAAGTGGCCGGGGCGGCTGGCGCCCTCCAGGAGGGTGCCCATCGGTCCGGCGGCGATCCGGATCTGCGGCTCGCCGCCCGGATAGACCTCGTCGACGGACGGCGCGAACACCACATCGGCGCCCGCCTCGGCGGCCAGCACCACATCCGCGTCCAGCGTGCGGGGATAGCGGTCGAGGTCCTCGCCCGCCCCGAACTGCAGCGGGTTGACGAAGACCGTGACCACGACCTGACCCTCCGCGCCGACCCGGGCACGGGCGGCGCGGACCAGGGTGGCGTGGCCCTCGTGCAGCGCGCCCATGGTCATGACGACGGCGCGGGGGCCGCTGCCGCGCGGGAGGTCGCGCAGGGCGGCGGCGGTGTGGAGGAGGCGGGTGGCGGACGGCGGGGGCGAGGTGGTCATCGGTCGCCTCCGGTGGGGCCGTCGTCGTCGGGGTGGGGGGTGTCGTTCCCGGGTGTGTCGTTCCCCGGGGTGTCGGGGCCGGGGCCGTGGGACGCCTCGGCGGCGTCGGGAGCCGGGCCGGCGAGCACACCGAGCAGGTCCTCGGCCAGTTCCGGCTTGAGGAGGCCCTGGGCCAGGGCCCGGTCCGCGGTCGCACGGGCCATCGCGAGATACCCGGCGACGCTCCCCGGCGCATGCCGACGCAGCTCCGCGACGTGCGCGGCGACCGTGCCCGCGTCACCGCGCGCGACCGGCCCGGTCAGGGCGGCGTCACCGGACCGCAGGGCGTTGTCCAAGGCGGCGCCGAGCAGCGGTCCGAGCATCCGGTCCGGTGCCTCGACGCCCGCTTGCCGCAGCAGCTCCATCGACTGGGCGACCAGCGTGACCAGGTAGTTCGCACCGATGGCGAGGGCCGCGTGATACAGCGGACGAGCCGATTCCGCGATCCACTCGGGCTCTCCGCCCATCTCGATGACCAGCGCCTCGGCGGCCATCCGCAGCTCCTCTGGCGCGGTCACCCCGAAGGAGCACCCGGCGAGCCGCTGGACGTCCACGGACGTGCCGGTGAACGTCATGGCCGGGTGCAGCGCGAGCGGCAGCGCGCCGGCCCGCGTGGCCGGATCGAGCACGGCCGTTCCATAGCGCCCCGAGGTGTGCACCAGCAGCTGCCCCGGCCGTACGGCACCGGTCTCGGCGAGGCCGCGCACCAGGTCGGCGAGGGCGTCGTCGGGAACGGTCAGCAGCACGAGGTCGGCGCGGGCGAGCACCTCGGCCGGGGCGACCAGCGGGACATCCGGGAGCAGCTCGGCGGCACGTCGTACGGAGGCGTCGGAGACTCCCGATACGGCGACCGGCCGATGCCCTGCGAGCTGCAGAGATGCGGCGAGGGCGGGCCCGACTCGGCCCGCGCCGACGACTCCGACGGTGAGCCGGGCGGGGCGGTCCTGGGCCGAGGGGGGTCCCCCCTGCTCGAGCGGAGCCGAGAACTTGGGGGAGGGTGGGTGTGCGTTCACGCGGCGATGGCCTTCCGTTCCAGTCCGCGGGGGGTACCGGACGATTCCTCGCCATGCTACGCGAGTGTTTCCGGCGGTCCTGGGGGCTGGACAGAGGTGAGACGGAGGCCATTCCGCACACCGCCCCGCAGGGTTATCCACAACTTTATCCACAGGGGTCGCGGGTCGGCGCGCAGCTGGGCCATGCTCGATGCGCCGGAACGAACGGCCGGCGAACGGACGGAAGGGCAGGTGGGGGCCGTGGAGCAGGGCACACGGAAGCCGGCGGCGGGTACCGGTGCGCAGGAGGCGGGGTCCGGCGGCGCGGGGGCGGGAGTCCGTCCCGTCGAGCGGGCGCGGCTGATCGCGGCGTGGCGCGGCTCGGAGCGGAGACTCGTCGACGGCCCGTCGGGCGTGACCCTCCGCGAGCGGCTGGACCGTCTCCTGGCCGACGCCCCCACCGCATACGACCTGGACAAGTGGACCGATGTCTACGGCAACGACGACGGCATCGTGGGCGAACTGGAGCGCCGCACCGCCGAGCTCCTGGGCATGGAGGCCGCGGCCTTCTTCCCGACCGGGACGATGGCGCAGCAGGTGGCGCTGCGCTGCTGGGCGGGGCGTACGGGCAGCGCGACGGTCGCCGGTCATCCCCTGTCCCATCTGGAGGTGCATGAGCGCGACGCGTATGCGGTGGTCAGCGGGCTGCGCATGGTGCACGCGACGCGCGCACCACGGCTGCCGACAGCCGGCGAGATATACGACCTCCAGGAGCCGTTCGGCACCCTCGCGCTCGAACTTCCGCTGCGCGAGGCGGGGTTCGTGCTCCCGCAATGGGCGGATCTGACGGCCACCGTGGCGGCCGCACGGGACCGCGACGCGGTGGTGCACTTCGACGGCGCGAGACTGTGGGAGTGCGGACCGCACTTCGGCCGCACCCTCCCGGAGACGGCCGCCCTCGCGGACAGCGTCTATGTCTCGTTCTACAAATCGCTGGGCGGCATATCGGGCGCCGCCCTGGCGGGCCCGGAGGATTTCATCGAGGAGGCCCGCGCCTGGCGGCACCGCTACGGCGGCCAGCTGTTCCAGCAGTGGCCGGCCGCACTGGCCGCCCTCGTCGGACTGGACCGCGAACTGCCGCGCCTGCCGGAGTACGTGGCCCACGCCAAGGTCGTCGCCCGAGCGCTCGGCGACGGCCTGGCCGAGGCGGGCGTGCCGTGGTTCCGGGTGAATCCGGCGGTCCCGCACACCCATGAGTTCCAGGTGTGGCTGCCGCATCCTCCCGAGGTCCTGAACGAGGCGGGCGTGCGACTGGCCGAGGACACCGGGACCACGCTGTTCCGGCAGTGGTTCGAGCCGGATGCCGCCGCGCCTCCCGGACTGTCGATGACGGAGGTGACGGTCGCGGCAGCGGCCATGGAGTGGACGGCCGCCGATGTCCGGGCGGCGGTGGCGGAGTTCGCGGGGCGGGTGGGGGCGCTCGGGGGGGGGTGAGCTGCGGCTTCGGCTTCACCGTGCCCTGCCCCGAGTAGCAACGTCGCCTCGGTCGCTCTCGCGGTCGACGGCCCAGGCAGCATCGCCCTGGTCGTCGCCTTCGGCGACGACCGGCACACCACGCTGACCGGCCACCAGGTGAGCGTCATGACCAAAGAGCTGGCGCAACCGCTCCACGAACTCCGCGGCAAACGCCGGATCGGCGGACAGCGCGTGCAGCTCCCACTCCAGTTGACGCCGCTGCCGTAAGGACGCCTGTGCAGTCCGGGCGAGTTGGGCGCGCCGACGCCACCGCTCCGCCGACCACCGGCCGCCTCTCACCGCTTCCCCGCCGGGTCGGCATGGGGATGGCGCCGGATCTCGACATTGCAGTCGGTCGCCCTCGACCTGTCCCCGCTGGCGTACGCCCCCGAGCGCTGCCGGTCCAGGGCCCCGCACACATCGCACCCGGCGACCGGCTCGGGCTCCCATGCCGGTTCTCCCAGGTGAACGGAGGGGTCCATACGGTCCGTCAACTCGCCACCTCCAAGGCGTCGATCCAGCGCGTCTCGGCCTCGTACCGCTGCACGACCAGCCACAGCGGCCGCCACTGTCCCTGCTGCGCCCGGCGTTTCTCCCGCTGCTCGGGCGTCAGGACGTACGGACGGACCAGGGCGGCGTCCTCGTCCCACAGCGGCTCCCACCCTCGGGCGGGCACATAGCGAGGCTCGGGCATCGGCGGTACGTCGGCGTCCACCCCGGCGGGCGATGCGCCTGCCGATCGGCGACACCCCGACCCAGGCAGCAAGAGCCGTAGCAACGGCTCGAAGAGCCGGATAACGTGGTGCATGTTGTCAATCTCCACTCTGGGTTGATGACCACGCCCCCGGACGTACGCCGCTCAAAGCAACGTCGCGGGGGTTTGCATGTGGCCCTCTCGTGCGGGCATCCCAAAACAGGCCGAAACCGGCCGAACAGCCCATTACTCTGGGTGTGTTCATCGTTGCTCAGCGAGACGTCCGGTCACAACGCCGAGCGCGTGACATTTGCCAACTGTCACAAAGGGGATGCCGTGAACCGGCGCAACGCCACAGGGGGAACGGCGGCCACCACGGCCGCCGTGTTCGGCGAGGTACTGAAGCATCATCGGGAGGCAGCAGGCCTCACCCAGGACGCCTTGGCGCGCAAGGTTCCGTGCGACCGCTCGCACGTGGCGCGCGTCGAGGCGGGCGGCCGTGTACCGCAGGACACCTTTGCCAAGGCGTGTGACGAACTGCTGGGCACGGGTGGGGTGTTACTGCGCCTGTGGGCCCGCATCGACTGGTATCCCGAGGTTGAGCATCCGGATTGGTTCGAGCGGCGCGCGGAGATGGATGCCGAAGCCGTTGCCGTGCGCGCCTATCAGACCCAGGTCGTGCCGGGACTGCTACAGACAGAGGAGTACGCGTGGGCGATGTTCTCCTCGATCGCAAGCGGCGACGAGTTGGAGAAGCTGGTCAGAGCACGACTGAGCCGCCAACAGCGCTTTCTGACCCCGGACGGCCCGCTGTACGTCGCGGTGCTGGACGAGAGCTGTCTGCGCAACGTGGTGGGGAACGCGGCCGTCATGCATGGCCAGTGTGCGCACCTGCTGGAGGTCGGGCAGCGGTCCAACATGCGCATCCAGGTCGCCCCGGCCGCTCTTCCCGGAATCATTCGCCCCAAGACCTCCATGTCACTGATCACGCTGCCCGACGGAGGCCAGTGGGCTTATTCGGAGTCGCTGGACCGAGGCCATCTCAACGACGATCCGGCCGTCTATGCCCGTCACAGCCAGACCTATGATGTGCTCAGGGCGGACGCCCTGTCAGCCCGGGAGTCTGCTGCTCTGATCAGCGATGTAGTGGAGGGGTACGGGCACCATGGACAGACACGATCTCAGCGCGGCGACCTGGATAAAGAGCAGCTACAGCGACCGCGACGGCGGCGACTGCATCGAGGTGGCCCCCGGTATCCCCGGCCTCGTCCCCGTACGTGACAGCAAGAACCCGCACGGCCCCACCCTGGTCTTCCCGGCCGCCGACTGGTCGTCTTTCGTTGCTGCCGTCAAGGGCGGGACGCTCCGCGCCGCCTGAGTTGGCCCTCGTCGACCCAACGCCGATGGCCAACTCCACTGCTAGCGGGGCAACTTGAACGGGGAGGATGGCAACAGCAGATGACATCGATCACTTTTGCCATCGGCGGGGATCTGGACGTACGGCGGCTCGGGTTCGGGGCCATGCGCCTGCCGACCGAGCCTGTCGACGCCCGCACGGCGTCCATCGAGGTCGCTCGGCGGGCCGTCGAACTGGGCGTCACGCTGATCGACACCGCTCATCTCTACGGCGGGGGAGCCAACGAGGAACTCCTCGCCGAGGCCCTGTACCCCTACCCGGACGATCTGCTCGTTACCACCAAGGTCGGCGTGGCGCGGTCGAGTTCCACTGGCGAGTGGGGGCTGGACGGACGGCCGGACGTTCTGCGGGATCAGGTCGAGCAGGCCCTGCGCCGGCTTCGCGTCGAGCGGATCGAGCTGCTCCAGCTGCACCGGATCGATCCGCAGACGCCGGTCGACGACCAGGTCGGCACGCTGCGGGACCTCCGGTCCGAAGGCAAGATCGGCCGGATCGGGCTGTCCGAGGTCACCGTCGCCGAGCTGGACCAGGCACGGCAGATCACCGACATAGCGAGTGTGCAGAACCGTTACCACCTGCTCGACCGCGAGCACGAGCCGGTGCTCGTGGCCTGCGAGGCGGCGGGGATCGCGTTCCTGCCCTGGCGGCCTGTCGTGGCGGGAACGTCAGGCACGCGGGCCGAGATCGCCGCCGTGGCGGCCGAGGCCGGGGCCACCCCCACCCAGGTCGCGCTTGCCTGGCTCCTCGGCCACTCGCCGGTCATCCTCCCGATCCCGGGTACCGCCCGGGTCGACCACCTGGAGGAAAACCTCGCCGCGGCCCGCCTCCACCTGACCCCGGCCCAGCGCGAGCGCCTCGACCGGCTGTCCCAGGAGGCATGGTTTCTGCTGGTCGCCCGGCCTACCGGACCGGCCCCAGGCCTCGGTACCGCTGTCCTGCCCTGCCGCGTACCGCCCGCCGCACCCGCTCCCAAAGGCGCTCGGCAGGGTCCGTGACAACGGCCTGGAACCGTCGCCACTGCTGGATCTCGCGAATCGTCCGAACGGTTTCGGCACCTGGTGCGACGGGTGCCGCCTCGCCCCGCTGGGCGGCGCGGTAGGCATCGAACATGTGCTGCTGACTGGCGTTCATAGGCCTCACTGTGGAGCCGCCGCCGGGCCCGTGGCGCGTCGATTGACGGGAGCCGTCAATCGACGGCCGTGCAGGTCGCGGCCTCGCGCATGATGGGTGCATGGCCAACGTCATCGACATCACCGGGCTGCCGGCGGAGCGCCTCGTCTTCTCCCCGTCCCCCCTGGCGGAACTGGGCGCCGCGCTGCACGCGCTGTCCGAGCCGGGGCATCACCCGGGGCTGCACGGCTGGGTCACCGCGACCAACGCGGGGCTGAAAACCGACCTCGCCGACCGGCTGTGCGAGGCGGATTTCCTGTGGCGGTCCTCGCGTTCCGACATCCTGCTGCCGACCCGCCCCGGGGCGACGCTGGCCGAGGATCTGGACGAGCTGGACCGGATCGATGACGAGCGGTTCGTGGCCGCCGCGTTCGAGATCACCTGCTCTGCGACGTACACCCAGTGCACGCCGTCGCCCCTGGTCGATGCGGGCGAACGGGCCCGGGTGAGGGAGATGGCCGCGGCGCGCGGGCCGCGGCAGGCGGCGTTCACGGACCGGATGCTGACCGACCCCGACGGGCTGCGGGTGTGGCTGCGCCGCCTGTTCGAGGACTGCGAGGACGCGTTCTTCGGGGACATCTGGCGCCGGGTGGGTATCCAACTGGCCGCCGACGCCCGGCACAAGACCGAGCTGCTGCGCCGCAAGGGCCTGGCCGAGACGCTGTCCGCGACCTCGGCGGCGCTCAGCCTGGACGAGGCCAAGGACGGCGCCACCGGCACCCGCATCCTGGTGGACAAGCTGGCCACCGGCCGTACGACGGCGTACTCCAACCCCGCCGACCCCGGCATCACCTTCCTGCCGACGTCGTTCGGCTGGCCGCATCTGGTGTTCAGTCACGCCCCGGGGTGGCGCCCCGTGCTCCAGTACCCGGTCGCCGGCCCCGAGTTGCCGGCGCCGGCCACACTGGAACTCATCCAGCAGCGGCTGGAAGCGCTCGCCCATCCGATGCGGATGAACCTGTGCCGCACGCTGTCCCGGGGGCCGCATTCGACGGGCGAGCTGGCGACGGCGTTCGGCATCACGCCGCCGGAGGTGTCGCGGCACATCGCCACGCTGAAGAAGGCCGGACTGATCCAGACGCGGCGCCGCGGCCGGTATGTGCTGCATCAGCTGGACCTCCAGGTGGTGGCCCGGCTGGGCAGCGACTTCCTGGAGGGTGTGCTGCGGTAGGCGCGGGGCGTCCGCCCACGGCGCCCTACGCCCCCGGGCCGCCCCCGGCCCGCACCAGCCCCGTCTCGTACGCGAGGACCACCGCCTGCACCCGGTCCCGCAGGCTCAGCTTTGTCAGGATCCGGCCCACATGCGTCTTGACCGTGGCCTCCGACAGCACCAGCCGCGCCGCGATCTCGCCGTTCGACAGCCCCTGCGCGACCAGCAGCAGCACCTCCCGCTCCCGCTCCGTCAGCCGTTCCAGCTCGGGGCGCGCGGGCGCGGCGGAGGTGGCGGGCAGCATCGGCGTGAAGCGGTCGAGGAGGCGGCGGGTGGTGGACGGTGCGACGACCGCGTCGCCGCTCTGAACCGCCCGGATCGCGGCGAGCAGTTCGCCCGGCGGCACGTCCTTGAGCATGAAGCCGCTGGCCCCGGCCTTGAGCGCGGAGAAGGCGTATTCGTCGAGGTCGAAGGTGGTGAGGATGAGCACCTTCGGCGCGTCTTCCTTCTGCCCGCCCTCGCAGATCCGCCGGGTCGCCTCCACCCCGTCCAGATGCGGCATCCGTACGTCCATGAGGATCACATCGACCTGGGTGGAGCGCAGCACCTCCAGCGCCTCCACGCCGTTGCCCGCCTCCGCGACCACCTCCATGTCGGGCTGCGCGGCCAGCACCATCCGGAATCCGGTGCGCAGCAGCGCCTGGTCGTCGACGAGCATCACACGGATGGTCATGGCGGGGAGAACCCTTCAAAGGTGGGGCTGCAGGGGCAGTGGGGCTACAGGGACGGTGGGGCTACAGGGTACGAAGCGGGCCGGGCGGACGGCAGTACGGGCAGGAGCCGAATGGGCGGGAGCCGCATGGGCGGGAGTCGTATGGGAAGGGCGCAGGACCCCCACCCCCTCTCACCCCTCCGGTTTCAGCGGCAGCACGGCGCTGATCCGGAACCCGCCTCCCGGCCGCGGTCCCGCGTGCAGACTGCCGCCCACCATGCCGACCCGTTCGCGCATCCCGATCAGGCCGTGCCCGAGGCCGTCCGCGCCGCCCTCCTCGTAGAGCTCCTGCTGCGCACCCCTGCCGTCGTCCTCGACGAGCAGATCGAGCTCGCTGTCGCGGTACGCGAGGCGGACGGTGGCGCCGGCGTCGGGGCCGCCGTGCTTCCGGGTGTTGGTGAGCGCCTCCTGGACGATGCGGTACGCGGTGAGCTCGATGCTGCTGGGCAGCGGGCGGGGCTCGCCCTCGATCCGGAAGTCGACGGGCAGTCCGGCGCCGCGGACCTGGTCGATGAGGTCGGCGAGCTCTTCGACGCCCGGCTGCGGGACGTATTCGCCGCTCTCGGGCTGTTCGCCGGTACGGAGCACGCCCAGCAGGCGGCGCATCTCGGCCAGCGCCTGCCGGCCCGTGCCGGAGATCGTCTCCAGCGCCTGCTTCGCCTGGTCGGGCGCGGCGTCGAGGACATATGCGGCGCCGTCCGCCTGGACCACCATCACCGAGACGTTGTGCGCCACGACGTCGTGCAGCTCGCGGGCGATCCGGGCGCGCTCGGCCGCGACCGCGATCCGGGACTGCGTCTCGCGTTCCTTCTCGAGCCGGGCGGCCTTCTCCTCGAGCTGTGCCCAGTAGGCGCGGCGGGTACGGATGGAGTCGCCGAGGACCCAGGCGAGGACGAAGGGGACGGTGAGCAGCGCGGTGAAGAACATTCCCTCCCACGCCGGCTGGCCGCTGGGCATGTCCGAGAACCGCCACACGGAGAGGGCCGGCCCGACGAGGGCACCTGCGAGGGCACAGCGGGAGGCCCAGCGGACGGGGCCGGAGGCGACGGTGTAGACGATGGCGAACATCGCGATGTCCGGGATGCCGGCCTGGACGCGGAAGACCAGCTGGCCGACGCCGATGGCGGCCGTCAGCAGCAGCATCTTCTCGGGGGCCTTGCGGCGCAGCGCGACGACGAGGGACAGGCCGACGGCGAAGAGCGCGCCGGCGATCAGTTGGGGTCCTCGGAGAGCGGCCGCGATCCACAGACAGCTGAACCCGAAGAGGAGGACGGCCCAGAAGCTGTCCACTCCCGTCGGGTGTCTGCGGAGAAAGTCGTAGAGGCGCTGCACGTAACCCAGCGTAGGCAGGTCGGATAGGTGTAGGAGTCAACCGGAGGAGCGATCCTCAGAACCGGCCCTACTCCCCAAGGTGGAGACCGTATACGCCGTCGTGTCGGCCCTGGGTTCGGTGCCGGGGCCGGAGCCGGGGACTACGCCCGGCCGCCCGTACCGTGGGGCGGGTGACGAACGACTGGCAGGGCTGGCGGGATGCGATGGACCGGGCGCTGTACGGCCCGGACGGCTTCTACACCCGCCCCGGTGGCCCCGGCCCGGCCGGCCACTTCCGCACCTCGGTGCATGTCTCCCCGCTGTACGCCGGAGCCGTCGCCACGCTGCTGTGCCGGGTGGACGCCGCCCTGGGCCACCCGGACGAGCTGGCGCTGGTCGATGTGGGGGCGGGGCGCGGCGAGCTGCTGACGGGGGTGCTGGGGCGGCTGCCGGAGGCGGTGGGGGCGCGGGTCCGTCCGTACGCCGTCGAGCTGGCCGCCCGCCCCGAGGGCCTCGATCCGCGCATCGTGTGGCGCTCCGGGCTGCCCGCGGAGGGCTCGCTCACGGGCCTGCTGTTCGCGAACGAGTGGCTGGACAATGTGCCGCTCGAGGTCGCCGAGACGGATGCGGACGGGGTGCCCCGGCGGGTTCGGGTACGGGCGGACGGCACGGAGCGGCTGGGCGGGCCGGTGGACGGGGCGGACGCGGAGTGGCTGGCGCGGTGGTGGGAAGCGGCCGGGCACCCCGGGGTGCGGGCGGAGATCGGCCGCCCGCGGGACGCCGCCTGGGCGCGGGCCGTCCGTACGCTGCGGGGCGGGCTCGCGGTCGCGGCCGATTACGCGCACCGGCGGACGGACCGGCCGCCGTTCGGGACGCTGACCGGGTTCCGGGAGGGGCGGGAGGTGCGGCCGGTGCCGGACGGCAGCTGCGACATCACGGCGCATGTGGCGCTGGATGCGTGTGCCGGGCCGTCGGCGGTACTGCTGACCCAGCGGGCGGCGCTGCATGCCCTCGGCGTGGCCGGCCGGCGCCCCCCGCTGGCCCTCGCCTCCACCGACCCCGCCGGGTACGTACGGGCCCTGAGCGCGGCGGGCGCCGCGGCCGAGCTGACCGACCCGGCGGGCCTGGGCGCCTTCGGCTGGCTGGTGGAGCCGGTGGGCGAGGCCTGTGCGGGGGCCCTCGAAGAAGCGGCGCTGTTCAAGGAGTGGGACGCCTGAGGGCCAGGGCGTTCCCCGGGGCGGCCTTTTGCGAGACTGTCCCCATGACGGAGACGACGGTCGGCATCGGCGGCGCGGCGGAGAGCACCGACATGGTGCTGAACATCGGCCCGCAGCACCCCTCCACGCACGGCGTGCTGCGGTTGCGCCTGGTGCTGGACGGCGAGCGCATCCAGCACGCCGAGCCGGTGATCGGCTATATGCACCGCGGCGCCGAGAAGCTCTTCGAGGCGCGCGACTACCGCCAGATCATCATGCTCGCCAACCGGCACGACTGGCTGTCGGCGTTCTCCAACGAGCTCGGCGTGGTGATGGCCGTCGAGCGGATGCTGGGCATGGAGGTCCCCGAGCGCGCGGTGTGGACGCGTACGCTCCTGGCCGAGCTGAACCGCGTCCTGAACCATCTGATGTTCCTCGGCTCGTATCCGCTGGAGCTGGGCGGCATCACGCCCGTCTTCCATGCGTTCCGTGAGCGCGAGGAGCTCCAGAACGTCATGGAGGAGATCTCCGGCGGCCGGATGCACTACATGTTCAACCGCGTCGGCGGCCTCAAGGAGGACCTGCCGGCCGGCTGGCTGGGCCGTGCCCGGCATGCCGTCGCCGATGTCCGCTCCCGTATGGACGTCTTCGACAACCTGGTCCTGGGCAACGAGATCTTCCGCGGCCGCACCCGCGGTATCGGCCGGCTCGCACCCGAGACGGTGCATGCGTACGGCGTCTCGGGGCCGATCGCCCGCGCCTCCGGCGTCGACTTCGACCTGCGGCGCGACGAGCCGTACCTGGCGTACCGGGAGCTGGGTGACACCCTCAAGGTCGTCACCCGGCAGGAGGGCGACTGCCTGGCCCGCTTCGAGTGCCTCCTGGAGCAGAGCCACAACTCCCTCGACCTCGCCGACGCCTGTCTGGACCGCCTCGCGGAGCTGGCGCCGGGCCCGATCAACCAGCGGCTGCCCAAGGTCCTGAAGGCCCCGGAGGGCGCGACCTACGCCTGGACCGAGAACCCGCTGGGCATCAACGGCTACTACCTCGTCTCCAAGGGCGAGAAGACGCCGTACCGCCTCAAGCTGCGCTCGGCGTCGTACAACAACATCCAGGCGCTGGTGGAGCTGCTGCCGGGGACGCTGGTCGCGGACATGGTGGCCATCCTCGGCTCGCTGTTCTTCGTCGTCGGGGACATCGACAAGTAGGCGAACGGCGAGCAGGCGAACGGCAAGCAGGGGAACCGCAAGCAGGCGCGGGCGGGGCGTCGCGTCCTCAGGCGCCGGTCCGCCGCCCGAAGGCGTGGTCGAGCAGCTTCGCCGCGTCCGGGTAGAGCCGCGCGGCGCTGTCGCCGAGCAGGGCGCCCACCACGGTGCGCCCGCCCCGCCTGGCCGCGAAGACCAGGCAGTGGCCCGCCCGCCTGCCGGTGCCGGTCTTTATGCCGAGGGCGCCCCGGTAGGAGCCGAGCAGCCGGTTGGTGTTGTACCAGGTGTAGGTGCGGTTGACGTTGACCGCCTTCTGCCGGGTGCGGGGCGTCCTGACGACGGCGGCGAAGGTGCGGTTGCCCATCGCGTGCCGGGCGAGCCGGACCAGGTCGCGGGGCGTGGTCTGGTTGCGGCCGTGGGAGATGCCGTCGAAGGAGTCGTAGTGGGTGCGGGTCAGCCCCAGTGACCTGGCCCGGGCGTTCATCCGGGCGATGAAGGACCGGGTGCGCCCGGCCGTCGTTCCGCCGCTGCCGAGGGTGTCGGCGAGCGCGTAGGCGGCGTCGCAGCCGGACGGGAGCATCAGCCCGTACAGCAGCTGGCGCACCGTCAGCTTGTCGCCGGTGCGCAGATCGGCGGTGCTCGCGCCGTACCGGGCGACGTAGTCGCGGTAGGCCTGTTTGACGGTGACCCGCTTGTTCAGGTTCACCCCGCGGGTCTCGAGGACCACGACGGCCGTCATCACCTTGGTGGTGCTGGCCATCTCCCGGCGGGTGTCCGCGGCCCGGCCCCACAGCACCCGGCCGGCCCCGCTGTCCAGGAGGTAGGCCCCCTTCGCCGTGATTCCGGACGGGCCGCTGGGTGCAGGGAGTGCCTGGGCATCGGTCACGGGAAGGATGACGGCGAGCGCCGCCGTGGCCGCGGTCAGCGCCGCGCCGGCCCCCCTGCGCCGGACCGTACTGCCCCCGAAACTGCCCCCGAAAGTGCCCCCGAAAAGCCTCATCGACGCTCCGTCCGCAGGATGGCCGCCCACCGGTGGGGACGCCTCGGCAGCGGGCACGACGGCGGTCACGCACCAGTGGTGGCACAACGGTGGTGAAGGGAGCCGCATCCTGCCACCCCGGCGCCCGCGACGGAATCTCAGCGGAGCCGGAACGTCACCCGTGTCGGCCCACGTGTCGCATTGCTTTCGCGGTGGGGCCGGTTCCGGTCGGTCGGCGGGCGCCTACGAGGCCGCCTAGGAGATTGCCGTGCGCAGTGGGGCGAGGTCGAGCTGCTCGGTCTCGTCGTGCGCGGTCAGGTCGATGATCTCGCCCACGCCGTCGGTCGTCGCACCGTCAGGCGCGGCGTCCCCGGGGGCCGTAGGGTCACTCGCTTGACCGTCAGCCACTTGACCGTCGGCCGCCTGACCGTCGGCCGCTTCGGCGTCGGCTGCCGCGCCCTCGGCCGGTTCGCCGTCGGCCGTCTCGCCGTCGGCCGTCCCGGCAGGGATCGCCCGCCGCGCCTCGGCATGTGCCGACTGCTCGGCCACCGCCTCGTCGCCGACGACGTCCGCCAGATCGTCCTCCAGGGGCGCGGTCAGCTGCCGCGGCTGTACGGGGGCCGCGTTGCCGAAGAAGTCGAAGCCGCCCAGCGCGCGGGACGCGGCGGGACGGGACGGGGCCACAGCGGCGGCGGCCGGCACCCGGCGGAGCGCGGGTGCGACGGCCGCCCCGGGCGTCCCCCGGCCCGTCTCACCGTCCTGGGCGCCCTCTCGCGGGCCGTTACCGCCGCGCCCGCCGTCCCGCTGCCGGGCCGCGTTACGGGCCAGCTGCCGCAGCGCCTGGTCCGCGCGGGCGTACAGGGCGGGGCCGACGGCGGGGGCGGGGACGGTGGCGGGAGCCGGAGCGGCGGCAGGAGCCGGGACCGGGGCGGATGCCGCCTGCTGCGCCGGGCGGCGGCCGGCGGCCACCGGAAGGGCCTTCGCCGGCGCCGACGCCTCGATGGCGAGCAGCCGCCGCCCCTCCAGGGCACTGGCCCGCTCGGTCTCCGCGGTGGCGTAACGGCGCAGGAGTTCGGCGTGTTCGCTGCGCAGCCGGGCCAATTCGGCGCGCTTGGCGCGCAATTTGGCATCCAGTGCGGTGCGGATCTCGCGGGACTCCTCGACATCCGTTTCGAGCTCGGCTATCCGCTCCTCGGTGCGCCACTCGTCGCGCACTCGGGCGCGGGTGAGTTCGGCGACCCTCTTACCGGCTTTACGGTCCCAGGTCCGCATCAGGACCGCGCCGCCGATTGCGGCGGCAGCGGCGCCCGCGGCGAGTATCCGTTGCACCAGATCGTCGCCGACAAACCACGCGCCCGCGGCGCAGGCGATTGACGCACCGGCGACCGTCGACGGAGGAAGCAGCCGGTGGAGGGGTGGTGAATGGCGGTGGCGTCCTCGTGGCATGGCCAGAAACTTACCGTGCGTGCGGGGCCTATGGGGCCCCGCCCGCCAATCCGTTTCTCGCTGGTTACTTCTTCAGCAGCCCCTTGGACTCCAGATATGTCTGCGCGACATCCGCCGGCTTGAGCCGCTCGGCATCAACCTTGCTGTTCAAGTTGATCAGGTCCTGGGTGGTGAGGGTGCGTGTGAGCTTGCCGAGCAGCCCGGCGATCTCCTTGCTGCCGGCGCTCTTGGCATTCACCACCGGCAGCACATTGTCGGCGTTCTGCAGCTTCTTGTCGTCCTGCAGAAGCACCAGTCCGAAGTTGTCGAGCGTGGCGTCCGTGGTGGTGGTCAGCACCAGTTGGTCGGTGCCGTCCTTGACCGCCTGCTTGGCCTGCGGGGTCCCTACGCCCTTGGGGTCGATGCCGGTGATGTCGATGCCGTACCGCGACTCCAGGCCCGGCTTGCAGAACACCCGGGTCTCGCACTCCTCGCCCGCCGCGAGCTTGATCTTCTGTTTCGACCGGCCGAGGTCGGAGAGCGTCTTCAGCTTGTGCTCGGCGGCGAATTTCCTGGTGACCGCGAAGGCGTTCTGGTCGGTGGCCGGTCCGGCCGGCAGCGCCTTGAGGCCGTAGGAACCGGCGAGCTTCTCGAGCGCCGTCACGGTCTTGCCGATGTCGCTGGAAGCGACGGGCTTCGCCTTGGCGCCGTTCTTCTTGGCGTTGAGGAATTCGGCAAGTGTGGAGGCATATTCCGGCACCACATCGATCTGGGACTTCTCCAGGGCCGGTTCATACAGCTCGCGATTGGACAGCGTCTGCACCCGCGCCGAGTATCCGGCGGCATTAAGGATCTTGGAATACATCTCGGCGAGCACCTTCGACTCGGTGAAACCCGCCGAGCCGACGACGATCTCGCCCTTCCCGCCGCCGGTGTTCTTACCGCCCTTGTCCTCCAGGCTCTGCCCCGTGCAGGCGGCCAGCCCGGCCGCCAGCGCGATCGCTGTCCCCGCGACAAGCGCGGTGCGCGGCCCGCGCGACTTGCTGCTCATGGAATTCACCATTCCGTATTCCGTCCGTTCGGATGAGATCGGGTGACGCCGGATGAGGCCGGATGCCGGATGACGTCGGGTGGAGCCGGGTGAGTCGGATGGGGTCGGGTGGCGTCGGATGGGGTCGGGTGGCGTCGGATGGGGTCGGATGACGGTGGGGGTCCGGGCGGGACCCGGCGGGTGGTGTCCGCTCGGTTGCGTACGGCGGCAGCATCGCAAGGCCAGGCCCCACCGTCAGGTGAGTTTCCGTACCGCGACCACATCGTCACCCTGCCCCTCTGCCGCCGCCGCGCCCGAAGCCGTACGCGGTGCCGCGCCCGCTGCCGTGCCCGATTCCGTGCTCGATTCCGTACGGGCGCCCGTACGGGAGCTGCCACGCCCCGCGCGTCCCGCCCGCCGCTGCCCCCGCATCGGGTCGAAGGCCCGGTCCGCCACGACGAGCGCCCCCTCGACCAGCAGCGCCAGCACGGCCACCAGCAGCGCACCGGCGACCACCTGGGCGGTGTTGTAGTTGCCGAAGCCCGCGGTGATGATCCGGCCCAGGCCGCCGCCGCCCGCCAGCGCGGCCAGCGTCGCCGTCGCCACCACCTGGACCGTGGCCGACCGCAGGCCCGTCATGATCAGCGGATAGGCGAGCGGTATCTCGACCCGCAGCAGGAGCTGCGGCCCCGACATCCCCATCCCCCGCGCCGCCTCGACCACATTGCGGTCCGCCTCCCGCATGCCCAGATAGGCGTTGGTCAGCAGCGGCGGCACCGCGAACAGCACCAGCGCGATGACGGTCGGCCAGTCCCCCTGGCTGCCCAGCGGACTGAGCGTCAGCAGCACCAGGACCGCATAGGTCGGCACCGCCCGCCCGACGTTGGACACATTGACCGCCAGCGCCCCGCCCTTGCCCAGGTGCCCCAGCCACAGCGCCACCGGCAGGGCTATCAGGCAGGCGAGGACCAGGCACACCCCGCTGAGCCACAGATGCTCGCTCAGGCGATGCCACACCCCCTTCTCCCCGGCCCAGTTGGCGCCCGTGGTCAGCCACTGCCACGCGCCCGCTATCGCCTCCATCGTCCGGCCCCCCTCACTCGGCCCCGGCCCGCACCGCGCGCAGCCCGCGCCGCGCTCCGGCCCCCGCCCGCCGCTGCGCCCGCGTCCAGGGCGTCAGCAGCCGCTGCAGCCCCATCAGCAGTCCGTCGGCTATCAGCGCCAGCAGCACACACAGCACCGACGCCGTCAGGACCTCCGCCTTGAACAGGCTCTCCATACCGCTGGCTATGAGATTGCCCAGGCCGCCGTAGCCGACCACGGAACCGATGGTGGTCATCGCCACCGTGGAGACCGTGGCGATCCGGAGCCCGGCCACCAACGCGGGCAGCGCGAGCGGAAGTTCCACCTCGAACAGCAGCCGCGCGGGGCCGTAGCCCATCCCCCGGGCGGCCTCCCGCACCTCGGCGGGCACCGCCTGCAGACCGGCGAGGATGTTGCGCACCAGGATAGTCAGCGAATACAGCACCAGGCCCGTGACGACCACCGAGGCCGAGACCCCGAACACCGGCGTCAGCAGCGCGAACATCGCCAGCGACGGCACGGTGTAGAGCACCGTCGTCAGCCCCAGAACCGGCCCGGCGGCGGCCCGCGAGCGCCGGGCGATCAACGCCAGCGGAAACGCGACCAGCAGCCCGATGAGCACGGACACCGCCGTGATGCCGATGTGCTGGAGCGTCGCATCCATCAATTCCTGGCCGCGGGTGCGGACATACTCACCGCAGATCCAGTCGTTCGCCGTCAGGCAGTTCTCCGACCCCTGCACCCGTCGTCACCTCCCCCGCCCGATCGCCGCCACTTCCGGTGACTGTCTGCGACCCTAACCCCCACCACTGACAATCGGACCGGCGTCACCGCCCCCGGGCCGACTTCGCCACCGATCCGCAACACCGCGTTCACGACCACCCGGCCGCAACCCGGCACAATGGGCCCGTCGACCCAGGGGAACCATGATCCGTTTTGAGCACGTCACCAAGAGCTACCCGGACGGCACCACCGCCGTCGACGACCTCTCCTTCGAGGTCGCCAAGGGTGAACTCGTCACGCTCGTCGGCCCGTCGGGCTGCGGCAAGACGACGACGATGAAGATGGTGAACCGGCTCATCGAGCCCACCAGCGGCCGCATCCTGCTCGACGGCGAGGACATCTCGACCATCGATCCCGTCGGCCTGCGCCGCCGCATCGGCTATGTCATCCAGCAGGTCGGCCTCTTCCCGCACAAGACCGTCCTGGACAACACCGCCACCGTCCCGCATCTGCTGGGCCGGCCGCGGAAGGAGGCCCGGGCCCGCGCCGCCGAACTCCTCGATCTGGTCGGCCTGGACCCGTCGACGTACGGCGACCGCTACCCCGACCAGCTCTCCGGCGGCCAGCGCCAGCGCGTCGGGGTCGCCCGCGCGCTCGCCGCCGATCCGCCCGTGCTCCTGATGGACGAGCCGTTCGGCGCGGTCGACCCGGTGGTCCGCGAGCACCTCCAGAACGAGTTCCTGCGGCTGCAGTCCACGCTCCACAAAACGGTCCTCTTCGTCACCCACGACATCGAGGAGGCGGTCCGGCTCGGCGACCGGATCGCCGTCTACGGAGCGGGGCGCATCGAGCAGTTCGACACCCCCGCGACGGTGCTGGGCGCGCCCGCGACCGACTACACCGCGGAATTCGTCGGCGCGGACCGCGGGCTGAAGCGGCTGTCCGTCACGCCTGTGGAGACCGGCGACCTCGAACAGCCCCCGGTGGTGCACCTCGACGACACGGCCGCGAGCGCCGCCGGCCGGCTCCGCGCCGACGGCGCCCCCTGGGCGGTCGTCCTGGACGGCGACGGGTCCCCGTACGGCTGGGTCCCGGCCGAGGCGCTCGCCGAGGGCTCCGGCGCGCTCACCAAGGGCTCCGGCGGCTCGACGGTCCGCGAACACGCCCGCCGGATGGATGCCCGGCTGCCGCTCGGCGCCCCGCTGCGCCAGGCCCTCAGCGCGATGCTGCAGCACGACGCCGGCTGGATCGCCGTCCTGGACGGCGACCGCTATGTGGGCGTCCTGACCCCCGCCCGGTTGCACACGGCACTGCGCCGCTCCACCACCGCGGACGCCGCGAACGTCCCGCGCGGCAAGGTCACCGTGGACACGGTGCCCGACGCCTGACACGCCGCCATGGCCTTGTCCGGCGGATCAGGGTCGGCAAGGCCGCGTGAGTCCCGGTCGTGTGCAGGTCTCCCGACTACACGGCCACAGCCTGCCCGCGGTGCCCTGGGGCACGAGCGCGAAGGCGGCTCCCGGCACCGCGCCGGCGGCCGGCACGAACGCGGACAGCAGCCGCAGTGGCCGTTGCCGACCGCTCAGCGCGTAGGACGTCGCGAGTGCGCCGACCAGACCACAGCTCCCCACCGAGTCACCCCCGCCGTGCACACTCCGGCCCGCCGTGCTCACCGCGTGCGCCGCCGCGCCGGACAGAAGGAAGACCACCGGCATCCACACGGCACCCAGCCTGCGTTCGGCCGGCGGCGCGACGACCGCGAGGGCCGCCAGGTTGAAGGCGAGCTGCACCCGGCCCGACGTCTGCACCAGCAGCGCGGTCACCACCCGCCGCCACAGCGCCGCGAGCGGCCGGCCCGGGCTGACCGGCTCAGGACGCTAGGGCCGCGACGCTCCCCGGTGGTCGGGATGGTCCTCGTCCTCCGGGAGTTTGCACACCCGCTCCAGGAAGATCGCGGCGGCCACCACGGCCGCTCCCGCGAGGACGGCGAAACCGGCGTTGATCGCCTGTTCCCGGCGCGGTGCGACATCGATGCCGGAGGCCAGCAGGAAGACGCCGACTCCGCCGTACAGCCCGGCGACCAGCGCCGCCACGAGGGCGCTGGCCTGCCCGAAGACCACCGAGCGGGCGGCCACCAGGGGATCGACGCCCTTGGCGTCCGGCCGCCGCTCGCGCTGGGCGCGCAGCCGCGAGCGGAGGTTGAACGCCGTGGCGGCCAGTACGGCGGCGATCAGCGCCAGCACGACCGGCGCGGCCACCGGCACGCTCGGCAGCGTGCCGAACGAGTCCCACAGCCGCGCACCGGCCCAGGCCAGCACCCCTGCCGCCAGAAACAGCCCGACCAGCACCTTGATGTGTAGCTGCTTCACCGAGCCATCGCCCCTCGCGCCGTCATGGCCGTCCCGTCCGTTTCCTACGCATGTCCGCGGATTCCACGCATTCCCGTCGTATGTACCGATCCATGCCATATGGATCCGACGTCTACGCATGGCTCGCGTACGTGAGCGTCCTGTACGTGATCCTCCCGTACGCGATCAGCGCCGTACGCGATCACCGGTGCGCGCCCTCCCCGTCGTGCGCGACCGACCCGCAACCCTAACGACTACTCCGGCAGCCGCAGTTCCAGGTCCGTCCGCTGGTGGACGCCCTCGCTGCCCACCGACGACAGCAGTTCGGCCACCGCGCCGCGCCCGGGGACCTGCGCCTCCGGGTCCACGTCATGCCACGGGACCAGCACGAATGCGCGCTCGTGGGCCCGCGGGTGCGGCAGGGTCAGCCGCGGGTCGTCGGAGACGACGTCCTGGTACGCCAGGATGTCGACGTCGATCGTGCGCGGGCCCCAGCGCTCGTCGCGCACCCGCTCGAAGGCTTCCTCGATGGCATGGCCGCGCTCCAGAAGGGAGTCCGGCGGCAGAGTCGTCTTGATCAGCACCACGGCGTTGAAGTACGCGGGCTGGGAGGCGGGATCGACGCCCCACGGCGCGGTCTCGTACACCGGGGAGACGGCCTTGACCCGCAGGCCGGGGGTCTCCTCCAGTGCGTCGACGGCGCCCTGCAGGGTCTCCAGGCGGTTGCCGAGATTGCTGCCGAGCGAGATCACGGCGCGTTTGGGGTTGGACAGCGTCACATCCGCGGCGTCCACCTGCTCCACGACGGAGGCGGGCACCGGCTGTACGGTCGGGTCACTGCTGGTGTTCATACGGCACTCCGGGTGATGGTGATGGTCACGTCGTCGAAGGGGACAGTGATCGGGGCGTCCGGCTTGTGCACCACTACCTCCACCTCCTTGACCCCCTCGTGCTTGAGGCACTGGTCGGCGATCCGCTCCGCGAGGGTCTCGATGAGGTCGACCGGCTCGCCCTCCACGACGGCCACCACCTCCTCGGCCACGACACCGTAGTGCACGGTCTTCGCGAGGTCGTCGGATGCCGCGGCGGGGCGGGTGTCCAGGCTGAGCACCAGGTCGACGATGAAGGTCTGGCCTTCCTCGCGCTCCCGGGGAAACACCCCGTGGTGCCCTCGGGCCTTGAGCCCACGCAGCGCGACACGATCCACGCGAATCACTCCCACTGGTCCACTGGCACCGCCGGCGCCACCGATCATCGAATCCGGGCAGGCGCCGGAGTCCTCCGGCAACACTGCCCCACTCGAATCTACCTTCGAGCACTGACAGCGCTCGCCCATGGGGGCTATGGACAAGTCCCCGTCCTGCTGCTAGGCGGGCCGTGAGAGGTCATCCGCGCGACGTCTTACCCCTTTGCCCGCGCCCCACCCCTACCCGTACCGCACTTGGCTCGAACGGGTGCCCTCAGACCGTCTCGCTGACGCCCCCGAGGCGCCGGGCCCGGAGCCGCGCGCAGACCCTGCGCACAGCGGTCACGAGCTGCTCAGACCCCGCTCACCGGGCCGTTCTCGTCCCCGTCGGCGTCCTCGTCGTCGCCTTCTTCGTCCTCGCGGTCCGCCAGCACCGGCGACCCGTGGTGCGACCACACCCGCCAGCCGTCCTCGGTGCGCTTGAAGACGTTCGTGGCCACCACGAGCTGGCCGATCAGCGGCCCCACCGTGCCGTCGTCCTCGGCCGGACCGCCGCTGAGGATGTTCTCGGTGCAGGTCACCAGGGCGGTGTCCCCGACGACGTCGATCTCCACATCCGTCAGGAAGAACTGGATGTACTCGGTGTTCGCCATGATCAGTGCATACGAGCGCAGCACCTCGCCGCGCCCACGCAGCACCGGCCACCCCGGGTGCACCACGCTCACCTGACCGTCGAGCCACAGCTCGGACAGCGCCTCGTGATCACCGCGCTCGATGGTCTCGTACAGGGTCGTGTTCGCCTGCTCGACCAGCTCGATGTCCGTCTGTGGGCCCAAGCCGCTCACACCGCTCCCGTCGCATTCGCCGTCGTACCGCTCACGTCGTCGGCCGGCGCCGTCGCGGCCTCCACCGCGCGGGCCACCCGCACCGCGTCCGCGCTCGCCCGCACCTCGTGCACCCGCACCGCCCAGGCCCCCTCCCGCGCCACGATCGCCGACACCGCGGCCGTCGCCGCGTCCCGCTCCCTCGCGGGCGGCGGGGCGGCTCCCGCACCGCCCGCCAGCACCCTGCCCAGGAACCGTTTCCTCGAAGCGGCCACCAGAAGGGGACGGCCCAGCGCCCGCAGCCGGGCCAGCTGGGCGACCAGCGCCAGATCGTGCCCCGCCTGCTTGGCGAAGCCCAGACCCGGGTCGATGACGATCCGCTCCGGGTCGATGCCGCCGGACACCGCACGCTCCATGGACTGCCCGAGCTCGTCGACGACCTCGCGGACCACGTCCCCGTAGACCGCCCGGTTGTTCATGTCGATCGACTGGCCGCGCCAGTGCATGACGACGAACGGGACTCGGGAGGCGGCCACCACCGGGATCATCGCCGGGTCGGCGCCGCCCGCGCTGACGTCGTTGACCAGCCGCGCCCCGGCCGCCACCGCCTGCTCGGCGACGGATGCGCGCATGGTGTCGACGGAGACCACGGCGCCGGCCGCGGACAGTTCCCGTACGACGGGGACGACGCGGCGCAGTTCCTCGGCCTCGTCCACCCGCGCCGCGCCCGGCCGGGTGGACTCGCCGCCGACGTCCACCAGGTCGGCGCCCTGTGCCACCAGGTCGAGACCGTGTTTGACGGCGAGTTCGGTGTCGAACCACTCGCCGCCGTCGGAGAACGAATCGGGCGTCACATTCACGACGCCCATCACCGCGCAGCGGTCCCAGTCCGGCAGTCCGGCCACCCGGCCACGCAAGGTACTCATGACACCAGCCTAGGCCGTGTGCCGACCGGCCGGATGGTGGCCGTCGGCCCTGGCGCGGAGCGGCCGGCAGCGGGCCCCGCGCCGGCCGTCGGGTGCCCCGGGGCCGACCGTCAGGCGGCGGTCTCGACCACCCCGGGGGCCTTGACGCGTTCCGTCGTGTGGGCGCAGGGGCGTGGCTCGGCGGCCTTCTTGCGGCGCAGCACCCGCGGCAGCTCCAGGTAGCCCTCGGCCTGCATGGTGGCCAGGCCGATGCGCGGGATGTCCCGGGTGTTGCGGAAGACCACGAAGCGCGGCTCCCAGCGCGGGCGGAACTTGTCGTTGAACTTGTAGAGCGACTCGATCTGGTACCAGCGGGACAGGAAGAGCAGCGTCCCGCGCGTGATGCGCGTCACCGGTCCCGCGCCCAGCTTCTCGCCGCGCTCCAGGGCGGAACGGAAGACCGCGAAGTTCAGCGAGAGCTGTTCGATCTTCAGGTCCGGCGCGGCCTGCAGCGCGGCGACGATCAGCAGCTCGTTCATGCCGGGATCGGCGCTGCGGTCGCGCCGCATCCGCTCCAGCGAGATGCCGTTCGGACCCCAGGGCACGAAGTACTGCAGCGCCTTCAGGTCGCCGAACGGGCCGGGCTCCTCGCCCTCCGCCGGGGCCAGATGGGCGGTCGCGATCACCGCGTCGCTGTCCTTGACCGCGTCGATACGGCCCAGCGCCATGGAGAAGCCGCGCTCGTCGTCGGTGTCGCGCCAGGCGTCGGCGGCCTTCTGTACGCGCTCCAGCTCCTCCGGCTCCAGATCGCGCACCCGGCGTACCTGGGTGGTGTATCCGTTGCGCTCGATGCGCTTGACCATCTGGCGTACGTTGCGCATCGCGCGGCCGGACAGCGTGAAGTCGGCGACGTCGACGATCGCCTCGTCGCCCAGCTCCAGCGCGTCCATACCGGTCTCACGGGTCCAGACCTGCCCGCCGGTCTCGCTGCAACCGTGCACCGCCGGGGTCCAGGAGTGCGCCCTGGCCTCCTCCATGAACCGCTCGATGGCGCCCGGCCAGGCCTCGACATCGCCGATCGGGTCGCCGCTGGCGAGCATCACGCCGGAGATCACCCGGTAGCAGACGGCGGCCTTGCCGGTCGGGGAGAAGACGGCGCCCTTGTCGCGGCGCAGCGCGAAGTAGCCGAGCGAGTCGCGGGCGCCGTGCTTGGCGAGCAGCTCGCGCAGCCGCTCCTCGTCGTCCTCGGTGAGGCGGGCGGCCGGGTGCTCGGGGCGGAAGGCGAGGTAGGCGGTGGTGGCGACGGTCAGCAGGCCGAGCGCGCCGAGGGAGTAGCCGACGGTGTAGTCGATGTCGTGGGTGTAGCGCACCGGGCCCTCGAAGCCGAACAGGCCCCACAGGACGTGCTGGGTGCGGTCCCAGAACGACGGCGAGCCGACGGTCTTGTCGGGGTGGGAGCTGACGATCACCATGCCGATGCCGAAGCTCACGCCGCCGAGGACGATGAGGTTGGCGAGGGCCTTCCAGCGGCTGCGCGGGTCCGGGAGGGCCGCGAACTCCTTCCGATGCCACACCAGGAACCCCAGCAGCGCCAGCGAGAGCACCGCTCCGAAAACGGAGTGGCGGTATACGAGCTGAGCGGCGATCCCCACCGGAAGCAGTGCCACGGCCGCGCCCCAGGCCCGGCGCTTGCGCCGTTTGAGCCCATGGGCCAGCAGAAGCAGCAGGATGCCCACGACGATGGACGCGGCGGCCGCCAGCGGGCTCACCGCGCCCGGCAGCACCTCCGCCAGCGCATGCATCCGGCTGTGCCGGAACCGCGGGAAGACACCGGCCGCCAGGTTCAGCAGTCCGACGACCACGCCGGCCGTCCCGACGATGCCGGGGACCCTCTCGGGCCGCGGGCCACGGAGCCAGCGTGGCGTGCGCCACGCAACCGTCTCCGACTTTTCGCCATCTAGCCTGTCAGACATCACTTTCCCGTCGCCCCGGTCGAGAGAACGTGCGAGCCTAGTCGCAGCTTCTGGACTTTTTGCGCCCTGTATGACGGCGTTTCAGGGCTCGGGGTTCCACCAGCGGACCGGCTGGACCGGCCGCCCGGCAGAAAGCACCTCATGGGCCTCACCAGCAAGAAAGTGCTGCTTCTTGCCGTCTTCGTAGCAGTAGCACTTTTCGTCCTCACCATCTGGCTCTGGCCGCGTCTGTCGAAGGGGAACTGGCGCGCCGTCCTCGGCCGAATAGGTCTGTTGCTGGCCACCCAGATATCCCTCTTCGCCACGATCGGCCTGGTCGCCAACAACTCCTTCGGCTTCTACGCCTCCTGGGCCGACCTTTTCGGCCAGGAGCAGGCGCCGGGCGTGGTCACGAATTACCAGACCGGGCCGAACGGCACCAAGCTCCAGATGCTCGGCACCGAGCGGATCAGCATCCCCGGCGGCTCCCGTCCCACGAAGGCCGGCCGGGTCGAGAAGGTCATGGTCCACGGCGGGCAGTCCAACCTCACCAGCCCGGCCTATGTTTATCTGCCGCCCCAGTACTTCCAGGAGAAATACGCGAAGAAGAAGTTCCCGGCAGCGGTCGTCCTCACCGGCTATCCCGGAACCGCCGAGGCGCTCTACAAAAAGCTGGCTTTCCCCCAGACCCAGCACAAGCTCCTCAAGCAGCACAAAATGAAGCCGACCATCCTGGTCATGATGCGGCCGACGGTCGCGCCGCCCCGCGACACCGAGTGTGTGGACGTCCCCGGCGGCCCGCAGGCCGAGACGTTCTTCACCCGGGACCTGCGCGCCAATATCTCCGAGCACTACCGCGTCGGCACCGACGCCAAGAACTGGGGCGTCATCGGCGACTCCACCGGCGGCTACTGCGCGCTGAAGATGACCATGCGCCACCCCGAAGCGTTCTCCACCGGCGTCGCCCTCTCCGGCGCCTACAAGGCCCCCATCGACGCCACGACCGGCGACCTCTTCGGCGGCGACCCCCAGCTGGCCCGCGAGAACAACCTCCTGTGGCGCCAGCAGCACCGCCCCGCCCCGCCGGTGAACCTGCTGGTCACCACCAGCAAGCAGGGCGAGACCAACTACCAGAAGACCCTGCGCTTCATACAGCAGACGAAGTCGCCCACCCGCATAGCGTCGATCATCCTCGACAGCGGCGGCCACAACTTCAACACCTGGCGCCGCGAAATCCCGGCCGCCCTGGAATGGCTGGGCGGCCACCTCCGAGCCGACAACCCCAGCGCCCCGAAGCCGGACCGCCATCCCAAGCCGGACCACCCCAAGCCGGACCACCGCAAGGCGGACCGCCCTGTGCCGGACGACCGCCGCGCTGCGTAATACGGCGCCGGCCCCCACTCACCTGTCTTGCCCCACCTCCCGCGGGAGGCGCCGGGCTGTAGCGGCGAAGCCGCGTAAGCCTGGTGCCGTTGCCGAACAGCCCCGCGCAGCGGCAACCAGCCCGCCGCAGGCGCAACGGCGAGAAGAAACCGCGGTGCCGCAGACGACAACGTACGGCCCAGGCAAAGCGCAGCGGACCGGCGCCTAGCGAGCCAGTATCAGGCTCATCGCCTCGGCCCGCGTGGCCGGATCCCGCAGCTGCCCGCGGACGGCCGACGTGGTGGTCTTGGCCCCCGGCTTCCGCACCCCGCGCATGGTCATGCACATGTGCTCGCACTCGATGACCACGATCACGCCGCGCGGCTCCAGGATCTCCATCAGGGAGTCGGCGATCTGGGTGGTCAGCCGCTCCTGGACCTGGGGCCGGCGGGCGTAGACATCGACCAGCCGGGCCAGCTTCGACAGCCCGGTGATCTTTCCCTCCACGGAGGGGATGTAGCCGACGTGGGCCACGCCCACGAACGGCACCAGATGATGCTCGCAGCTGCTGACCAGCTCGATGTCCTTGACCAGCACCATTTCGTCATGGCCGAGATCGAACGTCGTCGTCAGGACATCCTCGGGCTTCTGCCACAGCCCGGCGAAGATCTCCTTGTACGCCCGCGCCACCCGCGCCGGGGTCTCCAGCAGCCCCTCGCGGTCCGGGTCCTCGCCGACCGCGATGAGCAGCTCGCGTACTGCGTTCTCGGCGCGCTTCTCGTCGAAGGTGCCGATCACGCCGTCGCCGTCCAGCGTCACGGGGTCCGTCATCTGGTGCCTCGTTCTCTCTGCGCCCGCTCGGCGCCCGCTCGAAACGCGGAATGCCGCGTCCCCCAGGCTAAAACCTGCGGAACGCGGCATTCATTCCGGGGCTCGTCCGAGCCCTTCGGTCAGCTCTCCGGGGTGGTGTCCTCGGAGGCTGTCTCCGTCTTCTGCGTCTTCTCCGTGGAAACTGCCTTCTCCGTGGAGACGGTGGCGGTGGTCGGCACGGAACCGTTGGCCGGGGCCAGCTCCCTGGGGGAGAGAACCGGCGGACGGCTGGACGGCGTACGCCGCGAGGAACCGGTCCACGCCGGGCGAGCCGGGCGCTTGACCACGTGCTTGAAGACCTCGGCGATCTCCTCCTTGCCGAGCGTCTCCTTCTCCAGGAGCGTCAGCACGAGGTTGTCGAGGATGTCGCGGTTCTCGACGAGGATCTCCCACGCTTCGTTGTGGGCGGTCTCGATGAGCTTCTTGACCTCCTCGTCGACCAGTGCGGCGACCTCCTCGGAGTAGTCGCGCTGGTGGGACATCTCACGGCCCAGGAACGGCTCGGAGTTGTCGGAGCCGAACTTGATCGCGCCGAGCCGCTCGGTCATGCCGTACTGCGTGACCATCGCGCGGGCCGTTGCGGTGGCCTTCTCGATGTCGTTGGCGGCACCGGTGGTCGGGTCGTGGAAGACCAGCTCCTCCGCCGCGCGCCCGCCCAGCATGTACGCCAGCTGGTCGAGCATCTCGTTGCGGGTGGTGGAGTACTTGTCCTCGTCCGGCAGGACCATGGTGTAGCCCAGGGCCCGGCCGCGGGACAGGATCGTGATCTTGTGGACCGGGTCGGAGTTCGGGGAAGCCGCCGCGACCAGGGCGTGTCCGCCCTCGTGGTACGCGGTGATCTTCTTCTCCTTGTCGGACATGATCCGGGTCCGCTTCTGCGGACCGGCCACGACGCGGTCGATCGCCTCGTCCAGGAAGTGGTTGTTGATCAGCTTCGAGTCGCTGCGGGCCGTCAGCAGCGCCGCCTCGTTGAGGACGTTCGACAGATCGGCACCGGTGAAGCCGGGGGTGCGCTTGGCGACGGCCGTGAGGTCGACGTCCGGGGCGACCGGCTTGCCCTTCTGGTGGACCTTGAGGATCTCCAGACGGCCCTGCATGTCCGGGCGGTCGACGGCGATCTGCCGGTCGAAACGGCCGGGGCGCAGCAGCGCCGGGTCGAGGATGTCCGGACGGTTCGTGGCGGCGATGAGAATCACACCGCCCTTGACGTCGAAGCCGTCCATCTCGACCAGCAGCTGGTTGAGGGTCTGCTCACGCTCGTCGTGGCCACCGCCGAGACCGGCACCGCGGTGACGGCCCACCGCGTCGATCTCGTCGACGAAGACGATCGCCGGGGCGTTCGCCTTGGCCTGCTCGAAGAGGTCACGGACCCGGGAGGCACCGACACCGACGAACATCTCGACGAAGTCGGAGCCGGAAATCGAGTAGAAGGGGACCCCCGCCTCACCGGCGACGGCGCGCGCGAGCAGCGTCTTGCCGGTGCCGGGCGGGCCGTAGAGCAGCACGCCCTTGGGGATCTTGGCGCCGACGGCCTGGAACTTCGCCGGCTCCTGCAGGAACTCCTTGATCTCCTGGAGCTCCTCGACCGCCTCATCCGACCCCGCGACGTCCGAGAAGGTCGTCTTGGGGGTGTCCTTCGTGATCAGCTTCGCCTTCGACTTCCCGAAGTTCATCACCCGGGAGCCGCCGCCCTGCGCCTGGTTCATCAGGAACAGGAAGATCACCACGATGGCGACGAAGGGGACGAAGGAGATCAGCATCGAAACGAACGGATTCTGCTTCTCCGGGGAGACCGTGTATCCGTCCTTGATGTCGCCAGTCTGGTACTTGGCCTGCAGGTTCTTCGCCAGATCGACGCCCTGGTCGCCGATGTAGCTCGCCTGGATCTTGTTGGAGCCCTCGATCTTGTTGGAGCCCGACAGCTCGAGCTTGATCTTGTTCTCGTCACCGGTCGTCAGCTCGGCGGACTTCACCTTGTTGTCAGCGATCGCCTTGACGACCTGACCGGTGTCCACCGTTTTGTAGCCGCCGGACGAGCCGACGACCTGCATCAACACGACCACGGCGAGGACGGCCAGCACGATCCACATGACCGGCCCACGGAAGTATCGCTTCACGTCCATCCATACGGAGCCGTTTGCGGCCCCGTCCCTCCTGCCACAGTGAGGCACAACGCCCTCGGGAGGGCTGGTCGTGCGTACGGTGTATTACTGGCCCGAAAAAGAACTGCCTTCGGACGGTACCCCAGCATTGTCACCCGTCGCCTGCGCCGACAGTGAACATGCGGCCGGGGAATCCGTTCTCCCTGGTCCAACGGCGGGAGGCCCCGAAGGGTTCCCGCCGGGCCAGGGGAGCCGGCATCAGCCGCCGTAGACGTGTGGCGCGAGGGTACCCACGAACGGCAGATTGCGGTACTTCTCCGCGAAATCGAGGCCATAACCGACGACGAATTCGTTGGGGATGTCGAAGCCGATCCACTTCACATCGATGGCGACCTTCGCCGCGTCGGGCTTGCGCAGCAGCGTGCAGACCTCAAGGGAGGCCGGCTCGCGCGAGCCGAGGTTCGACAGCAGCCACGACAGCGTCAGGCCGGAGTCGATGATGTCCTCGACGATCAGGACGTGCTTGCCCTTGATGTCGGTGTCGAGGTCCTTGAGGATGCGGACCACGCCGGAGGACTGGGTGCCCGCGCCGTAGGAGGACACGGCCATCCAGTCCATCGTGACGGGGGTGGACAGCGCGCGCGCCAGATCCGCCATCACCATCACCGCGCCCTTGAGGACACCGATGATGAGCAGGTCCTTGCCCGCGTACTCCGCGTCGATCTTCGCGGCCAGCTCGGCCAGCTTCGCGTCGATCTCTTCCTTGGTGATGAGTACCGACTGAAGGTCGGTGCCCATGTCCTTGTCGTCCACCCGTGCCACTCTCGCTCGGTTCGGTGTTCCTGACCGGTCGGTCCCTGCGTCGGTCGATGATCCGCCGAACAGCCGTCATACGGCTGTCGTACGGCTCATACAGCGACCGATGGAGCTGGGCAGCGTGCTGCGGCTCAGCCCTGCCGGATGACCAGTCTGCCACCCTGCCGCCGGACACCGACCCGCCCGGGGAGATTGATGGCCCCCTGACCCCGCCAGGCGGTGATCAGCCGGTCCACTTCCTCGATGTGGCGGGCGAAGAGCGAACCGGCCGGCGCACCGGCGGCGACGACGGCCCGGCGCAGCACCCGGCGGCGTACGGCGGGGGGCAGTGCGTAGAGCGCGGCGACGTCCAGCGTGCCGGCGTCGTCGAGCACCGCGGCCTCGGCGTCGGCGGCCCAGGCGTCCAGGGCGTCGGCGTCGTCCCTCGAGAGCTGGGCGGTACGGGCGAGGGCCTCCACGACGCCCTTGCCCAGCGCCTTCTCCAGCGCGGGCAGCCCTTCGTGGCGCAGCCGCGAGCGGGTGTAGGCGGGGTCGGTGTTGTGCGGGTCGTCCCAGACGGGCAGCGACTGCATCAGGCAGGCCTTGCGGGCGGTCTGGCGGTCCACGTCGAGGAACGGGCGGCGGTAGCGGCCGTCGGTGCCGCTGGTCGCGGCCATCCCCGACAGCGAGCGGGTTCCGGAGCCGCGGGCCAGCCCCAGCAGCACCGTTTCCGCCTGGTCGTCGCGGGTGTGGCCGAGCAGGATCGCGGCGGCGCCGTGCCGTTCCGCGGCGGCGTCGAGCGCGGCGTAGCGGGCATCACGGGCGGCGGCCTCGGGCCCGCCCTCCTTGCCCACCTGCACGGTGAGGGTCTCTACGGGATCGAGCCGCAGGGCCTGCAGGCGGAGGGCGACCTCGGCGGCGCGGAGGTCGGAGCCTTCCTGGAGGCCGTGGTCGACGGTGACGCCCCCGGCCCGTACGCCCAGCTTGGGGGCTTCGAAGGCCAGGGCGGAGGCGAGCGCCATGGAGTCGGCGCCGCCGGAGCAGGCGACGAGCACGAGCGGCGGGTCGTGCCGGTCCTGCGCGAGGTGGTGGTTCAGTACGTCGTGGAGTACGCGGCGGACCGCCAGGCGTATCGCGGCGACCGCTGGATGGGGACCCATGTCCGTTTCCAATCGTTCAGCTGGAGCCTCGGAGGCGGACGGCGGCGGCGTCATGGTGTGGGTCACGCCGTCGCCATCACACAGAGTGCCTAGATGGTGACAGAGGCGGGAGGTTCCCCGAGCATTGCACGCCTATCCATGGACCACGGTCCCTCAGACGGGTGATTGAAGGGGCGCTCTTCTGCCGCACGGCGCGCCCGGCCGACGCGGCTCGCCTACGGTGCCCCGTCCGACTTGCGATGCACCCGCGCGATCCAGTCCGCCGGTTTGGCGATCTCCTGCTTGGTGGGGAGGGTGTTGGGCGACGTCCACACGCGGTTGAAACCGTCCATGCCGACCTCCTCGACGACGGCGCGCACGAACCGCTCGCCGTCGCGGTACTGGCGCAGCTTGGCGTCCAGCCCCAGCAGTTTACGCAGCGCCTGGTCGAGCCGGCCCGCGCCGCTGGCCCGGCGCTTCTGGAACTTCTCGCGGATCTCGGCCACCGAGGGCACCACGTCCGGTCCGACGCCGTCCATCACGAAGTCGGCGTGGCCCTCCAGCAGCGACATCACGGCGGTGAGCCGGCCGAGGATCTCGCGCTGGGCCGGGGTCTGGACGAGGTCCACGAGGGAGTGGCCGTCGTCGCCCTCCTCGCCCTCGGGCCGGGCACCGGCCAGCGACTGGGCGGCCTCGCGCAGCCGCTCCAGGAGGGCGCCCGGGTCGATGTCGGTCTCGCCGAGGAACGACTGGATCTCGCCCTCGATGTGGTCACGCAGCCAGGGCACCGCCGTGAACTGGGTGCGGTGGGTCTCCTCGTGGAGGCAGACCCACAGACGGAAGTCGTGCGGGTCCACCTCGAGCTCCCGCTCCACGTGGACGATGTTCGGCGCGACGAGCAGCAGCCGGCCGCCCTGCGCCGCGGCCGGCAGGTCGCGGGAGGCCGGGGCGAAGGTCTCGTACTGGCCGAGGACCCGCGACGCCAGGAACGACAGCAGCATGCCCAGCTCCACACCGGTCACCTTGCCGCCGACCGCGCCGAGGACGGCGCCGCCGGGGACGGTGGCGCGGCGGTCCTCCATCTTGGCCAGAAGCGGTTTGAGGACCGCCCGGAAGCCGGCAACGTTCGCCTTGATCCAGCCGGGCCGGTCCACCACCAGGACCGGGGTGTCATGCGGCGCATCGTCGGCCGCGCCGTCGGCCGCGCCCGGCTGTGCCAGGCGTGTGAACTCCCGGACGTGCAGTTCGGAGGACTTGGCGTGCCTGCGTAGTTCGGCGACGATCGCACGGGCCTCGTCGCGGCTCACCTCTGGGCCGGGGCGTACGAGGCGGGTCGCGGTCGACACCGCGAGATTCCAGTCGACCATCTCGGTTCCACCGATGCTCGTCATGGGTTCACCGTACGGGGACGTTCCACTTGGGGGTAGCCGACTTGGGGTTTCTCCGTACGTTGTTGTCTGCGGCGCCGCGGTGTCGTCTCGCCGTTGCGCCTGCGGCGGGCGGGGGGCCTCAGCGGCACCCGCAGTTCGCCACCGTCGAGGCCAGCCTGTCGAGGGCCTGCTGCGCCCCCTGGGGGTTGGTGGTTCCGCTGGTCATGAAGGCGAAGACCAGGAGGCGGCCGTCGGCGTCCACGACCGTTCCGGCGAGGGTGTTCACGCCGGTCAGGGTGCCGGTTTTCGCGCGTACGGCGCCCGCTCCCGCGGTCCGGGCGTAGCGGCCGCTGAGGGTGCCGGTGAAACCGGCCACGGGGAGGCCGGTGACCACGGGGCGCAGGGTCGGCTTGTCGGGGGCGGAGGCGGCCAGCAGGAGGTGGGACAGGAGACGCGCGGAAACCCTGTCGTCGCGGTTGAGGCCGCTGCCGTCCTTGAAGGCGGCGCCGGCGACGGGGAGGTGCTGGGCGGCGAGGGCCTCGTGGACGGCCTTGCCGGCGCCCGCGAAGCTCGCGGGCCGGCCGGCGGCGAGGGCGGTCTGGCGGGCCAGGGCCTCGGCGATGTCGTTGTCGCTGTAGGTGAGCATGCGCTCCACCAGGCCGGCGAGGGGCAGGGAGGCGACGGTGGCGATCCGGTCGGCCGTCTTGGGGGCCTTGGCGTACCTGGGGGTGCCGGTGACGGTGATGCCGCGGGTGTGGAGGAGGCCCGCGAAGGTACGGGCGGTGGCCGCTGCCGGGTCGCTCGCGCGAGGGGCGGTGCCGTGGTCGGAGGCGTCCAGGCGGGCCTCGTCCGTCATCAGGGGGGTGACGGGGGCGAGGTTCTCGTTGCGGCCGATGGGGTGCAGGGCCGGGCCGGAGTAGGCCGAGGTGTCGTAGCCGAGGGCGACTTTGGTGATCTTGCGGTGCTTGAGGGCGCGGGCGGTCTCGTCGGCCAGGGTGCGCAGGCTCGCGGGGTGGTCACCGGGGCCCTGCCGGGGGGCGCGTGCGGTGAGGGTGGGGTCGCCGCCGCCGACGAGGACGATGCGCTTGCCGTCGGCGACGACGGTGGTGTCGATGCGGTGGTCGGGGCCCAGAACGGAGAGCGCCGCCACGGCGGTGGCGAGCTTCACGGTGGAGGCGGGGGTCGTGGGCGTGCCCTGCTTGGCGCCGAAGACCTCGGCGCCGGAGGCGACGTCCACGACGGAGGCGCTGCGCAGCGGGCCGAGTTCGGGGGACTTGAGCAGGGGGGCGAGCGCGTCGGCCAGTCCGGCGTCGGTGGGTGCGGGCGCGGCGCCGCGGCCGGAGGGCACGGGGCCCCCTAGCGCGGGCAGTACGGGCGGCGCGTGGGGCACGGGCCGCGCGGCCGGGGCGTGCGTCTCGCCCCCCGCGCCGTCCGCGGCGGCGGCGAGCGTCCGCTCGGCCGTACGCTGGCCGGCCTCCCAGGGACCGGCCACCGCGACCGCACCGGCCGCGACCGCGAGACCGGCCACGGCGGAACCGGCCGTCAGCTGCCAGGTCCGCCGCCGCTGCAGCGGGATCCGCCGCCACCACTGGCGGGCGAAGAACCATTCATCGGCCACGAACGTCGCGGCAGCCCGCCCCGCGCCGGCTGCCCCGCGCACCGCGGACCGGCCCCAGCCGACCCACCTGACCTGCCACGACCTGGTCTCCGGCACCTCGGACCAGCCCCTTTCGCGATCACACACCTGCGTGAGGGACACTTAATCACCAGAAGTATGTGCTGATCATGGAGGAGCCACCCGTGGAGTTCGACGTCTGCATCGAGATCCCGAAGGGTTCGCGGAACAAGTACGAGGTGGACCACGAGACCGGTCGCATCCGACTGGACCGCCACCTTTTCACCTCGACCGTCTACCCGGCCGACTACGGCTTTGTCGAAGGCACGCTGGGTGAGGACGGCGACCCGCTGGACGCGCTCGTCCTCCTCGACGAGCCGACCTTCCCGGGTGTCCTGGTGAAGTGCCGCGCCATCGGTATGTTCCGGATGACGGACGAGGCCGGCGGCGACGACAAGCTGCTGTGCGTGCCCGCGTCCGACCCGCGCGTGGAGCACCTGCGCGACATCCACCACGTCTCGGAGTTCGACCGCCTGGAGATCCAGCACTTCTTCGAGGTCTACAAGGACCTGGAGCCCGGCAAGTCCGTCGAGGGTGCCGACTGGGTCGGCCGCGCGGACGCCGAGGCCGAGATCGAGGCCTCGTACAAGCGCCTGGAGGCGCAGGGCGGCGCCCACTGAGGCAGTCCGGCAGGTAGCCGTCGGCGGCCCTTCCGGGGCCCTCGTACGCCTGCCGTCAGGCCCTGATTTTCGTACCCGCAGGTCGTACGGAAAACACACGAACGGGCGGCACCCATGTGAGTGGGTGCCGCCCGTTCGCGTACGACGGGGCGTCAGAACCCGCGCGTCCGCTTGGCCGCCCGGCGGCCGCCCGCCTCCTCGGCGCCCGGCGCCCGCAGGAACAGCCGGGCCACCTCGCCGCCGAGGTTCACACCGACGGCGATGGCGAGCGCCAGCGAGGCCGCCTTGATCAGGGACGAGAAGCCGTCGATCAGATGGCCCTGGGCGAAGTTCAGCAGGCCGAAGTAGGTGGCGCTACCGGGCAGCAGCGGGCCGATGGCCGCGGTGACGTACGGCAGCGCGGACGCATAGCGGTAGCGGGACAGCAGCTGGCCGAAGAGGCCGACGAGACCGGCGGCGATGGCGGTGGAGGGCACCTCGTTGAAGTCGGCGGTGACCGCGAGGGCTCCGTAGACGACCCAGGCGACCCCGCCGTTTATCGTCGCGAAGGCCACGGTGTGACGTTCCTGCTGGAGCAGCACACAGAACGCCAGCGCCAGCAGCATGGACGCCATGATCTGCACCGGCGGCTGGTTGTAGAGCTTGAAGGCCTGTTCCGGGTTGACGTGCTTGAGCGCGGGGTTGAGCTGGAGCCCGACGTAGAGCACGGAGAGCACGCCGACGACGATGCCGACGACCAGGTAGCCGACCTCCAGAAGGCGGGCGGAGGCGGTGATGTAGTAGCCGGTCAGGCCGTCCTGGACGCCGGCGACCAGCGCCCGCCCCGGGATCAGCGCGAACAGCCCACCGGTGATCACCGCGGAGGCCTGCACGTTGGAGTGCGCCAGGCCGAAGGCGAGACCCACCGCTGCGGGCGGCATCGCCGCGACCACGAACTGGTAGAACTCCGGCAGCCCGCGCCCGGACGCCAGCCACGCCAGCCGGTCGCCCAGCATCGAGCCCACCGCGGCCGCGAAGAACACCAGCGCCCCGCCGCCGACCAGCATCGAGGCGGCACCGGACAGCAGCCCGGAGGCCAGCGTCAGCCCCCAGCTCGGGTAGGGGTGCCGGTTACGGCGGATCTCGGCGAGGCCGCGGTAGGCCTCCTCCAGGGTGATGCCGTCGGAGGTGATGGCGTCGACGAGCCGGAAGACGGCGGAGAGCCGGTTGTAGTCGACGCCCCGGCGCCGTACCGTCCGGCTGGCCGTGACCGGGTCCTCCACCAGCGACGGCTGGTACGAGATCGACAGCAGCGTGAAGGTGACGGTCGGCTCGACCCGCTCCAGCCCGTACGCATGCGCCACGCCGAACATCGCGGCCTCGACGTCCTCGGCCCCCTCGCCGCCGGCCAGCAGGATCTCGCCGATACGCAGGGTCAGGTCGAGCACACGGGGAATGGCCGGGCCGGCCTCCTCGTCGGCGCGCTCGATGCGCTCGGGCACCGGCCGCTCATGGATCGGCATCCGCAGCATCGTGCGCATCCGGTCCTGCCAAGGGGCTTCCTTGGTGAGGTGGATGGTGGGTATGCCGTGCGGCGGGGTGAAGGCGCTCATGGCGGTGGCGCCGACGGGCAGCGGGGTCTGCCCGGTCGTGCTGCCCGGCGGCGCGAACGCCGACCCCTCGTGCTCGGGCGGCGCCTCCGGTTTCAGCCCCGACGGCAGCGCGAACTCGGAGGTCGGGTGCTCATCCTCCGGGAGCGGCGGATACGGCACCCCCAGCGGCGGGGTGAAGGCGCTGTGCGCCTCGTCCGACTGCGGTTTGCGTTCCTCCGGCGCTCCCTGGTCCGTACGGCTGCCGCCGCCGGCCTTCGGGCCGTCCGTGCCACGCTGGCCACGCTGTGGGTCCGACGCCACTCTCTACGCTCCTCGTTACGCCTCCTGCCGACCGTCAGGGACACAATGCCTGATGCCGTGAGCGGGAGCCCGCGGAGGTCTGCCTCAGCGCTTGGCGTGCCGTCCCCGGCGCCCCTCCGCGCCGCCCCCCTGCGGCCGCTCCCCGACCGGTCCGGCGGCCGGCCGCGGCACGCCCGCCGCGGCCTCCTTCTTGGCCTTGCCCCGTGCGCGGAGGTATTCGATGGCGATCGGCACGACGGACACCAGCACGATGCCGATCAGGATCGCCTCGACGTTCTTGTGGACGAACGCGATATTGCCCAGCAGCGCCCCGGCCACCGTCACCCCGACACCCCACAGCAGCCCGCCGATGAGGTTGAAGGTGATGAAGGAGCGGTAGTTCATCCGGCTCACGCCCGCGATGATCGGCGTGAAGGTGCGCACGATCGGCACGAAACGAGCCAGGATCAGCGACTTGGGCCCGTACTTCTCGAAGAATTCATGCGCCTTCTCCACGTTCTCCTGCTTGAACAGGCGCGAATCCGGGCGCTTGAAGAGCGAGGGCCCGACCTTCCGGCCGAAGAGATAGCCCACCTGGTCGCCGAGCACCGCGGCGACGAAGATCAGTCCGCACACCAGCGCCAGCGGCTGGTCCATCTTGCCCGTCGTCACCAGCAGCCCGGTGGTGAACAGCAGGGCGTCGCCCGGCAGGAAGAAGCCGATCAGCAGACCGGACTCGGCGAAGACGATGACCAGGACGCCGAGCAGGCCGAACGTCTTGATCAGGAAGTCCGGGTCCAGCCACTGCGGGCCGAGCGCGAGAGTATTCACGGGGTGAAGGCTCCAGGGTCGAGGGCGCCGGATCGTGCGGTGCGCCACGGGGTGCGCGGCACGGGGTACGACGGGGATGCAGGCGCTGTGTGCGGCCCAAAGCTATCAACGGCGGGTGCCCGGTCATGGTTCCACGGCTGGCAGCCCCTCCCGCCCCGGGTGATCCTGGCCACAGAAACCAGGAGAAATGCGGCAGGCGCCATGCGGCGAGGAGCTACCGGAGGTGCACCCCTATGGGCATCGAGGAGTACGGCGGCGGACAGCACACCCAGTCCGACGTCCTGGTGGTCACGACCAACGACGTTCCGGGGTTTCACGTGGAACGGGTGATCGGCGAGGTCTTCGGCCTGACGGTGCGCTCCCGGCACCTCGGCAGCCAGATCGGCGCCGGCCTGAAGTCGATGATCGGCGGCGAGCTGCGGGGCCTGACCAAAACCCTCGTCCAGACCCGTAACCAGGCCATGGAGCGGCTGGTGGAGCAGGCCCGCGCACGCGGCGCCAACGGAGTGCTGATGTTCCGCTTCGACGTCACGGAGGCCGCGGACGTGGGTACGGAGGTCTGCGCCTACGGAACGGCCGTGGTCCTCGTCCCGCAGGCCTGACCCGTGACCCCGTACCCACCCGCTGTCACACCTGCCGTCACACCTGCCGGACGGCGTTGGCCAGCATCGCGTCCCGCATGTAGACCGCGAGCCCCGGCCGGATCTTCTCGTACGTGGCCGTGAACCGCTCGTCCGCCACGTACATCTCCCCCAGCCCGGTGTGCATCTCGTAGCTGCAGTCGTAGTAGCCACCGCTGATGAACTGCCGGTGCTCCTCGGCCACGTCCATCGCCGCCTCGGAATCCGCCGCCACGCCCTGCGCCATCAGATCGGCCATCTTCCGGTGAATGGCGTCGAATTCCGCCATCAGCCGCTTCCAGTCCTCCTTCGTGTACGAGGCCGTCCGCCGCTGCGACTCCTTATAGGCGTCGCAACCGCCCCAGCGCTCCGCGGCCTCCGCCGCATAGTCGTCCGGGTCGAAGTCCCCGAAGACCTCGAACTTCTCCTCCGGTGTGAGCCGTACGTTCATCCTGCGTGCCTCCATCGTGTATGCGACGGCGGCGGCCATCTCCTGGAGCTTGCCGATCCGCGCTTTCAGCACGTCGTGCTGGCGCCGCAGATGTTCCTGCGGGTCCGCGTCCGGATCGTCCAGGAGGACCGCGACCTCGTCGAGCGGAAAGCCGAGCTCCCGGTAGAACAGGATCTGCTGCAGCCGGTCGAGGTCGTCGTCGCCGTAGCGGCGGTGCCCGGCGTGATTGCGCTCACTGGGCACCAGCAGCCCGATCTCGTCGTAGTGGTGCAGCGTCCGCACCGTGACACCGGCGAACCGGGCGACCTGTCCCACCGAATAGCTCATTTCCGCGCCCTTCCTCTTCGGTACGCACTCCACGATGTGTCCTCACGCCGCGTGAGGTGCAAGCCCGCAGGCACCGTTCTTCTGCACACGTCCGCATGCGCACATGTCCGCATGGTGAAAACCCGTGAAGGGGTCTCCCGGCGGATGAGACCCTTCCCCACATGCTGGGGATAACGGATCTGTCCACCTATCTGGTGGGCCTCGCGCTGATCATTCTTCTGCCGGGACCGAATTCGCTGTACGTGGTCTCCGTGGCGGCCCGCCGCGGCCCGCGCGTCGCCTACCGCGCCGCGCTCGGCGTGCTCTGCGGCGACGCCGTCCTGATGACCCTGTCGGCGGGCGGCGTGGCCTCGCTGCTGCAGACCACCCCGATCCTCTTCGCCATCGTGAAATTCGCCGGCGCGGGATATCTGACCTGGCTGGCGATCGGCATGCTGCGCGGTGCCTGGTCCCTGTGGCGCGGCCGCCAGGCCCGCCGGGCGGAGCCCGCGGGCGAGCCGGCCGAGCCCAGGGAGACGGTCGAGCGCCCGTACCGCCGGGCCCTGGTGATCAGCCTCCTCAACCCCAAGGCGATCCTCTTCTTCATCTCCTTCTTCGTGCAGTTCGTGGACCCGTCCTACGCCCATCCGGTGCTGTCCTTCGTCACCCTCGGCGCCTGGGCCCAGCTCTTCAGCTTCACGTATCTGTCGGTGCTGATCTTCAGCGGTACGTTCCTGGCGGCCACCTTCCGGCGCCGCCGCAAGCTGACGGCCGGTCTGTCGGCGGGCGCCGGGGCGGCATTCCTCGGCTTCGCCGCGAAACTGTCGCTGGCGAGCGCGAGCAGTTAGGCCTCCGGACCGGGGGATATCGTCCCTGCATGACTCCTCGTCGCCTCGCGGTATCCGGTGTATCGGTGGTAGCTCTTCTGGTCATCGCGGCGACATTCCTCGTCTCCGGAAACGCGGTGCAGGTGGCACCGCCCGCTCCGGAGGCGAAAGTCCGCGGGATGTGCACCGCGCTTGCCGATGCCCTGCCCGATTCCGTGGCCGGCCTCGAGCGACGGGATACGGAACCCTCATCGCCCTTCACCGCGGCATGGGGCGATTCCGCGATCGTTCTCCGCTGCGGTGTACCGCGCCCGGCGGAAATGCTCGACACCAAGGCGGCGGGTGGCGAGATCCGCGGGGTGCGGTGGCTGCTGCAGACTTCGCCGGACGGCCGCCACCGGTGCACCACCGCGCTGCGCAAGGCCTACGTGGAGCTGACCCTTCCCGCGAAGTACGGCGACGTGGGCGCTCTCATGGATCTGGCGGCCGCGATCAAGAAGACGGTGCCGCGGATCCAGGACGGCGCCAAGTCCTCCTGACGCGTCAGAGCCGGCCGCCCCCGCTGGACGACCACCTGTTCAGCCGCCGCACGTCCGCCGCCAGCGCCGCGCGCCGGGCGTGGACCGCCCGGCGCTCCGCCCATTCCTCCGGGGTGAGGACGTACGGCCTGACGGCGCGGGCGTCCGCGCTGCACATCAGGTGGAGGGCGGACGGTACGCGGCGTACGCACACCAGGTGGCGGCGCTGCGGGCTCGGCGCCGCTACGCGCCAAGTGGCGCCGGTGGTCGGCTCGTTGAGCGGTGCCCGATGCTGGCCACGGCCGGGAATTAACCATCGCAGCAGCGATTCGAAGATCATCTGGATCAGGCCGATCACGTCGTCAACTCTTCTCGGCTGCCTTGCGGAGCGCCGTGGCCAGCTTCCGGGCGGTGGCCACGTTGCAGTTCCCGAGGGCGACGAGCGGGACGCCGTAACGGCCCGCGAAGCTCGGCAGGTCGACGCCGAGCGACGGCAGGGTGATGCCGTTGGCCCGGAGCGCGGCGTGCAGCGCGGCGGCGCTGTCGTGTACGTCGTCGTGGTGGTCGGGCATGTGTCGTACGCCTTCCTTTGCGCTTGGTGACGAATCCCTCACAGCGTGACGTCACCGGGCGTAGCGTGGAAGGCAATTGGGTTGCGCACGACAATCCGGCAAACCAGGTGGTGAACCATGCCTCCTCGCAAAGATCCCGACGCATCAGCAAGCGTCCCCTGCTTCTACGGCGCCGAGTTGCGCTACCTGAGGGAAGAAGCGGGCCTCACTCTCGAACAGTTAGCGGACGGCAGCTTTCGCGGCATCTCGTTCCTCAGCCAGATCGAGCGGGGCGAGCGCGGAATGCCGCTGGATCTGGCCATCCACTGCGACACGGTGCTCAAGACGAACGGGTTCTTCCAGCGTCGCTGTGAAGATGCGTAGAAGGCACGGCGGACCGGTCATCCCTCGTACTTCGCGGATATCCCGGACCTGGAGAAACAGGCGACGACGATCGAGGAGTGAGCGCCCTTCGTCATCCCGGGCCTGCTGCAGACGGAGGCGTACATCCGGGAGCTCATCCGGGTGGCGAAACCGTGGGAGGAGGCCGAGGATGCCGAACACAAGGTTCGTGCGCGCATAGAGCGCGCGAAGCTCTGGAAGAGCAAGGTCCGCCCTACGTACTGGGTGATCCTTCGCGAGGACCTGATCCGCAAACCGCTGCTTCCTCCCGAGCAGATGGCCGAGCAGCTGAAGCACATCGTCGAAGTGATCCGATCCACGCAGAGCGTTTTGCAGATCCTCCCGGACACAACCATCGGCTACCCCCTCATGATGGGCGGCGAAGTGCGGGTGATGACCTTCTCGGACGCCCCACCGGTGGTCTGGGTCGAAGGCACATTCAACGGCGAATCCATCGACTATCCACCCCTCGTGACGGACCATCGGAGGTCGTACGATCTGCTGAGGGCCGCCGCACTGCCACCCAAGGCGTCCCTGGCCCTTATCGAGGAAGCCGCAAGGGGATACAGAGATGAAGCCCAAGAACAAGCTTGACCTGAGCTCTGCCACCTGGCGGAAGAGCAGCCACAGCAACCCCGACGGCGCCAACTGCATCGAGGTCCGCGACGACCTCCCCGGCCTCGTCCCCGTCCGCGACAGCAAGGACCCGCACGGCCCGGCGCTCGTCTTCCCGGCCGCCAGCTGGTCGTCGTTCGTCACCGCCGTCAAGGACGCCGAACTGCCGGACGCCTGACACTCGTTGGACAGCCGACCCGCTCCCCCGCTCTCAGCCGCGGGGGAGCAGGTTGACCAGTTCGTACAGCTCCACGGCGAGCACTTCGAGCATTTTGGGGGCGGTGCGCCCCTCCGACCAGGCGATCGCGACGTTGCCGTCGAGACGCACGTGCCTGCCGGTCAGCTGGGCGCGTTGGAGTACGTCCGGTCTGACGAGTGCGGAGAAAACCCAATCTTCGGCGACCAGCACTCTCGTTCCCCCGTGGTCCGGACCGAGCGCCGCAAGCGCGTGGTACTCGCGCACGAGATGCCTGCGACGACGCTTCTCCCTGGGGGACAACCAGAAGCATGGCTTGGGGATCGACGCGAAGTCCCACCGTGTCGCCTGCCAGTGCTCGCTCTTGGGGTAGAAGCCGAAGAGAGGAAGCGTCCGGGGGAAGAACAAGGCCACCCCGGACGACAGGACCTCGTAGGAAGAGTTGCCTCTGGGGAACGACTGCTTGAGATGCCAGAGCACCACCTCTGCGCGCTCATCAGTGCCGCCCGGATCTGCCAGCTCGCCGACGGTGGCGTACCGGAAAACTCCGCCACCGCTCACCGGCTGGCCGCGAAGCCGTCGTTTCACGTCTATGCGAGCGTTGAACTTCCGCACCGCTCGCCAGTCCGGACGAACGTTGTCCCAGTCCTCCTCCGACTCCCGGAGCGTGACCGGATCGGGCCGAGGATCCCCGGCGGGCCGCCTCCGACGGCCCGTGCCCTCCCATTTCTTACCGTCGAAAGGCCACATCGCGGCCGCCCCCTAGGCGATCTGGCTGAGGGACTCCACGGCTATTCACGGGGAAGCCGCACCGCACCGTCTTCGTCCGTGACGGCGTCCCCCGCCTCCGGCCAATGCTCTTTGACCGTTCCCTCGTGAATGCCGCCAACCCCGTAGACGGCCCCGTTCGCACCGATCTCATGAAGGTTACGCATCGCCGGCCGCGCCGCCTCAGGTACGTGTTCGCCTCGGAACCGACCCGCGTAGTGCGCGCCCGCACCGCCGGTGACGAAGCTGGTCGCGGTATCGGCACCCACCGAGGCATTCGGGTCGTCGTGCTCGGCCGCCCATGTACCGGCCGCGCTGGTAGCCGCACCGGAGACGACACTCTGGACCTTCTTGGCGCCACCCGTCAGACCGTCGCCGGCCAGCACCTTCTCGAAGGCGTTGGGCGCACCGTGCCGGCCCAGCGAGCCCAGGCCCTTGCCCAGCGCTCCCGGAGCCGCCGCCACGCCGCCGGCGATCAGCGCGTTCCTCGCATCATGCATGTCGACGTCACCCTGGCCGGTGGCCCGCTTGGTGATTTCGGTGCCCAAGAGGTTCATCGCGGAGTTCCTGAGACCGTCCTGAATCAGCTTGGACAGCGCCTTGACGATACGCATCAGGGTCCTGGAACCCTTGACCAGCTTGAGGACGGCATTCTCGGCCTTCTCCGCAAGGGCCGTGAACTTCTCCACCCAGGTGAGGAGCTTCGCCACCCGGGCTCCGGCGGCGGCCGTTGCCACCAGTTCCGAGATGCCCGCCGTGACCACCGACAGCACGGCGCCGGCGAGTTCTGTCTCCGCGATCTCCAGGGCGATCTCGACGATCTCCTTGACGATCTCCTCGGCCTCGTCGGCGTAGGCGTCGAGCTCCTTCTGTACCTCGGCGAAGTTCTTCGCGGTGGCCTGGAAGGCGTCGTACTGCTGCTTCCAGTGCTCCTTGAAGGCGTCGGCCGCATCGCCGCGCCAGGTGACGCCCACGACGGCGTCGACCCGGTTGTTCAGGTGCTCGGCGGTCTGGTGGAGGTCCTGGCCGAGGCTGTGCCATCGGCCGGCGATGGTGCGCAGGGTGGCCGGGTCACCGCCGGGCCAGGGGATGTGGAAAAGTTCGAGGACCGGGACGACCTTGTCCACGATGAAGCTGTTGACGCTCATCGGTCAGGCCCCCATCGTCGCGCTGACGTGCTGGTCGACGCCCTCGTAGTTGCCGGCGGACTGGTGCACGCCGGAGCTGTTGGCGTAGAGCAGATGGGCGAGCTCGGTCAGGCCTTCACCGGTGTGGACCACCATCTCCACGTACTGCGAGGTCACTCCAGTGCACGCACCCAGCAGCCCGAACGCCTCTCCGATCTCGATGACGCTTCCCTGGAAGTCCTTGATGCACCCGGCGAGTTCATCGGCGGCGGATTGAAAATCCGCTGCCAGTTCTCGTAATCCGTCCGGATGCGCCTGAAAATGCCCGGCCGCCATATGCCACTCCCCCATCTGTGCATCGTCGTCATCGCCCGCACTGCATTCGAAAACATGAGCGACGGGCGGAACGCTACGAGGCCCCCTCGGGGGAGATCGCCGAATTTTGCTGCGCTTGATCCAACCCTGACGCCGTCCATATGCGCGACGGAGGGAACCGACTCTCCCTCTGGCCGAACCCCGGAGGCTCGACACCCCTTATGCCCCTATTGTCGGCGGCGAGGAGGTACGTCCATGTCCCCAGACCCGCCCCCGCCCCACCCTCCGCCCGTGCACGTAGCCGTCATCTACTACTCGTCGACCGGCACCATCGCCGAGCTCGCCCGGGTGATCGCGGACACCGCAGAGCACGAGGGGGCGGAGGTCCGGTTGCGGCGGGCGGCCGAGCTGGCGCCGCAGGTGGCGATCGACGCCAATCCGGCGTGGGCGGCCAATGCCGCGGCGACCGCCGACATCCTGGAGGCGACCGCCGAGGACATGCTCTGGGCGGACGCCGTCATCCTCGGCACACCCACCCGCTTCGGGAATGTGTCCTCGCAGCTCAAGCAGTATCTCGACACCCTGGGCGGCCACTGGCAGGCGGGCCATCTGCAGGACAAGGTCTACAGCGGCTTCACCGCCAGCGCCACGAAACACGGCGGCCAGGAGTCCACCCTGCTCGCGCTCTATCAGACCGTTCACCACTTCGGCGGGATCCTCGTGACCCCCGGGTACACCGACCCGTCGAAGTTCACCGACGGGAATCCGTACGGGACGTCCCACGTCGGCGGGCCGGACACCCCGGTGGACGACGAGGCGCGCACCGCCGCCCGCGTCCAGGCCCGGCGGGTCGTGAAATTCACCAGGGCCATCAAGGCAGGTCCGGCGCAGGCCGGTTGAGGAGAGGAGGGCGACGCACTCATGACGCTGCACAAGGGGGCACCCGACGGCGACCGGCGAGCGGAGGCCCGCCGCCCGGTCAACCCCTTCTACGGGGACGCCGACCCGGTCGCCGGTCTTTCCTCCTCTCCCCCGCGGCATGCGCTGCCCGACGGCCCGGTCTCCCCGCACACCGCCTACCAGTTCGTGCACGACGAGCTGATGCTCGACGGAAATGCGCGGCTGAATCTGGCGACCTTCGTCACCACCTGGATGGAACCGCAGGCCGGCGTCCTGATGGCCGAGTGCCGGGACAAGAACATGATCGACAAGGACGAGTACCCGCGCACCGCGGAGCTGGAGAAGCGGTGTGTGGCGATGCTCGCCGACCTGTGGCACGCGCCCGACCCGTCGTCGGCCGTCGGCTGTTCGACCACCGGGTCGAGCGAGGCGTGCATGCTGGCCGGGATGGCCCTGAAGCGGCGCTGGATGCAGCGGAACGGCGACCGGTATCCGGGGGCGGCCCGGCCCAACCTCGTCATGGGGGCCAACGTCCAGGTCTGCTGGGAGAAGTTCTGCAATTTCTGGGAGGTGGAGATGCGTCTGGTCCCGATGGAGGGCGACCGCTTCCACCTGGACGCGGAATCGGCCGCCGGCCTCTGCGACGAGAACACCATCGGTGTCGTCGCCGTGCTCGGCTCGACCTTCGACGGGTCGTACGAGCCGGTGGCCGGCATCTGCGCGGCGCTGGACGCGCTGCAGGAACGGACGGGCTGGGACGTCCCGGTGCACGTGGACGGCGCGTCCGGTGCCATGATCGCGCCGTTCCTCGACCCGGACCTGGTGTGGGACTTCCGGCTGCCCCGCGTCGCCTCCATCAACACCTCCGGGCACAAGTACGGCCTGGTCTACCCCGGCGTCGGCTGGGCGCTGTGGCGCGACCAGGAGGCGCTGCCCGAGGAGCTGGTCTTCCGGGTCAACTACCTGGGCGGCGACATGCCGACCTTCGCCCTCAACTTCTCCCGCCCCGGCGCCCAGGTCGCCGCCCAGTACTACACCTTCCTGCGGCTGGGCCGGGCCGGTTTCCGCGCCGTACAGCAGGCGACCCGCGACGTGGCCCGCACCATGGCCGAACGGATCGGTGCGCTGGGCGACTTCCGCCTCCTCACCCGCGGCGACGAGCTGCCGGTCTTCGCCTTCACGACCGCGGACGACGTGAAGGCCTTCGACGTCTTCGACGTGTCGCGCAGGATGAAGGAGCACGGCTGGCTGGTCCCCGCCTACACCTTCCCGCCGCACCGCGAGGACCTCTCCGTCCTGCGCATCGTCTGCCGCAACGGCTTCTCCCACGACCTCGCGGACATGTTCCTCACCGACCTGGAGCAACTCCTGCCCGAACTGCGCGACCAGCCCGGCCCCTTGCAGCGGCCGGAAGGCGTGGCGACGGCCTTCCATCATTGAGCGCCCGCCACCGGCAAGCACGGCAGCCTCAAAGCAACCCATCGGGCGCCAATCCCCTCTTTGCGATAAAGGCCGTCAAGGGGGAAGCGCCGTGGGTTGGTCACGTATCACGATCGGCACGGCCGTCGCGGTGTGCGGCGGGATGGTGGTGTGCGGCGTCGGCGCGTCCGGCAGCGCAGCGGCCGACGACGGCGGCCGCGCCAGGAAGAAGCCGCAGCTGCTGTTCCAGTCCGACGGCGAGCGGCCGGGGCAGCTCGCCGGCCTCCAGGTGATCGGCATCGCCACGCGGCACGAGAAGGTCGTCGTGAAATCCCCGGCCTTCGCGCACGCCGTCCGCCTCGCCTACGAAAGGGACCCGATGGCGGAACCCACCTGGGGCCTCAGCTACCAGGCACGGGGCCCGATCTCGATGAAGGCCGGGCGCGGCTCGTATCCGCTCACGGTCGAGATCGCCGGGCGCGTCGTGGACCGGGGAACGGTCCGTGTGGTGGCGTCACAGCGGCCGTCGTTCGAGGTGAGCGGTTCCGTGGAGGGTGTGCGCCCCGGTGAGTCGGTGGGGCTGTCCTTCGACGACCTGTATCCGGGGAAAACCGGCAGCTCCTTCACGGTGCACTCGAAGGCGTTCAAGGCGCCGGTCCCGCTCCGGCACGACGACCACGGCGGGTACTGGAACAATCCCCGGATGTTCGAGGCGGTGCCGAGCGTGCTGCCGGACGCCGCGGACGGTACGTACAAGGTGGTGCTGACCGGCCCGGACGGGCGGCGGATCGCCGAGCGCCGGCTCACGGTACGGGCCTCCCGGCCCGGCGACTACGACTACACGGGCAAGGTGCACGGCCCCGAGTTCTTCGGGAAGCGCGGCGACCTCGGCGCCACGCCCCACTTCCGTGTCAGGGCCGGCGGCCGGATGCACGTGCTGTGGGAGGACGCCACGCCCGACGCCGGGGAGGAGAACCGGCTGACCGCGACCTCCCCGGCGTTCGAGGAGCCGGTACGGCTGAAGCGGGACGACAGCAAGGCCGCCGACGGCTCTGACCCGCGCTACTACGGCCTGGCCAGGATCCGGTCCGGCCTGGACGGCGGAAGCTACCCCGTGACGGTCGTCAGCCACCACGGGCGGGTCAAGCGGAGCAGTCGGCTCGTGGTGACGGCGGCGCCGGGGCACCACGGCAACACGCCTGGTCAGCAAGGCGATCACGGGGGCTTTCCGGCCGTGGCGGTCATCAGTGGCGGCGCCGGGGCGCTGGCGGTGGGCGCGACCGGCGTGCTGCTGGTCCGGGCCCGTCGGGCCCGGACCGGCGACTCCCGCTGATCCCGCTGATCCCGCCTCCGGCCTTACGCGCCGGAACCGGTCTTACGCCGACGCACGACGAAAACCGCCCCGGCACCTGCGACGACCGCGGCGCCACCGAGGGCGGCGACGGTCGGCAGCGCGGAGGAGGAACCGGTCGTGGCGAGCTTGCCGGTGGCCGGGACCGCGTCGTGAGTGCCCTGCGCCGCGGGCTTGTTCCCGGCGGCGCCCGTACCGCCGTGCATCCCCGGCTTGTTCGGCATTCCCGGTGTACCCGGCTTGCCCGGCTTCCCCTTGGCGTCCGCGACCTTGCCGGGCTTGCTGCCCGCGGACAGCACCTTGAAGTCGAACTGGCTGATCTTGTCGAAGCCGCAGGTGCCGTCCTCGGCGTACGAGTAGCCCGTCGTGAAGAAGTAACCGGCTCCCGCCTTCGCCTTCTTGCCGATCTTGATCCGCATCCTGGCGTCCGCGTGCTCCCCCGGCGCGAGGCGCTTGACGGTGGTGAAGTCGTCGTTGTCCTGGAACTTGGCGCCTTCGCCCTCGATCGGCTTCCACTTGCCGGTCGCCGGGTTGAACCACTGGACCGTGACCGCCAGTTCGGAGACGTCCTTGATCTTCGGGTCGCCGGTGCCGAGGGAGAGGGAGATGTCGGTCTCCATCACCGTGATCTTGGATACGTTGGTCACGCGGTAGGCGAACGCGTGCCAGCCCGAACCGGCGACGATCTTGCTCGGGAGGCCGCGCAGCCCCGTCTTGCCGCGGTCCACGTCGAAGACCGGGGAGCAGAAGGCCGGGCGGGTCCAGGCGGGGGACGGCGTCCCGCTCGGCGCGGCCGACTCGGTGCCGGCCGGCGTGGCCGATGCGGAAGCCGCCGGTGCGCCCGCCTCCGGAGCGCTCGGCCCGGCCGGCTCGCCCCCCGGCGTGGCGGCGGCGGACGCGGCGGGGGTGCCGCCGGCCGCCGGCGCCTCCCCCGCCGCCCATGCGGCGGGGGCCGCGAGCAGCGCCACGGGTCCGATGACGGCCGTGACCACTGCGGTCGCCAGAGTGCGGTGAAGCTTCATTGAGGCCTTCCTCAGGAGTCCAAGCGGCCACCGCGAGGGGTTCTGCGCGGTACAGCCGCACGCGTACACGTACGTGACCTGCGCATTCCCGCGAAGGTTGCACACCGGACAAACGCCCCCCGCGTGATCATCCTCACAGCCTCTACCGCCCCATCCGCCCGTACCTCCGCACCGCCAACGGGAAGAACACCGCCAGCAACAGCACCGGCCACACCACCGCCAGCATCCCGGCGTGCCCGGACGCCCAACTTCCGCCCGTAACAGGCGGGTTGCCGAACAGCTCCCGCACCGCACCCGCCGTCGCCGACAGCGGATTCCACTCCGCGACGGCGCCCAGCCAGCCGGGCATCGACCCGGCCCAGACAAAGGCGTTGGAGAGAAAGCCGACCGGCCAGACCAGGATCTGCGCGGCCTGCACCATCTCCGGTCTGCCCGCAACCAGCCCCAGATAGATGCCGATCCACAGCATCGCGAAGCGCAGCAGAAGCAACAGCCCCACGGCACCCAGCGCCTGACCCGTACCGCCGTGCCAGCGCCAGCCCATCGCCAGCCCGGCGCCGATCATCACCAGCAGGCTCAGCGCGGACTGCAGCATGTCCAGCACGCTCCGGCCGACCAGCACCGCGGACGAGGCCATCGGCATCGAGCGGAACCTGTCGATGACGCCCTTGCCCAGGTCCTGGGTGACCGCGACCATCGTCGATTCCAGCCCGAACGCCATGGTCAGCGCGAACATCCCCGGGAGCAGGTACTCCTTGTAGTCGCCGCCGCCCGGTACGGCCATCCCGCCGCCCAGGAAGTACGCGAACATCACCAGCATCATCACCGGGAAGACCAGGCCCACCACGACCTGCCCCGGCCGCCGGGCCCAGTGCGCCAGCCCGCGCCGCGTCATCGTCCAGGAATCGGTCACCGCCCACATCACGCCCGTCATACGGCCGCCCCTTCCTCGTCCGCCGCCACCGTGTCCGCGTCCTTGCGGCCCTCCGGCCCCGTCAGATGCAGGAACACCTCGTCCAGCGTCGGCCGCCGCACCGCGATGTCCGCCGCCTCGATCCCGGCCCCGTCCAGCACCCGTACGACCTCGGTCAGCGCGGCCATCCGGTCCGCGACCGGCGCGCTCAGCCGCCGCTCGTCCGCGGCCACCGCGACCGCGCCGCCGGCCGCGACGACGGCGGGCAGGAACCCCAGCATCCCGGCCGCGGCGCCCAGTTGAGCGGCGTCCCGCAGCACCACGTCCAGCCGGTCACCGCCGGTCGCGCTCTTCAGCTCGTCGGCCGTGCCCTCCGCGACCACCCGGCCGCCGTCCACCATGGAGATCCGGTCGGCCAGCTGATCGGCCTCCTCCAGATACTGCGTGGTCAGCAGCACCGTCGTACCGCCGTCGACCAGCGACCGCACCGCCTGCCACACCTCCGTACGGCCGCGCGGATCGAGCCCGGTGGTGGGCTCGTCGAGGAAGAGGATCCGCGGCGCCAGCACCAGCGCGGCCGCCAGGTCGAGGCGGCGCCGCATCCCGCCGCTGTACTTGCCCACTGCCTTGCGCCCCGTATCGGCCAGCCCGAAGCGCGCCAGCAGCTCCTCCGCGCGCTCGCCCGCCCGGCGCGCGCCCAAGTGGAACAGCCGGCCGAACATCTCCAGGTTCTGCCGCCCGCTGAGCTCCTCGTCGACGGCGGCGTGCTGCCCCAGCAGCCCGATCCGCCGCCGCACCTCGTCCGGCTGCCCCAGCACATCGCATCCGGCGACCTCGGCCCGGCCGCCGTCGTGCCGCAGCAGCGTGGTCAGGATCCGTACGAGGGTGGTCTTGCCGGCGCCGTTGGGGCCGAGGACGGCATGCACGGTGCCGTACCCGACGGTCAGATCAAGGCCGTCCAGAGCCGCCTTGGCCCCCTTGTTCCTGCCGTAGTTCTTGCGCAGTTCTTCGACGACGATCGCGGGCTTCGCGTGATCGCGGTCCCTCACGACATCCCCTCCAGAAGTCTAGTCAAGTTTGACTACTTGCCGAGCGAAGGTAACGCCGCTCCTCTCGCTAGTCAAACTTGATTAACGGTCATCCTCGGGATGCACGGCCCTCGTCGCGTACGGGTTCTCCTGCCCCTCCGCCAGCACCCCCACGAAGGGCTCGCCCTCCCCCGCGAAGACATACGCCCCGCCTTCGATCCGCTCGATCAGCCCCCGGGTCCACTCCGCGCCGCTGTCCGCGGAGTGGACCCACATGTTCATGATCTCGCCGATATGGCCGAGCTGACCGGGCCCGCCCTCGGGGGTGTAGTACTCGGTGACCGCGCTCCGCCACTCCTCCAGGCCCCGCACCCGCTCCTTGAGCAGCGCCACCGCCTCGGTGCGCGGCAGATCGAGAAGGAAGCCGATACCGGCGCTCAGCACATCGGCCTTCTGGTCGTGCTGCGAGAGCGCCGCGCGCAGCAGCGCGAAGAACTCCGCCTCGCCCGCCTCGGTCAGCTCGTATTCCGTACGGGGCGGACCGCCGGCCGTACTGGGCGCGATGTCATGGGCGAGCAGCATGCCTTGCTTCGCCATCTGCTTGAGCGCGTGATAGATCGAGCCCGGCTTGGCGTTGGACCACTCATGGGCGCCCCAGTACTCCAGGTCGTTGCGCACCTGATAGCCGTGCGCCCGCCCGTGCTGCCGCACGGCACCCAACACCAACAGCCGGATCGCCGACATCGCTTTCTCAACCCCTTACCCTCCCCCAGCTGACGCTGGGCGGTACCCCCCTCGCCGCCAGCCTAGACGGGCGGGGCCCGGGCCCTACGCCTCGCGCGCCTTGCGCTCCTCGTCGACCAGCTCGAAGGCCGTCCTGCCGTCGAGGGACTCGCGGATGACGTCGGCGTGACCGGCGTGCCGGGCGGTCTCCTCGATCAGGTGCAGGACGAGCCAGCGCATCGACTGCCGGGCGTTCGGCGGGTACCACGGCGCCTCCGGCAGCGGGAAGGTGTCGTTCAGGCTCGGGACCTTGCGGATGAACTCCTCGGTCAGCCGCGCGACCTCGTCCCAGTGCGACAGCACCCCGGCCAGCGTCTCGCCGTCCTCCAGCTGGAAGCTCAGGTGCCAGGTCTCCTGGGTCCGCCCGACGGACGGCGGCAGCTCCTGGGCCATCTCGACCCAGCGCTGCTCCACCTCCACGACATGCTTGACCAGCCCGCCCAGCGTCAGTTCGCTGGCGCTCGGCCGCTCGGTGGCCTGCTCGGCGGTCAGTCCCAGGACCGCCCGCCGCAGCCCGCCGCGCTGTGCCTCGAGGAAGGCCAGCAGCGCGCCGCGCTCGTCACCATCGGCCTCGGCAAGTACGTGAGTGGGCATAACAGCCGCCTTTCGTGGCATCCGCCGGCGGACGGCCTCGCGCCGCCCGCTTTCCGACACCCCTCACGTTAGGAGCCAAGTAGGACAGGGGCGGCCCTACTTGCGACCCTGCTTGCAAAACGCCGGCTCAGAACGGGAACTGCGACCGCCCGTGCTGAATGGAGATCCACTTCGTCGTCGTGAACGCCTCCACCATCGCCTCGCCGTTCAGCCGCCCCACCCCGGAGCTCTTCTCGCCGCCGAACGGCACGATCGGCTCGTCGTGCACCGTGCCGTCGTTGATATGGATCATCCCGGTGTCGATGCGCTTGGCGAACCGCACCCCGCGCTCGATGTCCCCGGTGTGCACGGCACCGCTGAGCCCGTACGGCGTCGCGTTGGTGATCCGTACGGCCTCGTCGTCGCCGTCGAACGGGATCAGCAGGACCACCGGGCCGAAGATCTCCTGGGTCAGGAGCGGGGAGTCGGCCGGCAGACCGCCGAGGACGCTCGGCGCGACGAGGGTGCCCCGGGTCTCGCCGTGCAGGAGCGCCGAGGCGCCGTCCGCGACGGCCCGGTCCACCAGCGCGGCGATGGACTCGGCTTGGCCCTCGTTGATCAGCGGGCCGATGTGCGTACCGGGATCCGTCGGATCACCGACCTTCAGCGACGCGACCTTGGCGACGAACTTCTCGGTGAACTCCCGCTCGACGGCGCGGTCGACCAGCACACGGTTGGCGGCCATACAGACCTGGCCCTGGTGGACGAAGCGGCTGAAGACGGCGGCGTCGACGGCGTAGTCGATATCGGCGTCGTCGAGGACGACCAGCGCACTGTTGCCGCCCAGCTCCAGGATGGCGTGCTTGAAGTTCGCCGCCGCGACCGTCGCGACATGCCTGCCGACCTTCTCCGAGCCGGTGAACGAGATCGTCTTGGGTACCGGGTGATCGATCAGCGCATCCCCGATCTCCGCGATGTCGGTGACGACCACATTGAGCAGCCCGGCCGGCAGCCCGGCCTCCTCGAAGATCTTGGCGACCAGCCCGCCGCCGCAGATCGGGGTGTTCTGGTGCGGCTTGAGGACGACGGCGTTGCCCAGCGCGAGGGCGGGCGCGACGGACTTGATGGAGAGGAGGAAGGGGAAGTTGAAGGGGGAGATCACGCCCACCACGCCGACCGGCAGCCGGTAGAGGCGGTTCTCCTTGCCGTCGATGGGCGAGGGCAGGATCCGGCCCTCGGGCCGCAGCGCCAGCTGCATCGCCTCGCGCAGGAATTCCCGTACGAGATGCAGCTCGAAGCCCACCTTCGCGAGCGTGCCGCCCACCTCCGCGGCGATCGCCGCGCCCAGCTCGTCCTCGCGCTCGTCGATGATCCGCAGCACCCGCTCGAAGACCAGCCGCCGGGCGTAGGGATTGGTCGCACCCCATTCCCGCTGCGCGCGCTCGGCGGCGCGGTATGCCTGATCGATCTCCTCGACCGTGGCAACGGTTATGGAGGACAGCTTTTCGCCGTTGTACGGATTGAAATCGACGATGTCCCAAGAGCCGCTGCCCGAGCGCCACTCGCCGTCGATGAACTGATACGCCAACTCGTCGAAGTAGGACATGTCATCCCGATCTGGAGAACAGGGCGCTCAGGGCGCCGCAATGTGGGGTGCTGACTCCTGATGGTTTTTCATCCTACCCACGCGTCACATGAGTTGGAGCAGGCCTCGCAAGAGATCCCGACTCTCGGCCGGGCTCGGCCCCTCCCCCTGAAGACGGTCCATCGCCCGCGCGTACTGCGCCACTTCCTCGGGCTTGTCCACATACAGCGCGCTGGTCAGCTGCTCCAGATAAACCACGTCCGGCAGCCCCGATTCCGGAAAACCGAGCATGGTGAACGCGCCGCTCTCCGCGGCATGCCCGCCGAAGCTGAACGGCATGACCTGAAGGCGCACATTCGGCCGTTCGGACACCTCGATCAGATGCCGCAACTGGTCGCGCATTACCTCGCGTTCGCCGTACGGACGGCGCAGCGCCGCCTCGTCCAGCACACAGTGGAATTCCGCCGGACGCTCGGCCACCAGCAGCTTCTGCCGCTCCAGCCGCAGCGCGACACGGCGATCTATTTCGGCGGCACTTGCCCCCGGCATACCGCTCTTGACGACGGCCTGCGCATATCCCTCCGTCTGCAACAGCCCGTGCACGAACTGCACTTCGTAGTTGCGGATGAGCGAGGTCGAACCCTCCAGGCCGACATAGGTCTGGAACCAGCTGGGCAGCACGTCGGTGTAACTGTGCCACCAGCCAGTGGCGTTGGCCTCCCGGGCGAGGGAAAGCAGCGCGTCGCGCTCCTGCTGGTCCCCGACGCCGTACAGCGAGAGCAGATCCTCCACATCCCGCGCCTTGAAGCTCACCCGCCCCAATTCCATACGGCTGATCTTGGATTCGGAGGCACGGATCGAGTAGCCGGCCGCCTCCCGGGTTATGCCCCGCGATTCACGAAGCCTGCGAAGCTGCGCCCCCAGCAGAATGCGCCGCACCACCGAACCGCTCGACTCGTTTGCCGCCCCACTTGCGGACACTCTCACCCTCCTGTGACCCCGCCCCGTCCAATGGTGGGCCGCAGTCTGCCACGTTCGCGCTCCGTTGAGTGCTCGTGCGGTTACTGATATGTGACTTCCCCGCAAGCCCTCCACAGCGAGCCCGCAGAACACCGCCCGGATCCGCGGGAAATATCGCTGCGTATCCGCATCGCTCTACGCAATCAGGGCGCGTGCACGTGCATCTGCCCTTGCATCTGTCGTGGTCATTGGGAACCATAGGCGACGCACACATGCTCACTCGCTCGTGAAAGATCCGCCAGATCCGGCTGCCCGGCCAGGATCATGACGTCCGCGAACGCCAGGAGTGCCTCGCATGGGGACCAGGGTTTTGACCATGCCCGAGCCGTTATGGCAGGGCCTTCCTCCCGTCGACCCCTTGTCCGTCTCCGGATCCGTGTCCTGCACGCTCCCGCCGCGGTACGAATCGGTCGGCGGTGCACGGAAGTTCACTCGCGAAACGCTCCAGGGCTGGGACCTGGACGAGCTCTTCGACGGGGTCGCCCTGGTGGTCTCCGAACTCGTCACCAACGCCCTGCGGCACGCGGTCCTCTCCCCCGCGGAAGCGCCCGCTCCCAGTACCTGCGTCCCCGAGCCGCGCACCCCGGAAGGAACCGTCGGCACCACCTCCGCCCGGCTCCATCTGATGCGCTGGTCCTCCCGCCTGATCTGCGCCGTACGCGACCCCAGCGACGCCTCACCGGTCGCCGCCGAGGCCGACTCGGCCGCGGAATCGGGCCGCGGGCTCTACCTGGTGGAGTCCTTCAGCGACAGCTGGGGCTGGCACCGGCTGACCGGCGCCCTCCACGGCAAAATCGTGTGGGCCCAGTTCCGTCTCCCTTAGCCCCGCACCCCGCGCACCAGAACCCAGAACCCCAAAAGGCCCTGCCCAGCGCCTCAACCGCCGGTCGGGGCCTTCGCCGTACGCGAGGGGGGACACCCGTCGGCCACGCCGACCGCACCGAACCCGCTGCCACCCTCCGGGAACACCCTCCACCCCCGCCACGTTGTGGCCTGCAAGGGGCGCTCACATCCCCTAGGGGATCTGTTCGACCAACCCCTAAGGGTCGGAGCAGTACAGAGCACCACGTCATACATCAGACGTCGGACCTGCGCCCCTAATCCCGTACGAGGTGATCGAACTCCCCGTCCTTGACGCCGAGCAGCATCGCCTCGACCTCCGCCGGGGTGTAGATGAGCGCCGGTCCGTCCGGGAAGCGGGAGTTGCGTACCGCGATCTCGCCCCCGGGCAGCTTCGCGAATTCGACGCACGAGCCCTGGGAATTGCTGTGCCGGCTCTTCTGCCAGGCCGCATTGTGGAGCTCCGTTGCGGCCATGCCGTTGTATGCGTGGGGCACAGGGCTCTCCCAGTGAGAAGGGGCGTCAACTGCCGGGGATCATAGCCGTGTTCACATGCAGATGCATGCGCAGATGCACGTGCATGACAGGGGCGTGCCGCCCCGGTCACAGGTCGTTGAGCGCCTGCCCCAAACGCTGCGTCACAATCGACCGCCAGCCGCTGCCCATGATGCGGTGCGCCTGCACCTGGTACGGATCGTCGGGGTCGAAGCCTTCATGGACGAGGAAGAGACGGGTGCCGCGGCCCTCGGGTTCCAGGGTCCAGGTGATCGTCCAGTCGGCGCGATTGCCCTGGCCCTCGTCGGCGTCCCGCCAGCGCAGCCGCAGCATCCGCTCGGCCTCGAAGGCCAGCACCTCGGCGATGACGGTGCCGGAGAAGTTCGTGTGGGGCCGCGGCACCCCGGCCATCTCGTAACGGTGGCCGACCTCGAGCCGGAAGTCGCCGGGCATCATCCACTGGGCGATCAGCTCGGGCTCGGTCAGCGCCCGCCACACCTTGGCGGGAGGGTGCGCCAGGAATTGCGCCAGGCGGATCACGGTCGGGTCGTCGTCGGAGGTCTCGAAGGCAGGGGTGTTCATGGCGTCTCTTCGTCAGGGATCTCAGGAAGCTCAGGGATCTCAGAGGTGTCGGAGGTATCGGGAGTGTCAGGGGTGTCGGGGATGCGGTCGAGCAGCTCCCCCAGGCCCGCGAGCCTCCCCCGCCAGAACCGCTCATAGGGCGAGAGCCAGTCCTGCACCTCGCTGAGCGGCGCGGCCTCCAAGCGGTAGATCCGCTGCCGCCCGGCCCGCTCCTCGCTGACCAGTCCGGCGTCCCGCAGCACCTTCAGATGCTCGGACAGGCTCGGCCGGCGCATCGCGAAGTGCTCGGCGATCTGCTGAACGGGTTGCGGCCCGTCCTCGCGCAGCAGCCGCAGCACCTCGCGGCGGGTGCCATTGGCGAGCGCCGCGAAGAGCCGGTCCTGCCCGGGGTCGGACGGGACGGGGTCCGGAAGGCGACGTACAGGAGTGGCGTTCACGACCCGAATATAGGTAGGAGATCCCCTACGCGTCAAACGTAGGGGATCTCCTACCTTTTCCCGCGCCCTCAGCGAGCAGAGGGACCCGCCATCCGGGAGGCGTACGGCAGCAGCGCCATTTCCCGGGCGTTCTTGATCGCACGGGCCAGCTGCCGCTGCTGCTGCGCGGTGACCCGGGTGACCCGGCGGCTGCGGATCTTGCCGCGGTCCGAGAGGAACTTCCGCAGCAGATCGGTGTCCTTGTAGTCGATGTACGTGATGCCCGCCGCCTCCAGCGGATTGGGGCGGGGCGCGGTCGTGCGGCGGGGGTCGTGGCGTCGCGGCATGGGGCTTCCTTGTGTGTGGGTGGGGGCGAGCGGGCGGTGGGCGGGCGGAGGCAGGGCCGGATCCGTACGCAAAACGGCCGATTCGGGTCCGCTTCAGCAGGGCTGCGGCCGGCCTACGAGACCGGGTCGAGCAGCTCGTCGAACGCGGGCGGCAGGCTCTTCCAGGCCCTCGGCCCGCCCGCGTACTCGGCGTCGGTGAGCAGACAGGACTCCAGCAGGGACGTCAGCCCCTCCCGGTCGAGTCCGGGCGAGACGAAGACCAGGTGCTGGGCGCGGTCGCCGTGCTCGGGGTGCCAGTCCAGCGCGGCGGCGGCCCGGCGCATGGGCGGCACCATCTCCCAGGCGGCGTCCGGCAGCGAGACCAGCCAGGGCCCGGCGTTCTCCACACACAGCGCGCCGCCCGCCGCGTCCCAGGACAGCAGGGTGTCCGGCCGGTCGGCGAGCCAGAACCGGCCCCGGCTGCGCGCGGCCGCGCAGGTCAGATCCTCCAGCGCCGTATAGAGCCGCTCGGGATGGAAGGGCCGGGTGTGCTGCCATACGAGCGTGGTGACGCCCTCCCCGTCGGCTTCCTGCGGCAGCAGCGCGCAGGCCGGGTGCTGCCGCGCCGCGGCCGCCTCCACGTCGAACCCGCCCATTGCCGCTGCCGCCAACTCGCCCGATTCCACAGGGATGTGACGGGCCGTGGGATGCAGTTGCGCCAGCAGGGCAAGGTCCGTGGGGTCGGCCGGCTCCTCCCCCTCCACGATCGCCAGCACCGGCGCGTACTCCAGCTGGCGGGCCCAGGTGTCGGCGACGGTGCGCTGATCGGAGGCGGCAGCTGCGAGCCCCGCCTCGGCGAGATCGTCACCGCACCCCAGACAGCACAGCACCAGCGCCGGATCGACGGCCGTGATCACCCCGGTCAGCACGAGATTCTCGCTCCCGCACGAGGTGATGACCTCGGCCATCGCCTTCGGCTCGACCGAGTCCCACAGCTCCACGATCGCCAGCCGGCACGTCCGGCTCGCGGCCAGCCGCTCCAGCTCGGGCACCAGGTCCTCGCGGAGCGCGCAGCAGGCGCAGTCGTTGACCAGCGGGGCCTCGCCGGTGTCGAGCGTGGCGCCGGCGTCGCGGACGGTGCGCCGTACGGTGCCCTCCGCCGCCGAGGCGAGATCGTGGTGGAGGGCGACGCTGCCGGGCACCACACGCAGCAGCCGCTCGACGGCGGTCCGCCGCGCGTCCGAGTGCAGGCCGCCCACCAGCACGACGTTGAGCGGATGCATCAGCGGGCTTTCCTGCCGTAACGGCGCTCGAACCGCTCGACGCGGCCCGCGGTGTCCAGCACCTTGGCGGTGCCCGTGTAGAAGGGGTGGCTCGCCGAGGAGATCTCGACGTCGATGACCGGGTACGTGTTTCCGTCCTCCCACTCGACGGTCTTCTCGCTGGTCGCGGTCGACCGGGTCAGGAAGGCGTAGCCGGCGGACCGGTCGCGGAAGACGACGGGCGCGTAGGCGGGGTGGATTCCAGGCTTCATGGCCGTCCTCAGCGCTCCTCTCGGAAGGTCACGTGACGGCCGGCGACCGGGTCGCACTTGCGCAGTTCCAGGCGGTCGGGGTCGTTACGGCGGTTCTTGCGGGTGACATAGGTGAACCCGGTGCCGGCGGTGGACCGGAGCTTGATGACCGGGCGTAGTTCGTTGCGGGCCATGCCAGGTAGTATACGCAAATGAATTCCATTTTCAATAAGCCTCCGCCGGAGGCCCCGACCACCGGAGGGACCGCACCGTGTCCGCCCACTGCCAGCTGACCGGCCGCAAGCCGGGCTTCGGCAAGACCGTCTCCCACTCACACCGCCGCACCCCGCGCCGCTTCGACCCCAACATCCAGCGCAAGCGCTACTGGCTGGAAAGCGAGGGCCGGCACATCCGGCTCACGCTGAGCGCCAAGGGCGTCAAGACCGTCGACACCATCGGGATCGAGGCGGCCGTCGCCCGGATCCGCGCCCGGGGGGAGAAGATCTGATGGCCAAGCAGAGCAAGATCGCCAAGAACGAGAAGCGACGCATGACCGTCGCCCGCTACGCGGCCCGGCGCGCGGTCCTCAAGGCCGTCATCCGCAATCCGCGGACGCCGCAGGAAGAGCGCGACGCCGCGCAGCGCGAGCTCTCCCGTCAGCCCCGGGACGCAAGCGCCACCCGGGTCCGTAACCGCGACAGCGTCGACGGCCGCCCGCGCGGCTACTTCCGCACCTTCGGCCTCTCCCGCGTACGGCTGCGCGAACAGGCGCACGCGGGCCATCTGCCGGGCGTGCGCAAATCCAGCTGGTAGGCGCGCCACCGGCCGTCCGGATCGGGGCGCGCCCCCTGGACCGGGCGGCCGGACCGTTCGGGTAATACTGGACAGACCGTCCCCAGGCACCGCCACCCGACGAAAGCGAGCGCCCCATGCTCCGCAACGCCTTCGAGCCCTGGCATCTCATCCTGATCCTCGTGGCCCTCGTGCTGCTCTTCGGCTCGAAGAAGCTGCCCGACATGGCGCGCGGCCTCGGCCGCTCGATGCGCATCCTCAAGTCCGAGACCAAGGCCCTCAAGGACGAGCGCCCGGCCGATGCCGCCCGTCCGGAGTCGGCTCCCGGCCACTGACGGGCGGACGGACGGGGCCGGGGGGATGCCTCGGAGGCGCCGCCCTTGCCCTAGCTGTCCCCGCCCTCGTCGATCAGCCGCCGTACCTCGCGGTCGACCAGCCCCAGCCGGGCCTCGGCCACCAGGGGAACCGCCCGCCGCTGCCGGCGCGCCTCGGCGGGGTCGATGTCCACGGTCACCAGCGCGGGCTCCCACTTGGGCGCCTGCGCCACGACCATCCCCCGTGGATCCACCACCCGCGAGCCGCCCCAGAACGAGGCGCCGTGCTCGTTGCCGACCCGGTTCACAAACACCACCCAGCACTGCAGCATCCGCGCCGTATAGGACAGCAGCGTGTCCCAGTACACGCCGGTGTCCATCGCTTCCGGATCCAGACTCGCCGCGCTGTTGGTCGGCACGAACAGCACCTCGGCCCCGTCCTGCACCGCCAGCCACGGCAGCACCGGCTGCCATGCGTCATTGCACACCAGCATCGCGCCCCGCCCGCCGCTCGCCGACTTCGTCAGGTCGTACGCCCGCAGCGACTGCCCGGGGCTGACGTGCTTGCGCTCCTCCCAGGCCAGGTAATTGGGCAGATAGAGCTTGCGGTGGGCGTGCAGCAGCGCCCCCTCCGCATAATGCGCGGCCGCGTTGTACGCCCGCAGGCTGGTGTGCTCGTGGAAGCCGACCAGCACGTCGGGCCCGAGGAGGCTCAGCTCCAGCAGCCGGGGATCACGCGCCTCGATGGAGGCATCCCGCTTGAGCGCCCCCAAGTGATAGCCGTGGAGGCTCAGTTCGGGAAAGACGACGAGATCGGCAGCCTGCTCCGCCGCCTGCTGGATCTGCTCGCGCGCGTGATCGAGATTCTCCGCCACCTCACCCAGCACACAGTCCGTCTGCGCCAGTGCGATACGCATGGCCCACACCTCACCGATCAGTCGGCTTTGCGGCTTTTACGCAATTTTGCCAGCTCCTGGCCGTATGGTCTCCCGGATTACGCACCGCACTGCGACCACACCCCACAGCCACGTCAAACCCGCAGGCAGGGGGGTCCCCACCAACGGGCGAAAGAACGATCCTTCCCGTGCCGGACACAGGTTTCACACGTTGATCCGCACGATGCGCCGTACGACCGCCGGGCGGCCTCCAGCCGCAGCTCCGCCCGGCAGCGGGGGTACGGCGGTGCACGGCCGAGTCGTCCGGCGATGCCGACGGCCGCCTCGGCCGGGTGGCCCAGGCCGAGCGGCCCGCCGGATCCGCTCGGCCGGCCGCCGAGCCCCTGACCGGCCACGGCGGGCGGGTGCACCGACGGCCGCCCGGCACCCCGCTCCGGGAGGGCTCCCCGGCACCGGCCATGGCCGCCACGAGCACGCCCCTCTTTCCGTTCCGCCGCATGTCTTCCTCTCCCGCGGGCCGAGCCGGGTGCTCAGGATCCCGGACAGGGAGGATTCCCGTGCGGGAGAGATTCCTGTGCGCAGTGACGGCGCCGCTGCCGGTGACCGGCTTGCCGTCATGCGGTCATCGATCGCCTTCGTGAACCTTCGTGGATCGATATCTGCGTGGATCCCTGTCTCAACAACAGGTCACGCGAGAGCAAGTTCCGCGCCCTCACCCGAACAGCTGGAAATATGCGTGCCGATAAGGCGTCACCCGCCCCTACCGCAAGGCGAGACAGCCCATCTGCCTCGTCACATGTTGCACACCGTCAATGACGTTCGCAGAGTTGACGATGAGCGCCTCGCACCGCGATGAGCACATCACACCGTACGGATCCTCCGCACACCACGGAAAGGAACCTTCCATGCGCATGTCCCGGAAGGCCGGTCTGGTGGTCTCCGCCGCCGTGTGCGGAGCCCTGGCTCTGGGCGCCGCGGGAGAGGCCATTGCGTCCATCGACGACGCCGCGGCCCACCCCTCCGGCGCCTCCCCGCGAAAGGCCCCGCTGCCGAACACCGACACCCTCAAGGCGCAGGCCAAGAGCCTCGGCGATATCTCCGGGGTACTCACACCGGTAACCGGTCTGATCAATGACGTTCTCGCGGCCGCAGACGCGGGCAAGCTGCCCCCCGATCGGATCACCACGCACAGCACGGCCATCAAGAAGGCCCTCGCCACCGCTCAGCAGGCGGCCGGCCCCGCGGCCCCTTCCACGCCCTCGGTCTCGCAGCCCGACAACGGTTCCCGGCCCGCCACCGGAAAGACCGCCGCCGATCTGCGGGCCGCGGCCCTGACGGGGCTCCGGGCAAAGACCGATGCACTGCTCAAGACGATTTCGGCGGGTGATTCGGACGCCGTCACCAAGGCCGTGGCAAACAGCGTCACCGCGCTGTCGAACTTCCTTGTCAGCATTACGCTCGGAGGGCTGCCGGTGCCCGATCTGCCGGGCCTGCCAACTCTGCCCAGACTCCCCGGCGGAATTTCCTGATCCGGAAACACCACCGGGCCCGCGCTGCCGATTGCGGCGCGGGCCCGGTGCTTTTTGTCATGATGTTCGGGATTCCAGCCGACACACCAACGCCCCGGCGGCCCCATCAATCTCGCAAGGGCATTGGCATGCATCCCTCCACACGCCTTGAATAACGACCCGGGCGCCCCGATTCAGTCACAACCGAATAACAATGCGGCAGCCGTCGGGCGATTATCACACGCATACCCGACAAAACCCGGGCCGCCCGGCAGAAGGAGGCCTGGGCGGCCCGGGTCCTGTCCGTCCCGTCAATGGGTGCGCTTGCCGTTCCCGGTCCCGCAGGGAATGGGCCGGCCTGCACGTTGATGCCCTGACGCGACGTGCCGACCGGCCTGGCGACCGGCCTTACGACCGGTCTTGCCGATCCGCGGTGCCGATCCATGGATACCGTCTGCGGGGCCGAGAAAGCGAAGTCAGCGGAGTTCGGCGCGCATCGGGAATTACCTGGGGATCTGCAGCCCACCGAGCAGCAGACCCGGCCCGCCGCGGTTGACCTTGTTACCGCGGAGGAGGTTCCTGGGCCCGGCCTTCACGGTCTTCGCCGTGTCCCGGACCGTCTTGACCAGCGGTGCGACATCGTCCTGCTTGCCCTGCAGCGCGTCCGTCAGCGGGCTGTTCACGCGCGTGCGCGGGGGCGCGGGGGTGGTGGTGGCGAAAGCGGGGGCGGCGGCGCCGATCGCCACGACGGTCCCGGCAACAATCGCGGCAGACTTCGCGTACTTCACTTTTTTGCTGTCCCTTCTCGGGGCGGTGCTTGATCGGATCGCGACACCGGCGCCGCGTGAGCAATCACTTCGCTGCTCGAATCACCGCTTGCGTCATGACTAACGACTCCCGACCGCCGGGGAAACTCCGAAACTTCCCGCTTCTTTCCGGCGCCACCCGAAAGAATCGCCTGTTCGCCTTTCCGTGCCGCAGAACGCGGACGGCCCCGGCGCACATGGACTGCGCACCGGGGCCGGTCAGAGCGGCATGGCTCGAATTGCTTCGCGTCAGTGGCGACCGTGTTCGGCGTTGATGCAGACGTTGCCGAACGCCGGGTTGAGCAGCGCGACAAAGTTGATGGTGTTCCCGCAGACGTTGATCGGGATGTTGATCGGGACCTGGACGACGTTGCCCGAGATCACACCGGGGGAACCCTTTGCGCCGCCCTTGGCGTCGGAGTTGGCGAATGCCGGCGTGGCCGCACCCACCGCCATGAGCGTGCCGGCAGTAATTGCAGCGACCTTTGCGTACTTCACTTTCAGCCCTTCCGTAGCGGGTCCGTAGCGAACACGACCGTCGTGTCGCACGGGCGGAATCCTGCTCGCCCGTAACACCGCTGCAGCTATTGGTAACGATTAACCCCCGCCAACGAAACCCCCGTGGCGAAGTTTTCGGAAGAATCGCTCGAACGGTGCAAGGACGTTTCGAGAGATTGCCGTCGCACATGCGACGCCGGAAATATCACCGCAGTTCGAACGGGCGAGGCCTGTGCCGAATACGAATTCCTACCGAAAGGGGATCAAGAATTTCCCCCAGCGGTTCATACCTGGGTGGGCTCCAGCCGCGGGCTCACCCTGCCATGTGTGGCCGCACGGGGGCGGCCGTCGCCGGCTACCGACGACGGCCCCGACTATCGCCGTCGCGGCCAAGGCCTTCTTGATCACATTTCATCCTTTTCGCAGCGGAGTGCCCGCACCCTGAGGGGCAGTCACCCGGAGCACCCGCATCCGGAGCGCCCTGGTCAACTCGCCCCCGAGGGTGTGGTTCCGCCCATTCACCCGAATGCCACGAAGCGATAGACGGATATCGAAGCGATAGGCAGATATCACTGCAGCTGCGCGGTGTTGCAGCCGTGGCCGGTTCCGGGAACGGGCCGGATTCCGGGCAGGCGAAAGGCCGGTACGGAGAGCGCGTACCGGCCTTTGTTCCGGCGCTAGGCGACGGTCAGAGGTGCACGCGTCAGGCGTTGATGCACTTGTTGCCGAACGTCGGGTTGAGCAGCGCGATGAAGTTGGCGGAGTTGCCGCAGACGTTGATCGGAATGTCGATCGGGACCTGGACGACGTTGCCGGAAATCACACCCGGGGAGTGGGCGGCACCACCCTTGGCATCGGCACCGTGCCCGCCGGCGGCGGCCACACCGGCCCCGCCCACGACGGCCACGCCCGCGGCAGCGGACAGGACGGCGGCCTTCGAAACAAGCTTCACTGTGAACCTCTTCACTGAGCAGCATTCAGGATCTGTACGCGCCGCTTAGAGCGACAACCTGTTCAACGCACCAGCCCGGAAAGAGGTATTGCAGCATTCGGGTGAAGGTGGTAACAGATCGACCCGAGGTACCGCCATTCCCCATCCTCACATATCTGCGCCCCCGGAATTCAGTTGGCATTCATTGTTCGGTGGACGTCCGCGAAGTCATGTGTTTGTCAGTGGAGTCGTGTGCAATGGCCGTATGAAGGTGACATATACACAGGTGTTGGCCTGGCGGCTGCGGCAGCAGAGCCTGACGCCTCGTACGACGGGCTCCGTCGCGGAGATGGTGGAGCGCCTGGCGGGTGTACAGGCGCAGCTGGCCTCCGCCGCCGAACTGGCCGTCAGCACACGCCAGTTGGCCCCTGTGCCCGATGCCGTACGGCGTTCCCTGGCGACGCGTGCGGTGGTGAAGACCTGGGCGATGCGGGGCACCTTGCACCTGCTGCCGGCCGAGCGGGCGGGGGCGTATCTGGCGCTCCTGGGTGCCGCCCGGACCTGGGGAAAGCCATCCTGGCAGAAGGCGTTCGGGGTGAGCGCGGCGCAGATGGCGGCCCTCGGGGACGCCGTCGACGACATCCTGGACGGGCGGGTGCTGACCCGGCAGGAGCTGACCGAGGCGGTGCTGGCGCGCAGTGGCCTGGAGGAGCTGGGCGAGCAGCTGTCGTCCGGATGGGGCGCCGTCCTCAAACCGCTGGCCTGGACGGGGCGGCTGTGTCAGGGGCCGCCCCAGGGGCAGAGGGTGACGTTCACCTCGCCGCGGTCCTGGGTGCCGGACTGGCGCGGCATACCGGACCCGGAGGAGGCCGCCGCCGTGGTGATCCCCGCGTATCTGAGGGCGCACGGCCCGGCGACGCCCGCCGCGTTCGACGCATGGCTGCTGCGCGGGGCGACCCGTAAGGCACGGCTCCGCGGCTGGTTCGCGTCGCTGGGCAACCGGCTGACGGCGGTGGAGGTGGACGGCGAGGACGGCGCGTATGTGCTGAGCGAGGACGCGGAGGAGCTGGCGCGGGCGGCACCGTCGCAGGACGTGCGGCTGCTGGCGGGCTTCGACCAGTACGTGCTGGGTCCGGGCACCGGCGACACCCGGCTGATCGCGGCGGACCGGCGCAAGGCGGTGAGCCGGGCGGCAGGCTGGATCTCGCCAGTGGTGGTGCACCGGGGGCGGGTGGCCGGAGTGTGGGAGTTCACGGAGGAGGCGGTGGTCGTGACGCTGTTCGGTGAGCACGGGGAGGTGCCGCGGGAGGGGCTGGAGGCGGAGGCCGCCCATCTGGCGCGCTGTACGGGGCGCGAGCGGCCGCTGGTCGTCCGTACGGGGTAGGTCCGGCGGGCCGGGCCCTGCACGTTCCGGGCGGGGCCGCCGACCGCCCCGCGGGTCGAATGCACAGGTCAGCGCGATTGTCAGACCCTGGTGCAAGACTCGGCTGCATGAGATGGGCAGTGGCGGAGACGGGCGACGGGGGTGCTCGTCTCTGCCCGCTCACCTCGGAGGGCCGGGCCGCCGGGCCGGTGCTGGAGGAGCCCTCGCTGGCCGAGGCCGTGCGGTCGCGGGCCGGGGTCGAGCGGTGGGTGTGGCGGTCCACCTCAGAGATCTACCGGCGTCTGCTGGCGGCCGGTGTGCGGGTCGAGCGCTGTTACGACGTCGAGGCTGCCGAGGCGCTGCTGATCGGCCACGAGGAGGGCCAGTCGGGCCAGCCGCGTTCACTGGCCGCCGCCTGGGCGCGACTGCACGGCCTGCCGGTGCCGGACGACGCGCCGGCCCGGGCCGCCGAGACCCAGCCGTCGCTGTTCGAGCCGGGCCCGGTGCCACTGCCGACCGGCACGGACGAGCTGACGGCCCTGCTGGAGGTGTATGCCGGCCAGGTGGCCCGTACGGCGAAGGCCGAACACCCGGAGCGGATGCGGCTGCTGCTCGCGTCCGAGTCGGCGGGCATGCTGGTCGCCACGGAAATGACCCGGGCCGGGGTGCCGTGGCGGGCGGATGTGCACCGCGAGGTGCTGCACGGCCTGCTGGGCGAGCGCTATCCGGGCGGCCTCGAGCCGCGGCGCATGGCAGAGCTGGCCGAAGAGGTGTCACGCGCCTTCGGGCCGGACGAGCGCGTGCGCCCCGACCTGCCGAACGACATCATCAAGGCCTTTGCCAAGGCCGGGATCTCCCTCTCCTCCACCCGCAAATGGGAACTCCAGCAGATCGACCACCCCGCGGTGGCACCCCTGCTCGAGTACAAGTTCCTCTACCGCCTCCACACCGCCCATGGCTGGTCCTGGCTGCAGCAGTGGGTGCGAGACGGCCGTTTCCGTGCCGAGTACTTCCCCGGTGGCACGGTCTCCGGCCGCTGGACCACCAACGGCGGCGGGGCGCTGCAGATCCCCAAGGTGATCCGGCAGGCCGTACGCGCCGACCCGGGCTGGCGCCTGGTGGTCGCCGACGCCGACCAGATGGAGCCCCGGATGCTGGCCGCCGTCTCCCGGGACCGCGGCCTGATGGAGGTGGCGGGCAGCGGCGAGGACCTCTACGCCGACCTCGCCGCCCGCGCCTTCCGCGGCGACCGCGCCCAGGCCAAGCTCGCCCTGCTGGGCGCGATCTACGGCCAGACGTCCGGCGACGCCCTCAAGCACATGGCCGATCTGCGCCGCCGCTATCCGGCCGCGGTGGCCTATGTCGACGACGCGGCCCGCGCCGGCGAGGAGGGCCGCCTGGTGCGCACCTGGATGGGCCGCACCTGCCCGCCCGCATCCGTGGCACCGCCCGACGAGGCGGGCCTCCCCCAAGAGGAGGAAGCCCCTTCCGGTTACGGCAGCAGCTCGGCGGCCCGCGCCCGGGGCCGGTTCACCCGTAACTTCGTCGTCCAGGGCAGCGCCGCCGACTGGGCCCTGCTGATGCTGGCCGCGCTGCGCCATGCGCTGTCCCGGGGCGGCCTCCGCGCCGAGCTGGTCTTCTTCCAGCACGACGAGGTGATCGTGCACTGCCCGGCCGAGGAGGCCGACACGGTGTCCGAGGCCATCGCGACGGCGGCCGCGGCGGCGGGCCGGATCGCCTTCGGGGACATACCGGTGCGCTTTCCGTTCACCACGGCGGTGGTGGACTGCTATGCCGAGGCCAAATGACGTCAGCGCCGTCAGTGACACCAGTGACACCAGTGACACCAGTGCCGTCGCTGTGGGCCGGCCGGCTTCGTTCTCGTCATCCCCGACGAAGAGCTTCCGCAGGAGGAGCGGTACGCGCTTCAATCCCTGGGTGAGCGGTACGAGTTGGCGGCGGAGGGAGCACACCGGAGATGAGCGTGAGCGGCGAGGTGCCTGGGGTGTTCGTGCGGCCCGAAGTATCTGAGGGCTCTGGCGTCGGTCTGGAGCGCGTCAACCCGGCCCATCTGGCACCGCCTACCGGGTTCAGTCATGGCGTGCGTGCCGCCTCCGGGACCATGGTGTTCCTCGCGGGGCAGACCGCGCTCGACGGGGAAGGCCGGATCGTCGGGGACGGCATCGTCGCGCAGTTCGAGCGGGCGCTGGGCAACCTCCTGGACGTGGCGGCGGCTTCCGGCGCGGGCCCGTCCGATCTCGCCAAGCTCACCGTCTTCGCCGTCGATGTCGCCGACTACCGCCGCCATGCGCGGGAAATCGGCCTGGTCTGGAAGCGTCTGGTGGGTACGGACTTCCCGGCCATGGCCGTGATCGGCACGACGCGTCTGTGGGACGAGGCGGCGTTGGTGGAGATCGAGGGCATCGCGGTCGTCCGGGAAGGTGTCAGCAGCGGCTAGGGGGACGACATCGCCGGTGTCGCCCGTGTCGTCGGCGGTAGGCGGTGGCGGTGGCGTCGGTGCCGCTTCGGAACGGCATGTTCTCTTCCGTTCTCCTCGGACGAAGCCCCGGGTACGGCCGCCGACTTGGGACACGGTCGACCGGAGGAGCAGGCATACGCGCCAGGGGCACCTGTTCCACCGGATCTCCCGATGGAACAGGTGCCCCTGGCACCGTTCACACGCCGCTGACGCTCAGTTCCGGCTGCGGGCCATGCCCACCGGGTCCTTCTTGAACGCCCAGGTCATCTTGGGCTCCATCGCCCAGCGGAAGGCCTTCTGCACCGGCGGTGTGCAGAGCAGGGTGACGATGGTGCCGGCGGCGATCGTGAGCAGTACCGCGCCCCAGGGCTTGTGCACCCACGGGTTGTCGTACCAGTTCCAGAAGCGGGAGCCCTTGGCGAGGAAGCCGTGGAGCAGGTAGCCGTAGAGGGTGCCCGCGCCCAGCGCCGTGCACCACATCGTGCGGCCCGGCACCCAGGCGAAGAAGCAGGCCACCAGGACCAGCGAGCAGCCGAACATCGCCAGGGTCATCACCACGCCGCTCCACCACGGGGCGGCGAGTTCCTGGGCAGCGTCCCGGTGGTAGAACCACGCGGCGTTCATGCGCGGCGCGGCCCAGTACGCGAAGACCAGGGCGGCGGCAAAGACCGGTACGGCCACCATCCGGGCCTGCCGGTTGCGTACGAGCTTGAAGTGCTCAGCCTTCAGGCACAGACCGACGACAAAGAAGGGGAGGAACTGCAGCGTCCGCTGGAGGTCGAGGTCGTTGCCGATGTTCGGCGAGACGGACGCGAGCGTCGCTATGGCCAGCGCGAGCGGGATCGGCCAGCGGACGATCTTCCACAGCGGGGTGGTCAGCCGCCAGATGAACAGCGCCAGCAGGAACCAGGTGAGGTACCAGGGGTCCGTGAGGCTGATGGGGTACTTCGGGTCGTCGTCCGCCCACCTCTTGAAGAACGTGTAGGCGACCTCGAAGAGGATGTACGGGACCGCGACGCCGGTGATCAGCCGCTGCAGCCGGTCCTTGCGCATGTCGAAACTGCGCGAGAAGTAGCCGGAGATGATGATGAACGCCGGCATGTGGAAGGCGTAGACGGTGATGTACAGGGCGGCCGCCGAGCGGCTGCCGTCGCGCAGCGGCTCCCACGAGTGCCCCATCGCCACCAGAACGATGGCCAGGTACTTCGCGTTGTCGAAGAACGCGTCGCGGGACTTGCCGTTGGCGCCGGTGGCGGCCTTGGCCTTGCCGTGCGCCTTGCGTGCCTTGTGCCTGCCGTGCGACCCGCCGGCGGGCCTGGTACGCGTCCCTGGTCCGCCCGGGGCTGCCTGCGGCGTCGGGCGGTCGGCGGTGCCGGTGCCGGTGGCCGTCGCGGCCCCCGTTATGGTGGCGGTCGCCGCACCCGCTCTCAGCGGGCCGGAGGACGCCTCGTCGGGCACCTGCCGCTGCGGGGGCAGCGGCGCCCGCCGCTCGCCGTACACCGGAAAATCGTTCGTCAAGGGCCCTCCCGGAACGAACCCTGGGGAGCAGCCGGACGCGGGCCCGCACCGGGCCCCAAATAGGAACCCAAAAGCGTCATCCTGCGTCTTAGGTCTTTTGCGGGGAGTGTGGCGGCGTCGAACATCTCTGGCACCTTAGCCGTGCCACGGGAATCCCGTAAATCCCCGCCCGGCACGGTCCTTCGGCGGCGTGTCCGGCTTCCACAGCTCCTTCACCGCTCCTGAACGTACCGTGCGGCGAGCGAATGTGTGCGACCGGATCCGATCGACGCGCGAAATCACGATAATGCCCTAGTAATGCGCCCTAGGCGATGACCCCTTCAATACCGCGGTCCCGTGCCTCCCGTGCGCCCGTGTTCTTCCCCACATCCCATGCATAGACCTCCAACGGCCTGCCGTGCGGGCCGCGCAGCCGGTGGACGGCCGCGATCCAGCGCGAACTCAGCGCGGACATACGGGGGTTGATCTCGTCGACGAAGCGGGCGAAGCGGGTCAGCCCGGCCACTGGGGGCGATCCCAGAATTCCCGTACGCACCTGGGGCGCCAGCTCATGGACCGCCTTCACGCAGCGCACGCAGAAGCTCTGGACGACCAGCCGGCTTCCGGTGTGGGTACGGTCCAGCCAGCCGCGGCGGCGGAGTTCGCCGACGAGGTCCGCCTCGATTCCGGGGTAGACCCTGGGGGATTTGATCTCCAGCAGCAGTCGCTGGCCGTTGTGGTCCAGCCGGCTCAGATAGGCGGCGAGCGTGGGCACCCGCTCCCCGGCGAATCGCGGCCCGAACCAGCTGCCCGCGTCCAGCCGAGCGATCTCGGCCGCGGTGAAATCCCGTACGCGCCAAGGCGCCCGGCCAGGGAACACCCTTTCGACGTCGGTCGTCCGGCGCAGCGTGGTGTCGTGCAGCACGACCAGCTGGCCGTCCTTGGTGCGCTGGACGTCGTTCTCGACCCACAGGAACCCGCGACGGTAGGCGGCGTCGACGGCGGCGAGGGTGTTCTCGGGCGCATAGCGGGAGGCGCCGCGGTGGGCGATCACCAGCGGGAGCCCGGCGCCCGCTCCGCTCCACGGCCCGGCCCCCGCCACGGACAGCGGGACCGCAGCCACGGCCATGAAGGCGACACCCGCCGCGGCGGGCTTCATCCGCCCCCGAAGCGGTCTCCTCGGCCGTCTCCGGTGCATGCGGGAGCCTCCTGATCGCTGCCCCCAACATGCCGCCGCACCCCGGGCCCCGCCATGCGGGACGGCCATCCGGGCGGGCGCGTACGCACCTCTGGCGGCGGTTCCCGCGGGCCGGAAATGACAGACTGCGCGCGATATCCGACCGCGATCGAGGCCATCTGTTCGAAATTGCGGCGGAAGTTTCGGCAATTCGAAGGGTCGACTACATGGCCGAATAGAGGCTTGAATTTGCGTAGCGCGGGGCGGGACCCGCCGCGCATGTCTGCCGAATTCCGGTCCGCACGGCGAGCATCCGATTCGAGTGATGTCAGCGATATCAGCGATGCCGACGGCACCGGCGATACCAGGAGGGAAATTCTTACCGGAAAGAGCCAGAAAGGACCAGAAAAGGCGGGTCCCTGGGGGCGGTGCGGTGGGCCGCGAGCTGCCGGGTGGACGACCGCGCACGGCCGTGCCGCTGCTGAGGGCCTCCCGTTCATGTCCGGTGCGGTCGGTCGGAGCGCGTACACGACAGAATTCGGGACGGCGCTGCGCGCGGAATATCCATCGCAAGTCCCCGGGCTGCATCCTTGTTTTATCCCTGCCGCCCGCGCGTTCCGTCGACCAGGGGCGTCGAGACGGGGCATGCGAGCGGTGGCTCTCATGTCGGCGCTTCTGACGGCTCTTCTGACGGCTCTTCACAGCCCGTTGATCATTTTTTCGCCGACGATGAGCAGCCAAAGCCGGAATCGGTGATTCTCCATGTACTGGTCCCGCACCGGCCCCGGCGCCCACTACGACTGGAAGCATGACTCGCGCCGGAACGTTGAACGCAGGCAAAGCCGTGATCCGGCAGCGTAGTTGACTGGGGCAGCACCGTGGCGGCGGTGGAATCAGTCCGAGTTGAACCGTGGTTCCGGGTGCCGAATCACCCATGCACGGCGAGATCAAACGGAACAGGCCCGTCCGGCTCACCACGGCCGCCGAAGCGAGCGCCGCCATGGCCCCCGGGGCGCTGCCCGCCGGGCTTCGCAGGAGCCCTCCGAAGATCCACGCCCGGCCCGATGGCCGCACAAGGGCCCGTCATTCCACACCGCCGTGAGCGCGGCCAGAGCGAACTTGCGGACTGGAAGGAGGAACACAACAAGTCACACAAGCAGGTCCGCGCCCGCGTCGAGCACGCCTTCGCCCGAATGAAGACCCGGAAGATCCTCCGCGACTGCCGCCTCAAAGGCGACGGCGTCCATCACGCCATGCTCGGCATCGCCCGGATGTACAACCTCGCCCTCGCCGGATAGTTCAGCGGCCCGCACTGCGGCTACCCACGCCCGAAGTGGCTCGAAGATCATTTACGGGACAACCCTTAGCGAGGTCGCAGCTCGTGCAGGATGGCTGGGCGGTCGAGGCATCCGAGCCAAAGACGGGCAACGGCTACCGCGTGGTCGCGCTCGATGACGGCACCGTCAACGTCCTGAAGCTGCACCGCGAGCGGCAGGATGCGAACCGCGAGGAGTGGGGCTCAGCCTGGTGACAGACCTCTTCGAGCGGCTCTTCACCGCTTCCGGCCTCCCGCCGATCCGTCTGCACGACCTGCGCCACGGTGCCGCAACCCTCATGCCGGCCGCCGACATCGACATCAAGATCGGTCGGACACCCTCGGGCACAGTGACAGCCGCATCACGCGGGACATTTATCAAAGCGTCCTGCCCCAGGTCGGCAAGAACGCCGCCGAGGCCACCGCGAAGCTGGTCCCCCTCCAGCGCAAGGCTGCGAAGGCCAAGGCCAAGGCCAAGCGGAAGAGGCCGAAGAGCTAGATCAACAACCGCTCCGCTCACGCACGCCAGCCCACGGCACCCCGGCCGTGCGCCCCACCATGCCCCGAGCAGGGCAAAACCCCAGGTCACGGGCTATGTGACCGGGGGCCTTTCTGAGCCGCCTTCGGGATTCGAACTCGAAAGCCACACACTGGTGTGGGCCCACTCAGAACTTCGACGCCTGTCACAGCGGCCCGGGGGCCTGAAACGGCGACAGGCTGATACGGCGATGCCTGAGGCTGCCTGCATCGGTGGTACGGCCCGGCAGGCGGAATCTGGTGCGGCACGCTCGGCCCCGTGATGGAATCGACACGACAGCCGTAGTCCGGCGGCTCGACCACCACGGACTCGACTGTCGTCGGGACCGAGCCACGATCGTGAGGCACAGCCGCCTTGAGCACAATGAAGCCGTCGTCGCCCTCTGTCTCCGCGCGCATGAGCAGGCAGGCGAGCAAGGATACGGCTGCCGAACTGCAGGTCCGACGCCTCCTGCACGCGGCCGGCCTGCGCTACCGCGTGGAGTACCCGGTACCGGGCATGGCGCGACGCCGGATCGACGTGGCGTTCACCTCGGTCAAAGTAGCTGTCCTGATCGACGGATGCTTCTGGCACGGCTGCCCCGAACACGCGACGCAGCCGAAGTCGAACGCAGAGTGGTGGCGGCAGAAGTTGGACCTCAACATGGCGCGCGATACGGAGACCACGGAGCACCTCGTAGCAGCCGGCTGGGAGGTACTGCGCTTCTGGGAGCATGAAGCACCGGATGACGTGGCTCTCCGTATCGCGGCGGCGGTTGAGTGGCGAAAGATCCAGCGGGGACGAGGGAGGAATCGTTGAGTGGGCTGACCTTTGTCGATGTGTGCTCGGGGGCGGGTGGACTCGCTCTGGGGCTGGAACGAGCGGGCTTCACGCCTCGACTCCTCCTGGACAACGAGTCGTCTGCCTGCGAGACGCTCAAAGCCAACCGGCCGCATTGGAACGTGCTGAAAGCGGACCTCCTCGACTTCGATCCCGTGGACCACCCCGAGGCGTACGACGTCGATCTGCTGGCAGCCGGTCTCCCCAGGGTGAGGTCGAGTGCGACGGTGACGCGCCAGTCGTCGGACACCGAGTTACGCCTCATCGAGGCGACTGCCTATCTGGTCCACGCCGTCCAGCCACGTGCGCTGATCATCGAGAACGTGCCCACCCTGGTCGACGAGGACTCCCTGGCGCCGATACGGGACTTCCTCCGCGAAGAGCTGGAGCACCTCGGCTACGCACTGACCTGGTTCATACTGAACGCTTCCGACTTCGGAGTGCCCCAGGACCGCATGCAAGGCATCCTCATGGCCGTCAAGCAGCAGTGGGCGAGTGCCTTCCGACCGCCCCGACCCAGCATCCACGCACACGTGTCGGTCGGAGAGGCTCTGGCGCCGTCGATGCGTTCCTGCGGCTGGCCGGACGCCGACCGTTGGGCGGCCCAAGCGACGAGTGTGGCACCGACCTTGGTGGGCGGGTCCAAGACGCACGGAGGCCCCGACTTCGGACCGAGCGGCACGAAGGCCAAGTGGCGACGGATGGGGGTCTACACGAAGTCGTTCGGGAACGAACCGCCCGGCCCCGACTTCACGTGGGATCCGTCACTCGGGGACGACGGACTGGTGCGGATCACGGTGGACCAGACCGCCCTCCTCCAAGGCTTCCCCGAAGCGTGGGTGATCTCCGGCCTCAAGACCGCCCGGTACCGCCAGATCGGGCACGCGACCCCGCCGCCTGTCGGAGAGGCGCTGGGACGGGCTGTCGCGGAAGCGTTGAACGGGGGTCCGGGAGTCCCCGCGGCCGGCTAAACTTCCGCCACATGACCAGCTCGGCGTACCACCAGTCCATCCTCGACAAGCCCTTTGTCCTGGACCTCTTCGCAGGACCCGGAGGGCTGGATGTCGCTGGGCACACGCTCGACATCCCGAGTCTCGGTATCGAGTGGGACAGAAGTGCCTGCCTCACGCGATACGCGGCCGGGCTGGACACCCTTCACGCCGACGTGAGCGCGGTTCGCAGGGATTCCTTCGAGTCCCTGCCGCCGGAGATCAACGTGCTCGCAGGTGGCCCTCCGTGCCAGACGTACTCGGTGGCCGGGCACGGCGCCGGACGGCAAGCCTTGGACCGGGTCAAGGAGTACATCGAGCGGCTGATGGCAGGCGAGTCCGACCAGGAGATCGACGAGGACCTGAAGACCCTCACCGATCCGCGCACTGCGTTGGTCCTCGAACCTCTCCGATACGCGATTCAGGCAACCAGGAGCCCGAACCGGGAGCACCGCCCGTACGACGTCATCGTCCTGGAGCAGGTCCCCGCGGTGGCCCCGCTCTGGGAGCACTACGCCAAGGTGCTGGAGGAGACAGGGCTCCCCGACAAGACCAGGTACAAGGTCATCGTCGACATCCTCGACACCGAGACCTACGGGGTGCCTCAGACACGATCCCGCGCGGTACTGATCGCTCGGCGTGAAGGGCTCGGCGAGCCCTCGCTCCCCGCCCCGACGCACCGTTCCTATGAAGCGAAGGAATGGAACCGGAAGAACGGAACGAGCGAACCCGACCAGGCTGCGGACCAGGTCCATCAGCCGACTCTCGACGAGGGCACCACCACGTCGAAGAGCGACGCGGACCTGCGGCCCTGGAGATCGATGCGGGAGGCCCTCGCGAAACCGGTGGGCTCGCATCCGGGGCGTCCCACTCCCTTCCTGGTCCGCTCGAACTACGGCAGTTCCGGGAACCCGGGGAGGCGTGGAGTGCGGACCGACCAGCAGCCCGCCGCCACCGTCACCGGCCGCATCTCCCGCTTCGTGGTCTTCGAGCACCTCGACGAGAACATCGTGTACGAGGGCCCGCGGTTCAGCATGAACGAGGCCGGGATGCTGCAGAGCTTCCCGCCGGACTATCCGTGGTCCGGTACGGCGCAGGCCCAGCAGGTGGGCAACGCCGTACCGCCCCTGTTCGGTGCACACCTGCTGAGCGCCGCTCTAGGGCTCCCCGAGCCGGACCCGGAGGCGTTGAGGAAGCCGTGGCAGCCAGCCACGGAGGAACAGCGGGCAAAGCTGCGAAGCAACGGCTGCGGTGCCGCCGACGCCTGCACCGACAGGTGCCCGCGCCCCAAGGACCAGGTGCCGCCCCCTTCCTCCGTGCGCCCTCGTAAGAGCAAGAAGGCGTCGGCGAAGTAGTCCGAGCACGGCCCAGGTCAATCCCCGCTCTTCCTGCCCCTGACCGGCGCAGTCTCGAACAGCTCCGCGAAGTAGCTGGTGAGCACGGCCACGGATTCCTCCGGGACGGGGTCCTCGTCGGGCCCGTTCGGGCGTTCGTGCCGCTCGACCGGTGGCGCCGATTCCGCTTCCGCGATCCAGTCCCGCAGATGGACGGGGTCCCGGGGCTGGTCCGGCGCGAGGATGTCGTAGATCAAGGTCGCTCCCGCCGCGTTGATCGCGACGCTGAGGCCGTTGACCTCTCGCCCGCCGGAGACCCGGCCGCTCTTCAGAAGACGGACCAAGGCCTGAGCGGTGGGACGGTGATCGATCAACTCGCTCCGGAGAACGGTGTGGATGAGGTCTTGATTTCCGCAGGCGACCTCGACCGGCTCGTAGTCCGACCCGTTCCTGAAGAGTTCGGCCGCCCACCAAAGGCGGGAGAAACACTGACGGTCCGCGGGACCACGGAAGCGCTCGGCAGCGATGCGCCTTTCCGGCCTGTTCGCCGTCGGCTCCGACAGGTGCCGCCAGACCACATAGTCCGGGGCCACAGCCAGGGCGAGGTGGTTCCACAGACGCTTGTCCGCCGCTTCTCGCCGCGTCAGGCGCAGCGTGGCATGGAGCCGTGGCGCGAGCCATGCGTCGGCTCGGGTGCGGTCCTCCCGGAACTCGAACATGGTGTCTTCCACCAGGCTCCGGATCGGCTCGACCCACCACCTGGCGTCGTCCTCGGGGAGCGGCTCGACGACCTTGGCGAGATCGATGCCGCCGTGAACCTGTTCGCCTTTGAGTAGTTGCTCGGTGAGGAACGGATCGACGGCAGAGGTGGCGAGCAGCCCCAGGCGCTCCGGTACGTGGTTCGGTTGGGTGATCACGTCTCACTCTCGCGGTTCATCTGTTCCAGACTGCGGATGACAAAGGCAAGCGCCTTGGTGGCATCGGCGCGGCGGACCGCCGCGTAATGGATACGCGTCTGTAGCTCCACCCAGCCCGAGTCGCGGGTGCGCCGGCGATGGACCTGCCGTAGGGCCTCCTCGACATGGGCGCCGGGAATCACGTCCGGGAGCATCTCCCGCAGCACCTCGCCCTGCCAGTCGGTGGGGAAGACCGGCCCGCCACCGGGTTCCACCTCCAGATCGCCGATGGCACCGTGAAACACCGCGGTCCAGACGTCGGTGGCCATCTGGGCGACCAGGAGGTCACGCACCTTGCTGTTCACACCCGAGCCATTGCTGTCCAACAGGTCGATGACACCTTCGACATCGGTGTTCACGAACACGGTGGGGACTCTGGCCGAGGTGTCCACGATCCAGGGCGCGTCGGCGTAGGCCTGGAGCCACTCCCGGGAGCTTCTCTTGAACGACGCTTTCTGGACGTCGAGTTGGAGCCCGCGGACCGGCTCGTCGGAAACCGTGTCGATGATCCAGCTCCGGTCGGTCTCGGCGATCGACCGTCCGCGCACTCCGTCCACTGTCCCGACGGCGTACACGGCGAGGGAGGCCCGAGCCAGGTGATCGTCACGAAACACCTCCAGCGAGCCGGACCAGTCCCGGCCGTCCTCCGCGTCGAGCCTGAGATTCGCAGAGGTACGGACATTGGTCTCGCCGTCCGTCAGTACGGCGAGGACACACAGATCCGACCAAGGCGCGTCCGGCGCATTCGCCCCCGGCGGCAGCGTCGCCGAAAGACCGATCGTCGCGCTCACCCAGTCTGTGTGGCCCGCGATGCCGAGCGCCACAGCCTGCTGTTGGGTCGAGTACGCGGTGGTCTCCAACTGGTCGCGGGTACCGTCGGAGAGCTTGAGGGAGACCGAGGTCACTCTGAGCGTGACCGGCCGGCTGAGCCGCTTGTACGGGTAGAACTTCACGCGTCACTCCCCCTTGCCGGCACGGAGTTCGACAACGAGACGGGTGAGAGCGGTCTTGACCGGGTGGCTGGTGACGTCGGTGGTTCCTCGGAACTTCGCACGCCGCGCGCCGGATGTGAAGCGCAGTATGCCGTCCTCCGCTTCGCAGCCCTCGACGCCCACGAGTTCCGCCCAGTCCAGCCTGGGGCGGCCCCCCGAGCGCACGTCCAGCTGGGCCACCGGCACCATCGGAACGATCTCGTCGCCACGCGGGATGCTCACTTCGCCGGTGATCTGCCACTCCCCGCCGTCGCCGACCGTCGCGTCGAGCCCGTCCAGGACCGGAACCACCGGGCCGGTGGGTGCCTTGGCCTTGGGCCTCGTTCGCACTGTCAACGCCTTGCGCAGGGCCTCACCCCCTTCGCCTCTGCTGCGCTTCGGCCGTGCGACAAGTTCTCTCACCGCATTGTTGGCCTCGGCGGTCAGCGCGTTGATCCGCCGGTACGCGGACGGTGACCAACGCAGTGTCAGCTCTTCTGTCTGCCCCCAACGGTCGTGCTCGGGAGGTTCCGCCGCACGCAGGAATTCCTCGGCCTCCTTCGCGAAGGGGGCCGTCTCTCCTGCTGCCTCCCCCACCAACAGAACAGCCTGGAAAGGGTTGGTGCTGTTCGGCAGCCTCGGGACCACGGTCCTCTTGACGGTCATGCGATTGCCGCGCAGCGAGTGCATCCGGTTCTTCGCCCCGTCCCTGTCCCCCTCGGCCTCGGTGATGAGCAGAACCGCTTGGTGCGTACCGAACGTCCCATGGGCGCCTCCGGACAGCGGCAGCTTCAGCGGGACGCTCCGCGCCGCCACGTGCCCGGCCTCGGTGAGGCGATCCACCGTGGTGCCCTCGTAGTGCGCCCTCAGGGCACGGGTCCGGGAGGGCTGTTCGACAGACGGGTCCACCTGCTGCTCCGCCACGACCTCCTTGCCGTTCCGCAGGGCACGGACAGAGACCTCCAGGAGGGGGAGCTTGCTGCCCCCGCCGGTCATCGCGGCCCAGAAGTCACGCCCCAGTGCTTCGACCAGTCGGGCGTGCATCGTGGTGATGTCACGCGTGTCCTCATCGCTCTCCTCGTCGCCGATGAACCCGTCGTCGGGATCGGAGGAGTTCGCCGCGAGGCCGGCCACATCGTGCGCACCGACGATGAGGAAGGACGTACCGGGTTCGTCGTTCTCCCGGGTCAGATGCAGGCTCTCGACGGTCTGCTCGTCCGCCCACCAGGAACGGGCGACCATGGCCGCGGGCGAATCAGGATCAGGGCGCCCGAACCAGGCGGGGCCTGCGTACGGCTCGCCGTCGACCTCACGCCAGGGCAGTTCGAGACGGCCGATGACCCGTCGCTCGGTACGTCCCTCGTGAGGCACGGAGAGAGTGGAGTTGATGAGAACGAGCCCGAGGGCGCTGGTGGCCCACAGCGTCGCCTTGCCCAAGCCGTACGAACCACCGGCGCCGGGACCGGACTTGAGGCTCTCCAGTTGGCGTCTGACCACGGCGGCGAACTTGCCGTCCGCGTAGTCGTCGCCGATGAGCCCGGAGGCGTTGTAGTCGTCGACGCGCAGCAGGACCAAGCGGCCCTTCTCGTACATGTCGCGCACCCCGGCGTCCACGACCCGACCGACCTTCTGGTTACCTGCGGTCTCCGAGACGGCGGAGTAGTGCGGAAAGAGATCCTTCCAGAGAATCGCGTCACGGAAGGCGTCCAAGGTTTCGCCGGTGATCTCGTGCAGGGTGTAGCGGACCTTGACCGGGCGGCCGTTCTCCGTAAGCCGCTCGTCCAGGCTGTTCTGACAAGTCTCTCGCGCGAGGACCTGCACGTCGGCGTCGAAGGCGAAGGCGGCGGCATTGCCCAGGTCGCGGCCGCCGTCGGCGTAGCCGGGGCGGTGGTACCAGGTGACCGGGAGGCCAGCCTGGGTGTCGGTGGTGCGGGTGTGCACCGTGCCCACATCCGTGCCGAGCGCCTTGGCGATGTCCGCCATGACGGTCGGGCGAGGCGTCGACCTGCCGGTGATCCATGCGGACACAGCGGCCCGAGTCAGCTCTAGCTCGTTGGCCAGTTCAGCCTGCGTCTTCCCTGCGAGCTTGAGCTGTCGGGCCAGCCAAGGCCCGAACTCCTCACCTGTCTCCACGCGCCGCCTGCTCTTTCCCCGGAGTCCCATGCCGATCGCATGGTGTGGACCACATGCTAATTTGACAAGTGCAGCAGCGTCAACCAACAGTTGATCGAGCTCGATCGACCAGACCGCTTCAGCCCGGCGTCCAACTTGCCTCGAATCATCAAGTTCCGTCCCACATGCGGCACTTCGATAACAGAGAGGTCAACTCCCTTCAGTGGAGCAGGAGTTCGGGTTGTGTGTACGAGTGAATATCGGATACGTTCGCTCACGATGGGAATCCCATCTCGCTCGCGAAACCCGAAATCGGGAAGGCCGGGCGACCGGGGAAGAAGTGCGCCCAAATTCCGACCCTATGCCCAGCCGACACCTCCACGGAGCCCTACAGGAAAAGCCTTCCGAAAAGGACTGGTTGCACGAGACCTCCATCCGCTAGCTTTTTTGGGGAAAGAAAGTCTCACCCAGGCGTCAGCTTATCCATTTCGTTTCACACTTTCACACGGGGGACGTGTGCCCGAATACACCCCTGTGCAGCTGCAGGATGCGACACGACAGGGGTATACCAGATGAATGAGCAGGACAGTGAATCGTTGGACTCGCTTCGGGAGTCGAGCGCATTCGAGCTGGCAATTAAGACAGCGGAAAGCACGGTCGAGGTTCTGGGAATTCTCCACGAACACGGCATGTCCGAGGAGGCTTTCACCAATAGGTTCCCTGTCCTGGCGAAGGTGGCCCAGGGGCTGCCGAACGTTCCGGACGAGGCCGCTCCCCCGGTCTGATTCAGCACGTCACGGGCCCGAAGTCTCGGTCTCGCAACAACCGGCGACTTCACCGTGAACCCTTCGCTTCACGAAGGCACTGTGGAAAATACCGCCCAGCGCCACGACGAACACGGGCCGGTCGACGAGCCGGCGGCCGGCCCGCCGTTCGCCCTTTCGTCCGGATCTTGACACCCAGGAGCGTAGAAGCAGTGCCGTCATCGTCCTCTTCGGTTGTTCAAACCGTTCTCGAACAGTCCTCGCGTGTCCTGCAGACTTACGCCGTGGACCCCGGCCTCGTAGCCGAGCACGCCAATGGCGAACGCCGTATCACCCAGGGCGGATATGGCGATCGTCAGCTTTTCGAGCTCGTTCAGAACGCGTCGGATGAAATGGCCGATGCGTCGAGTGGGCGAGTTCATGTCGTCCTCACGGAAACCCACTTGTACTGCGCAAACGAGGGTAATCCGGTGACCCCGGAAGGCGCGGAGACAATTCTCCGAATGAGCATGTCGAAGAAGCGTGGCGGCCAGATCGGGCGCTTCGGGGTGGGCGTCAAATCGGTTCTCGTGGTGACCGACGCACCGGAATTCTTCAGCAGCACCGGAAGCTTCGGATTCGCCCGCGCCTGGTCGTACGAGCAGATCAGGGCCGTGCCCGGCGTGACGGCGCGCTACGGCCCGGACTTCGACGCCCCCGTGCTGCGGATGGCCCGACCTCTGGACGTGCAGGCCGAGCGCGCTTCCGATCACGTCCTGAACGAGCTGCTGGCCTGGGCCACCACCGTCGTTCGCCTGCCCCTGCTCCCGAAGGCGGATGACCGGCTGGGCCGGGACATGCACGGCGGACGTGCCAAGGACCACGGCGAGCCCCGCGAGGAATTCCCGGTCGGCTTCCAGCTCTTCTCTCCGCACGTCGCGAAGGTCGTGCTGGAGGACCGCCGGCCACGGCCCATGGCCCGTCGGACACTGACTTCCCAGCAGACCGGCGACCTGCACACCGTGGTCGAGGAGCGGACCGGGAAGGCCGTCGCCACCGATCGGTGGCGCGTGTTCACCACCACCCACGAACCCGGTCCGAGCGCCCGCGCGGACGCCGGAGAACTGCACGACCGGCTCTCGCTCGACCTCGCCTGGGGCGTCCCCGCCCTGGAGAAGGACCCGGAGAGCGGTCTGTACGTCAGCCCGCGATCGCGCGGACGCGGCAAGTTCTGGTCCTTCTTCCCGACCAAGTACGAGATGTCGCTGAGCGGCATCCTCAACGGCGCCTGGAAGACGAACGAGGACCGCCAGAATCTCCTCGACTCCTCTCCCTTCAACCAGGAGATGATCCGGGTGTCGGCGAAGCTGGTCGTGGACTCCCTCCCCGCCCTGGCACCCGAGGAGGACCCTGCCGCCTATCTCCCCCTGCTGCCCGGCCGAGTCAAGGAGGCGATCAGCTGGGCCGACGAGTTCCTGACCCGGGAGATCTGGGCCCGCACCGCGGACCGTCCGTCGCTGCCCGACCAGGACGGCGTCCTGCGCATCCCGACGGCGCTGAGGATCCACCCGCGCCTCGACAGGGACCTGAAAAAACTGTCCAGTTGGCTGCGGATGTGGCATGAATGCCCCGGGCGCCCCTCGAACTGGCTTCATCCGAGTGCCGAGGCGGACGCCCTGCGCTCCGGAAAGGTCGAGCACATCATCAGCACGGCCGGACATGAGCGGACCGATGTCCGGGAATGGCTGGAGGCTCTGGTCGAGAGCGGCACCCCCGAGGCGTCGGCGATGGCCGTTCGCATCCTCGCGGACATGATCGAGAACCGCTCTCCCTATGCCGAGGAGGCCCGCAAGGCCCACATCGTGCTCACCGAGGAGCACGGTCTCGTCGCACCCGTGCACGGCAAGGTGTTCCGCCGTGCCGACCAGGGCGGCCTGCGCGAGGCCCTGGTGTACGTGGTCGACGAGCTCGCCCAGGACCCATCGCTGGCTCATGCGCTCAACGTCCTGGGCATCCGGGAGGCCGATGTCGAGGGCCGGTTCGTCAGCGTCCTCGATCAGGGCTTCGGCCACTACAGCGACTCGGACTGGGAGCGGTTCTGGGAGCTGTTCCGTCAGGCGGGGTTGCGTCGGCTGGCCCACAAAGTCCTGGAGAGGGTGCCCACCCCGCGCTCGACGCTCCGGGTGCGGACCGCCGACGGTCGGTTCCGGCCGGTCGAGGACTGCATGCTGCCGGGTGTCGTGGCCGATGCGACGCGCGACCCGAGCATCGCTGTCGACATGGCGTTCCACTCCGACGACACCCCCTTCTTCTCGCAGGTCGGCCTGCGGGAACGGCCGTCCGGTGGGGTCCGCCCCCAGGAGGACGAAGCGTGGTTCGTGGAGTACCGCGAAGCCCTCCACGCCGCCTACCTGCGCGGCCTGGACAGCCGCGCCCCGCGCCCCGCACTGAACCGGATGAAGGTCGAGGGCGCCGCGATCGGCGGCCCCCTCCACCTCTTCCGCGCCCTCTCCGAGGAATCCCGCGCCGCCTTCCTGAAAGTGCTGCCCGACGACGCCGTGGTGGACAACTGGACGCGCCAGATCGGCGCACAGACCAACACCCGACAGGCCGTGCCCTCGCCGATCCGATGGATGCTGAGGAAGTTCGGCACGATCGCCACCTCCCAGGGGATCAAGTCGCTCAAGGAGGCCGTCGGACCCCAGCTCGCCGACTACCGGGACGTGCTGCCGGTCGCCGACATCTCTCCTGAGAAGGCCCGCAGGCTGCGACTCCCGACCACCGTCGACGATGTTCCCGCCGACCGATGGGACACGCTCCTCGACGAGGTGACCCGCAGCGAGGACGACTCCTTCGTGGGCGCAACCTACGTGATGCTGACCCGGTTCGGTGCGGACTTCCCCGAGGACTCGCTGACCCGTTGCAGGATCGGCGACGCCTGGGGAACCCGGCCCGACGGTGAGATCACCGTCGCCGTCGGAGCCGCTCAGTACCAGGCGCTGCGCGCCGAGCAGCTCCCGGCGCTGCTCGTACCGACCGCCGACGACGCCGAGCTGATGATCGAGAAGTGGGGCATGCTCCGCTACGCCGACGTGATCAGCCTGGAGACGCGTGAAGTACCGGAGGGCGACCCCGTGCCGCTGGTCGAGCTGTTCCCTGCCCTGCGGCAGCGTCTGAACAGCGGGAACCGGAACAGCATGGTGCAACGGTGCAGCGAACTGGAAGAGGTCACCCGTACACCTAACGGCACGCACGCCTCGCCGCTGGACGCCGTTCGCCAGGACAGCACCGTCAAGGTCCGAGTTCCTCTGGACCCCGAGCCGATGCTGCGACTGATCGACCGCGAACTCGGCTTGGGCCTCGGCGCAGCCGGTTGCCTTGCGGTGCTGGAGCACCAGGACCGTATGGCTCGGGACAGCGAGATGAAGGCGGCGCAGAAGGCGGTGCGCGAGGCCCCGGACGTGGTGGCCAAGATCGAGCTGCTGATCGGTGCCGACGCGCTCCGGACCGGCCTCCCCGAGGGATTGATGGAGGCCGAACTACAGGCGACCGATGGCGTCGAGCCGTCCGGGCGCCGGATCGCGCAGATGGCGTTCAACGCGCACGGTGACGGAGTGCTCCAGCAGCATACCCGGGACATCCAGGCACGCTTTCCCAACGCCCCCGTCGCATACGGAGGTTCGTCAGCGGCCATCGCGTTCGTCTCGGAACTGAGGCTGCCTGTCGCGTTCGCCGGTTCGAGGACCCCGTCTCCGCCTCCGTTCGAGACCGTCGAGGGCCCTCGAGACTTCCCGAGCCTCCACGAGTACCAGGAGGACCTGGTACGGAACATCTCCACCATGCTCGACCGACTGGCGCCCCAGCGCGGCATGTTGTCGCTACCGACCGGCGCCGGCAAGACCCGGGTCACCGCCGAGGCCGTGATCCGCTGGGTGAAACGGGTCGGTGACCTCAAGGGTCCGCTGCTATGGATCGCACAGACCGAAGAGTTGTGCGAACAGGCCGTCCAGAGCTGGAAGTTCGTCTGGAGCAAGGTCGGCGCCGAACGGCCACTGACGATCAGTCGACTCTGGAGCACCAACGAGGTCGGGAACGTCGTCGACCACCCGCACCTGGTGGTCGCCACCGACGCCAAGCTGGAGCGGTGTCTGGGCACCGACCAGTACACCTGGCTGTGCCAGGCCGCACTGGTGATCGTGGACGAGGCGCACACCGCCATCTCCAAGAGGTACACCGAAATCCTCGGCCAGTTGGGACTCACCCAGTACGAGACCGGCCGGCATCTGCTCGGCCTGACCGCCACCCCGTTCCGGAACACCAACGAAGAGGAGACCCGCCGCCTGGTCGGCCGCTTCGGCAATCGGCGACTCGACGAAGGAGTCTTCCCGTCGGGCGACCCGTATCGCGACCTCCAGGGCTGGGGGATGCTCGCCCAGGTCGAGCACCGCACCCTTGAGGGCGGTCGTATCGAACTCACACGGGACGAGAAGACACACGCCGATCGCATGGCCATGCTCTCCCGCTCCGCCGAACAACGGCTCGCCGACGACCACGCGCGCAGTCGACGCATCGTCAACTCGGTGGCGGAACTGCCGGACGACTGGACGACGTTGCTCTTCGCCACCTCCGTCGACCACGCCAAATACCTGGCAGCGATGCTCAACGACCGGGGAGTCCCGTCCGCCGCCGTGGACTCGACGACCAGCACGCAGGACCGTCGCAATCGCATCGAGAACTTCCGAAGCGGACGCATCCGGGTCCTCACCAACTACGGTGTGCTCACCCAGGGGTTCGACGCTCCGGCCACTCGTGCCGTGGTCGTGGCCCGACCGGTCTACAGCACCAACGTGTACCAGCAGATGATCGGTCGCGGACTGCGCGGACCACTGAACGGTGGCAAGGACAGCTGCCTGATCCTCAACGTCAGCGACAACATCGCCAACTTCGACACGCACCTCGCCTTCACTCAGTTCGAGCACCTCTGGAGCCGGAAGTGACCGACGTCTACCAGGACAGCCCCCCGCTCACCGAAGAGCAACTGGCCGTGGTCGAGCAGCCCTGGGACGCTCGTGTCCTGGTCACGGCGGGCGCCGGCGCCGGAAAGACCCACACTTTGGTACGCCGGCTCGACGCGCTGTGCGGTCACGAGGACCCCGAGCAGGCTCTGGAGGCCGCCGAGATCCTGGTGCTCACATTCTCCCGGGCCGCCGCCCGGGAGCTGCGCGAACGGATCTCGCGGCACGGGGAACGAGCCCACCGAGTACGCGCCCGTACGTTCGACGCGTGGGCCTACGAGGTGCTCCTCCAGGCACATCCGGGCGACGAGTGGGGAGCGGTCGGCTTCGCCGAGCGGATCTCCGCTGCGACCCGCGCCATCGAGAAGGGCGCGCTGGAGATCGGGGACGCGGTCCCGCCCGCCCATGTCGTGATCGACGAAGTGCAGGACCTACTGGGTGGGCGCCGCGAGTTGGTGGAGACGCTCCTCGACCGGTACCAGGACAGTTGCGGTTTCACCATCGTCGGCGACGCGGCCCAGTCCGTGTACGGCTTCCAGATCGAGGACCTGAGCGAACGCACCGACGAGACCGGTCGGTTCTTCGACTGGCTGCGCTGCTCCTACCCCGACGACTTGGTGGAGCTGCATCTCACCCGGAACTTCCGGGCCACGACCACCGAGGCCCGAGTCGCACTGGCGCTCGGCCCCCGTCTCCAGCAACTGAGCGATCCGGACGAGGCGGGGACGCTCTACGACGAACTGCGCGACCTCCTCTTGGATCCGGCGAACGGCATTGGCGGCCTGGACGATGAGCTCACCCTGACCAGCCTGCGGGACCTCTCCGACACTTGCGCCGTCCTCACCCGTGACAACCAGCAGGCCCTCGTGGTCTCCGACCTGCTGCACGCACACAGCATCGATCACCGGCTGCGGCGCCCGTTGGAGGAGCGCCCGGTGCCGTACTGGGTGGCCGAGTTGCTGCGCCGCACGGAGGCGAACGTCCTCACCGAGGACCGGTTTCGTACACTCCTCGCGGAAATCCCATTCCCGTACGAACCCGACGCCGCCCTGTGGACGGTGCTGCGTCGAGCCGCGCGCGGAGCGGGACGCGGTGTGCTCGATCTGGATCGGTTGCGCCGGACGGTCGCCCAGGGCGGATTCCCCGACGCGGCGGCCGACCCGGAGACGGCCCGCATCGTCGTCTCGACGGTGCACAGGGCCAAGGGCCTGGAGTTCGACCGGGTGATCGTCCTGACACCACCGACCCTCGCCGAACTCCACAAGCGGTACCAGGACGAGCTGGACCTGCCCGCCGAGGCCCGCGCGCTCTACGTGGCAATGACGCGTGCCCGCCAGGACCTGTACCACGTGGCCCCTTCCGAACTGCCGCTCTTCAGAAGGGCGGGGAATCGACGCAACGGCCGACGCTACCTCGGATCGTGGCGGTCGTACGACAGGTACGGGATCGTCGCCGAGCCGGGCGACGTGAGCCGGGACGACCCGCCCGGTCAGGAGACCGACGCCGTCGGCACCCAGGTGTATCTCCTGGAACAGGTCCGTCCCGGCCAGGAGGTGCTGCTGCGCAGGCGCCACGACCTGCCGATGGGCGAGGCGGAGAGCCCGCCGTACGCCCTGGTGCACGCAGGGCGGGAGATCGGCGAGGCGTCGCGGAGCTTTCGCGAGGAGTTGTTCCAGGTGCAGAAGGTGAACCGCGCCTGGGACCCCTGGTGGCCCGACGAGATCCACGGCTTGCGGATCGACACTCTGGAAACCGTGACGGGCAGCACCGCCGCCGGCGCCAACGCCGGTCTCGGGGAGAGAGGTGTGTGGATCGTCCCTCGAATCACCGGCATCGGCCGGTACCGGAGAGCCGACAACTACGAGGAGCAACACGCATGACGCAGGTGGCAGGCCGACACTCCGAGCACTACCGGGTCCGGGACGAGGAACTCCTCGTGGGACTCCGCCGTGAGCTCCTCGGCCCCGCCGAGGACGCCGTGCCGGACGATCGGGGCGAGGTGCTCACCCAGGACGCCCCGATCGACCGGTACCTGACCGGCGTGCTCTATCCGCGTGCCGCGGACAGGGCCGCGAAGGAGCAGCAGGACGACGGCGCCGGAGAACAGCAGGGCCTGGACGCCGCCCCTCTGCTCACCCGCGACGACGTCGAGGAGTCCGGCACCGCGCAGGAGGTCGGCGCCTCGGGTGACAGGCGCCCCTCCTCGATAGGTCTCACCTTCGCGGTCAGCCCGGCCATAAGCAGTTCCATCGTGGTCTCGGCCCGCGCGGCCGTCTACGAGCCCACCGACGCCGATGGCAGGCGCGTCCCGGCCCGCCGTGCCGAGGCCCGCACCACCTCCGACCAGCGGGAGCGGTGGCTGCGCAAGGAACTCGCCCTCGCTGACCGGACCATCGACGTGACCGAGCCGGATCCGAAGATCACGATCGAACTCGCCCCGGAAGCCTCGTTGCACGTCAACGTCCGGCGTCTCGATCCGAACACCGGCACGGTCACGGTCACGGTCACGTTGATCAACACTCAGAAGGTCGGAGAATGGGATCTCCAGGACGCCTTCTCCCTGTTCCAGTGCGGTCTGACGGTCCGTGCCGCCGACGGCTCCACCGCGTTCGTCGAGCGTCCCGCCCCGGCGGCCGGCCATGACCCGGAGATCGCCACGAGTCGGTTGCTGCACCGCCACGCCCCGACCTTCGCGATCGGCCACGGTTGCGCCGCCGAGTGGGACTGGACTCCGCAGCCGATCGGTATGACCGAAGCCGAAACGCCCGCCGTCCCCGAGGTGCGGAGTCAGTTCGTGCCCAGCGTGGAGGTGCTGCTCACCGACTCCAACCCGGAGATCGACAGTTCGGCGCTGTCCATGCTGGGGTTGGCCGAGCAGTCCGATGCCGAGGTCCTGGCCGCTCTGGAAGGACTCGCCACGGGTTACGAGTACTGGATCGACAGCAAGTCGGCCGAGGCAGACGCTCTGACGGGCGGCCCCCACGAGAAGCCCGCGCGGGAGCAGGTGACGGCCTGCCGCGAGGCGCTCGACCGAATCTGTGAGGGCATCGAGCTGCTGCGGACCAAACCCGATCTCATGCACGCGTTCCGTCTCGCGAACCGCGCCATGGCAGACCAGCGTGCCCGCAGCAAGTGGGTGAAGGACGGACGCGTCGGGGCTCCCGACCCGGCCGCCGGCCACTGGCGCCCCTTCCAGATCGCGTTCGTGCTGCTCTGCCTGGCCGGCATCGACGACCGCGAGCACCGCGACCGGCAGATCTCCGACCTGCTGTGGTTCCCCACCGGTGGTGGCAAGACGGAGGCCTACCTCGGGCTGATCGCCTTCACGTCGTTCCTGCGTCGGATCCGCAAGGGTGCGGGCGGTGGCGGTGTCACCGTCCTCATGCGCTACACGCTGCGGTTGCTCACCCTCCAGCAGTTCGAGCGCGCGGCGATCCTGCTCTGTGCCATGGAGCGCATGCGGCGCCGGACGCCCGAGTTGGGCCATGAGGAGTTCTCCGTCGGCATGTGGGTGGGGCGTTCGGCCACCCCCAACACGCTGGCCGTGGCAGGCCTGAAGCTCGATGAGCTGCGAAGGAATCTCGACAAGCGCCTCGCCACCGAGAATCCCGTCCAGCTACACGCCTGCCCCTGGTGCGGGACCCGCCTCGACGCACGGAACTACGAAGCCGACGAGGAAGCCAAGCGGATGCATGTCCGATGCACTGGCGCGGACTGCGACTTCACCGACGGCCTGCCCGTCCATCTGATCGATGAGGCGGTGTACGACGCACGGCCGACCCTGGTGATCGCCACCGTCGACAAGTTCGCGTCGATGCCATGGCGCCCGGCGACCTCCGCGCTCTTCAACCGCGACGACGCCCCGGAGGGCGGCACCCCGCCCCCAGAGCTGATCGTCCAGGACGAACTCCACTTGATCTCCGGCCCGTTGGGTACGCTCGCCGGCCTCTACGAGACCGCCGTGGACGCACTCGCCGACCGGCCCAAGGTGATCGCCTCCACGGCGACCATCCGTCGCGCCGCCGATCAGGGCCGCCATCTCTTCGCCCGCGAAGTGCGGCAGTTCCCGCCCGCCGGTCTGGACGCCCGCGACTCGTGGTTCGCCGTGGAGACCCCGCGCGAGGAAAAGGCGAGCCGCCGCTACGTCGGCCTCCTGGCCCCCGGCACCAGCCAGTCCACCCTCCTGATCCGCACGTACGCCACCCTGTTGCACCGGGCTCAGCAGGCGAAGACGGAGGACGAGGTGCGCGACGCGTACTGGAGTCTCGTCGGCTACTTCAACAGCCTCCGGCTGCTGTCCGCGGCCGAACTCCAGGTCCATGACGACGTGGTGGCCTATCTGGAGATGCTTGCCGAGCGCGAGGGGGTGGAAGTCCGCTCGGTCGCCAACTATTCGGAGCTGACGAGTCGTATCGACGCCAGCGAGATCCCCACCCGCCTCAAGGGCATCGAGAAGCGGCTGCCCGGCGATGACACCGTGGACGTCCTCCTGGCCACCAACATGATCGCGGTCGGCGTGGACGTGGACCGCCTCGGTCTCATGGCCGTGATGGGCCAGCCGCAGACGACCGCCGAGTACATCCAGGCCACCAGTCGGGTCGGCCGCGCGCACCCCGGACTGGTCGCGGTCATGCTCAACTCGACCCGGTCCCGGGACCGTTCCCACTACGAGAGCTTCCAGCATTTCCACTCCGCCCTGTACCGCGAGGTCGAGTCCACCTCCATCACCCCGTTCTCCGCCCGGGCCCGCGACCGGGGCCTGCACGCGGTGATCGTCGCCCTCGCCCGCATCATGATCCCGGCCGCTCGACCCAATGAGGGCGCCGGCCAGGTCGAGTCGTACGAACACGTGCTCCGGGGGCGTATCAAGTCCATCCTCCTGGGGCGCGTGGAGGCGGTCACCAGGGAGGAGACCGGAGCCGTGTCGCAGGCCTTCGACGAGTTCGTCGAATGGTGGTGCGCCGAGGCCGACATCCACAACGGCCTGCTGTTCGAGCCTCAGAGGGGCAGTCGTACCCCTTCGCTCCTGAAGGCGTACGACGACGAGTCACAGGACGCCGAGGCATGGTCCACGTTGTGGAGCCTGCGCGACGTCGACGCCGAGACCGCCCTGTTCATGGAGGGAACCCGATGACCCCACCCCCCACCCGCCGTCGCCGGACCGGCGCGAACGGCGCCGCGCCCGCCCACAAGCTTCCGCGGCGCGGTGCGGTCCGCCGCGCCCAGGCGATCACCACGTACGGCGTCGGTTCGCTCATCGCCGTCGACCACGAGTCCTTCATCGTCTCGGGACTCGACGAGGCCGAGCAGAGCTGGAGCCGTGACGAGTCCCCGCGGGTCTACGAACGGCGCCTGGCCCGAGTGCTCGACGTCGACTACTTCCGGTTGCCGCCCGCTTCCGACGACACCAGCAAGGACGGTCTCCGGGTCCGACGATTCCCCTTGATGCACTCCTGCCCCGAGTGCAACGACCTGCAACGGCACCGCGACTTCAACCCGCCCACCGGGCGAAGCGTCTGCGGCACGTGCGAGGTCGACCTGGTCCCCTCCCGTTTCGTGGTCGCCTGCGAGGCCGGACACCTGGGCGAGTTCCCGTACTGGCAGTGGGTGCACCGCTCCACGGACCGTGGTGCCACGAGGGCGGCACAGTGCGGTGGGAAGCTCAAGATGCGCACGTCCGGGCGCACATCGTCGCTCCGCTCCATTCTCGTCTCCTGCGCCTGTGGGCAGGCTCCCGAGGTCTCGATGGAGGGTTCCTTCCGCAGGAGCGCGCTCAAGGACCTGGGCCTCAAGTGTCAAGGAACCCGCCCGTGGCTCGGTTCGTCCGTCCCCGCTCAGGAGTGCGGACTCCCTCTGCGCACACTTCAGCGAGGTTCGTCGGCATTGTGGCAGCCGGTGCTGAAGTCGGCGCTCTCCATCCCGCCGTGGAGCGACGGCCGCTCGGATCCGCTCGCCGAACACTGGGCAGCGCTCCGTGAGTACGACGCACGCGAGCAAGTCGAGATCTATCTCAAAGGTGCTTTCAAGGGAAAGTGTCCAGTAGCGCTGGACGAGGTGATGGCACTCCTCGACGCGGAGCGCGAGGAGGACCCCGACAGCGAGACGGCCCCCACCTTCGACCACCGCTACCGCGCGCTGCGCAACAAGGAGTACGAGCGTCTCCGCGCTGGCAACGATGAGAGCGAGCACTCCCGCGACGAGCAGTTCGTCTGTGAGGCCCCGCTGGGCGACCAGAGCGTGCTCGACCCGCTCGGCGTCACCGGGCCGATGCTGGTCAAGAAGCTTCGCGAGGTGCGCGCCCTGAAGGCGTTCACCCGGCTCGTCGACGCCGAGTCGACGATCGACTCCACGGAGATGCAGCTGTCGGAACGTCCCCTGAACTGGCTCCCGGCCATGGAGGTGCGGGGCGAGGGAGTCTTCCTCCGATTGGACGAGGACCGACTCGGCGCCTGGGAAAAGAGCGTGGCGGTGGCAGCCCGGGTCGAGCGGATGCGTACCGCCCACCAGCGGGTGCTCGACCAGCGGGCCGATGACCCGAGCAGGGCCGTACCCTCCCCCGCAACCCCTCGCATGGTGCTGCTGCACACGCTGGCCCACGTCCTCATCAACGAGTGGAGTCTGGAGGCGGGTTACCCGGCCGCGGCCCTGCGCGAGCGCCTGTACGCCGCCGACGACATGGCCGGGGTACTCGTCTACACGGCGACGAGCGACTCGGCGGGCAGCCTGGGTGGTCTGGTCGCCCAAGGTGAACCAGAGGCCCTCGGTCGTACGGTGCGTTCGGCCGTCCGCCGTGCCGAGTGGTGTTCCTCGGACCCGCTCTGTATGGAGACCGAGGCGTCCGGTGCCGGCGGGATCAACCTGGCGGCCTGCCACGCCTGCGTGATGCTGCCGGAGACGAGTTGCGAGCACAACAACATCCTGCTCGACCGCGCCCTGCTCGTCGGTACCCCCGACGACCCTCGACTGGGGTACTTCGAGGGCGTCCTGGGGCAGTGACGTCGAATCATCCGCCATGGCACCGAGGGTGATCCGTCACGTGCCGCTCTCCCGACCTTCGGAGCCGGAGAAGCTGCCGCAACGGCTCCGAAGGTCGGGAGAGCGCAGCCCGGAGCGTCAAGTCGCTCACTTCGCAATACGCTCTGCGTCCGCCTCGAACCGCAACTGGGCCCGGTCGAGGACCTCGTCCGCGTCATGGCCGTGCACTTGGAGTCAATGAAGGAGGTCAGCGATGGCCTCGGCCGCAGTCGTCTCAGCGACGGTTGTCATCAACCTGTTCGACGCGGCCGGACGTACAGGCCGCCGCACTTCGTAAGAAACCGATGACGTTTTTGGCCCTTGAGACATGCACGTTCCGGCTGTGACCGTGCGGGGTGCTCAGACTGGTCGTGAGTTCCCCCAGGTGACCTTGCGCTCGGCCAGAAGCTGAACGCCCCACCGGTCCGAGTGGGCGGCGACGATTGCCATGCCGCGACCCGTCTCGGCATCATCGGTAGCCTCGACGAGAACCGGTAAGGCTCTTGCGTCCGGATCGTGGACCTCGATACGAAGGCGAGTGCCGCTCATGGAAACGGCCGGCGTCGCCGGAGTGCCCCTGCCGACGTGAGTGATCACGTTGGACACGAGTTCGCTGACACAGAGTTGAGCCACCCGCCAGGCGGCCTCCCTCCCGCAGGCATCGGCGACCTCGGTGACCAGTCGCCAGTAGACGTCCATGAACTCGACCAGGCCACGGTGGTTGAGGAACTCGTCCCGGAACAGCAGGTCCACCATCGTCTCGGCCGGCTGCCCCTGAGCGCGGCCGGTGCGGTGACGGGCAGCAGGTCGAGTGTGGCGCCGTGTGCGACCAGCTGGCCTTGTGCCGTGCGGTCGTCGCTGTGAGAGAGGTGCCACGGGTTGCCCGGCCGGACGGCGACCGGTTCGGGGCTGGTGGTGGCAAGGGTGGAGCCCGCGTAGAACACCGGCCCGCCCTTGTCGTTGGTGTCGCCGGGCAGGGCGAAGTTGCAGCCGAGCGCGTCTCCAGAGGGGCCGTGCTGGAGGCGCACGGCCACGCCGGTGGCCTCAAGCACGGCGAAGAAGTCGGTCTCGTCGGCTGTGGCGGCGACCGCGCGGCGCACTCGCTGGCGCAGGACCTCGCGGGCGGTGGCATCCAGGCTCCTGGCCGCGCCCCGGCAAGGTCACCGACCTCTTCGAACAGCTCGTCGCCAACTCCGGCCTCCCGCCGATCCGACTGCATGATCTCCGCCATGGCGCGGCTACGCTCATGCTCGCCGCTGGCGGCGACGTCAAGGTCGTCTCCGACACCCTTGGGCACAGCGACACCCGGATCACGCGGGACATCTACCAGAGCGTCTTCCCGCAGGTCACCAAGGACGCCGCCGAAGCCACCGCCAAGCTGGTCCCGCTCCCGCGGAAAGCGGAGGCGGAAGAGGCCGCTCGCAAGGCGAGGAAGGCCCGGAAGGAAGCCAAGCGCGCCAAGAAGGCCCGGGCCGAAGGCAAGAAGAAGACCGGCGAGAAGGCCAAGCGGAAGAAGCTCAAAAAGTAGGTCACTAGACCGCTCCGCTCACGCATCGCTCACGCAATCCATCCCACGGCACCCCGGCCGTGCGCCCCGCCATGTCCCGAGCAAGACAAAACCCCAGGTCACGGACTGTGTGACCTGGGGTTTTCCTGAGCCGCCTTCGGGATTCGAACCCGAGACCTACGCATTACGAGTGCGTTGCTCTGGCCAACTGAGCTAAGGCGGCGTGGTGCGCGGCCCAGTCTACACATTGCCAGGGGGTGCTTCGGCACGGGTTTAGGGGCTGGTCAGGAGCGGCGGGGTGGGGGTCAGGTGCAGCGCTTGTTTTTGGGTGGGGCGGTGCCCTCGAGGAGGTAGGTGTTGATGGCGGTGTCGATGCAGTCGCTGCCGCGGCCGTAGGCGGTGTGGCCGTCGCCCTCGTAGGTGAGGAGGGTGGCGCTGGAGAGCTGGCGGGCGAGGCTCTTGGCCCAGGTGTAGGGGGTGGCGGGGTCGCGGGTGGTGCCTACGACGACGATGGGGGCGGCGCCCTTGGCCTCGATGCGGTGGGCGTCGGCGGTGGGCTTGACCGGCCAGTAGGCGCAGTTCAGGGCGGCCCAGGCGAAGGCTTCGCCGAAGACCGGGGAGGCCTTGCGGAAGGCGGGGGCGGCGGCGCGGACCTGGCCGGCGGTGGTGAAGGCGGGCGGGAGGTCGAGGCAGTTGACGGCCGGGTTGGCGTACATCTGGTTGGCGTAGCGGCCTGCGGCGTCGCGCTCGTAGTAGCTGTCGGAGAGGGTGAGCAGACCGCGGCCGTTGCCCTTCTGGGCCTGGGCGAGGTACTGGCGCAGGGTGGGCCAGGACCCCTCGTCGTACATGGCGGCGATCACGCCCGTGGTGGCCAGGGACTCGGTCAGCTTGCGGGCCTCGCCGGTCGCGACGGGGTGGGCGTCCAGCTTCTTGAAGAAGGCGGAGAGATTACGGCCGGCGTCCTCGGCGCTCTTGTTGCCGAGGGGGCAGTCCTTGCGCTTGATGCAGTCGGTGGCGAAGGCGGTGAAGGCGGTGTTGAAGCCGGCGGTCTGGTTGATGTTGACGGTACGGGAGTCGAGCGCCGGGTCCATGGCGCCGTCGAGAACCAGGCGGCCGGTGCGGCCGGGGTAGAGCCCGGCGTACGTGGCGCCGAGGAAGGTGCCGTACGAGGCGCCCACATAGGTCAGTTTCTTGTCGCCCAGGAGGGCCCGCAGCATGTCCATGTCGCGGGCCGCCTCGATGGTGGAGACGTGCCCGAGCAGTTTGCCGGAGCGCGCTTCGCAGCCCTTGGAGAAGTCGCGGTAGGCGGTGGTGAGCGTGTTGACCTCGGCGGCGGAGTCGGGGGTCTGGTCGGTCTGGGTGAAGCGGTCCATCTGCTTGTTGGAGAGGCACTGGACCGGTGAGCTCCGGGCCACGCCCCGGGGGTCCATCGCCACCATGTCGTAGCGCGCGCGGACGGCCGCGGGCTGGGGCGCGTACTGCTGGAGGTAGTCGATCGCCGATCCGCCGGGGCCGCCCGGGTTGACCATGAGGGAGCCGATGCGGGCACCGGGGCCGGTGGCCTTCTTGCGGGCCACGGCGAGCTTGATGTCGGTCCCGGTGCCGGGCTTCCCGTAGTCCAGGGGCGCCTTCATCGTGGCGCACTCGAACCCGGACACCCCGCATGCGTGCCAGCTGAGCTTCTGGTCGTAGTACGGGCGGAGCTTGGCCGGGATGCCGGGCGGGAGGGGTGCGAGGACGGACGAGGCGTCGTCGGGGGTGGCGTGCTCGGCACCGGCGTCGTGCGCGCGGCCCGGGGACGCCGCCGCATCCGGAGCGGCCTGGCCGCCGCCCGGTGAGCAGCCCGAGACAAGCAGAGCGGTGGCAGCGAAGACGGCAGCGGTGGTGGTACGGAGCAGACGGCGGCTGTGGCGGCTGGTGGCCATGGGCGATCGGTCCCTCGGTCTCGGTCCCTGGTGCGGTCCCTGTTCGGGTTCGTTGCCTGGTTCGGTGGGGCGGGGTGGAGTGGGGCGGAGTGCGCGGTAGGGGTCCGCACCGTTGGCTGCGGTGGCGGCGGTGGCCGTTGACGGTGGCTGCGGTGGCGGTGGCGCGAATTCGATGTTGAACGGAGCGTATCCGGGGCGGGACTGTATGTGCGCTCTGGTCCGGGCCGTTCCGGGCCGTTCCCGTTGTTCTCGGCCGTTTCCGGCCCGTGGTGTTCTCGGCCGTTCGGCCGTTTCCGGCCCCGCGGCCCGATTGCCCCGCAGCACGTTTCCGGCTCCTCCCGGTTTCTCCCGGCGGTCCTCGGGGTCCGGTGGCCGCGGTGTCTGCGGCCCGGCCCCTGCCCTGTCGCAGGATTGCCGGGTCCTCCCGGGGCATCCCGGGCTTCCTTGGGCCCTCCCCGCCGGCCCCATGCGTTCCCCAGGTCCCCAGGTCCCCAGGTCGTTCCGGAGGTGTCGAGCCGGAGGTGTCATGGTGAAGGGTCTGCCGGCTGTCCCGAGGCATACCCCGGATTCCTCCGGCCGTCCCGCAAGGTCCGCAGACTCCTTCGGCTGCCCCCGATCTCACAACCGCCCCGGGCCCTCGCTCGCTCCCGGGCTTCGGTGCGACGGATGGCGGTACGTCGTGCGCGGCTCCTCTCGGCGGACGGTTCCGGTGTTCGCGGGCCCGGTGCTGCTCAGCCGGCCCGCAGCGCGGCCGTCATCGCTTCCACGGCGAGGAGGGGGGCCACATTGCGGTCCAGGGCCTCGCGGCAGGCGATGACGGCTTCTATACGGCGCAGGGTGCGTTCGGGGGTCGAGGTGGTGGCGATGCGCTGGATGCTGTCGCGGACCTCGTCGTTGGCCACGGGGACGGATGCGCCCATCTGGAGGGCGAGGACGTCGCGGTAGAAGCCGGTGAGGTCGACCAGGGCCAGGTCGAGGCTGTCGCGCTGGGTACGGGTGGCGCGGCGCTTCTGCTTGTCCTGGAGTTCCTTCATCGCGCCGGCCGTGCCACGGGGCAGCCGGCCGCCGGTTCCGGCCGCGGCTCCGAGGGCGGCGCGCAGTTCCTCGGTCTCCTTGGCGTCGACCTCCTCGGCGACCTGCTTGGCGTCCTCGCCCGCGGCGTCGATCAGCTCCTGGGCGGCCTTGAGGCAGCCGCCGATGTCGTCGATGCGGAGGGGGAGCTTGAGGACGGCGGCCCGGCGGGCGCGGGCGCGTTCGTCGGTGGCGAGGCGGCGGGCCCGGCCGATGTGGCCCTGGGTGGCGCGGGCAGCGCGGGCGGCGGCCTCCGGCTCGATGCCGTCGCGGCGGACCAGCACATCGGCGACGGCGTCGACCGGCGGCGTGGTCAGGGAGAGGTGGCGGCAGCGGGAGCGGATGGTGGGCAGGACGTCCTCGATGGAGGGGGCGCAGAGCAGCCAGACCGTACGGGGGGCCGGTTCCTCCACGGCCTTGAGGAGGACGTTGCCGGCGCCTTCGGTGAGGCGGTCGGCGTCCTCCAGGACGATCACCTGCCAGCGGCCGCCGGCCGGCGAGAGGGAGGCGCGGCGGACCAGGTCACGGGTCTCCTTGACGCCGATGGAGAGCAGGTCCGTACGGACGATCTCGACGTCGGCGTGCGTGCCGACCAGGGTGGTGTGGCAGCCGTCGCAGAATCCGCAGCCGGGGGCGCCACCGAGCGCGCGGTCCGGGCTGACGCACTGCAGCGCGGCGGCGAACGCGCGGGCGGCGGTGGCCCGGCCCGATCCGGGCGGGCCCGTGAACAGCCAGGCGTGCGTCATCTGGGAGGCGCCGCGCTGCCCGGGGGGCGCCGGTTCGCCGAGCGGGGCCTCGGCGGCCTTACCCGCCGCGTCATCTGCGGTCACGATGGCGTCGGCGTCGCGCGCGGCCGCGGCGAGCTGCTCGGTCACCCGGTCCTGGCCGACCACGTCGTCCCATACCGCCATCGCGCTGCCCGCCGTTCCTGTCCGTATCGCGTGTACTGCCGTGCCGCCGTATGCATCCTGATGCCATCCCCCGGCGTGCCCCATTCTCGTCCACCCCACTGACAAACGGGGCCGGCAATCGCGTCCCGGACCGGATGCGGGCCCGGGTCCGGCCCCGCCGCACCGGAAAACGGCCGTGGCCGCAGCAACTCCGCTGCGGCCACGGCCGTTGTCGTACGGGGTGAGGGCTCAACCGCGCCGGCGGCCTCGTCCGCCGTCGCCGTCCGTGTCCTCGTCCGGGTGAAGGCCGAGGAGTTCGTCGGCCAGCGTCGGCAGATCGTCCAGCGGGGTCTCCTCCGCCCATTCCGGGCGGGGGCGGCTGCGCTGCGGATCCACGGGCCGGCCGGTGGCCGGGTCGATCTGGGGGAGTTCGCGGGTGCGCTCGGGGCCCGTCTCGGCGGGGCCGGACTGCTGCCGTGCCTCGGCGTTCGGCTCCTCCTTGCGGAACATCCACGGCGGCACACGGTCGGCGGGGTCGCCCCCGTCCCGTACCGGCGGCAGCACGGTGGTCTCCTCGGCGTCCGGCCCGGCGCCGTACTGCGGCAGCACCGCGGTCTCGTCCGCCGCCCCGCGCGGCGTACCGGGCCGCGGCAGCGCCTCCGTACGCTCGGTGTCGGCATCGCGACCCACCGTTTCACGTGAAACATCGGAGGCGCCCTCCGGCGATCCGGGAGCCGCGGCGGAGCCCGTGCCGGTGTCCTCCACGTACCGCTTCCGCAGATCCGCGACCGGCGTCTCCTTGGTCGGCGCATCCGCAGCCTCGGCAGCCTCCGCCGCAGCCTTGGCCTCCGCCGCGGCAGCCGCCTCGGCCGCCTCGACCCGGGCCTGCTCGGCGCGGAGCAGGGCCTCCTCGGCCTTGCGCTGCTTCTCCAGGCGGCGCTCCTCGGCCTCCCGGCGCAGCCGCGCCTCCTCCTCGGCACGCTTGCGCAGCCGCTCCTGCTCGGCCTGCCGGGCCCGCTCCTCGGCCTCGCGGCGCTGACGCTCCTCTTCCGCCGCCTGACGGGCCTCCTCCGCGCGCTTCCGGGCCTCCTCCGCCTGGCGGGCGGCCTCGCGGGCCCTGGCGGTTTCTTCCTCCTGGCGCTTGCGCTCCTCCTCCTCGGCGCGCAGCTTGGCGAGCTGCTCCTGGCGCTCGCGCTCCAGCCGCGCCTCCTCGGCCTTGCGGGCGGCCTCCTCCTTGGCCCTGCGCCGGGCCTCTTCCTCGGCCGCCTTACGGGCCTCGGCCTGGGCCTTGACCTCGGCCTCGGACAGCGGCAGGACCTGGTCGAGGCGGTGCCGTACGACCGTGGTGACGGCCTCCGGCTCCTGCCCCGCATCGACGACGAGATAGCGCGCCGGGTCGGCGGCGGCCAGGGTCAGGAACCCGGCCCGGACCCGCTCGTGGAACTCGGCGGGCTCGGACTCCATCCGGTCCGGTGCCTCGGTGAAGCGCTCGCGGGCGGTCTCCGGCGAGACATCCAGAAGAACGGTGAGGTGCGGGACCAGGCCGCCCGTCGCCCAGCGGTTGATCCGGGCGATCGCGGTCGGGGCGAGGTTGCGCCCGGCGCCCTGGTAGGCGACGGAGGAGTCGATGTAGCGGTCGGTGATGACGATGGCGCCGCGTTCCAGGGCGGGCCGGATCACGCTGTCGACGTGCTCGGCGCGGTCGGCGGCGAACATCAGCGCCTCGGCCCGGTCGGAGAGACCGGAGGTGGACACGTCCAGGATGATCGAGCGCAGCCGCTTGCCGATGGCGGTGGCGCCCGGCTCACGGGTCACCACGACCTCATGGCCCTTGGCACGGATCCAGTCGGCCAGCGCCTCGACCTGGGTGGACTTCCCGGCGCCGTCGCCGCCCTCCAGGGCGATGAAGAAGCCGGTGGCGGCGGGCGTCTGGTCCGGGTCACCGCCGCGCAGCGCGTCGCGCAGATCGCGCCGCAGCGGTACGCCCTGCCGGTCGTCGGCCTTGGCCAGCACCCAGGCGGCGACCGGCAGCAGCAGCGCGCCGACCAGCATCAGGGTGAAGGCGGCGCCGCCGTGCGCGAACGCGAAGCTGCCGTTGTCGAAGCGGTGCGGGCCGATGGCCGCGGCCAGCAGCGGCGCGACGATCGCGGCCAGCGCGACCACGAGCCGGACGACGGCGTGCAGATGCTCGGTCGTACGAGCCGTACGGAACTCCTCGACCTCCTGCTCCAGCAGCACATGCCCGGTGTTGGCCGCGACACCGGCGCCGACCCCGGCGAGCAGCCCGAGCAGCAGCACCGTCGTCGTGTCCGGGACCAGCCCCATGGCCAGCAGCGCTAGCCCGGTGACGGCCACCGCCAGGGCCAGCAGCCGCCGCCGGGAGAGGGCGGGCAGCACCTTGTGGACGCCGCGGATCCCGGCGGCCGTACCGCCGGTCAGCGCGAGCACCAGAAGCGCGAAGGCGGCCGGGCCGGCGCTCAGGTCGAAGGCGTGCAGCACGGCCAGCGAGACGGCCGCGGAGATCGCGGCGGAGACGGCGGCGCAGGCGAGCACCAGCAGCGGGATCGCGCCCGTCCGGCCCTTGTCGGCGCCCGATCCGGCGTTCTTGGGACGGCGCAGCCCCTCCAGCGGTGAGCGCGGGCGAGGCGTCTGCGCGCCGGGAAGTTCGATGAAGTAGAGGATCGAGACGGACGCGGCGAACAGCCCGGCCGCCACATAGGAGCCGAGGGCCGCCTGGTGCACGTGGAACCACTCGACGCCGGTGCCCAGAAGCTTGCTGATGAGGGTGACGACCACCAGGGTGGCGGCCGCGATGGGCAGCGCGATGAAGCCGGTCCGCAGCGAGAGGCGGCGCAGCGCGTCCATGTTGTCGGGCAGCGGCCGTACGGCGGCGCCCTCCGGCGGCGGGGCGGGCAGCAGGGCGGGCGCCGCGCTCTCCCGGGCGACGGTCCAGAAGCGCTCGGCGACGCCGGTGACGAAGACCGTGACCAGCAGCCAGGCCGCCGCGTCGGCGGGCGTCCAGTCGATCCACAGGGGCGCGACGACCAGCAGCGCCAGCCGCAGGCCGTCCGCGCCGATCATCGTCCAGCGCCGGTCCAGCGGTCCCGAGGGCGAGGTCAGTGCGGACAGCGGCCCCAGCAGGACGGCCCCGAAGAGCAAGGTGGCAAGCATCCGGGCCGCGAAGACCGCGGTGACCGCAAGGGCGGCGCCACGATAGCCGCCGCCGAAGACGGCCTCGCCGCCCACCGGTACGTACAGCGCCGCCTGCAGGGTGAGAAGCACCAGGACAAGCATGGACAGGGCATCGCCGATGCCCCCGACAAACTGGGCGCTCCACAGTCGCTTCAGCGGAGGGAAGCGCAGCAGGGCCCGTACGGCACGCTCGCGGGAATCCGCGGCCAGTGCGTCTGAAGTGGGGGTCACGACCGTTGGCTGCTCGGCTCGCGTCATCCTGCCAGCCTATCGGGACGGTACGCACTGCCGAGCGCCCGCCCGAACAAACAGGCGGGCCCGACGGACCTGAGTCCGCCTTGCCCGCCCTTGTCCCGTCGGATCACCGGCACCGGCCCGCGACGGCCGGTGACCGCTCAGTCCTCGGCCGACGCCGTCTTCTTGGCCGCCGCGGTCTTCGCGGTGGCCTTCTTGGCGGTCGTCTTCTTCGCCGTGGTCGTCTTCTTGGCCGCGGTCGTCTTCTTCGCCGCGGTCTTCTTGGCGGTGGTCTTCTTCGCCGCCGTCTTCTTCGCCGGAGCCTTCTTGGCGGTCTTCTTCGCCGGCCCCTTGGCGCGCTTCTCCGCCAGCAGCTCGTAGCCGCGCTCGGGCGTGATCGTTTCGACGTCGTCGTCCCGCCGCAGCGTCGCATTGGTCTCGCCGTCGGTGACGTACGCACCGAACCGGCCGTCCTTGACCACCACCGGCTTACCGCTGACCGGGTCCGTGCCCAGCTCCTTCAGCGGCGGCTTGGCGGCGGCCCGCCCGCGCTGCTTGGGCTGTGCGTAGATCGCGAGAGCCTCGTCCAGCGTGATGTTGAAGATCTGGTCCTCGCTCTCCAGGGAGCGCGAGTCCGTGCCCTTCTTGAGGTACGGGCCGTAGCGGCCGTTCTGCGCGGTGATCTCCACGCCCTCGGCGTCCGCGCCGACGACGCGCGGCAGCGACATCAGCCTGAGCGCGTCCTCGAGGGTGACGGTGTCCAGGGACATCGACTTGAAGAGCGAGGCGGTGCGCGGCTTGACGGCGTTCTTGCCGGTCTTGGGGGTGCCCTCGGGCAGGATCTCGGTGACGTAGGGACCGTAGCGGCCGTCCTTGGCGACGATCTCGTTGCCGCTGTGCGGGTCGACGCCCAGCACGAAGTCGCCGCTCGGCTTGGCCAGCAGCTCCTCCGCGTACTCCACGGTCAGCTCGTCGGGCGCGAGATCGTCGGGCACATCGGCCCGCTGATGGCCCTCTTCGCCCTTCTCCCCGCGCTCGACGTAGGGGCCATAGCGGCCGACCCGCAGCTTGATGTCGTCGCTGACGGAGAAGGACGAGATCTCCCGGGCGTCGATCGCACCCAGGTCCTCGACCAGTTCCTTGAGCCCGCCGAGGTGGTCGCCGTCGCCGTTGCCGGCCTCCGCGGCGCCCCCGGCACCTTCGCCCTCGCCGAAGTAGAAGCGGCGCAGCCACGGCACGGCCTGCGCCTCACCGCGTGCGATGCGGTCGAGGTCGTCCTCCATCTTGGCGGTGAAGTCGTAGTCGACCAGTCGGCCGAAGTGCTTCTCCAGGAGGTTGACCACGGCGAACGACAGGAAGGAGGGGACCAGCGCGGTGCCCTTCTTGAAGACATAGCCGCGGTCGAGGATCGTGCCGATGATCGACGCATACGTCGACGGGCGGCCGATCTCGCGCTCTTCCAGCTCCTTGACCAGCGTGGCCTCGGTGTAGCGGGCGGGCGGCTTGGTGGCGTGCCCGTCGGCGGTGATCTCCCGCGCGGCCAGCGCATCGCCCTCGGCGACCTGCGGCAGCCGGCGCTCGCGGTCGTCCAGCTCGGCGTTCGGGTCGTCGGCGCCCTCGACATAGGCCTTGAGGAAGCCGTGGAAGGTGATGGTCTTGCCGGACGCGCTGAACTCGGCGTCCCGCCCGTCCGCGGCCCGGCCGCCGATCTTGACGGTGACGGAGTTCCCCGTGGCGTCCTTCATCTGGGAGGCCACGGTCCGCTTCCAGATCAGCTCGTAGAGCTTGAACTGGTCGCCGGTCAGCCCGGTCTCGGCGGGCGTACGGAAGCGGTCCCCGGAGGGGCGGATCGCCTCGTGCGCCTCCTGGGCGTTCTTGACCTTGCCCGCGTACGTACGCGGCTTGTCCGGCAGGTAGTTCGCGCCGTACAGATGCGTCACCTGCGCCCGGGCCGCGGCGACCGCGGTGTCCGAGAGCGTGGTGGAGTCCGTACGCATATAGGTGATGTAGCCGTTTTCGTACAGCTTCTGCGCCACCTGCATCGTGGCCTTGGCGCCGAAGCCGAGCTTGCGGCTGGCCTCCTGCTGGAGGGTGGTCGTACGGAACGGGGCGTACGGCGAACGGCGGTACGGCTTGGACTCGACCGAGCGGACCGCGAAGTCGGTGTTCTCCAGGGCTGCGGCGAGCGCACGGGCGTTGGCCTCGTCCAGGTGGAGGACGTCGTTGTTCTTCAGCTGCCCGTTGGGGCCGAAGTCGCGGCCCTGTGCGACACGGCGGCCGTCGACGGTGTTCAGGCGCGCGGTCAGCGTGGACGGGTCGCTGGCGTCACCGGTACGGCCGGTGGCGAAGGTGCCGGTCAGGTCCCAGTACTCGGCGGAGCGGAAGGCGATGCGCTCGCGCTCCCGCTCGACGACGAGACGGGTCGCCACCGACTGCACCCGGCCGGCCGACAGCCGCGGCATGACCTTCTTCCACAGGACCGGCGAGACCTCGTAGCCGTAGAGGCGGTCGAGGATCCGGCGGGTCTCCTGGGCGTCGACCAGCTTCTGGTTCAGATCGCGCGGATTGGCGACGGCCTCGCGGATCGCGTCCTTGGTGATCTCGTGGAAGACCATCCGGTGGACCGGGACCTTGGGCTTGAGGATCTCCTGGAGATGCCAGGCGATGGCCTCGCCCTCGCGGTCCTCATCGGTGGCGAGGAAGAGTTCGTCGGACTCGGCCAGCAGCTGCTTGAGCTTCTTGACCTGGTCCTTCTTGTCACTGTTGACCACGTAGATCGGCTGGAAGTCGGCGTCGACATTCACGCCGAGGCGGGCCCACGGCTCGCCCTTGTACTTCGCCGGGACCTCCGCCGCGCCGTTGGGAAGGTCGCGGATGTGCCCGACACTGGCCTCGACCACGTAGCCAGGGCCCAGGTAGCCCTTGATCGTCTTCGCCTTGGCAGGCGACTCGACGATGACGAGTCGGCGGCCGCCGCCCTCTGTGGTCTCGCTGGTCGCGGACAACTTCGCTCTTCTCTCCGGTCGACGCTGGAAATGCCCCCCGGCCGGACGCCGGGGGCCACTGCGGTGACGCTTGACGCTGCGGAGTGTGACGGTACCTCCCGCCCCCGTGTCAAACGGAAAAACCCCGCAACGCCACTCGAACGGTAACCCGACTACATGTCTTCCTGCCGCCCCGGACCGCACGGGGCCCTCCGCACGGCGCCTTGACGATCTTCAGCACCAGGACTGCGCCCCGTCCGTACCCTGCCCCGATCCCGCGCCGGGCGCCATACTCCCGCCACCGGCGATCTCACACAGTGACGATCCCCACGACGGCCGCCGTCCGATCGGGCCCGGTCCCGCCCGGGGTGTCACGAGGCGGTTCCCGGAGCCGCCGTTTTCCCGGTGCGGCATGGCGGACGGCTGGCAGGATGGACGCGGCACCGCCCGCCGCTCGGCCGGGCGGCCGCCGTCGTCACACACTCTCGGGGGGACACCCATGGCGCACCAGTACCCCGGACCACCGCCGGACGAGCCCGGCCGGAATCCGTACGCCCCGCCTCCGGGTGGCGGCCCGGCCGCGGACAATCCCTACGCCACACCACAGGGCTACGGATACCCGCAGGCCCCCCAGGCGCCGGGGTACGGCTACCCGAACGCGGCACCGCCACCCGCGTCCGCGCCCGGCTTCCCGCCGGGTGCTCCGCCGCAGGCAGCACCCCTCGCCGTCCCCGGCCAGGCACCGCAGCTCGCCGGTACGGCGCTGTCGCTGGGCGATATAGCGGTGACCGGCGACACGATCATGACGCCGGCCGGTCCGCTGCCGCTCAAGGGCGCGGTGTGGACGGCGACGGACATGTCGCGGACCGAGGAAAAGATCCAGACGGCCGGCATCGTGCTCGCCATCGTCTTCTTCTTCGTCTGTCTGCTCGGTCTGCTCTTCCTGCTGATGAAGGAGCGCATCACCACCGGGTTTGTGCAGGTCACGGTCAACAGCGGCGGCCGGTACCACGCCACGATGATCCCGGTGCAGTCGCCCGAGCAGGTCATGTTCGTGATGAATCAGGTCAACTACGCCAGGTCCCTGAGCGTGTGAGCCCCCTGACGCACACCGCCACGGCGATCCGCAAGCGCACCGTCCGGGTGGCGGCCCTCGGGCTCGGTGCCGGTGCGCTCGGCGCGGTCTACCTCTGGCACACCAACCCGCACCGGCCCGGCCAGGTGCTGCTCCCCTGCCCGCTCAAATGGGCCACCGGGATCCTGTGCCCGCTGTGCGGCGGGACGCGGATGGCGTACGACCTGCTGCACGGCGATGTCGTGGCGGCCTTCCACGACAACATCGTGCTGCTCACGCTGGGCGTACCGGCCGCCGCCTATGCCGTCGCACGCTGGCTGAGCGCGGGACTGCGCGGGCAGTACTTCCGGCCGCGGCTCTCCGCCCGCGCCAGTGCCGTGGTGCTGGGCATCGGCGCGGTGTGGACGATCGCCCGCAATCTCGTCGGCTGAGCCGGACCGGCCCCGCCCCCGCTCAGCGGACGGTGACGCTCACCACCGGGGATATCGTGCCGTCCGCGCCGACCCGGAGCTGGTTGACGCCCTTGAGGCCGAGCTTGACCCGTACCGAGTACGTGCCCGTGGTGTTGACCGGCGCCTGGGCGGGCAGCGCGACCCACTTGCTGCCCTGCTTCTGCTGGACGGTGACCTTGGTGCCCGCCTTGATGCCCTTGGCAGTACCGGAGATACGGAACTCCTGCCAGGCATTGACCGTGGTCGCACTCGCCTTGGCCGTCAGCTGCGCCGCCGCCGGAGCGGTGGCCACAACGGGCGACGGGGAGTGCAGATCGTACGGCTGGTCGGCGAAAGCGGCCGCCGAGCCGCCGGCGAGCAGGGCGACGGCGACCGTGCCGACGGCGACGTAGCGAAGCGTACGGTTCATGGGGAGTCCTCACTGACAAGCCTGTTCGTGACCTTCACCGGGAAACACGAACGGCGTCACACGCAGGTTCCCCTCCCGCCGCGTGTCGGCCACCCGGAACGCATCTGGCCGGAAGTGAACGTCCGGCCTTCGGCTGTCAGTTGACGTCCCCTCGGCCGGGGACCGGACCGGCTACAGCAACGCCAGCATCCAGCACCCCGCGCCCAGGAACACCACCCCGAACAGCAGCGCCGCCGTCGTCCCCACGGCGGGCCGGACGCCCTCGGCGACCGGCGCCCCGGTCCGTACGCATACGCCCGTCCACAGCAGCAGTCCGGCGCCGAACAGCGCGAAGGCCGCACCCGCGAACGCCTCGGGTCCACTCTCCATACGGGCAGCGTGGCACCCGCGGGCGGCGCCCGGGAGAACGCCGGATGAACGACTTCCACTTGTTCGCGGACGCCGGCTCCCCCACGCCGTGGCCGCCGGTCCCCTACGGCGCGGCCACCGGCTCCAGGAACCCCTGCTCGATCAGCATCCGGATCGAGGCCGGCGTACGGTCCCGCAGCAGCACCGGGTCCTCGCCGACGAGTTGGGCGATGGCGTCCAGGATCCGCCCGGCGGGCAGCGAGCCGTCGCACACCCCGGCAAAGCCCGCGCCGACCGTGTCCACCTTCGTGGCCCGCCGCATCCCGCGGTTCTGACGCAGCACCACATGCTCGGGATCCTCCGCCCCGGGCAGCCCGACCTGCTCCTGCACCACCTCATCAGCGAGCCGGAAGTGCCCGGCCAGCAGCGCGGCGTCGTCCGTGGTCCGCAGATAGTCCTGGCGGTCGAAGTGCCGTACGACCGACTCCCCCAGCGGCTGCTCCACCGGGTGCGGCCATTCCTCGACCGTGACGGCCGGGCTGTCGGAGCCGGATTTGCGCAGGGTGATCCAGCCGAAGCCGACCGCCTTGGTCCTGCGCGCCTCGAATTCGTCGAGCCAGGCGTCGTACCGCGCGGCATACGCCTCATCACCGGCGCGGTGGTCGCCCGCATCGCGCAGCCACAGCTCGGCGTACTGCGCGACGTCCTGCACCTCCCGCTGCACGATCCAGGCATCGCAGCCGCGCGGCACCCAGGAGCGCAGCCGGTCGTGCCACTCCTCGCCCTCCACGTGCTGCCAGTTGGCCAGCAGCTGGCAGTACCCGCCGTCGCTGAGATGCGCCGCGGACTGCTGGACGAGGGTCCGGCACAGGTCGTCGCCGCCCATCCCGCCGTCCCGGTACGTCAGCCGGGCGCCGGGAGAGATCACGAACGGCGGGTTGGACACGATCAGGTCGTAGGTCTCCTCCCCCACCGGCTCGAAGAGCGAGCCCTCCCGCAGGTCCGCCGGGCGCGCCCCGGAGAGCGCCAGCGTCAGCGCGGCGATCCGCAGCGCCCGGGGGTTGAGGTCGGTGGCCGTGACGCGGGTGGCGTGCTGGGCGGCGTGCAGCGCCTGGATACCGGAGCCCGTGCCGAGGTCGAGTGCCTTGGCGACGGGCGTGCGCGCGGTGATCCCGGCGAGGGTCGTGGACGCGCCGCCCACGCCGAGCACCAGCTGCGAGCGGTCGGCCTCCCCCACGCCCCGGATGCCGCCCGCGCCGCCGACCGCGCAGCCCAGGTCGGAGACGATCCACCAGTCCTGGCCCTCGGGGCCGCCGTACGGCCGGACGTCCACCGTGGCGCGCACCTCGTCGCCGTCGCGCACCAGCCAGCCGTCGGCGAGGCAGTCCGCCACCGGCAGCGCGGCTCCGGCCTGCCGCTCCGTCACCGGGCGCTGCAGCAGAAACAGCCGGACCAGGGTCTCCAGCGGGCTGTCGCCGCGCGTCGCCCGCAGCGCGGGAACGGTCTCGCTGCGGGCGAGCGCGGCATAGGCCGGCGCGCCGAGCAGGTCCAGCAGCCCGTCGGCGGTGAAGGCGGCGGCCAGCAGCGCCTGGCGCAGCCGCTCGGTGCGGGCGCTGCTCTCGGGGTCCTGGGCATCTGCGGTGGGGAGGTGCGTACTCACGCTCCCATTGTCAGGGCAACCACCGACAATCGGCGACGGCCCGGCGCCGCACCCCTTCCGGGCGCGTCGCCGGGCCGTCTCCGGTGCCGGCGGACCCGTCGGCCGGGCCCGCTAGGACTTGGACTTGGACGGCTTGGCGGGCGGGGCCGCGGATGCGCTCTGGCTCTGGCAGCCCTTCTGCGCGGCCATCGCCTTGCCGACGTCCCCGGACTCCAGGTTCTTGAAGGCCTGCTCGCTCTGGGTGTTGAGCTTCTTGATGCCCTTGGACAGCGAGTCCAGGCCGGCCGCGAACTTCATTTTGTCCTCGGTGTTCAGGCCGTCGATCTGCTTCTTGAGGCTCTCGTATCCCTTGGAGAGCGCGTTGAGCTCGTTCACCGCGTTCTTCTGGGCGTCCTCGCCGCTGTCGCTGGGCGGGGCGCCGGCCTTGTCCAGGGACTTGGCCAGCGATGCGTAGGCGCCGGAGATCTTCTGGAAGGCCGCCGAATCGGTCTGCTGGACCTTCTTGGAGTCTGTGTTGCCGCCGCCGGCCGTCTGCATGGCGGCGTTGGCATCCTGGATCGCCTTGAACTGGGCCTGCGCAGGGTCGCAGAACTTCTTCGCCCAGCTGTCGAGTTCCTTGTTGGTGTCGTCGCTGCAGCCGGTCAGCGCGAGCAGGAGTGCCGCACCGCCGGACAGTGCCGCCACAAGCTTCTTGTTCACCGGATTGGTCCCTTCCATTGCTCTCGGCCCCGGAACATACACGTCCAAACGGCCTGGTCGACGGGTCGGGCAGGCCGTCCGCCCCGCATTGCAGCCATTTGCACCAAGGAGCACGGGGCCTTCCGGGCACAACGACGGCGGGTGGCCGGCGCCCGCAAAATGCGCCGTCCACCCGCCCGTTGAGCCGTCGTCGGTCCCTTCCGGAGATCTTCGCGACTACGACACCGTCGCCGTTTCTGTCGACTTGGCGACCTTTTCCGGCTTCCCGGAGTTGTCTTCGTCACCCACGGCGATCCCGCGCCGTTTCGAGACGTAGACCGCACCGACGATGACGGCGAGCGCCAGCACCGCGACCACGATCCGCACCCCGAGGTTCTTGTCCTCGCCGTACGAGAACTTCACCACAGCCGGCGCGATCAGCAGGGCCACCAGGTTCATGACCTTCAGCAGCGGGTTGATCGCCGGGCCCGCGGTGTCCTTGAACGGGTCGCCGACCGTGTCGCCGATGACCGTCGCGGCATGGGCCTCGCTGCCCTTGCCGCCGTAATGGCCGTCCTCGACCAGCTTCTTGGCGTTGTCCCAGGCGCCGCCGGAGTTGGCGAGGAAGACCGCCATCAGGGTGCCGGTGCCGATCGCCCCCGCCAGGAACGAGCCGAGCGCACCGACGCCGAGCGAGAAGCCGACCGCGATCGGGGTGAGCACCGCCAGCAGCCCCGGGGTCGCCAGCTCGCGCAGCGCGTCCTTGGTGCAGATGTCGACGACCCGCCCGTACTCGGGCTTCTCCGAGTAGTCCATGATCCCGGGGCGCTCCCGGAACTGCCGGCGCACCTCGAAGACCACCGCGCCCGCCGACCGCGACACGGCATTGATCGCCAGCCCGGAGAACAGGAAGACGACCGAGGCGCCGAGCACCAGCCCCACCAGGTTGTTGGGCTGCGAGATGTCCAGGCTCAGGCCCATGCCGCTGGCGGCCTTGCCGATGTCGCGGACGGCGGTGGCGATCGCGTCCCGGTACGAGCCGAACAGCGCGGCCGCCGCCAGTACGGCGGTGGCGATGGCGATGCCCTTGGTGATGGCCTTCGTGGTGTTGCCGACCGCGTCCAGGTCGGTCAGGACCTTCGCGCCGTCACCGGTGACATCGCCGGACATCTCGGCGATGCCCTGCGCGTTGTCGGAGACCGGGCCGAAGGTGTCCATCGCCACGATCACGCCGACGGTGGTCAGCAGGCCGGTGCCGGCCAGCGCCACCGCGAAAAGCGCCAGCATGATCGAGGAGCCGCCCAGCAGGAACGCACCGTAGACGGCCAGCCCGATCAGCACCGCCGAGTACACCGCCGACTCCAGGCCGACGGAGATACCGGAGAGCACGACGGTGGCCGGGCCGGTCAGCGAGGTCTTGCCGATGTCCCGCACGGGCCGCCGGTTGGTCTCGGTGAAGTAGCCGGTCAGCTGCTGGATCAGCGCGGCGAGCACGATGCCGACGGCGACCGCCACCAGGGCCAGCATCCGCGGGTCGCCGGACCGGGCGAGGATGTCGGGGTCGCTGACGCCCTTCAGGTCCCGGTAGCGGGACGGCAGGTACGTGAACACGGCGGCGGCCACCAGGACCAGCGAGATGCCCGCGGAGATGAAGAAGCCGCGGTTGATGGCCGTCATGCCGCTGCGGTCGCTGCGCCGGGGCGCGACGACGAAGATGCCGATCATCGCGGTGAGCACCCCGATGGCCGGGACCAGCAGCGGGAAGGCGAGCCCGGCGTTGCCGAAGGCGGCCGTGCCCAGGATGAGCGCGGCGACCAGGGTGACCGCGTACGACTCGAAGAGGTCGGCCGCCATACCGGCGCAGTCGCCGACGTTGTCGCCCACGTTGTCCGCGATGGTGGCGGCGTTGCGCGGGTCGTCCTCGGGGATGCCCTGTTCGACCTTGCCGACGAGGTCGGCGCCGACGTCCGCGGCCTTGGTGAAGATGCCGCCGCCGACCCTCATGAACATCGCGATCAGCGCGGCGCCGAGGCCGAAGCCCTCCAGCACCTTGGGCGCGTCGACCGCGTAGACGAGCACTACGCAGGAGGCGCCGAGCAGGCCGAGCCCGACGGTGAACATACCGACCACGCCGCCCGTGCGAAATGCGATCTTCATAGCCGTGTGCGCGACCGCCGTAAGATCCTTTTCTTTCTTCCCGCCCTCGGCCGGTGTGGCTTCCCGGGCGGCCGCGGCCACGCGCACATTGCTGCGCACGGCGAGCCACATGCCGATATAGCCGGTGGCCGCGGAGAATCCGGCGCCGATCAAGAAGAAGACGCTGCGCCCCGCGCGCTGCGTCCAATCGTCCGCGGGCAACAGCATGAGCAGGAAGAACACCACCACGGCAAATACGCCGAGGGTCCGCAACTGCCGGGCCAGGTAGGCATTTGCGCCTTCCTGCACGGCCGCCGCGATCTTCTTCATACTGTCGGTTCCCTCACCGGCCGCGAGTACTTGGCGGACCAGCACCGCCGCCACGGCCAGCGCGGCCAGCGCGACGACGGCGATCACCAGCACGATGGCGCGGTTTCCCGACGTCAGCGACGGTGCGGCCAGAAAAGAGGGGGTGTCCAGCAACTGAGGGGTGTAAGGCCCCGCCATTCGTCCTCCTTGACGTTTGGCACATGGGCGCGCGGAAGCACGCTCAGGCGTCCTGAGCAAGATGTGGACGGATTGTAGGGAGCCGCACCTGATCAAAACAGGGCGCCTCAAAGGGAATTCGCCGGTCGTCGCGATGATCAAAAGGATGTCGGCCACAGAATTCGCTCGGACGAAGGAAAGCGGCGAATTCACTGACCGGTGGCCGATGATCTCCCTGTCGTACTGATCGCCATCTGATCGCCGCTGTTCAAAGGCGTGGTGCGATCTTCCGGGCCGAGTGTGGCACGCGTGACGGAGGAGATAATTGCTTCGCCCGGCTACGGCCGAACGGGTGGCGGCCGGGCGGCCGGAGCGCTTTCCGGGGGTGCTCGATGCGGCGTCAGATCACGACCGGATCGGACCCCTGAGGGGCTGACGGCCCGGGGACGGGCAGCCACCACGGTCACCCGGATCGCCGTCACTCCAGCTGTCGCCGGCCCGGACGAAGGGCACGGCACAGAGCGCAAAGACCGGCGTGGCCACGATCAGCCCGGGGCGACCGGGTTGCATGGGTCTTGGACGCAGTGGCGTGTTCCCCGCCGGCCGCGGACGCAGACCGGCTCGCGCTCGTCCCCCCGCGGCATTGCGGCCGCGCTACGGCACGATCGCGGCCGATGCCGCCGGCCAGCTCATCCGGATCACGCCGCCGCTCTCGTCGGACGTCACCTCGACGTCGTCGACCAGCCCGCTGATCACCGCGAGGCCCATCTCGTCCTCGCCCTCGGACTCGCTCTCCGCGGCGCCCTCGGCCTCGCCCCCGGCATGCGCGCCGGCCGGGCCGGCCCCGCCCGGTACCCCGTCACCCACCTCGATCGAGAACTTCTTCTCGTCCTCGATCAGCAGCACCCGCACCGGGGCCGCGATGTCGTTACTGGCGTGCAGGCCCACGGCGCGGCTGCACGCCTCACCGACGGCCAGGCGCACCTCGTCCAGCACGGCCTCGTCCACCCCGGCACGCCTTGCCACGGCAGCGGCGACCAGACGCGCGGTCCGGACGTGCTCGGGAAGGGCGCTGAAGCGAAGTTCGACGGTGGCCATGCCATCCCCCTCGATATGCGGACGTGCAACGCAGGGGGCCGGACGAGACGCCCGGTACCCCCCACTCCTTCCTTCCCCGCGCCTGGGGCGCGGGGCACCACCGAGCCGTCAGTCGGTTGCCGAGACGGCTTCGTCGACCGAGGTGTGAATCGGGAACACCTTGGTCAGTCCGGTGACACGGAAGATCTTGAGAATGCGCTCCTGGTTGCAGACCAGGCGCAGCGAGCCCTCATGGGCACGCACTCGCTTGAGCCCGCCGACCAGCACGCCGAGCCCAGTGGAGTCCAGGAAGTCGACACGTTCCATGTCCACCACGAGGTGGTAGCTTCCGTCGTTCACAAGCTCGATCAGCTGCTCACGCAGCTTGGGCGCGGTGTATACATCAATCTCGCCACCGACCTCGACGACCGTACGGTCGCCAACGGTCCGGGTCGACAGGGACAGGTCCACGGATCCTCCAGCACCTTGCTATCGAGCGGTCGCCCCCCTGGGGCCTCCCCACCGAAGTAGGGGCGGATCTGGCAGCCGCGATGGCATTCAATCACTTACCAGCAGGCGTGCACGACGCCTTGTCAGCATTGTCGGTCAGTCCGGTGACACACTCGGTGCCGATGGCCTCCAATCGACTGCCGCAGGACGCGGGTGCGCGTCCCTCCCCAGGCATGATTCTCGACCGTCTCGCCCGGGGCGCGACCCGCGCTGCGCGCATCACTCATACGGAGCACTTGCCCCCGCGCATCGGCAGCCATGCCGACTGGCCTGAAGAGATCCGCCCGGAAGTGATCGATGCCATCCGTTCGGCCGGAATCGAGCGTCCCTGGGCCCACCAGGCACGGACATCCGAACACGCGCTGCGCGGCGAGTCGGTCGTCGTCGCCACCGGGACCGCCTCCGGCAAGTCCCTGGCGTATCTCGCGCCGGTCCTGTCCACGCTCCTGGACGGCTCGGAGGCCCCCAACGGCAGGGGGGCCACGGCCCTGTACCTGGCGCCCACCAAGGCACTGGCGGCCGATCAGCGGCGCGCCGTACGCGAGCTGGCCGCCCCGCTGGGCACGGCGATCCGGCCCGCGGTCTACGACGGTGACACCCCCGTCGAGGAGCGCGAATGGGTGCGCCAGTACGGCAACTACGTCCTGACCAACCCCGACATGCTGCACCGCGGGATCCTGCCGGCCCACCCCCGGTGGTCCTCCTTCCTGCGCGCGTTGCGCTATGTCGTCATCGACGAGTGCCACTCCTACCGCGGCGTCTTCGGCTCCCATGTCGCACAGGTCGTCCGCCGGCTGCGGCGGATCTGCGCCCGCTACGGCGCCGAACCGGTCTTTCTGCTCGCCTCCGCCACCGCGGCCGAGCCCGGGGAGGCGGCGACCCGGCTCACCGGGCTGCCCGTGGTGGAGATCACCGAGGACACCTCGCCGCGCGGTGAGCTGGTCTTCGCGCTGTGGGAGCCGCCACTGACCGAACTCCACGGCGAGCAGGGTGCCCCCGTGCGCCGCACCGCCACCGCCGAGACCGCCGATCTGCTCACCGACCTCGCGGTCCAGGGCGTACGCACCGTGGCCTTCGTCCGCTCCCGGCGCGGCGCCGAACTGATCGCCCTGATCGCGCAGGAGCGGCTCGCCGAGGTGGACCGCTCGCTGCCCGCACGGGTCGCCGCCTACCGGGGCGGCTATCTGCCCGAGGAACGCCGCGCCCTGGAACGCGCCCTGCACCGCGGCGATCTGCTCGGCCTGGCGGCGACCACCGCCCTCGAACTGGGCGTGGACGTCTCCGGCCTGGATGCCGTCGTCATCGCCGGCTATCCGGGGACGCGCGCCTCGCTCTGGCAGCAGGCCGGGCGGGCCGGGCGCTCCGGGCAGGGCGCCCTCGCCGTCCTGGTGGCCCGCGACGACCCCCTGGACACCTATCTGGTCCACCACCCCGAGGCGCTCTTCGACCGGCCCGTCGAATCCACCGTCCTGGACCCGGACAACCCGTACGTCCTCGCCCCGCACCTGTGCGCGGCCGCCTCCGAACTCCCGCTCACCGAGGCCGACTTCCCGCTGTTCGGCCCCGCCACCGCCGGTCTGCTGCCGCAGCTGGAGTCCGCCGCGCTGCTGCGCCGGCGCGCCACCGCCTGGCACTGGACGCGCCGCGAGCGGGCCGCGGACCTGACCGACATCCGCGGCCAGGGCGGCTCGCCGGTGCAGGTCGTGGAGGCCGGCACCGGGCGGCTGCTGGGCACCGTGGACGCCGGCGCCGCGCACACCACCGTCCACGACGGCGCCGTCCACCTCCATCAGGGCCGCACCTATCTCGTCCAACGGCTCGACCTGGACGACGATGTCGCGCTGGTCGAGGAGGCCAATCCGCCCTATTCCACGACGGCCCGCGACACGACCGCCGTCTCCATCCTCGAAACCGACACCGAGGTCCCCTGGGGCGACGCCCGGCTGTGCTTCGGGTCCGTCGAAGTGACCAACCAGGTGGTCTCCTTTCTGCGCCGCAAGCTCATCACCGGCGAGGTCCTGGGCGAGACCAAGCTGGACCTGCCGCCCCGCACGCTGCGCACCCGCGCGGTGTGGTGGACGGTCACCGAGGACCAGCTCGACGCCGCCCGCATCAATCCCCAGCAGCTGGGCGGCGCGCTGCACGCCGCCGAACACGCCTCCATCGGCATGCTGCCGCTGTTCGCCACCTGCGACCGCTGGGACATCGGCGGTGTCTCCGTCCCGCTGCACCCCGACACCCTCCTGCCGACCGTCTTCGTCTACGACGGCCACCCGGGCGGCGCGGGCTTCGCCGAGCGCGCCTTCCACACGGCCGCCGACTGGCTCACCGCCACCCGCAGCGCCATTGCCGCCTGCGAGTGCGAGGCCGGGTGCCCGTCCTGCATCCAGTCCCCCAAATGCGGCAACGGCAACGATCCGCTCCACAAGCGGGGCGCGATCCGGCTGCTGGGGGAACTGCTGCGAGGCGCGCCGCAGGGCCCCTGACGGGTGCCCTGCGGCGGGCGTGGCGGCTGCGGCGGCGGGGCCCGCCCTGGCCCGTATCCGCGCCGTGTAGGGCCCGCTGCCGGCCTCGGCCGATACGTCGGCGACCGGCCCGGCCAGCGCGCAGCGCACCAGCCGGGCATGCTGGGCGACCGCCACCCGGCGCGCCGCCGCGCAGGCCACGGACCGCCCGTGGAGGGCGCGGTCCGCGGCGGCCAGGGCCGCCAGGTCCGCGGCGCCGCCCGCCCGGTGCCGGGCCGTGACGGCCTGGCTCACGGCGAGCAGGGCCGTGAAGACCGCACACAGCGCGGCCGCCGCGAAGACCGTCCACACCGTCGCGGAGCCCTCATCACCGCCCCACCGTCTCCTCCGCAAGAGCCACCGCCTCCCCTGTGACCTGCGCCGTCAGCCGTCCCGGACCGGGCAGCCGGGCCTCGACGCGTACCCGCACCAGGTCGCCCTCGCGCACCAGCACGACCCGCGCGCCCTCGGGAGCCGCGTCCCGCGCCGCCCGGAGCACCGCCGCCCGTGTTTCCGACCGTGCGGCCATCCGCGCCCCGGCCCGTGCCGCGTCCACACACTCGATACGGGCGCAGGCGGCCATCAGGCCCCAGATGAGCGCCCCCGCGACCGCCACCAGCACCGGCATCACCAGGGCCGCCTCCGCCGTCACCGACCCCGCGTCGCGGGCGGTCCGGCCGGGCGGCGCGACGTCAGACCCGGACACCGAACGCCTTCTCCAAGGCGCCTTGCAGCAGCTCGGCCACCGTGCCGCTGGTGACGACCTTGTAGAACACCATCGCCAGGGCACAGGTCGCGACCGTGCCGACGGCGTATTCGGCCGTGATCATTCCCCGGTCCGCCTCCGCGGTGCGCAGCCGCAGCCACCAGCCGCGCCACCGCATCCACCGACGCCGCACCATGCCGGCCCCCTTGACCGTGCCAGCTCCCATGACCATGCCAACCCCCTTGAACTCACGACTTGTCCATTTCAATGACGGCCCAGCAGGCCGCCCGCCAGGCCGATCAGCACCGGCGCCACCCCGAGCGTCAGGAACGCCGGCAGAAAGCACGCCGACAGCGGCAGGGTGACCAGCACCCCCGCCCGCCGGGCCCTGGCGGCCGCGGCCCGGCCGTGCTCCGCACGGAGCTCCGCCGCGATCCGCGCCACCGGCTCGACGGCCGGCACCCCCGATATCCCGGCGCGCTCCATACAGCGCGCCAGCCCGCCGGCCCCGGGGAGGGCCGCCAACCGCGGCCACACGACGGCCGGTTCGCCGCCCAGCCGGAGCTCGGCCGCCACCTGGCGCAAACGCTCGGCGACCGTCCCGTCCAGCGACCGCCCCACCGCCTCGGCCGCCTCCCGCGGCCCGGCCCCGGAGGCGAGGGTGGCGGCCAACAGGTCGGCGGCCGGGGCAAGTTCGGCGCGCACCCGGGCCTCCGCCAGTCGCCCCTCGTGCGCGGCCCGCTGCCGGGCGAGCCAGAGGTGAGCGCCGTAGCCCAGGGCCGGCCCCGCGATGACACCGGCCGCTCCGTCGACCAGAATGATCACGAAACAGGCCACTCCCAGCGGCCCCAGCCCCTCCTTCAGCCGATGCCGCAGCCGTCCGCCACCCTTTGCACGATCCCCGTCAGCGCGTCCCGCCGGCCTCCCGGGGGCCGCCAGCTCCCGCGCCCGCTTCCGTACCGCCCGGCCACGGCGCGCCTCCCGTAACAACGAGACCGCATACACCGCCGCCATCGCGGCCGAAACCGCCATCCCCACCCTGTGGACAACTTCCGCGCTCATCACGCACCCCCTTTCTTCTCTTCGTCGCCCGCATCCGCGACGATCCGCGCCGTCCAGGCCATCCCGCCCCACTCCAGCAGTCCGCCGACCGCCAGGCAGCCCCATCCGGCCGGGGTGTGCAGCAGCACCCGCAGCGGGTCGGCACCCAGCGCGCCACCCATCACGAGCCCGGCCACCGGCAGCAGCGCGAGCATCAGCGCCGTGGCCCGCGGGCCCGCCAACTGGGCGCGCAATTCCTCCCGTTGATCGCGCCGGGCCCGGAGGCCGTCCGCAATCCGCTCCAGTCCGGAGGCGAGCCCGGCGCCGCCCTGCACCGCGACCTGCCAGCAGGCGGCCACCCCCGTCAGCCCCTCGGCCCCGGGGAGACGCGCCGCCGTACGCAGCGCCCGGGGCACATCACCTCCGTAGCGCGCGGCCGCAACCACCGCCGCCCCCTCTTCCCCGAGGCCCGGCACCCCGGTGGCGAGCAGCGCGCGGTCCGGCTGCCGGCCGGCCCGCAGCTCACCGGCCACGGCCGTGCACAGCCCGATCACCTCCGCGGTACGCCGGTCCCGTTCGCGCTCCGCGCTCCGGGCCGCCAGCCACCGGCGGACGACGAACCCGGCGGCCGGCGAGACGAGCACGGGCACCAGGGACCCGCCCAGCACACCGATCACGAGCCCCACCGGGAGACACCAGGCCTCCGGCCCGATACGCCCACGGCCCCGGCACCCGGCGCGCCACCAGCCGAGCCACCGGGACCACCACACCGCTTTCCCCGGCTCGCCCCCGAGCAGCTCCCGAGCCCGCCGCCGCCCCCTGACGTCCCGTCCGCCACCGGCCGACCACCCCGCCGCACCCGCGCAGAGCACCGCCGCCGCAGCCAGCCCCAAGGCCCACCTCACCGCTCGTCGCCTCGCTCGCAGAGCTCCGTCAACCGCCCCCAGCCACGGGCCTCCTGGAAGCCGTCCGGGGCCCAGAGCGCCGCCGGTACGGTCACCACGAAGCCGTCGCGGTCCCGCTCCAGGACATGGATCTCGGCGATCCGCCGACGGCCGGAGCGGTCGCGTACGAGATGGAGGACGACCGAGAGCGCGGCCGCCAGCTGGCTGTGCAGGGCGGCCCGGTCCAGCCCGGCCGTCGAACCGAGGGCCTCCAGGCGCGCGGGGACGTCGCACGCGGCATTGGCATGCACCGTGCCGGAGCCGCCCTCATGCCCCGTGTTCAGGGCCGCCAGCAGATCGGTGACCTCGGCGCCGCGCACCTCGCCGACCACCAGCCTGTCCGGCCTCATGCGCAGCGCCTGCCGGACGAGGTCCCGCAGCGTCACCCGCCCGATGCCCTCCTGGTTGGCGGGGCGGGTCTCCAGCCGCACCACATGGGGATGGTCCGGCCGCAGCTCCGCCGAGTCCTCGGCCAGGACGAGCCGCTCGGCCGGGCCGACCAGTCCCAGCAGGGTGCTGAGCAGCGTCGTCTTGCCCGAGCCCGTCCCCCCGGAGATCAGGAACGACAGCCGGGCGGCCAGCAGCGCCGTGAGCAGCCGGTCGCCGCCCGGTGGCACCGTCCCGGCCGCCACCAGGTCCGCGAGGGTGAAGGCTCGGGGGCGCAGCACCCGCAGGGACAGACAGGGCCCGGCGACCGCCACCGGGGGCAGCACGGCATGCAGCCGGGTGCCGTCCGGAAGGCGGGCGTCGACCCAGGGGCGGGCGTCGTCGAGACGGCGCCCGGCCACCGCCGCCAGCCGCTGCGCGAGCCGGCGCACCTCCGCCGCGTCCCGGAAGCGCACCCCCGTACGCTCCAGCCCGCCGCCCCGGTCCACCCACACCTCGTCGGGCGCGGTGACCAGCACGTCCGTCACCTCCGGCGCGGCCAGCAGCGGCTCCAGCGGCCCGCTGCCCACCATCTCGGACCGCAACGCGGCCACCACACCCAGCACTTCGGCGTCCCCCAGGAGCCGCCCCTCCGCGCGCAGCGCCACCGCGACCCGGGCCGGTGTCGGCTCCGCCCCGGCCTCGGCCAGCCGCCTGCGCACCCCGTCCAGCAGGTCCTGGCCGGTCATGCGCGCACACCGCCCCGGACGGCCGTGAAGTCCGGCCGGCCGCCGGACGGGCGGGGCCGCCGGGGTGACGGCTCCGACGGCACCGGCACCCGCTCCCAGAAGCCCGTACAGAACCGCGCCAGCGGCCCCCGCGGATTCACCCCCGGCGGCACACCCCGGGACAGATCCCCCAACAGGCCCGCCTCCCAGGCAAGTTCACCGGCCGGAGGAAGCTCCAGCAGGCGGGCGATCTCATCCGGCGGCAGGCCGGGATCCGGCCCGGGGACACCGCGCGCCACCGTCCGCAGATCGCCGAGCACCGCCCGTACGCCGACCGCCACCCGCCGCGCCGCCGCGATCGCGCGCAGCTCCGCGGGGACGACCAGCAGGCCCACATCCACCTGGGCCAGCGCCTCCGTCACCGTCTCGTCGACCCTGCGGGGCAGATCCGCCACCACGACACCGCCCCGTCGGCGCGCGGCCGCCAGCACCGACCGCATCGCAGGCGGTGGAATGGCGACCTCGCCGCCCCGGTCCCAGCTGAGCACCCGCAGGGAGTGCAGCAGCGGCAGCGACTCCGCCAGGGCGCCGCCGGCGACCCGGCCGCGCGATTCCGAGAAGGCGGGCCAGCGCAGGCCCCGCTCCTTCTCCCCGCCCAGCAGGACATCGAGCCCGCCGCCCAGGGGGTCGCCGTCCACCAGCATCGTGCGCGCTCCCGTACGGGCCGCCGTGACGGCGAGGGCGCAGGCCAGGGTGCTCGCGCCGGCCCCGCCGCGGCCGCCGATGACGCCGACCGTGAGGGCCGGCGGCCCGGCCCCCTCGGCGGCGTCGGCGATCCGGTCGACCAGCCAGCGCTCGCCGTCGGGAAGGGCCAGCACCCGTTCCGCCCCGATGGCCACGGCCCGGTGCAGGAGCGCGGGATCATCGGCGTCGCGCCCGGCGAGGACCACGCCCTCCCGGCGCCCGGCACCGCGCAGCCGGGCCGCGCAGTCCGCCCCGACGATCACCAGCGGCGCCGCCTCCCAGGCCCCGCCACGGGCCGGCGGGCCGTGTCCCACCTCGGGCAGCACACCGGCCGCCGCACACAGCCGCAGAAGATCATCGAGAAGCCGTTCGTCCTCGGTGAGGATCAGCGGCCCGCCCCGCCCGTCCTCGCTCCGGCCCGACCGGCCGGCCGTCCTGGATCCCGCCACGTTCCGTCCCCCTGTCGCTACAGAACTCGTCCATACGCGAACTCACACGTCCGTGAACTCGCGGACTTTCACGGTGCAGCGATCGGGAAAATCCCGTGGATCTTGGCCCAAATCTGTGGACAACTCCCCGCCTGTGAATATCCCCGTCACCTATTCCAGCGACCCGGACGACTACTTCCGGGGTGCAGAGCGGGACGACGACCGACAAGGAGATCGCAAGGGGAAACGCAAGAACAACGTAAGGAGAGCGCAAGAAGTACAGGAACCCGTGGAGAGGCTTTCACAGAGCAGCGCGTCAACTACGGACAGTCACGAACGGCAGCCGTCGGCAGGGGCCGTGGCGCAAGCGAAGGGGAAGGGCCCCATCCGGGCCCGGCGGCGCAAAAGGCGCCCGGACATGCGACGACCCCCGCCGGGGGGGAGAGCGGGGGTCGTCCCCACGGCCGACTCGGGGGGGGAGGAGCCGGACCGGGTTAGCACGGTCGCGAACGATCCGTGACTTCCATGGTGTACCCGAGAGCCTTCTCAGGCAAACCCACGCGCCACACCTTACGCCGAATGGTTGGCCCCTATGCTCACCCCGTGGAAAACCACTCCGTGCCTCACTCGACGCCCCGTACTGCCGCGTTCTTCGACTTGGACAAGACCGTCATTGCAAAGTCGAGCACGCTGACCTTCAGCAAGTCGTTCTACCAAGGCGGCCTGATCAATCGACGTGCCGTCCTGCGTACCGCATATGCCCAGTTCGTGTTCCTCGCCGGCGGCGCCGATCACGACCAGATGGAGCGGATGCGCGAATATCTCTCCTCGCTCTGCCGCGGCTGGGATGTGGCCCAGGTGCGGGAGATCGTCGCCGAAACGCTGCACCAGCTGATCGATCCGATCATTTACGACGAGGCGGCCTCGCTCATCGAGGAGCACCATGCCGCCGGGCGGGACGTCGTCATCGTCTCCACCTCCGGGGCCGAGGTCGTCGAGCCGATCGGCGAACTCCTGGGCGCCGACCGGGTGGTGGCCACCAGGATGGTGGTCGGCGAGGACGGCCGCTTCACCGGCGAGGTGGAGTACTACGCATACGGCCCCACCAAGGCGCAGGCGGTCCGGGAGCTCGCCGCGTCCGAGGGCTACGACCTGGAGCGCTGCTACGCCTACAGCGATTCGGTGACCGACATCCCGATGCTGGAGGCGGTCGGGCACGCCTTCGCGGTCAATCCGGACCGGGCGCTGCGCCGCGAGGCGGTGGCGCGCGGCTGGCCGGTGCTCATGTTCAACCGTCCGGTGCCGCTCAAGCAGCGGCTGCCGGCACTCTCGCTGCCCCCGCGGCCGGTCCTCGCCGCGGTCGCGGCGGTGGGCGCGGCGGCCGCCACCGCGGGCCTGGTCTGGTACGCGAGCCGGCGCCGGACGGCGGCGGAACGCCTCGCCCGCATTGCCCGCATTTGAAGCCAAACGTAAATATCTGCTGCCTGGGGTTCCGCTTGCCCCGCATCAGTAGTACAAAGGACTTAACGGCCCGCGAGACCAAGGACATCCGAGAGGACTACCTAGAAACGCAGCAAGGCCCCACGGACCGATGCATGAATGTCGGGCACCCACGCGACGCCGACCCCTCGATTAGGGGCCAGCCGCACCAGGTAACGGACAAAGTTTCCGACCTGATGGGCAAAATATCGTGCACGCATGGTCACGCGACGGACATGCCAGCGGCGGTACCAGAGCAGTACAGGTACCGCCGCAACCCCTTTTCAGGGCAATTGCGTTGAGCCACTCCGCTCGGCCCTTGCGTTATCCCCCGTGTTAAGCCTCCGCGTTGAGCTCCTGCGCAGAGCCCGTGCGTTGAGTGTGGTTAAAGGCCAGTTAAGGGCGCCGCCCTTTAGGACGAGCGCCCTTAACGCTGCTTATACCGCCGGGCCGACGAATATCGACGATTCCGCTTGCGCCCGCTGCCCCGCTACCGCTTACGCCGCACCGCGCTGCAGCGCCTCGCAGACCGCGGTGCTCTCCCGCGCCCCCAGGTCCACCGCGCGCCCGCAGTGCGCGATCCACGCCGCGACGCCCTCCGGGGTGCCCGAGGCGTAGCCCTCCAGGGCGGCCGTATAGGCCGCTCGCCCCAGTTCGGCGTGCCCGACCTCGGCCGGACAGATCGACTTCGGGTCCAGCCCGCTGCCGACCAGCACGATCCGCTCGGCGGCCCGCGCGACCAGCCCGTTGTACGAGCCGAAGGGCCGCAGCGCCAGCAGCTCGCCGTGCACCACCGCGGCCGTCACCAGGGCCGGGGCCTCGGTGCCGGCCAGCAGCAGCCGCGACAGGCCGTCCAGACGCCCCGCCACCTCGTCGGCGTCCGGCAGCGGCAGCCCGACGAGCGGCTCGTCCACCGGCTCGCCCGCCAGTCGCGGCCGGCCCACCGTCTCGTCCGCCGCCCCACCGCCGGCCGCCACCAGATGCAGCCGCGCCAGCACCCGCAGCGGCGACTGCCGCCACACGCTCAGCAGCTGTCCGGCCTCGGCGGTCAGCCGCAGCGCCGCGCCGACCGTCCGCGGCTCGCCCTCCACACCGAAGTCGGAGCGCCGCCGGACCTCTTCGAGCGCCCAGTCGGCCCCCGCGAGCGCCGCGGAACCGCGCGCTCCGCGCAGCGCCGCCTCGGAGCTGACCTCATTGCTGCGGCGTCGCATGATCCGGTGCCCGTAGACCCGGTCGACGCCCTTGCGTACGGAGTCCACGGCATCGGCGACCCCCGGGAGCGACGCCAGGGCGGCGAGCGGGTCGGCACTCGGGGTCGAGGGGGCGGGGGCCGGGCCCCGGGAGTGTGCAGCCATGGGTACGACCCTACGCATCACCAGGCCACACCCCTCGAAGGAGTGGTCTTCTTCACGTAAAGCCCTCACCCGGTGTGATCCGCCGATTACTTTGGTGAACATGAAGATCGCTTTCGTAGGCAAGGGCGGCAGCGGCAAGACCACGCTGTCCTCCCTGTTCATCCGGCATCTCGCCGCGGCCCGCGTCCCCGTGGTCGCGGTGGACGCCGATATCAACCAGCACCTGGGCGCCGCCCTCGGCCTGGACGAGCAGGCGGCCGCCGCGCTCCCCGCGATGGGCGCCCATCTCCCGTTGATCAAGGACTACTTGCGCGGCAGCAACCCCCGGCTCCGCTCCGCCGAGACCATGATCAAGACCACCCCGCCCGGTGAGGGCTCCCGCCTGCTGCGGGTCCGTGAGGACAATCCCGTCTACGACGCCTGCGCCCGGACCGTACCGCTGGACGACGGCTCCGTACGGCTGATGGCGACCGGCCCGTTCACCGAGTCCGATCTGGGCGTGGCCTGCTACCACTCCAAGGTCGGCGCGGTCGAGCTGTGCCTCAACCACCTGGTGGACGGGCGCGAGGAGTATGTCGTCGTCGACATGACGGCCGGTTCGGACTCCTTCGCCTCCGGGATGTTCACCCGTTTCGACATGACCTTCCTGGTGGCCGAGCCGACCCGTAAGGGCATTGCCGTCTACCGCCAGTACAAGGAGTACGCCCGGGACTTCGGCGTCCCCCTCAAGGTGGTGGGCAACAAGGTGCAGAGCCCGGACGACCTGGCGTTTCTGCGCTCCGAGGCGGGCGACGACCTGCTGGTGACCGTCGGGCACTCCGACTGGGTGCGCGCCATGGAGAAGGGCCGCCAGGCCCCCTTCGCGCAGCTGGAGGAGGCCAACCGTGGCGCCCTCGAGGTGCTGCACGGCGCCGCGGACGCCTCGTACGAGCGCCGCGACTGGGAGCGCTACACCCGCCAGATGGTGCACTTCCACCTCAAGAACGCGGAGAGCTGGGGCAACGCCAAGACGGGCGCCGACCTTGCCGCCCAGGTCGACCCCGCCTTCGTCCTGCTGGAGGAAGCGGCTACTCCGCAGCCGGCCTGATCCGCGCATCCGCCCCGGCGGGCAGCACCGGTGCGGCCGGCCTGCCCGCCGGTCCGTAGGGGGCGCCGCCGGTGTCCCCGGCGAGATACGACGCCCAGCCGCCCTGCGGGGACTCGCCCACCGAGAGTTCCTGCAGTCTGGCCAGCACCTCGGGCTGCTGTGCGTCCAGCCAGTCGGCCAGCTGCTTGAAGCTGACGCACCGTACGCCCCTCCTGGGGCAGATGGCCTTGATGGCCTGCTCGACGGCCGTCATGTAGGTGCCGCCGTTCCAGGACTCGAAGTGGTCGCCGATGAACAGCGGGGCGCGGTTGCCGCGATAGGCGCGCTCGAAGCCCGCCATGATGCCGTCGAGCATCTGCCTGCCCCAGGTGGCGTGCATCGCGCGGTTGCCGTGGGTGGTGCCCGACTGGTTGGCGAGGAAGTTGTAGTCCATCGCGAGGGCCTCGAAGGCCCGGCCGGGCAGCGGAATCTGCTGCAGCGGGAAGTCCCAGATGCCGTCGGTCCGGTGCGGCCAGGTCTGCCGTCCGCCGGAGGAGCTGGCGTCGTAGCGGAAGCCCATCTCCTTGGCGGCGGGTATCAGATTGTGCTGCCCCTCCAGGCACGGTGCCCGCCCGCCGACGAGTTCCCGGGAGTAGTCGAACGGCAGTGGCGGCTCGGATATCAGGCCCGAGTTGGTCTTCCAGTGGGTGACGAAGTCCTCGGCCTGCTCGATCTCGCTGACCCATTCGCCCGGCGTCCAGACGCCGACGCCCCGGGGGCCGCAGAAGTGGCCGTTGAAGTGCGTGCCTATCTCGTGACCCTCCTGCCAGGCGCCGCGCAGCTGCGCCACGGTGTCCCTGGTCCCCCGGACGTCGTTGAAGCCGATCGCCGAGGTGCCGGGGGTGTGCCGGGGCGGGGCGTACAAGTCCCGTTTGTCCTCCGGGAGCAGGTAGACGCCGCTGAGGAAGAACGTCATGGTCGCCTGGTATTTCCTGCCGACCGCCCGGAAGCGCGAGAAGAGTTTCCTGCTGTCCTCGCCCGCGCCGTCCCAGGAGAACACCACGAACTGCGGGGGCCGTTTGCCCGGCTCGAGGCGCAGGGGTGTGGGCTGAAGGGGCTGTTCGCCGGTGTACGCGGTCGAGCCGTCGCCGATCAGCCGGACCGTCCGGGCGGGGGCCTGCGGCACGGGCCGTCCCCTCCTGGTGTGCTGCGGCGGGCCGCCGCGCGAGGGCCCGCCGCAGCCGCCGGCTATCGCGGCCAGCGCCACCGCCGCGGCTATCGACGCCGTGAGCTTCGTCGGTGCTGCCATCGAGCCTCCTTCGCCTGCCCCCGAGTGATCCCGAGTGATCAATCAGAAGGACTACCCGTAAGTGAAGGAACACGGAGAAACAGAGGGAAAAGAGAGCCCAATAGTCATAAGAATCACCCGATAGATGGAACGACGGCCCTGTATGCCCGAAAAAGCTTCTCTCTCCCTTTACACGTCATTACGATCCATTTACCGATGCTTGAGAGTCACCGGACCGCCACCCCACGCACGGCCCGTCCGGCCGGCTCGCGTCCCGCCGCAGTACACCGCCGCCCACGATCGCGCCCCGCGCGACCGCGTCGCCCCGGAGGAGACGGGAATGTCGCAGATCGAGAAGTCGCCACCGCCGAAGCCGCGCGCCCCGCACCCCGCCGAAATCCCGCCCGAGGTCCGTACGGACTCCGTGCCCGAGCCGCGCGCCGAGGGAGCCGGCCGGGCCTTCCGGCGGGACCTCCCCGCCTCGGTCGTCGTCTTCCTGCTCGCCGTCCCGCTCTCGCTCGGCATCGCCCTCGCCACCGGCGCCCCACCGCAGGCCGGGCTGGTCGCCGCGGCCGTCGGCGGCATCGTCGCCGGTCTGCTCGGCGGCGCACCGCTCCAGGTCAGCGGCGCGGCCACCGGCCTCCTCGTGGTCACCGCCGACCTCGTCCAGCGGTACGGCTGGCGCGCCACCTGCGCCATCACCGTCCTGGCCGGGCTCGCCCAACTCGCCCTCGGGGCACTGCGGGTGGCCCGCGCGGCGCTGGCCATCAGCCCGGCGATCGTGCACGGCATGCTCGCCGGAATCGGCGTCACGATCGCCGTCGGCCAGCTCCATGTGGTGCTCGGCGGCAGCCCCGACAGCTCGGCGCTCGCCAACGCCGCCGCACTGCCCCGCCAGCTGGAGCATCCGCACGCCGCGGCGCTGCTGGTCGGCGCCGTCACCGTCGCCGTACTGGCCGGCTGGAAGCGGCTGCCGGGGCGCGGCGGGCGCTGGGCGCGCAGCGTCCCGCCCCCGCTGGCCGCCGTCCTCGCCGCGACGGCCGTCAGCACCGGGACGGCGCTGCCGCGGGTCGATCTGCCGTCCTGGCGGCTGCCCGAGCTGCCCGAGCTGCCCGACGCCTCCTGGCCGGCCGTCGCCGCAGCGGTGCTGACCGTCACCCTGGTGGCCGGCGTGGAGTCGCTGCTGTCGGCGGTGGCGGTCGACCGCCTGGCAGCCGAGCGGCCCGCCGCCCCCGGGGGCCGGGCCCACCTCGACCGCGAGCTGGCCGGGCAGGGCGTCGCCAACGTCGTCTCCGGGCTGCTGGGCGGCATGCCGGTCTCCGGTGGCGCGATGCGCGGCTCGGCGAATGTGAAGGCGGGGGCGGCGACCCGTCGGGCCACCGTGCTGCACGGCGTCTGGGTGCTGCTCTGCGCGGGCCTGCTGGCCGGGACGCTGGAGCTGATCCCACTGGCCGCGCTCGCCGCCCTGGTGATGGTCGTCGGCGTACGGATGGTGAGCTTCGCGCACATCCGCCATGTGCAGCGGCACCGCGAATTCCCGGTGTACGCCGCCACCTTGGGCGCGGTCGTGGTGCTCGGTGTGCTGCAGGGCGTGGCAACCGGAATCGCAGTCTCGGTGTTTCTTGCACTGAGGAGACTGACGCACACCCGGGTCACCGTGACCGAGGAGGAGGACTGCCACCGGGTGCGGGTCAGCGGGCAGTTGACGTTTCTGGCGGTGCCGCGGCTGACCCGGGCGCTGGCCCTGGTGCCGGACCGCGCCAATGTCGTCATCGAGCTGTGCGGTTCGTTCATGGACCATGCCGCCTACGAGGCGCTGCGGTCCTGGTCCGCGGGGCATCGTGCGCACGGTGGCTGGGTCACCCTGGGAGGCCGCTCGGGCCGCCCGATCGCCGAGCCGGCCAGCGCGCACTCCTGCCGTCCCTGGACACCCTGGCGCAACCACCACTGCACCCGGCCCGGCCCGGCGGGCGAGCCCGTGGCACAGAGCAGCGGCAGCCAACTGCTGGGCGGCGTCAGCGCGTTCCAGCGGCATACCGCCCCGCTGGTGCGCGAGGAGCTGGCCCGTCTGGCGCGCGAGGGGCAGCGGCCCACCCAGCTGTTCCTGACCTGCGCCGACTCCCGGCTGGTCACGAGCATGATCACGTCCAGCGGTCCGGGCGATCTGTTCACCGTGCGCAATGTCGGCAACCTGATGCCGCCGCCCGGTTCGGAGGCCTCCTGCGACTCGGTGGCGGCGGCGATCGAGTACGCCGTGGAGGTGCTGCGGGTCGGTTCGATCACGGTGTGCGGGCATTCGGGGTGCGGGGCGATGGGGGCACTGCTGGCCTCCGCCGCACCGGACGAGGCCGAGCCGACGCCGCTCGCCCGGTGGCTGCGGCACGGCCGCCCGAGCCTGGCCCGCATGGCGCGCATCGGACGGCTGGGCAGGGGCGAAGTCGCCCTCAGCAACCGGCCGGTGGCCGACGACCAGGAGCGGCTGGCGCTCGTCAACGTCCTGCAGCAGCTCGACCACCTGCGGGCGCACCCGTGTGTGGCCCGCCGGGTGGCGGAGGGCACGCTCGTGCTGCACGGCATGTACTTCCATGTCGGCGACGCTCAGGCGTATGTGCTCGACGAGGCCGGCGGGCACTTCTCGGCGGTCCGCGGCGAGCCGGCGCCGGCCCGGGTCTGACCTGCGCCGGGCCGCCGAACGGCCCTGCGGCGGACCAGGTCTTGACAGGTCTACACCAATAATTGTCCACAGCCCTTGTCATGGCCGGGCGCGGGCTGATGAGCTATGAGCGGGACACATCGGACGCCCTGGGAATGGGAGAAGTTGTGAGCAACGAAAGCCTGGCCAACCTGCTCAAGGAGGAGCGGCGGTTCGCGCCGCCCGCCGATCTGGCCGCGAGTGCCAACATCACGGCCGCCGCGTACGAGCAGGCCGCGGCGGACCGGCTGGGCTTCTGGGCCGAGCAGGCCAAACGCCTCACCTGGGCGGTCGAGCCGAGCGAAACGCTCGACTGGTCCAACCCGCCCTTCGCGAAGTGGTTCGCCGACGGCAAGCTCAATGTCGCCTACAACTGCGTCGACCGCCATGTGGAGAACGGCCTGGGCGACCGGGTCGCGATCCACTTCGAGGGCGAGCCCGGCGACACCCGCGCGATCACCTACGCCGAGCTCCAGCGCGAGGTCTCCAAGGCCGCCAACGCCCTGATCGAGCTGGGCGTGACGACCGGCGACCGGGTGGCCATCTACATGCCGATGATCCCGGAGACGGTCATCGCCATGCTGGCCTGCGCCCGCCTGGGCGCCCCGCATTCGGTCGTCTTCGGCGGCTTCTCCGCGGACGCGCTGGCGACGCGCATCGAGGACGCCGACGCCCGGGTCGTCATCACCGCGGACGGCGGCTACCGGCGCGGCAAGCCGAGCGCGCTCAAGCCGGCCGTGGACGAGGCGCTCACCAGGCCCGGCACGGACAACGTCCGCAGCGTCCTCGTCGTCCGCCGCACCGGCCAGTCCCTCGACGAGGCGGGAGGGACCTGGAAGGACGGCCGCGACGTGTGGTGGCACGAGATCGTCGAGCGGCAGAGCGAGCGGCACACGCCCGAGGCGTTCGACGCCGAGCATCCGCTGTTCATCCTCTACACCTCCGGGACGACGGGTAAGCCCAAGGGCATCCTGCACACCACCGGCGGCTACCTCACCCAGGTGTCGTACACCCACCACGCGGTCTTCGACCTCAAGCCGGAGACCGACGTCTACTGGTGCACCGCCGACGTCGGCTGGGTGACCGGCCACTCGTACATCACCTACGGCCCGCTCTCCAACGGCGCGACGGAGGTGCTCTACGAGGGCACCCCCGACACTCCTCACCAGGGCCGCTGGTGGGAGATCGTGCAGAAGTACGGCGTGACGATCCTCTACACCGCGCCGACCGCGATCCGCGCCTGCATGAAGTGGGGCGACGACATCCCGGCGAAGTTCGATCTGTCCTCGCTGCGGGTGCTCGGCTCGGTCGGTGAGCCGATCAACCCCGAGGCGTGGATCTGGTACCGCAAGCACATCGGGGCGGATGCCACGCCGATCGTCGACACCTGGTGGCAGACCGAGACCGGCGCGATGATGCTCAGCCCGCTGCCGGGCGTCACGGAGACCAAGCCCGGGTCGGCGCAGCTGCCGCTGCCCGGCATCTCGGCGACCGTGGTGGACGACGACGCCAACGAGGTCCCCGACGGCGCCGGCGGCTATCTGGTCCTCACCGAGCCGTGGCCGTCGATGCTGCGCACCATCTGGGGCGACGACCAGCGCTATCTGGACACGTACTGGTCCCGTTTCGCGGGCAAGTACTTCGCGGGCGACGGCGCCAAGAAGGACGAGGACGGCGACATCTGGCTGCTGGGCCGGGTGGATGACGTCATGCTCGTCTCCGGGCACAACATCTCCACCACCGAGGTGGAGTCGGCGCTGGTCTCGCACCCGAAGGTGGCCGAGGCGGCGGTCGTCGGCGCCACCGACCCGCAGACGACCCAGGCCATCTGCGCCTTCGTCATCCTGCGCGGCGGCGCGGCGGAGGACGAAGGCCTGGTCGACGAGCTGCGCGCACATGTCTCCCAGCAGCTCGGCCCGATCGCCAAGCCGAAGCGGATCCTGCCGGTCGCGGAGCTGCCCAAGACCCGTTCCGGCAAGATCATGCGGCGGCTGCTGCGCGATGTGGCCGAGAACCGCGACCTCGGTGACGTCACCACGCTCACCGACTCCTCGGTCATGGACCTGATCCAGGCGAAGCTGCCGAGCGCGGCCAGCGAGGACTGAGCGGGACCGCTCACGGAGGGGGCACCGGGCCGTCACGGCCGGGTGCCCCCTCCGTCGCACTCCGGCGGCCTCGCGCCCGATATGCCCGTAAAGTGATGGCCACCGAATAGCTCCTCGCACTCGCCCGGTAAAGTAGGAAGTGCGTTAATGACACGCCAAGAAACTCAGGGTGCGCCGGGAAGTCTGGTCGGCAACTGCAACAGCCGTACACAGCTGCCGAATTGACCGGAGGTCACCCCGTGAGCGCGACGAAGCCCCGCCGTTCCATATTTCTCGGGCGGATGCCGCTCCCCGAGCGAAACTTCGTCGCGGATGCGCTGCGCGCCGAGACCGTCGGCGGCGTTCTGCTCCTCGCCGCCGCCGTCATAGCCCTGATCTGGGCAAACACCCTGAGCGGCAGCTACGCGGCGATACGCGACTTCCACCTCGGACCCGCCTCGCTGGGCCTGGATCTGTCCGTCCAGCACTGGGCCGCCAACGGCCTGCTCGCGATCTTCTTCTTCGTCGCCGGCATCGAGCTCAAGCGCGAACTGGTCGCCGGCGAACTGCGCGACCCCAAGGCCGCCGCCCTCCCGGTCGTCGCCGCGGTCTGCGGTATGGCGACGCCCGCGATCGTCTACGCCGTCGTCAACGGCATCGGCGGCGGCTCGCTCCAGGGCTGGGCGGTCCCCACCGCCACCGACATCGCCTTCGCGCTCGCGGTCCTCGCCGTCATCGGCACCTCCCTGCCCTCCGCACTGCGCGCCTTCCTGCTCACCCTCGCCGTCGTCGACGACCTCTTCGCAATCCTGATCATCGCGGTCTTCTTCACCTCGACGATCAATTTCCTGGCGCTCGGCTTCGCCGTCATCGGCCTGGCGCTCTTCTACCTGCTGCTCCGCAAGGGCGTCCGCGGCTGGTACGTCTACGTCCCCCTGGCGCTGGTCATCTGGGGCCTGATGGAGAACAGCGGGGTGCACGCCACCATCGCGGGCGTCGCCATGGGCCTGATGCTGCGCTGCCACCGGCGCGACGGCGAGGACCGGTCCCCCGGCGAACGCATCGAGCATCTGGTCCGCCCGCTCTCGGCCGGCCTCGCGGTGCCGCTGTTCGCCCTCTTCTCCGCGGGCGTGTCCATCGCCGGCGGCGCGGTCCACGACGTCTTCACCCGGCCCGAGACGCTCGGCGTCGTCCTCGGCCTGGTGGTCGGCAAGGCACTGGGCGTCTTCGGCGGCACCTGGGTCACCGCCCGCTTCACCAAGGCGGAACTCAACCCCGACCTCAAGTGGCCGGATGTCTTCGCCGTCGCGACCCTGGCCGGAATCGGCTTCACGGTCTCACTGCTCATCGGCGAACTGGCCTTCTCCGAGGACCTCGCGCTGGCCTCCGAGATCAAGGCATCGGTGCTGATCGGCTCCCTGCTCGCCGCCGTGTGCGCGGCCGTGCTCCTCAAGCTCCGCAACAACAAGTACCGCACGCTGTGCGAGGACGAGGAGCGCGACGAGGACCACGACGGCATCCCCGACATCTACGAACTCGACAAGCCCGAATACCACCTTCGGATGGCCGCGATCCTCGAGGCAAAGGCCGCCGAACACCGCCGCCTTGCCGAAGTGGCCGCCCGCACCCACGCCGGGGACGATGGTCCGGCATGATCTGAGAGGCTTTGCCATCCGGGCGAAGAGAAGAGGGAGACGGCGATGAGCGCAGCCGACGGCGGCACGGACCGCAGCCTCGGGCAGTTGGTGGCCACGGCCACCGCCGAGATGTCCGCACTGGTGCACGACGAGATCGCGCTGGCCAAGGCGGAGCTGCGGCAGGACGCCAAGCGGGCCGGCATCGGCGGCGCCGCCTTTGTGGTGGCGGGTGCGCTGGCGCTGTTCGCGCTGCCGGTGCTCAGCTTCGCGGCGGCGTACGGCATCCACAACCTCGGCATGGGGCTCGCCTGGTCCTTCCTGATCGTGGGCGGCGCGTTCCTCGTCCTCGCCGCGCTGCTGGTACTGATCGCCACGGCCAAGATCAAGAAGATCAAGAAGCCGGAGAAGTCGATCAGCTCCGCCAAGGAGACCGCTGCTGTACTGCAGAAGGCCAAGCCGCACCCGCGCGTCGCGCCGGAGGAGCACCCGGTCCTGGAGTCTGTGACACGCTCGTCCGTATGACAGCCCCTGACAGCACCACCTCGGTCGTACACCTCGACGTTCCCGGCAGGGGGAACAAGAGGGTGTCGCACCGGGACGTCGCGGCGAACGGCGCGCGCTTCCACATCGCCGAGATGGGCGACGGCCCCCTGGTGCTCCTGCTGCACGGCTTTCCGCAGTTCTGGTGGACCTGGCGCCACCAGCTGCCCGCGCTCGCCGACGCGGGCTTCCGGGCGGTCGCGATGGACCTGCGGGGCGTCGGCGGCAGCGACCGCACCCCGCGCGGCTACGACCCCGCGAACCTCGCCCTCGACATCACGGGCGTCGTACGGTCCCTGGGCGAGCCGGACGCGGCGCTGGTCGGGCACGATCTGGGCGGCTATCTGGCCTGGACCGCGGCGGTGATGCGGCCCAAGCTGGTGCGCCGGCTCGCGGTCGCCTCGATGCCGCACCCGCGGCGCTGGCGCTCGGCGATGCTCGCAGACGTACGGCAGAGCGCCCGCAGCTCGCACATCTGGAACTTCCAGCGGCCCTGGCTGCCCGAGCGCCGGCTCACCGCGGACGACGCGGCGCTGGTCGGCCGCATGATCCGCGACTGGTCCGGGCCGCGGCTGCCCGAGGACGACGCCGTCGCGGTCTACCAGCGGGCGATGAGCATCCCCTCCACGGCGCACTGCTCGATCGAGCCGTACCGCTGGATGGTGCGGTCGATGGCCCGCCCGGACGGCATCCAGTTCAACCGCCGGATGAAGATGCCGGTCCGGGTCCCCACGCTCCACCTGCACGGATCCCTCGACCCGGTGATGCGCACCCGCAGCGCGGCCGGCTCCGGCGAGTATGTGGAGGCCCCGTACCGGTGGCGGCTCTTCGACGGGCTGGGGCACTTCCCGCACGAAGAGGACCCCGCGGCGTTCTCCACCGAGCTGATCAACTGGCTGAAGGACCCGGAACCGGACCGCTGAGGAGCCGGGAGCCCGGGGAAGCGCCGGAAGCGTCCGGGCGACCGTTCGCCACCACATCGAACGTTCGTGTGGCGAACCGCCAATTGCCTGGCGCATAGGCCAATTGGCGGCCCCCGGGGCGGTTACGGACCTTGGGGCCCGGGCAGTGTCGTGGGTATGGGCTGGACGCACGACTACCGTGACGTGGCACGCAACCGCCGCAGCAGTGCCGCTGCAGTGGGCACTCGGGAGAGGGAAACCCCGGATCTTGGATCCGGCGGCTCCCCCGGACCCGCGCACCCTATGGGAATTCCGCGCATCCTGCGCCGGAGAGCGCGCTGGATGAGTGCGCGCCTGCGCCATCCGCGCAGCTGAGCCGCCGCGCCCCGGCGCGCGCCCGGCGCGGGAAACATCCGCCCCCGCGCCGCCTGCGCCCCGTCTGCCGCCTCAGATCGCGCAACCCTGGCTGTTGACCTCCCGCACGGCCGTACGCCCCTTGGTGACGTCCCCGCGGACCTCGTCGGCGGTCAGCGCGTAGCCGGTACGGGAGTCGTCCAGCGACTTCGCAAAGACGACGCCGTAGACCTCGCCCTTGGGGGTGAGCAGCGGGCCGCCGGAGTTGCCCTGCCGGACCGTGGCGTAGAGGGAGTAGACGTCCCTGCTGACCGTGCCGCGGTGGTAGATGTCCGGGCCGTTGGCCTCGATGCGGCGGCGGATACGGGCCGCGCGGACGTCATAGCCGCCGTTCTCCGGGTAGCCGGCGACGATGGCGCTCTTGCCGCTGGTCCCGTCCGTGGCGGCGAACTTCAGCGCCGGGGCCTTCAGCGTGGGCACGTCCAGGACGGCGATATCGCGCCGCCAGTCGTAGAGCACCACCCTGGCGTCGTACTGCCGGCCCTCGCCGCCCACCTGGACGGTCGGCCGGGTGACGCCTCCGACGACATGCGCATTGGTCATCACGCGGTGGCTGCCGAAGACGAATCCGGTGCCTTCGAGGACCTTGCCGCAGCTGGGCGCCGTACCGACGATCTTGACAATGCTGCGCTTGGCCCGCTCCGCGACCTGGCCGTTCGCCAGCCGGGGATCGGGCGGGGGCACGGAGGTGATCGGCTCGTTGGAGAACGGCGTGAAGACCTGCGGGAAGCCGTTCTGCGCGAGCGCGGAGGAGAAGTCCGCGAACCAGGTGTTGGCCTCCTGGGGGAGCACCTGGGACACACCGAGCAGCACCCGGGAGTTACGGACCTCCTTGCCGAGCGTCGGCAGCGACGTGCCCGCCAGGGCGGAGCCGATCAGCCAGGCGACCAGCAGCATCGCCACGACGTTGACCAGCGCGCCGCCGGACGCGTCCAGTGCCCGCGCCGGCGACCAGGTGATGTGGCGGCGCAGTTTGTTGCCCAGGTGGGTGGTGAGGGCCTGGCCCACCGAGGCGCAGACGATCACGATGGCGACCGCCGCGATCGCGGCGAAGGTGTTGGGCGTCGCGTCATCGGTGATCTCGTTCCAGATCACCGGCAGCAGATAGACCGCGATCAGGCCGCCTCCGAGGAAGCCGATCACGGACAGGATGCCGACGACAAAGCCTTGCCGGTAGCCGACGATCGCGAACCATACGGCGGCCAGCAGCAGCAGGATGTCCAGGACGTTCACGCCGGACACCGTCTCACGAGCGCCAGTCGAGCGGGACCTGCTTGTCACGGTCCCACGGAATCTCCCAGCCCGCGAAATGCAGGATCCGGTCGATGGCGCCGGCCGTGAAGCCCCATACCAGGGCGTTCTCGACCAGGAAGGCCGGGCCGATGTGACCGCTGGGGTGGCGGGTGGTCACCCGATGGGCCGGATCCGTGAGATCCGCCACGGGAACCGTGAAGACCCGGGCGGTCTCCGCCTGGTCCACGGCGCGGACCGGGCTCGGCTCGCGCCACCAGCCCAGGACCGGCGTCACGACGAAACCGCTGACCGGGATGTAGAGCCTCGGCAGCACGCCGAAGACCTGGACACCGGCCGGATCGAGACCGGTCTCCTCCTGGGCCTCGCGCAGCGCCGCCCGCACCGGGCCGGGCCCGTCGGGGTCGCCGTCCTCCGGATCGAGGGCGCCACCGGGGAAGGAGGGCTGGCCGGCGTGCGAGCGCAGGGTGCCGGCGCGCTCCATCAGGAGCAGCTCGGGGCCTCGGGGACCCTGGCCGAAGAGGATCAGCACCGCGGACTGCCGGCCGCCGCTCTCGGGCGGCAGGAAGCGGCTGAGCTGCCGCGGCTCTATGGTCCCGGCAGCGCGCGCCAGCGGGGCCAGCCACTCGGGCAGGCCATTGGCCGTGACGGTGGCCTCCTGGCCGTACACCGTCCCCGCGCGGGTCCCGGTCTCCTCGCCGTACTGCTCCCGTGCACTCGTCATACGCGCCCCCTCAGGCCCTGAATCCATGGTCCCTCCCCTTTTCGGGGCTTGCCCTGTGGTGGGTGAGGTCACCCGGTGGTCACCGCGGCTGCCGTCATGGGGCCGCCATCGGAGGCGCGGGCTGCCCCGGATAGTCGGCCGGCGGCTTCAGCCGCTGCCCCGGCTGGCCGCCCAGCTCGTACTTCAGCAGCTTCCTGGCCTTCTCCGGGTCCGTCTCGCCCTCGCCGTACGCGGGGCACAGGGGGGCGACGGGGCAGGCCCCGCAGGCGGGCTTGCGGGAATGGCAGACGCGGCGGCCGTGGAAGACGACGCGGTGCGAGAGCATCGTCCACTCGCTCTTGGGGAAGATCGCGGCGACATCCGCCTCGACCTTGTCCGGGTCCTCCGCGGTGGTCCAGCCGAAGCGGCGCGCCAGACGGCCGAAGTGCGTGTCGACGGTGATCCCCGGGACGCCGAAGGCATTGCCGAGTACGACATTGGCGGTCTTGCGGCCGACCCCGGGGAGCGTGACGAGATCCTCCAGGCGGCCCGGCACCTCGCCGCCGAAGCGGTCGCGCAGCGCCGCCGACAGCCCGAGCAGCGACTTCGTCTTCGCCCGGAAGAAGCCGGTCGGCCGGATCAGCTCCTCCAGCCGCTCCGGGTCCATCGCGGCCATGTCCTCGGGGGTCGGGCAGACCGCGAACAGGCGCGGGGTGGTCTGGTTGACCCTCAGATCGGTGGTCTGTGCCGAGAGCACCGTGGCGACCAGCAGCTCGAAGGGGTTGGTGAAGTCCAGCTCCGGATGGGCGTACGGATACAGCTCGGCCAGCTCCCGGTTGATCCGCCGCGCCCGCCGCACCATGGCGACCCGCGACTCGGGCTTGCGGGCGGGGGCCTTCTTGGCGGGGGCAGCCTTCTTGGCTGCGGTGGCCTTCTTCGCGGCGGTGGCCTTCTTCGCGGCGGGCGCCTTGGCCACGGCGGCCTTCTTCGTGGCGGCGTCCTTCGTCGTCGCGGTCTTCCTCGCGACCGTCTTCCCGGCGGTCTTCTTGGCGACGGCCTTCGTCGCCGCCTTCTTGGCGGCTGTCCTGGCTGCCGCCGGCTTCGCGAGCGGGGTTTCCTTCACGGCGGCCTTCTTCCCTGCCGAGGTCTTGCCTACCGGGCTCGTCGATGCGGAGGTCCGGGCGGTCGCGCCCGCCGGTATTCCGCGCTCTGCCGTCGTGTCCTTCGCCGTGTCCGTCGCCTTCCCCGCCGCCGGCCGCGACGCGCCGGACCGCTGCGCCGACGCCTTCCGGCCGGACGTCACCCCGGGGAGGGATTTGCTACTTTTATCCGTATTCGACGCATTGGTGGACGGGTGTTCGCCCACAGCGGAATCGCCCACGGCGCTCACTCGCTCAGCCCCCCAGTCCCGTGCTCTCACCGGCGTATTGGACACTCGGCCAGACTAAGGCCACCCACTGACATCCGCCCCGACCACTGTGATTCGTGACCCCAATCGGCCCCCTGCCTTATGGCTTGCGGCACCGGTCCGGCAAACTTGTGATTGATCGCACTGTTTTGCATTCCGGCATGATGGGGACCACAGTCCCCCGGAGCATGTCGACAAGGAGAGATCTCGTGGACGACGTTCTGCGGCGCGCACCGCTCTTCGCGGCGCTCGATGACGAGCAGGCGGCCGAGCTGCGCGCCTCGATGGGAGAGGTCACGCTCGCCCGCGGCGACGCCCTGTTCCACGAAGGGGACCCCGGCGACCGCCTCTACGTGGTCACCGAGGGCAAGGTGAAGCTGCACCGCACTTCCCCGGACGGCCGCGAGAACATGCTCGCCGTCCTGGGCCCCGGTGAGCTGATCGGCGAGCTCTCGCTCTTCGACCCGGGCCCGCGCACGGCCACCGCCTCGGCGCTCACCGAGGTCAAGCTGCTCGGCCTGGGCCACGGCGACCTTCAGCCCTGGCTGAACGCCCGCCCCGAGGTCGCCACGGCCCTGCTGCGCGCCGTCGCCCGCCGCCTGCGCAAGACCAACGACCAGATGTCCGACCTGGTCTTCTCCGACGTGCCGGGCCGGGTGGCCCGCGCCCTCCTGGACCTGTCGCGCCGGTTCGGCGTCCAGTCCGAAGAAGGCATCCACGTCGTGCACGACCTCACCCAGGAGGAGCTCGCCCAGCTCGTCGGCGCCTCCCGTGAGACCGTCAACAAGGCTCTCGCCGACTTCGCCGGCCGCGGCTGGCTGCGTCTGGAGGCCCGCGCCGTGATCCTCCTGGACGTCGAGCGGCTGGCCAAGCGTTCGCGCTGACACCGCGTCCGCACAAAGCCCCGAAGGGCCCCGCTCCGGCGGGGCCCTTCGCCTTTGGCGCCCACCGGCGGGTCAGGCGCGGGCCCGGCCGTGATCCGCCGGACAGGCCCTACCCCACCGGCTCCTGCTGCGTCGCGCAGTGGATCCCGCCGCCGCCCTCCGCGAGGGTGTCGACCGGGATCTGCCGGACCTCCCGCCCCGGGTACAGCTCGCGCAGCGTCCCGGCCGCGCGGTCGTCGGCCGTGCGGTCGCCGAACCGCGGCAGGATCACCGCCCCGTTGGCGACGTAGTAGTTGACGTACGAACCCAGGAAGTCCGGTCCGCGGTTGCCCGCCGCGGACACCTCCGGCAGCTCGACGATCCGCAGCCGGCGCCCGGCCGCGTCCGTGGCCTGTTCCAGGGCCGCGCGGGCCTGTTCGTACACCCGCTGCCATACGGGAGGCGCGGCCGGCTCAGGGCGGCTCAGGACGACCGTGCCGGGCTCGGCGAAGCGGGCGAGGGCGTCGATATGACAGTCCGTGATGTCCTCGCCGCGGACGCCTTCGAGCCAGATGACGGTGCGCACGCCGAGCGCCTGCCGCAGCGCCTCCTCGATGCCGTCGCGCGAACGGCCGGGATTGCGGTTGGGGTTGACCAGCGAGCTCTCGGTCGCCAGCAAGGTGCCCTCGCCGTCGGCCTCCAGGGCGCCGCCCTCGGCGACGATCCCGGCGGCGATACGGGGCGTCCCGGCGTGCCCGAGCAGACGCCGGGCGACCTGGCCGTCCCGGTGGTGGTCCTGTTTGCCGCCCCACCCGTTGAAGCCGAGGTCGACGCCCGCCACACCACCGGGGCCCGTCACAAAGACCGGCCCGCTGTCCCGTACCCACAGGTCGTCCACCGGGACGGGCAGGATCTCCACCCCCGAACCGTCCGCTGCGCCCGCCCCGCAGGCCCGGCGGGCCCGCCGTTCCTCCTCCGGGGCGGCCAGCAGCGTCACGGGCTCGTACGCGGCGAGGGTCCGGGCCAGGCGGGCGACGTCCTGTTGGACGGCGGGGGTGTCCACACCCCATACGGACCCGCGGGGCGGCCAGGCCAGGTACGTACGGGCATGGGGCGCGGTCTCGGCGGGCATCGACCGGGCGTCCCCGGCCCGGTACGGAAGTTCGGTCACGGCGGGCTCCGGCTCGTCCGGGATCAGATCAGGCCATGCTCGCCCAGATAGTCCAGCTGCGCCCGTACGGACAGTTCCGCGGCCGGCCACAGGGAACGGTCCACGTCGGCGTACACACTGGCGACGACCTCGGCAGGGGTGCGATGACCGGCTTCGACCGCGGTCTCCACCTGGGCGAGCCGGTGTGCCCGGTGCGCCAGATAGAACTCCACCGCCCCCTGGGCGTCGTTCAGCACCGGCCCGTGCCCCGGCAGGACCGTTGACACCCCGTCGTCCACCGTGAGGGAACGCAGTCGCCGCAGCGAGTCCAGGTAGTCGCCCAGCCGGCCCTCGGGGTGCATGACCACCGTGGTCCCGCGCCCCAGGATCGTGTCGCCGGTCAGGACCGCGGCATCGGCCGGGAGATGGAAGGAGAGCGAGTCCGCGGTGTGCCCCGGTGTGGGCACCACGCGCAGCTCCAGGCCTCCGGTGGTGATGACGTCGCCGGCCGCCAGTCCCTCGCCGCCGAGCCGCAGCGCCGGGTCCAGCGCCCGTACGGCCGAACGGGTCAGCTCGGCGAACCGGGCGGCGCCGTCGGCGTGGTCCGGGTGGCCATGGGTCAGCAGGGTCAGCGCGATGCGCTTGCCGGCCCGTTCGGCCGTGTCGATGACCGCCTGGAGGTGGGTCTCGTCGAGCGGACCGGGGTCGATGACGACGGCGAGATCGGAGTCCGGCTCGGCGACGATCCAGGTGTTGGTGCCGTCCAGGGTCATCGCCGACGGGTTCGGCGCCAGCACACAGTGGGCGCGCGCGGTGGCCTGCCCCGAGATCACTCCGCCACGGGGCTGGCCGGGAAGGGCGGCTGCATCGGTCATGCGGGGGTCTCTCCCGAGGGGTTCGTGGTGTCCGAGGGGCTCGCGGTGCCTGACGCGCCGTCGGCAGCGCCGTCCCCCGGGCCGTCGCCGGCCGTGATGTGCTTGGTGAATTCGTCGTGCCCCGGCCAGCTCAGCACGATCCTGCCCTCCACCAGGCGCGCGCGGGCCAGCACCGGTGTCAGGTCCTGGGCCTCGGCCGCGGCCAGCGCCTCCGCGACGGTGCCGTACGGCTGGAGCGAGCGCAGCGTGGAGATGGTCGGCGGCATCATCAGCAGCTCGCCGCTGTCGTATCCGGCCGCGGCCTCCTCCGGGCGGATCCACACCGTACGGTCCGCCTCCGTGGAGGCGTTGACGGCGCGCTGGCCCTCCGGGAGCGCGGCGACGAAGAACCAGGTGTCGTAGCGCCGCGGCTCGAACTCCGGGGTGATCCAGTGCGCCCAGGCGGCGAGCAGATCGGAGCGCAGGACCAGGCCGCGGCGGCCCAGGAAGTCGGCGAAGGACAGCTCGTGGGCCACCAGGGCGGCGCGGTCGGCCGCCCAGTCCTCGCCGGTGGTGTCCGCGACGACGGAGTCGGCCGAGGCGCCCGCGAGCAGCACGCCCGCCTCCTCGAACGTCTCGCGGACCGCGGCGCAGACGATGGCCTGCGCGGTGGCCGGATCCACGCCCATCCGGACCGCCCACTGGGCGCGCGACGGCCCGGCCCAGGCCACCGGACGCTCGTCGCGCGGGTCGACGGAGCCACCCGGATACGCGTACGCGCCTCCGGCGAAGGCCATGGAGGCGCGTCTGCGCAGCATATGGACGGCGGGGCCGCGGGAGGCCGAGCCGGGGGCGGCGTCCCGCAGCAGCAGGACGGTCGCGGCCCGCCGGGGTGTGGCGGGGGTCAGCTCGCCGCTCGCGAGCGCCCGGATACGGTCCGGCCACTCCGGCGGATACCACTGGCCATTGGTCGTGGACGACATGGCCGGATGCTATGCGCTCGCACGCAGATGTTCGAGGGTCTCTCGGGCCCGGCCGGCCGCTGGGCGACACCCCCGGCCATTATTCGGCCGGTTCCGCTTATTCGGCGATCTCGACCTGGATCTCGACCTCGACCGGTGCGTCGAGCGGCAGCACCGCCACGCCCACCGCGGACCGGGCGTGCACGCCCTTGTCGCCGAGGATCTCGCCCAGCAGCTCACTGGCGCCGTTGATGACGCCAGGCTGCCCGGTGAAGTCCGGCGCGGAGGCCACGAACCCGACGACCTTCACGACCCGCTGGATCCTGTCCAGATCGCCGGTCACCGACTTCACGGCGGCCAGCGCGTTGAGCGCGCAGATGGCGGCGAGTTCCTTGGCCTGCTCCGGGCTGACCTCGGCGCCCACCTTGCCGGCGGCCGGCAGCGCACCGTCCACCATCGGCAGCTGGCCGGAGGTGAAGACATACGCACCGGAGCGCACCGCGGGCTGGTACGCGGCCAGCGGCGGCACGACCTGCGGCAGCTTCAGGCCGAGTTCCGCGATCTTGTCCTCTACCGCGCTCACGCCTGCTTCTCCCGCTTCAGGTAGGCCACCAGCTGCTCGGGGTTGTTCGGGCCCGGCACGACCTGGACGAGCTCCCAGCCGTCCTCGCCCCAGGTGTCCAGAATCTGCTTCGTCGCGTGCACGAGCAGCGGCACAGTCGCGTATTCCCACTTGGTCATGGGGCGAGCGTAATACGTGTGCGGGGCGGCGGCGGACGCCGTCCACGCCCGGCGCCCGGGGCGGGTTCCCGCCGTGTCCCTGATGTGTCCCGGATATTTCTTCTGCCGATCTCCGGGTCTTCCCGGGCGTATCCCGTGCGTAGCGCCGACGAGGACTGGTTAGGCTCCTTGGCGTGAGCAGGCTCCATGTCGTCAGCGGCAAGGGCGGCACCGGCAAGACCACGGTCGCCGCCGCCCTCGCGCTCGCCCTGGCCACCGAGGGGCGCCGCACCCTCCTGGTCGAGGTCGAGGGCCGGCAGGGCATCGCCCAGTTGTTCGAGACCGAGGCGCTTCCGTACGAGGAGCGCAAGATCGCGGTGGGACCGGGAGGAGGAGAGGTCCATGCGCTGGCGATCGACGCCGAGCGCGCCCTCCTGGACTACCTCCAGATGTTCTACAAGCTGGGCGGCGCGGGCCGGGCCCTGAAGAAGCTCGGCGCGATCGACTTCGCCACGACCATCGCACCGGGCCTGCGGGACGTCCTGCTGACCGGCAAGGCGTGCGAGGCGGTGCGCCGTAAGGACAAGACCGGCAGGTTCCTCTACGACGCGGTGGTGATGGACGCCCCGCCCACCGGCCGCATCACCCGCTTCCTGAACGTCAACGACGAGGTGGCGGGCCTGGCGAAGATCGGCCCGATCCACAATCAGGCGCAGGCCGTGATGCGGGTCCTCAAATCGCCCGAGACCGCGGTCCACATGGTGACCCTCCTGGAAGAGATGCCGGTCCAGGAGACCGCCGACGGCATCGCCGAGCTGCGCGCGGCCGGCATCCCGGTGGGCGGCATCGTCATCAACATGACCCGCCCCGCCCTGCTGGACAACGGCGATCTCGACATCGCCGCCCGCGGGGCCCGTACGGGCATCGCCAAGGCGCTCTCCCAGGCCGGCCTGGGCGGCGCACGCCGAGGCGGACTGGCGGAGCGGCTGATCGACCCGCTGCTGGAGCAGGCGCGCGAACACGCCGAACGCGTTGAGCTGGAGCGCACCGAGCATGCCGAGCTGAAGGCCATCGGCCTGCCCACCTACGAGTTGGAGCTGCTCCCCGAGGGAGTGGACCTCGCCGGGCTCTACCGCCTGGCGAGAGATCTGCGGAAACAGGGGCCCATATGACCTCGGACGACATGACCCTGGACGCCTCGCCCCCGTGGCTCGAGGTCGACGCGCTGCTGGACGACCCGCGCACCCGCATCGTGGTGTGCTGCGGTTCGGGCGGCGTCGGCAAGACCACAACCGCCGCGGCGCTGGGCGTACGCGCCGCCGAGCGCGGCCGCAAGGCCGTCGTGCTGACCATCGACCCGGCCAGGCGGCTGGCGCAGTCGATGGGCATCTCGGAGCTTGACAACGTCCCGCGCCAGGTCAAGGGCGTCGATGAGACGGCCGGCGGCGAACTGCACGCGATGATGCTGGACATGAAGCGCACCTTCGACGAGATCGTCGAGGGCCATGCGGACCCCGACCGGGCGCGCGCCATCCTGGAGAACCCCTTCTACCAGTCGCTGTCGGCCGGTTTCGCGGGCACCCAGGAGTACATGGCCATGGAGAAGCTCGGCCAGCTCCGCGCCGGCGACGAATGGGACCTGATCGTCGTCGACACCCCGCCCAGCCGCTCCGCGCTGGACTTCCTGGACGCGCCCAAGCGCCTGGGCTCCTTCCTGGACGGCAAGTTCATCCGGGTCCTGATGGCACCGGCGAAGGTCGGCGGGCGGGCCGGGATGAAGTTTCTGAACGTCGGCATGTCCATGATGACGGGCACCCTCAGTAAGCTGATGGGTGGTCAGCTTCTGCGTGACGTACAGACGTTCGTGGCCGCGATGGACACCATGTTCGGCGGCTTCCGCACCCGCGCGGACGCCACGTACCGGCTGCTCCAGGCGCCCGGTACGGCGTTCCTCGTGGTGGCCGCGCCGGAGCGGGACGCGCTGCGCGAGGCGGCGTACTTCGTCGAGAGGCTGGCCGCCGAGCAGATGCCGCTGGCGGGCCTCGTGCTGAACCGGGTCCACGGCAGCGGCGCCGCCCAACTCAGCGCGGAGCGGGCGCTGGCCGCCGCGGAGGCCCTCACGGAGCACGCCGCGGAGGGCGCCGACGCGGAAAATCTTGAACCGTCCGGCATTGTCGATCATCACAACGGGAAGGCTGCTTCAGGAACCGCCGGTGGCCCCTCCCCCGCTGCCGCGACGGATCAGGTAGCACCCACATCTGCCTCAGCGGCACAGCTCGCCGCCGGGCTGCTGCGTCTGCACGCGGAGCGCATGCAGGTCCTCGCGCGCGAACGGCGCACGCGCGACCGCTTCACCGCACTGCATCCCGAGGTCCCGGTGACCGAGGTCGCCGCGCTGCCCGGTGACGTCCATGACCTCGCCGGTCTGCGCGCGATCGGCGACCGCCTCGCGCTGAACAGCGCCGAAGCCGACGACTGAGTCAAAGGCGAGGACTGAGCCGAAGCCGGCGACTGAACAATCGCACCACGGAAACCGGCGCCGCCCCTCCGCCCGGACCGCGTCCGGACCACACACACTCGGCCCACCTGACGGCCCCACGGCCGCCTGCGCCTACCCGACCGCGGCGTACTCGTCGAAGGCCTCGTCCTCGCAGTCCACCGGCAGGATGCCGGTGCTGCGCTCGTATTCCGTACGTGCTGTCTCCAGCAGCCGGCGCCATGACGTCACGGTCGGCCGACGGCGCAGCAGCGCCCTCCGCTCCCGCTCGGTCATGCCGCCCCACACACCGAATTCCACCCGGTTGTCCAGGGCGTCGGCCAGGCACTCCGTACGCACCGGACACCCGGTGCACACCGCCTTGGCGCGGTTCTGCGCCGCTCCTTGCACGAACAATTCATCCGGATCGGTAGTGCGGCAGGCTGCCTGTGCACTCCAGTCGGTTACCCAGCCCATGCTGGCGCCGTCCTCTCCCGAATCGAGGCTCCCCCACGGCGGCAAGCGGCATATTCACCGTTGCCAGTTGAGGACGTTACGGAAGGCAGGCAGGGCGCAACACCCCCTTCGGGCCCAATCTTGAATGGCCCGAACGGACTATGCGTACGCGGCAGATCACCCAACGGAGTGAGCGGACGGCATACGTCGCTTTCCATCCAAGTCCGGACACTTCACCGTGTGCACATGGGACTTCCGGCGACACAAGCGGGCAAGAGGGGCAGGGGCCGCACAGAGAGAGGGGGTTGACGAACCGAGGCGTAACCATCCCGCTGTGGCAGGTGTGAACAGGCTAAGCGAACAGGTGCACCCCTGTCCGGCGATTCAGAACGTAGGGTTGTCCGCATGGCTAAGAAGCGCGAGGGCGGGGGTCCGTCCAAGGCCCAGATGGCCGCCAAGTTCCTCGGTGTCAGCGTGCTGGCCGGAGCCGTACTCGCCGGCATCGCGCTGCCCGCCGCCGGGGCGCTGGGGCTTGCCGCCAAGGGCTCGGTCGAGGGCTTCGACGACATCCCGGCCAACCTGAAGACGCCGCCGCTCAGCCAGCGGACCACCATCCTGGACGCCGACGGCGGCGAGATCGCCAAGGTCTACTCCCGCGACCGCAGGGTGGTGGGCCTGAAGAACATCTCGCCGTACATGCAGAAGGCGATCGTCGCGATCGAGGACGCGCGCTTCTACCAGCACGGCGCCATCGACCTGAAGGGCATCCTGCGCGCGCTCAACAAGAACGCCCAGTCGGGCGGCGTCTCCCAGGGCGCCTCGACGCTGACGCAGCAGTATGTGAAGAACGTCTTCATCGAGGAGGCGGGCGACGACCCCGACAAGGTCGCCCAGGCCACCCAGCAGACCCTCGGCCGCAAGGTCAAGGAGCTCAAGTACGCGATCCAGCTGGAGAAGGAGCTCGGCAAGCGCAAGATCTTGCAGAACTACCTCAACATCACCTTCTTCGGCCAGCAGGCGTACGGCGTCGAGGCCGCCGCCCAGCGCTACTTCAGCAAGCACGCCAAGGACCTGAAGCTGGAGGAGGCGGCCCTGCTGGCCGGCATCGTCCAGTCGCCCAGCCGCTACGACCCGGTCAACGACCCGCAGGAAGCGACCCGGCGGCGCAACACCGTGCTGCAGCGGATGGCCGATGTGAAGGACATCACCCAGGCACAGGCCCATGCGGCCGCCCAGAAGCCGGTCCGGCTGTCGGTCAGCCACCCCAAGAACGGCTGTATCACCGCCGTGGACGGCGCGGGCTTCTTCTGCGACTACATCCGCAAGGTCTTCCTCAACGACAAGGCTTTCGGAAAGACCCGCACGGCCCGTTCGAAGCGCTGGAACCAGGGCGGTATGACGATCCACACCACCCTCGATCCGCAGACCCAGAAGTCGATCCAGAAGTCGGTCAGCGAGCACGTCTACGACGACGACCCGGTCGCCAGTGCGGCGACCATCGTCGAACCGGGCACCGGCAAGATCCTCGGCATGGGCCAGTCCCGCCCGTACGGCTTCGGCCCGCATCAGACCCAGATCAACCTCTCGGTGGACCACGACATGGGCGGCGGCGCCGGCTACCAGCCCGGGTCGACCTTCAAGCCGGTGGTCGCGGCGGCCGCCCTGGAGCAGGGCACCAGCCCGTACCAGAAGTACTCCTCGCCGTACCGGATGCGGTATCCGAGCCCGGTGCAGACCTGCAACGGCGAATGGCAGGGCACCGACGCCACCCAGAACGAGAACAAATCGGAGGTCGGCCCGTACGGCATGAAGGAGGCGACCGCGAAGTCGGTCAACACCTACTTCGTGCAGCTGATCTCCGACATGGGCATCTGCCCGGCGGTCCGGATGGCGCAGAAGATGGGCATCGAGCGGGCGGACGGCAAGCCGTTGCAGCAGGTCCCGTCGATGACGCTGGGTGTGCAGGAGATGTCGCCGCTGACCATGGCGGCCGGTTATGCCGCCTTCGCCAACGGCGGCGAGTACTGCTCGCCCGTCGCCATCGAGTCGATCACGGATGCGCGCGGCAAGGAGCTGGCCGTTCCGCAGAGCAGCTGCCGCGGCGCGATGTCCAAGAAGACCGCGGACACGATCAACACCCTCCTGCGCGGCGTCGTCCAGGACGGCACCGGCAAGAAGGCGGGTCTCACGGGCCGCGACAGCGCCGGCAAGACCGGCACCAGCGACAGCCGCTACGCCGCCTGGTTCGTGGGCTACACCCCGAACGCCGCGGGTGCCGTCTGGGTCGGCGACCCGCAGCACCAGCGCAAGATGTACGACATCACCATCGGCGGCGTCCCGCACGACAAGGTCTACGGCGCCGACACCCCCGGTCCCATCTGGCGCGACGCGATGACCGGCGCCCTGGCCGGCCGCCCCGCACCGGCGCTGTCCACGGTGCCGATCAACGACCCCGGCAAGGGCGGGAACAAGGGCCGCGGTGGCAAGGGGAAGGGCCAGCAACGGCCCGGCCACGGCCACGGCGGGGACAACAAGCCGGGCGGCGGATGGCACTTCCCGGAATTTCCGGACATTCTGGGCGGCGGCAACGGAGGCTGGTGACCGGCACGTTGGCCGGCCGGTGACAGCCGACCGGACGGACTGGCCGCCGCGCCGCCAGACGAATCAAGCCGGCGAAACGGATGAAGGGGCGCCCTCCCGGGAGGGCGCCCCTTCTCGTACGATCCGGCCGCCGGTGGGCGGCGTACGGCCTCAGCCCGCCAGCAGCTTCTTCACCACGGCGGCGACCCGGCCGCCCTCGGCGCGGCCCGCCACCTTCGGGTTGACGATCTTCATCACGGCGCCCATCGCCTTCGGCCCCTCGGCCCCGGCGCCCTTGGCCTCCGCCACCGCCGCCGCGACCAGCTGCTCCAGCTCGTCATCGGTCAGCTGCTTGGGCAGATAGTCCGCGAGCACCTCGCCCTCGGCCCGCTCCCGCTCGGCCGAATCGTTCCGGCCGCCCTGCTCGAAGGCGTCCGCGGCCTCCCGGCGCTTCTTCGCCTCCCGCGCGATGACCTTCTCGACCTCGGCGTCGGACAGCTCGCGCGCTGCCTTTCCCGCGACCTCCTCCTTCTGGATCGCGCTCAGCGTGAGACGGAGGGTGGAGGAGCGCAGTTCGTCGCGCGCCTTGATCGCAGTGGTGAGGTCGTCCTGAAGCCTGGCCTTGAGCGTGGTCATGCCGTCGAGTATGCCCCCACCCACCGGCAATCGCCGCGCCTTTTCCCTCCGGCCCCGCTCCGCACCGGCCTCCCGCCGCACCCACCCCCGCCACTCTGCGCTGCATCCACCCCCGCCACTCTGCGACGATGGGGCCCATGCGCGCGCGATACGGAGTACCCCTGACCCTGACCGCAGTCGGCGCGGCCGGCCTGGCCTACGCCGCAGGCATCGAAGTCCGCTCCTTCCGCCTCCGGCGCGTCACGGTGCCCGTACTGCCCCGCGGTATGCGCCCCTTGCGCGTCCTGCAGGTCTCCGACATCCACATGGTCGGCGGACAGCGCAAGAAGCAGCGCTGGCTGCAGTCGCTCGCCGGCCTGCGCCCCGACTTCGTCATCAACACCGGCGACAACCTCTCGGACCCCCACGGCGTCCCGGAGACCCTGGACGCCCTCGGCCCGCTGATGGAGTTCCCCGGCGCGTACGTCTTCGGCTCCAACGACTACTACGGCCCCAAGCTGCGCAACCCGGCCCGCTACCTGATCGAGCGGGTCCAGGGCCGGCACGGCCTCAACGGCAACGCCCCCGCCGTCGGCGTCGTCCACAACCCGTGGGAAGACCTCCGCGACGCCTTCGACACGGCGGGCTGGGCCAACCTCTCCAACGCCCGCGGCCGCCTGAAGCTCGACGGCATCGAGATCGCCCTCACCGGCCTGGACGACCCGCACATCAAGCGCGACCGCTACGCCGAGGTGGCCGGCGGCCCGGAACCCGACGCCGACCTCTCCCTGGCCGTCGTCCACGCCCCCTATCTGCGCTCCTTGGACGCCTTCACCGCCGAGGGCTACCCACTGATCCTGGCCGGCCACACCCACGGCGGCCAGCTCTGCATCCCCTTCTACGGCGCCCTGGTCACCAACTGCGACATCGACACCGACCGCGTCAAGGGCCTCTCCACCCACACCTCCGCCGGCCGCACCTCCTACCTCCACGTCTCCGCCGGCTGCGGCACCAACCGCTACACCCCGGTCCGCTTCGCCTGCCCCCCGGAGGCGACGCTGCTGACCCTGACGGCACGGGACTGACCTCACGGGCGCACGGGCGGCCGCGACCCACCGGGCCTCGCCGCCGCCCGCCCCCCTTGATCACCGCCACGATCGACCAGGTCAGGCCCCCGGCAGGCCCGCTCCCCAGCTCCACAGGAACCGGATTTCGCCTACGGGGATCAGTCCGCTAAAGTAGAGCTCGTTGCTTCGGGGTGTAGCGCAGCTTGGCAGCGCGCTTCGTTCGGGACGAAGAGGTCGTGGGTTCAAATCCCGCCACCCCGACTGAAGAAACAACAGGTCAGGGGCCTGATCCACTCAGTGGATCAGGCCCCTGATTCGTTTCCGGGACCCTCTTGGGGACCGTCGGCCGATCCCAACGGCCCCACTCCCACGTGCGCCTGTGAACTGGGCCACAGCATCGCTCCGGCTCCGTCGGCACGGGCTCGCGTCGGCCGGTGTGTGGTGACGGCGCGGAGGGAGGGCCGGTGAGTTCCGGCCCTCCCTCGCGTCCGTCAAAGGGGTCAGCGAAGCTGCAGCGCCTTGCGGATGGTGGTGAAGAGGTCGGTCTGGTTGGTGATACCCAGGACCCGGTATGCCTGCGGGCCCTGTGCGGCGATCCGTACCTCGGTGCCGGTGTGCTCCTGGGACTGGCCCGGCGTGTTGGTCGAGTAGTTGACCTTCATCTGGCCGCCCTCGTCGGTGACGAGGGTGGAGGACAGGCCGGGCGGGTTCGCCTCCAGCGGCACGATCTGGCTGGAGTGGCCGTGGTCGGCGGTAGTGACCACGAGCGTGTCGGGGTGCTTGGCGGCGTAGGCGCGGGCCACCTTCACCGCGCGGTCGAACGCGGCGGTCTCGCCGATCTGGCCGCAGGGGTCGGCGGCGTGGTCCTGCTTGTCGATCGAGGCGCCCTCGATCTGGAGGAAGAAGCCCTTGTCCCGGCCGTGGCCCTGCTGCGACTTCTGCTTGTTCTCCAGCAGTTGGATCGCCTTGGTGGCCTGCTCGTCGAGGGCCGGGGTGCCGTCGGGGCGCTGCGGGTTGCCGGTGGTGCAGCGCTGCGGGTCGGTGCCTCCGACGGCGGCGGGCTTGCCGGTCCACTCGACGGGGACGGTGCCCGGCGCGAAGAGTCCGAGGACCGGCTTGCCGCCCTTGAAGTCCTTGAGGCCCTGCTTGTCGGTGACGATCTGGTAGCCGAGCTTGCGCGCCTGCTCCGCCACCGTCATGCCCTTGTACGGGCCCTCGGTGATCTTCTGGTCGAAGCGCTGCTTTCCGCCGCCCAGCAGCACGTCCACCTTGTGGTTGACGCTCTGCTCGGCGATCGAGCCGGGGCCGCCCTTGGCGATGGTGTCGGCCGCGCACTTGGCCATGTCGGCCGGGCCCTGGCAGCTGCGGTCGCTGACGTGGGAGGCGAGCACGGCCGGTGTGGCGTCGGTCAGTTCGGCGGTGGTGACCGACCCGGTGGCGTAGCCGTTCTTCTGCGCCAGCTCCAGGATCGTCGGCAGCGGCTTGTCGGTGTCCGGCGTCTTGGAGATGCGGCCGTTGACCGTCTTGTGTCCGGTGGCCCAACCGCTGCCGCTGGCGGCGGAGTCGGTGACGTAGTCCGGCTTGCCGTTCTTGTCGACCGCGTACGTCGTGTACGCGCCGGTCAGCGGGAACCTGTCCATGTTGAGCCGGCCCGCGGCACCCACGGTGTAGTTCCGCGCCAGGGTGATCTCCGAGTCGCCCATCCCGTCGCCGATCAGCAGGATGACGTTCTTCGCCTTACCGCCCTGGATCGCGCGCGCCGCCTGGTCCTGGGGGCCGAACGCGGCCGCTCCCGCGGGGACGGCCACACCGGTGGCGAGCAGCACGGCGGCGCCGGTTATGGCGCGGCGGCGGGACAGGCGCAGTCTTCGCATGGAATCTCCTCGTATCCGGCCGGCTGGCGCCGGCCACGCGCAGCTCACCAGGAACGGGTGAACACCGCGTGGCGTACCGGTGGCGCGTTGCTCACGGGCGCGTGCCGCGGGGAGCGCACTGCGAGTTGGTGATACGCCCGGTTTCGGCGTACCCGTCGGCGCCGGGCGTTCGCCTGCCTTTTCTCCGCCAACGCGGGTGCATACAGGCACAATTGCCCCAGCCCCCCGTATTGCGGATCTCCCGGGCCCTCCCCGCCGTATCACCTTCCGCGGTACGGCTCCCCCGTGCGGCGGAGGCAGATCATCAGCGGAATCGAGGCTGCGCGGCGCTCCCGAGGGCTTGAATCGTCGTGGCGCAAGAACGGGCCGTACTCCCTCCTTCGGGGCATACGCGCACCATTCGACGCGCGCCAACCTCACGCAGACCACGCGAGAACGGCCAAAATGGGAACACATCATGCGTATTCGGTATATAGCCGCCGCGGGTGCCGCCGCTGCGCTCGCGCTCGGCGCCTCGGTGACGGCCTTCGCCGAGGGCCACGCCGGCGTTGCGCGGGCCGGAGGCCGACTTCGCCAACCATGGCATGGACAGCCCGGGCTGTCTCCTCTTCGGCTGAGCCGCACGACGCCCCACGGCAGAAACAACACCGCGCCGTCCGACGCCGGTCCCTCCCCTGTGGGGACCGGTGCCGAACGGCGCGGACGGCTGGATCCGCGCCCCCCGTACCGGCGCGGATCCGGGACAGGCCGGGCCCTGGTCGACGCGGCGGCAGTCCGGACCGGACCGGCTCCTCGGATCCCTCGCGCTCCCGCGCCGAGGCCGTCACCCCCGGCTCGCGGCTCCGGCGGAAGGTGGCCGAGACCATCCCTCGGAAGTTGTCTCTCCGGGCGCTGAGCTGGTGGCCTGGCCGGGCAACGCCCGGTTGCTGCACCGCTGCGTAGGATCCTGCCAGCCGGTGCGCCCGCAGAGGAGGTTCCGGTATCCGGCCGACGGCGTAACCACAGGTCAGCCAGCTAAGGTGTATTTTCCGGTCCGGATGTTTCCAAGTGCGGGGGAAGTAATCCAAGCTCGGGGGAAGTAAGGAGTGGACGCCTTGAGTTCCGACTCAGGGGCACGCTCAGCTTTCGCCGAGCGCCTCGCACTGCTGTACAAGGAGGCCGGCAACCCTCCCCTCAAGAAGGTGGCCGAGGCGGTCGTCCGGCTTCAGCGGGTCGACGAACGAGGACGGCCCGTGCGGGTGTCCGTGCAGCGCATCAGCGACTGGCGACGGGCCAAGAACGTGCCTGCGCAGTTCGCCGCCCTCGCCGCGGTGCTGCACATCCTGATCCCCCAGGCACGGCGCCTGCGGCCCAAGCCGGTGTCCCCGGGCCTGTACGACCTGGCCCAGTGGCAGCGTCTGTGGGAGCAGGCGGTCGTCGGCCCGGCCGGCGACCGTGCCGCGGCAACCGCGCCGGAAGAACGTCCCCCGGTCGAAGCCGCGACCGTCCCCGGTGTGTGCCCGTACCGCGGGCTGGCTTCGTACCGCCAGCAGGACGCCCGGTGGTTCTTCGGACGGGAGCGGAGCACGGAGGCCCTCGTCACTCAGCTGCGCGCAGCGGAGGAGACGGGCGGCCTGGTCATGCTCGTGGGCGCCTCGGGGGCCGGAAAGTCCTCCCTGCTGAACGCCGGCTTGGTGCCCGCACTGCAGAGCGGCGCACCGGGCGGCGGGACCGGCCGGGAGAGGGAGGTGGTGCAGCTCGTGCCGGGAGGCGATCCTCTCGCGGAGCTGGCCGGCCGGATCCCCGGGCTCGACGACGTCCTCTCGGCTGCCGAGGAGTCGGCGGCGACGGAGCCCGGTACTCCGCATTTCGCGCGCGCGGTGCGGGAGGCCGTCGCGGCGTGGGCGCAGCGTGAGACGTCCGGTGCCGCCCGTCCGGTCGTGATCGTGGATCAGTTCGAGGAGGCGTTCACCCTCTGCTCCGACGAAACGGCCAGGCGCACCTTCATCCAGCTCCTCCACGCCGCATGCACGCCCCCCGGACCGGATACCCCGGCCCCCGTCCTCGTCGTCATCGGCATACGCGCCGACTTCTACGAGCAGTGCCTCGGACATCCCGAACTGGCCGACGCGCTGCAGCACCGGCACATGGTGCTGGGGCCGCTGACCAGCGCGGAGCTGCGGGATGCGGTGACCGGCCCGGCCAAGGCCGTGGGGCTGGAACTCGAACCGGGACTGGCGGAACTGATCGTCCGGGAAGTGAGCGCGGACGGACCCGGCGGGGCACACGACGCGGGCGTGCTGCCGCTGCTCTCCCACGCCCTGCTCGCCACCTGGCAGCGACGGAAGGGGGGCCGGCTGACGCTGTCCGGCTACCGCGCGGCGGGCGGAATCCAGGGCGCGGTGGCGGCGACCGCCGAGCGGGCCTGGTCCGGCCTCGACCCGACGGCGCGCACGGCCGCGCGACTGCTCCTCCTCAGGCTGGTCCGGCTGGGCGAGGACACCCAGGCCACCCGCCGGCGGGGGACGCGGCGCCAGCTGGCGGACGAGTCGACGGATCCGGACAAGACGCAGGAATCGCTCGAAGCGCTGGTGCACGCCCGGTTGGTGACGCTCGACGCGGAGGCCGTGGAGATCACCCACGAAGCGCTGCTCCACGCCTGGCCGCGCCTGCGCGACTGGATCGACGAGGACCGCAACGGCAATCTGCTGCGCCAGCGGCTGGAGGAGGACGGCAGGGCCTGGGAGGGCTCGGGCCGCGACACGTCACTGCTCTACCGGGGCTCCCGTCTGGAGCAGGCCCGCAGCTGGGCGAAGTCCGCCGGTGACACCTTTCTGACCCGCAGCGCGGTGGAATTCCTGACGGCTTCGGTCAGGCTGCGCAAGCGCACGGTCTGGCTCAGCCGTGGTGCGGTGGCGGCGCTGGTCGTCATGGCGATGCTGGCCGTCGGCTCGGCGGTGATCGCGTGGCAGCAGCGGGACGACACCGTTTTCGAGCAGGTCCTCGCCGAAGCCGATCGCGCCCGGTACACGGATCCGTCCCTGTCGGCTCAGCTCGACCTGGTGGCACACGGCCGGCGGCCCGACGACGAGGGCGCGAACAACCGGCTGATCTCGATCGTGAACGCGCCGCTGGCCACACCGCTTCTGGGCCACACCGGCGCCGTCTACCTCACCTCGTTCAGCCCGAACGGCCGGATCCTGGCCACCGCCAGCTACGACCGGACCGTTCGCCTGTGGGACGTGGCGGACCCGACCCGACCCAAGCCCCTGGGCAAGCCCCTCACCGGCCACTCGAGCTGGGTGAGCACCGCCGTCTTCAGCCCGGACGGGCACACCCTCGCCAGCGCCTCGGACGACGGCACGGTCCGGCTGTGGGACGTCCGGGATCCCGGCCACCCGCAGCCGCTCGGGCCGCCCTTGACCGGCCATGACGGCACGATCTTCCTGCTCGCCTTCAGCCCCGACGGGCGCACTCTGGCCTCGGCCGACGAAGACCACACCGTTCGCCTGTGGGACGTCCGCGACCCGCACCGGCCGAAGCGGCGCGGTGCCCTGACCGGCGCCACCGCCGCCGTACGCTCCGTGGCCTTCAGCCCCGACGGACGGACGCTGGCAGCCGGTGGCGACGACAACACGATCAGGCTGTGGGACCTGACCGACCGGCGTCATCCGGCCCCGATCGGCACGGAGCTGACCGGCCACACGGCCACGGTGCACTCCGTGGCCTTCAGCCCCGACGGCCGTACCCTCGCCAGCGGCAGCTCGGACAACACCATCCGGCTGTGGGACGTGGCCTCCCCCCGCCACCCGGCACCGCTCGGCGCGCCGCTCACCGGCCACACCGGCCCCCTGTGGTCCGTGGCCTTCAGCCCCGACGGGAACATGCTCGCCGCCGGCAGCGCGGACAGCACGGCAACGCTGTGGAACGTCAGCGATCCGGCCTACCCCTCACAGGTCGGCGAGCCGCTCGCGGGCAGCAGCGGGGAGATGTACGCCGTGGGCTTCAGCCCCGACGGACGGACCCTGGCCACGGGGAGCGGCGACAGCAAGGTCCGTCTGTGGTCGATCCCGACGTCGCACATGGTCGGCCGGATAGGGGCGTTCCGCCCCGACGGGCGGGTCCTCGCCACGGGCGCCCGGGACAACAGGGTGCGGCTGTGGAACGTGGAAAATCCCGACCGGCCCGTGATGCTGGGCAAGCCGTCCACACCCGGCAAGGGCGAGTACGTGCGGTCGCTGGTGTTCTCCCCCGACGGCCGCACACTCGCGGTGTTCATGGGAAACCAGTCGGTACGGCTGTGGAACGTCGCCGACCCGGCACGGCCCGTCCCCTACAAGCAGACCATCGCCCTGCGGACACGCTTCGCGGGTGCCGACGCGCTGGCCTTCAGCCCGGACGGGCACACGCTGGCCACCGCCTACGACGACGACACCATCCGGCTGTGGAACGTCGGCGACCCCTCCCGCCCCCGTCCGCTCGGCGCACCCCTCACCGGCCACAAGGGCTACGTCAACTCCCTGGCCTTCAGCCCGGACGGCCGCACTCTCGCCAGCGGCAGCGCGGACGCCACCATCCGGCTCTGGAACACCGCCGACCCGCACCACGCCGCCCAGCTCCGCGCGCCGCTCACGGGGCACCTGGGCCCCGTCAACGCGCTCGCCTACAGCCCGGACGGCCGTACCCTGGCCAGCGGCAGCGACGACGACACCGTCCGGCTCTGGAACACCACCGACCCCCGCAGGGCGGCCCGGCTGGGCTCCCCGCTCACGGGCCACACCGAAGCGGTGGTGTCGCTGACGTTCAGCAAGACCGGCCGCACCCTGGCGAGCGGCGGCAACGACAACACGGTCCGGTTCTGGAACGTCACGGTCCCCTCCGGGGCCGCTCCCATCGGTCAGTCGACCAGCCCCAACGCCAAGACGGGCAATTTCCTGTCGTTCAGCCCCCAGAGCCACATGCTCGGGGTGTCGAGCGGCGCCGGTACCGTCCGGCTGTGGAACCTGGACAGCGACAAGGCGATCCGGCACATTTGCGCCACCACTCGGGGCGTTCTGACGCCGGAGAAATGGCGCGAGTATCTGCCTCATCTCTCGTACGCGCCGCCGTGCGGCGAGTAACGGGGCCGTCCCCTGCCGGACCGCGACAGGTGACACGGGCACAACTCCGTGTCTCAATCCTGCAGTTGGCTCCCACCACCGCGGCAGCCTTGGTACTCTTGGCCGCAGCCCGATCGCTGGTGCATCCCCCGTCGCCAGCGATCGGGCGTTTGCGTGCCGTGCGCCGTACCGTGCGCACCAACCTCCGCCACCAGTGGGAGAAGGGCCGGGCGCGGGAGCCGCTGGCGGAGCGCGCCCGGACCGGCGCCACCGAGCACGACACCGGCCTGAAGGCCGACGATCTCGTCTTCCACGCCGCGTACCGCACGATCGAGGCGGACGAGGACCTTGCGGCGGCATTCCGCCTCCCCGAAGGCACGGCCCTCCTCGAACGCACCTACCGCACCCGGTACGCGGCCGAGAGCGCGCCCTTCAACCTGGTGACGTCGTACCTCGTCCACGACCTGATCGCGCCGAACCCCGACATCCTGGACGAGGCCAAGGAGCCTTGGCCCGGGGGCTCGCAGAGCCAGCTCCACAGCGTCGGCATCGAGCTGGACCGCATCGAGGAGCGCGTCACCGCCCGCCCGCCCGCCGACGCCCGAGGAAGCGGCGGAGCTGGAGCTGCCGCCGGGGACCTCGGTGCTCGTCCTCCGGAAGACCTCGATCGACACCCGGGACCGGGTCGTCGACGTCTCGGACGTCATCCTGCCCGGCGATCGCACGGAAATGCTGTTCACCACTCCCCTGGAAAGGTGGTGAGTGCCGTGCGCCGGCGCATCATCATCGTCACTGCCGTCCACGCCCCGTCGGCGCCCTTCCTTCCGGACGCCTACCGCTCGCTCTGCCGGCAGGAACTGCCCGAGGGCTGGGAGTGGCACTGGGTCATCCAGGAGGACGGCACGAGCGACGCGGTCGCCCCCCACGTCCCCGACGACGAGCGGGTGACCTTCCGTCAGGGCCGGCCCGGCGGCCCCGGCGTCGCGCGCACCATCGCCCTCGCCCACGCGGACGGCGCATACGTCAAGGTCCTGGACGCCGATGACCAGTTGCCTCCGGGGACGCTGGCCCGCGACCTGGCCGCCCTCGAAGCCGACCCCGGCATCGCCTGGGCGACCTCGCGCGTCCTCGACCTGCTGCCCGACGGCTCCACCGCCGGCTTCCCCGGAGACCCCGAAGCGGGCCCGGTCGAACGCGGCGCCGTACTCGACTTCTGGAAGGCGAACGGTTTCCGCGCCCAGGTCCACCCGGCGACCCTCTTCGTCCGCCGCGACCTGCTGCTCGCCCTCGGTGGCTGGATGGCCCTCCCGGCGTCGGAGGACACCGGCCTGCTGCTCGCCCTGAACGCGACGAGCCGCGGCTGGTTCTCGTCCGAGGTCGGTCTCCTCTACCGGAAGTGGCCCGGCCAGGCCACCGGCCAGGCGTCCCACACCGATGCGGCGGAGCGTGACGCCCGGATGGCGGTCGTCGAGGCCAGGGCGCGGCAGCTCACCCACTTCAAGTGGCGCTGTCCCGCGGGGGATTGACGGGCGCACGCAGCGGGTGCGGCCGCCCGGCTCAGGAGACGGCCGCAGCCGCCCGGTCGCGGTCGAAGGGCAGGTCCAGCATCCGGATCGCATTCCCCCTCAGCAGCTTGTAGGCGACCTCGTCCGGCAGGCCGCCGACGTGATCGGCGGCCACCTCCTTCGTGTGCGGCCAGGTCGAGTCGACATGCGGGTAGTCGGTCTCGAACGTGGCGTTGTCGATCCCGACGGTCTCGATCGCCTCGACACCGTGCTTGTCGCGGAAGAAGCAGCAGAAGATCTGCCGGTAGTAGTACGTCGACGGGGGCTCCGGGATCAGGTCCTTGACCCCGCCCCACGCCCGGTGCTCCTCCCAGACGGCGTCCGCGCGCTCCAGGGCGTACGGAATCCAGCCCATCTGCCCCTCGCTGTACGCCAGCTTCAGCCGCGGGAACTTCACCAGGACGCCGCTGAACAGGAAGTCCATCATCGAGGCCATCGCGTTGTTGAAGCTCAGCGACGCCTGGACGGCGGGCGGGGCGTCCGGCGACGCGGCCGGCATCTGCGAGGACGAGCCGATGTGCATGTTCACGACCGTCCCGGTCTCCTCGCAGGCCGCGAAGAACGGGTCCCAGTAGCCGGAGTGGATCGACGGCAGGCCCAGGTAGGTGGGGATCTCGCTGAAGGTCACCGCGCGCACGCCGCGCGCCGCGTTCCGCCGGATCTCGGCGACCGCGAGATCGATGTCCCACAGCGGGATGAGGCACAGCGGGATCAGCCGGCCGCCGCTGTCCCCGCACCACTCCTCGACCATCCAGTCGTTGTACGCCCGGACGCACGCCAGCCCGACCTCCTTGTCCTGGGCCTCCGCGAAGGTCTGGCCGCAGAAACGCGGAAACGTCGGGAAGCACAGCGATGCCTCCACGTGGTTGACGTCCATGTCCTCCAGCCGGGCCCTGGGGTCCCAGCAGCCGCGCCGCATCTGCTCGCGCGTGATGCCGTCCAGCGTCATCTCGTCGCGGGAGAAGCCGACGGCCGCGATGATGCGCTTGTACGGGAAGAGCAGGCCCTCGTACTCCCACCAGTCCGTGATCTGGCCGGCCGGGTCGGTGGTGAACCGGTACTTCCCGCCGACGTACTCCAGCTCGCCGATGCCGGCGGTGAAGGGCTTCGGTCCCTTGTCGCGATGCTTCTTCGGAAGCCAGGTCTCGAAGAGATGCGCGGGCTCGATCACGTGATCGTCCACGCTGATGACCTTCGGAAGCTCCCCGTTGCCAGGCTCGTTGCTGACCACGCCGTACCCCCAACTGCCCTGTCGGCTCGCGCCATATCTGACGCCCCATCAGATCGAGGTTATGGGGTCACCCCTGTCGCGGCAAGGACGAACGGCGATCCGCACCCCTTGCGGGATCGCGCGATGTCCGCTGCACTGACGGACCGTCAGCTACCCGGCTTTGGGGAGAACACCATGCAGACGATCTGGCTCGGCGGAGCCGAATGGCTCGCGGTCCTCCGTATCGGCCTCGGCCTGTGGTGGCTGGAGAGCTGGCGCCACAAGGACAAGAAGACCTGGTTCAAGGGCGGCGGGATCACCTGGGCGGCCGGCATCGCCGCCAAGCACCGGTGGCCCGTCGTACGGCGCGGCTTCGACCGCCTGGTCAAGCCCCGCCCCCGGGCCATGGCCTACCTCGTCGCCTACGCGGAGCTGGCGCTCGGGCTCGGCCTCATCGCGGGCCTGCTGACGCCGGTCGCGCTGATCGCGGGGGCGGTACTCAACCTGATCTACCTGGTGCTGATGATCCACGACTGGGCGGAGCAGGGGCAGAACCTGATGATGGCGCTGATCTCGGTGACCGCGCTGGCCGCGATGAGCTGGCAGAGCTGGTCGCTCGACCATGCCTTCGGGCTGTTCTTGTGAGGCCTGCCCATCCTGCTTCGGCTGTGCCTCACATCCACCCGGCCCTCTCGGCCGCAGCCACGGCGGCCGCCTCGGCCGCATCCGCCTTGGCGTTCAACGGCTCGTCCCGGCCCATGCCGTCCCTCCCTGCGGCTTCTCCGGCGGCCCGGGAGGCTGCCATGGCGGCGTGGAAGGCGGCTTCGGAGAGTGCGGTGTCGCCGTGCTCCCGGGCTATCTGGGCGGCAACGACGGCCGCGGCGGAGGCGTTTCTTGCACAACGGGCGTCTGCCGCGGGGTCGGGGGAGCTCTCCGGAAGACGGACCAGCGCCCGCACGGACAGCCGGACGGCATGGGCGGCCCTCGATGCCGGGCCCGTCGGTACGACTTCGGCCGCGTCGCTCGGGATGCCGACGTACCGGCAGGTGGCCTCGGCGCGGTCGGTGGCGCTTCGTCCGCGTGCCGCATGACGCCGCCTGAGGGCCTGTTCGGTCGATTGGCCGCCGTCATGGACGTCATGGACGTCGTCGAGGCCATTGAGGCCATTGAGGCCATAGGAGTCAGTCATCCCCGTCTCCTTGTCCGGCGGGTCGGTGGTGGCAACGAGCGTGCGGCAGGGTGACATGCCGGACGCGAACAGGCCAGAGCGGTGCCGTAACTCACGTTCCTGAGAGGTGCGTTGACCGCGCTTGTACGATCTTCCGGTCTTGAGGGGTGCGGGCGACCAGGGGGAACGCATGGACACGGCAGAGCAGTTATTGAAACCTCCCCTCCCTGAAGGGAGGGGGTTCCTTACCCTCCAGGGCTGATGTGGGGATTTCTAGCTCAGGCCGCCATACGGGGCGGCGCCCCGGATGGTCTCTTGTGTAGCTGCGCCTTCGCAGCCCGGTAGCCGTTCGAGGCGGCCTGTCCCCGTTTGGGCTTCCTGCGGGCCATCATCCGCTGGTAGCGGGCGAGTTTCTGCACGGCGGTCTTCCCGTGCTGCGGCACACGGTCCTTGATGTCCTTGACCGCCTTGGCACGGGACTTGCCGAAATCCCGTACGAGCTGCTGCTGAGGAACACTCGACCCAACGGCCAGCCACGGCGTTGTGCGGCGGGCCTCGGTCAGCATCTTGTCGAGCGCGGCCGGGCCGACCTTCTCACCGTCGGCGTGCGCCTTCTTCGAGCGGGCAACACACTCGTTCCACACCCACCGGCACCGGTCCCACTCGCCTTCGAGTGCACGCCGGGCCGTCGACGACAGGCGCACACGGAAGGTGAACCGGGAATGCCCGGCACCCTTCGCGATCGCCGCTGTCGTCATACATCCGAACCTACCCGGGGGGACTGACAGTTGAGAGCTCTTGACCATTGCGTGCTGCCTACACCGTCGCAGGGTGGACGCCGAGCAGGGCATGGAGGTGCCGGTGACCTGCGGCGGCGGTCCCGTCCAGGCCATGGCCGGAAGCGGTGCAGCACATGGCGTATCGCACCGTGCAGGAGGCACTGCCCAATGTACGGACGGCGGACGGAGATTTCTTCGTATGGGTCGTCCTGCCGTACGGGCAGGCGGCATGCGCAGTCCGCTACCGCAGAAGCCGCGCACTGACCGCCGCTCCCACGGTGGCGGCGGTGGCCGAGCAGGCGACGACGGTCCAGGCGAACGGGCCGAGGGGAGTGCAGCCGAAGAACTGGCTGACCAGCGGGGTTTCGACGAGGGTGAGGAGGGCGAGGGCGGAGACGGCGCTGGTGCCGAGGACGAGGGGGCTGTGCCAGCGGGTGAGCAGGGTCTGGCCGAGCTGGGCGCCGACCAGTGCGGTCAGGCCCATGGTGGAGGCGCGGCGGCTGCCGACGGGGACGAGCCGGGTGAGCCGGCCGATCTGCCAGGCGGTCAGTGCGGCGAGCGCGGTGGCGCCGCCGCGTACGGCCAGTGCGCGAGCCATGTCCGTACCGACGAAACCACGCGCGGGGCCCGCGCCGAGCGGGCGGACGCCCTGCGGGTCGCCCTTGGCGGGGGTGAGGGCCACGGCCAGCGAGGGGAGCATGTCGGTCAGCATGTTCACCAGCAGGAGTTGACGGGTGCTCAGGGGGGTGCGGCCGCTGAGGGCGGTGGCCAGGACGGTGAAGGCGACCTCGCCCGCATTGCCGCCGACCAGGATGGCGACGGCGTCCCGCACGCTGTCCCACAGGGCCCGGCCCTCGCGCAGCGCGTCCAGGACGACCCCGGTGTCGGCGGCCGTGAGGACGAGGTCGGCGGCGGTGCGGGCGGAGCCGGAGCCGCGTCCGGCAACCGCGATGCCGACGTCGGCGCGGCGGATCGCGGCGGCATCGTTCGCACCGTCGCCGGCCATCGCCACCACCCGGCCGGCCTTGCGCAGGTCCTTGACGATCCGCACCTTCTGCGCGGGCGACACCCGGGCGAAGACGGCGGCTTCGGTGACCGCGGCGATGCGGTCGGGGGCGGGCAGCGTGTCCAGTTCGGCGCCGGTCAGGACCCGCTCGGCGTGCGGGATACCGAGTTCGGCGGCGATCGCGGCGGCGGTGTCTGGATGGTCACCGGTGATCATGACGACCCGGATCCCGGCCTCCCCGAGCCGGTGCACCATGGCGCCCGCGGCCGGCCGCGGAGTGTCGGCGATGCCGACGAATCCCAGCAGTGTCAGCTCGTCCACGTGCTCGGCGATCCGGCCGCGCACCGCGGTCGCACCGGCCGCGGTGCGCTCCGCGACGGCCAGTACCCGCAGGCCCTGGGCGGCCAGCCGGCCCACGGTGCGCTGGGCGGCCCTGCGCCGGAGGTCGGTGAGCGGCTCTCCCTCCCGGCCGCCGTGACCGGTGCCCCGTACCCGGGTGCAGCGGGCGAGGACGACCTCCGGGGCACCCTTCACCGCGAGCACCGCCGTATCGCCGTCCCGTCCGAGCGAGGCGGCGTAGCCGCGGCCGGTCTCGAACGGCAGCTCTTCGACGAGCCTCCAGGCGGTGTCCTCGCCCGCGGCGTGGGCGGCCGCCACCACGGCCCGGTCGGTGGCGTGTGAGAGCGGCGGGGCCGCGCCCTCGGTCGGCGGGCAGGCGCGGGCGGCGGCACACACCAGGCGCCGGCCCACCGGCCCGCCGGTCGGCACGGGTCCGGACGGTCCGGCCAGCCGGGTGACCCGCAGCCGGCCCTCGGTGAGCGTGCCGGTCTTGTCGAAGCACAGGGTGTCCACCCTGCCGAGGGCCTCCAGCGCCCGGGTGGACCGGACCAGCAGGCCGATCCGGGACAGCCGGCGGGCCGCGGCCAGCTGCGAGACGGTGGCGACCAGCGGAAGCCCCTCGGGCACGGCGGCCACCGCCACCGCGACCCCCGACTCCAGAGCCCGGCGCAACGGCAGCCCGCGCAGCACGCCCAGGCCGGTCACGACGGCACCGGCGATGCCCGTGGCGGGCAGCGCGATCCCGGTGAGTTCGGCGAGCCGGGCCTGCATCCCCGCCGACGCGTCGACCTGCCCGGCGACGGCGGCGGCCCGCCCGGCCTCGGTGGCCGCGCCGGTGGCCACGACCACGGCGATACCGCTTCCGGCCAGCACCGTGGTGCCCTCGTAGACCATGCAGCGGCGTTCGGCCGGATCGGCGCCCGGCACCGGCTCGGCGGTCTTCTCCACCGGCACCGGCTCACCGGTGAGCGCCGCCTCGTCGACTTCCAGGGCATCGGTGCACAGCAGCCGGGCATCGGCCGGCACGACGTCGTTGGCACGCAGCGCGATCAGGTCACCGGTCCGCAGCGACTCGCCGGGGACCCGTTCGCTCGGCGTGTGGTGCAGCTGCCCGAGCGGTTGCCGTCCGGACTGCTGCTCGTCCGGGCACAGCAGCCGCGCCCTCACCTGCTGACCGAGCATCAGCTCTCCGAGGGCCCGCTCGGCCCGCATCCGCTGCGCTCCGCTGATCACCGCGTTGCCGGCCATCACCCCGACGACCAGCAGCGCGTCCACACTGGATCCGACGATGGCCGATGCGGCGGCGCCGAGGGCGAGTACCGGGGTCAGGGGATCGTCGAGCTCGTGCTGTGCGGCGGCGGCCAGCCGCATGGCGCCCCGGACGGGGGTGATCACGGCGCGGCCGAGCAGTGGACGGTCCTCGCCCCACGACACGATCCGGTGGCCGAGGCGGAGTACGTGGTTCCGCATGGCCGTCGCGGTGCCGGTGCCGTCGGGCTCCGTTGTCGTGGTGGAGCCGGGGTGCAGCCGGCGGTACACCTCGTCCGCGCTGAGCGCGTGCCAGGCGTCCCGGACCACGGGAGGCGGCAGCGGCCGGTGGTCCAGCCGGCGGGCGGTGAGGGCGTTGGCCAGCATGGCGGTCAGGCAGGCGGCGTGCGCCGGGGGGAGGTCCAGCCACGCGGGGACCGCCCGGGCCGGCATCCCGCTGCGGCGGCGTCTTCGGCCGGCGACGAGCAGCGCGCCGAGCGCCGAGCCGCTGAGCGAGAAGCGGGCGGCCCGCCCGGCGGCGCGGTGCGCGGCGGGCACCGCGCCCAGCAGCCGCCACACCTCGGCGAGCCCCGGCCCGCACACCAGGTCGGCGCACCAGTCGGTCGCCCCGGGACGGCGCAGTACGTTCACGCCGACGTCGGCGGCGTCCAGGGCCGGCTGCCGGTCGTGCGCGATCACCAGCACGCCGTGGCCGTCCCGCTGCAGGGACCGGACCTGTGCGGTGAGTTCGTCGGCCTCGGGCGCGGACTCGTCGCCCCAGGCGAGCAGTTCGGCCACGCTGGCGTGCTGGGTCAGGACCACCGTGGCCGCGGCCTCATGTGCCGCGCTGAGCACCGCTTCCGCCAGCGGATCGAGCGAGGTGCCCACCCGTACCCTGCCGCCGCGCCGGCCCGTACGGTCCACCAGGTCCAGCGTCACTCCGGCCGGATGCGCCGGGCCGCTGCCCGACGGTGCGTCCTCCGCCCGCACCAGTCGCCAGCCCTCGCTCCCCGGCCAGGGTCCCCCGCCGGGGAGGCCGGACTCCCCGCAGGCGCCCAGCACGCCGCTCGCGAGCCGCCACACCGCCGCGTCGTCATGGGCATCGCTGGTCGAGACGGCGGAGAGCAGCCTCAGTTCGCCGTTGCACAGCACGGAGGAGTCGATGACCACCGCGTCGATGCGGTCCAGGCGACGCAGCGCGACCGGATTGAGCACCACCACTCCCCGCCGGGCGAGGTCGTGTCCGAGAACCGTGGCGAACGCCTCGCGCCCCAGCCGCGCCGCCTTCGGGACGGTGGCCAAAATCGCGTCCCCGGCCGCGGCGGGGTCACCGGTGCCGAGCAGGATCGCGGCACCGCCGAGCAGCTGCCCGAGCGCGGTACGGTCGGCGGCCTTCTCCACCGGTCCCGGCGGAAGCGGGCACGGCCGTTGGCTGCGCCCCAGGCACTCCTGCGGATGCTGCGCCGCGCCGTCCGGCGCGGCCGGTGCGGGCACGACCAGCTCCGGTTCGCGCAGATTCCAGGCCCGCCGGCGCGCCAGGATCTCGTAGAGCTGGAAGCCCCGGTACACCGCGTCCACCGCAAGCGGCGTCGCGCCGGAGGCCGTCCCCTGCACGGCCGCATTGACGACGGCGAGCAGCACGTCCGCCCGGGTGTGCCCGATCCGCCGTTCCAGCAGCCGCCTGACCTGCGGCATCGCATCCGCCAGGGCCACCGCGGCGCGTACCGGGCTGGGCACGACCGGCAGCGCGGACATCCGGCCGAGCAGCGCCACGCCCGCCCCCAGGCAGTCCGCGGCGAGCGCCACCGCCGCGGCCGAGGCGGCCAGGTCGTCGTCCGGGTGCCGCCGGTCCGTGTCCGGGTGCCGCTGGTCCGTACGGTCGACGGCCCGGCGCGCATCGTGCGCTTCCTCCACCGCCTCGATGGCCTCCACCAGGCGCTCGAGGCCGACCGAACCCTCGGCGTACGCAATGAGCACATGCCCGGTGACCGCGTTCACCTCCGCCCAGCGCACCCCCTCGATCCGGTGCAACGCCCCGGTGAGCGCGCGCACATAGTGGTGGTGCCGTTCGCCGCTTCCGGACAGGCCGTGCGCCTGGATGTGCGCCCGGCCGCCACGTGCCCACACCCGTCGCGGACGCTCGCCGTGCGCCAGATCCCGCAACGCTCCCGCGGCACGGCCCGCCCACTGCCACTGGCCCTCGGCCACACCGAAGCCCGCCGAGACGATCCCGGCCGCCCGCTCACCCGCCCGGACCGCGATCCGCGCCGAGACGGCGGCACCGGACACCGCACCGCCCAGGGCCAGCAACGACGCCAGGCGGGCGGCCGCGACCGGCAGCCCCAGCACCGTGCCCCCTGCGCCCGCAGCCGGAACCTTCACGTCATCCCTCTCCCGTGGCAGTGCCGGGCACAGCGCCCGCCGCCTTGACCCGTACCGCGGCGGGCCGGTGGCCATGGCCGCCGAACGGGTCGGGAGAGGACGCGCCGCGACCGGCGGACCGGTTGCGCGGGATGCCGGAAGGGCCGCCCGGCGGTCGGCGGGCGGCCCTTCGTCCTACGCGGTCGTCAGGAGCAGACGGTGCCGTCCGCGGGGACCTTGCCGTCCAGCAGGTGCCCGTTCACGGCCGTGGTGGCGCACTCGTTGACGCCGTACGTGCCATGGCCCTCACCCTTGACGGTGAGGAGCACTCCCACTCCCTTGCCGAGCTTGTCGGCCATCTTGCGGGCGCCCTCGACGGGAGTCGCCGGGTCGCCCGCGTTGCCTATGACGACGATGGGGGCGGCGCCCGGTGCCGAGACCTCGGGGGTGTCGCTCTTGCCCGTGACCGGCCAGCCGGTGCAGCCCAGCAGACCCTTCGCGGTCAGCTCGCCGAAGACCGGTGACGCCTTGCGGAACTCCGGCAGCCTGGCCTGCACATCCTTGGGGGTGCTGCGCTGCTTGGTGTCGGCGCAGTTGATCGCGCCGTTGGCGGCGTGCAGGTTGTTGTAGCGGCCCTTGTCGTTCCGGCCGCTGTAGGTGTCGGCCATCATCAGGAGGGGGTCACCGCTGCCCTGCTCGGTGGCGGTGAGCGCGAGCGACAGTACCGGCCAGGTCTCCTTGGAGTAGAGCATCGCGACGATGCCGACGACCGCGTTCTCCTGAGTGAGCCTGCGCCCGCTCTTGGCCGGCAGCGGCTTCTTGCCGGCCTTCGCCAGCAGGCCGGCGATCCGCCGGCGCCCCTCCTCGGGACTCCGGTACGGGCAGGTGGCGGGATTCTCGGCGCAGTCCGCCAGGTAGTTGTCCAGCGCCAGCTGGAAGCCCTTCGCCTGGCCCAGGGACTCCTGTGCCGGGTCCTTGGTCGGGTCGACCACGGCGTCCAGAACGGTGCGGCCCACGTTCTTGGGGAACAAATGGGCGTAGACGCCGCCGAGTTCGGTCCCGTACGACATCCCGAAGTAGTTGAGCTTGGCGTCGCCCAGGACCTGGCGCATCAGGTCCATGTCACGGGCGGCGCTCTCGGTGCCGACGTACGGCAGCACCTTCCCGGAGTTCTTCTCGCACGCCGCCGCGATCCTCTTGCTCTGCGCGGCCGTCCCGGCCAGATCGAGGGTTTCGTCGCGCAGCCTGTCCATCTCCTTGTCGCTCACGCACTTCACACCCGCGCTGTTGCCGACGCCCCGCGGGTCGAAGCTGACCAGGTCGTAGCGCGTGCGCAGGCTCTGGGCCGCGGCGTATTCCGGCAGGGTGGCCACGCCCGATGCGCCCGGGCCGCCGAAGTTGAAGACCAGCGAGCCGATCCGCTTGCCGCCGTCCTCGGCCTTGGCACGGATCAGCGCGAGGCCGATGGTGTCGCCGGCGGGCTTGGCGTAATCCAGGGGCGCCTTCAGATTCGCGCACTCCCATGCCGTACCGTCCGGCAGCCTGCCCGGTGCCCTGCCCTCGCCGCCCTGGGCCGTGGACGGCGCCGGGCAGGGCTGCCAGTCGAGCTTCTGGGAGGTCAGCGAGGCGGGAAGCCCGGCGGCCGCCGGGGCGGAGGGCGTGGTGCGGGCGGTGTCCTTCTTGTCGGGGCTGCAGGCGGTGGCGCCGAGGGTGAGCAGCACGGAGGCGGAGAGCAGTGAGGTGGTGCGGAGAACAGGGAATCTGGGCATGGCCGTCTTTCCGGTACTGGTGGGAAGTGCTGGTACGGGTACTGCTGTGGGGCATATGGGTGAACGGTTCGTCGTCCGTTCAGGCCGGGCGGTAAGTCCCTGGCGCTCTCGCAGTCAGCCGAGCACTCCTTGACCGCGGCTCAGCACAGGGCAACGCAACGCGGTGGACCACCGCAGGGTCTCCGGTCAGGTGCCCAGGCCGGCATCCCGGGCGAGGAGGGCGGCCTGGACCCGGTTCTCGCAGCCCAGCTTGGCCAGGATCCGGCTCACGTACGTCTTCACCGTGGCCTCGCTCATATGGATCCGCTCCCCCGCGTCCGCGTTCGACAGCCCCTCGCCCAGCAGCGCCAGGACCTCCAGTTCACGGTCCGTCAGGGTCTCCAGCCGGCGGCGGGCCTGTTCGGCGCGGAGCGCGCCGTGGCCGGAGGCCAGCGAGTCCACGACGTGACGGGTGGCACCCGGCGACAGATAGGCGTCGCCGGCCGCGGCGGCCCGTACCGCCCCCATGAGCTCCGCGGGCGCCGAGTCCTTGAGCAGAAAGCCCGCGCTGCCCCCGGTCAGGGCGCGCAGCACGTTCGCCTGCTCGCCGAACGTCGTGAGGATCAGCACCCGCGTGTCGGGGACGGTCCGGCGGAGTTCGGCCAGGGCCGTCAGCCCGTCCATGACCGGCATCTGGATGTCGAGCAGCACGACGTCCACCCGCTGGGCGCGGGCCAGTTCGACCGCCTCGCGGCCGTTGGCCGCCTCCGCGACGACGTCGATGTCGTCGGCCGACGTGAGAATCATCCTGATACCCGCCCGAATGAGCGGCTCGTCGTCCGTGACGAGAACCCTGATCACGACTCTCCTGCGCGGTCTTGAGCGGTCCCGGCTGCGGCCACTCGCCATCATCCCCGATCCAACCGCCGCCCCGACGTCATGGCCACCCTTCCCGGGTTACGACATGACCTCGAAGGACTTCTTCTCGATCAGCTTTCCGCCCTTGAAGCAGAACCGGAAGACAGGAGTCTTGTCCCAGCTGCTGCCGGGCTCGGTGGACGGCAGACTGAGGCAGTCTGCCCCCTGGGGCACGGGCGGCGCGCCCTTGTCCAGGCCCTCGGTCAGGAACGAGTCCCCGTGCGGCAGCTGGTTGCGGACCGCCGTCTCGGCCTGGCCCACCTTCACCCCGTCGTACTGCCCCGGCTCGATCGTCGCCTTGTCGGACTCCCCCGCGAGCAGGACCAGCCCGACGACCGCGGCGACCATCAGCAGCAGGACGACCAGCGCCGCCAGCCCGCAGCCGATGGCCACGCGGCTGCCCCTCTTCTTCGTGCCCATAGCCTTGGCCAGCTCCTTCGGCAGCCCGTTCCCGTAGATGACCGGATCACCCTCGCCCAGGGAACCCGCCGGGGTCTGCCGCCAAAAGTCGCCCGTCCCCTCGACGAACGTCGTCGCCGCCCCGCCGGGCGACGGGCTCGGGGCGCCGCCCTCGGAGGAGGTGTACGGCAGCACGCCCGCCAGCCGGAAACCGCCGTCCGCCGTCGGGCCCGCGTGCACCATGCCGCCGATGAGCCGGGTCCGCTCCCTGAGCCCGGTCAGCCCCTGACCGCCGCTCACCACGCTCCGCCCGGCGCCCGCGGTCTCCGGTGCGGGACCGTTCGCGACCTCCACGACCAGGGAGTCCGGCTCGTACCGCAGCGCGATGGTGATCGAGGCGCCCGGGGCGTGCTTGTGGGCGTTGGTCAGGCCCTCCTGGGCCACGCGGTACGCCGCGTGATCGGCGGTCGGGGCGAGCGGCCGCGGTGCGCCGGAGCGCCGCAGCTCGACGGCCGTGCCCACGCCCCGGGACGCCTCCACCAGGCCCTCGATGCCGACCACTCCGCGCGAGGGCGCCCTGGCGTCCCCGTCCTCCATGGCCTCGAGCGCAGGGGTGGGGATGCCGGCGGCAGCCGGGGCGGTGGGTCCCTGGCCCGGTGCCTGGGTGCCGTCCCGCAGCAGCCCCACCACCTCACGCAGCTCGTGCATCGCGGCCACCGACGCCTCCCGGAGCACGCCCACGGCCTCCCGCTGACGCCCGGTCAGCTCGCGGTCCACCTCGAGCGCGCCGGTGTGCACCGAGATGAGCGCGAGCTGATGGCCGAGGCTGTCGTGCATGTCCTGGGCGATGCGCTGGCGCTCGCGCATCCGGGCCTGCCCGGCGATCATCGCGCGTTCGCGCAGCAGCTGGGCGTTGTACTCCCGGAGGGTGTTCAGCAGCGTGCCGCGCTGTGACCAGTAGCGGCCGGCGAGGCCGGGCACGACGACCGCGACCAGCAGCCACAGGGCGGCGATGACGACGAGCACCGGCGAGAGGTTCGGCAGCTGCTCCACGAAGGACAGGGCGAGGGCGAGGACGTAGGCGAGGGCGAAGGTGCCGAGCGCCCTGCCGACCCCGGAGATCCGCCGCCCCGCCGACCAGCTGGCGAGCAGGGCCAGAGGCGCGAGTCCGGGGGACAGCCCCGAACCGGCGGCGGCCGCCAGCAGTACGGTCGCGGGCAGCACCCGGCGCAGCAGCGACAGCACCACGGCGGCCAGCGCGACGCCGGCGATCCGTACGGCGCCGCCGCCGTTCAGGGCCTCGGCACCCGCCGCCAGCAGCCCCACCATCACGCTCAGCAGCGATTCGCCCGCGATGCGCCCGGGGGACCACATCCCGGGCGCGAAGAGCGCCCTGACCGGATCGGCCATCCGCCGGGGCGCCGAGCGCAGCCCCGCCACCAGCGCCCGGCGGGCCCGCTTCGCGGGGTCCGTACCTTCCACACGTCTCACGCGGCCACGTTAAGCAACCTCCCCCGGCGACGACAGCACCTTTCGTCGCGACGCACAGCAACGAAAGTCGCACGACGAGGGCCCGCGCCGTCCCGGGACAACCCGTCCAGGGCCTTTCCGACCCTGATCCGCCGGACGGGCCTGGTCCTTGCCCACCCCGTCCGCCACATCCACCGGGCGGTCGTCGCGCAGTTCCGCGAAGAGCTTCTCCGCCCGGGGCAGGTCCCACTTCACGGCGCTGCCCTTCGGGGTCGGGAAGCCGAGGCCGGCGACGGGGACATTGAGCCGTTTGCCGTTACCGGTCGTCACCTTCTTCATCGCCTCGAAGAGCGAGGTGAGGTTCCACAGGCTCATGTCCTTGTCCACGACGAGCGTGTCCAGCCCGGCGCTCATCGTGGGGTAGACCCGGGACGGGTCGAGGATGACGCCGGGTGTGGCCGTCTTGTGGGCAAGCGCGGCCAGGAATTTCTGCTGGTTCTTGCTGCGGCCGAGATCGCCCTGGGCCTCCTGGTGGCGCTGGCGGACGAAGGCGAGCGCCGTGCGGCCGTCGAGCGTATGGCAGCCCTTCGTCAGGTTCGCGCCCGACTTCTCGTCCTTGATGTCCTTGTCCAGGCACAGGGGCACACCGCCCACGGCGTCCACGATGCCCACGAATCCCGCGAAACCGATCTCGGTGTAATGCCCTATGCGCAGGCCCGTGTTGCGCTCGATGGTCCGTATGAGCAGGTTGGGGCCGCCGAGCGAGAAGGCCGCGTTGAGCTTGTTCTTCGAGGCGGCGTAGTGCTTGCCGGTTTCGGGGCGGATGTACGGCGGGAGCGTCACCCAGGAGTCGCGGGGCAGGCTCATCATCGTGGTGCCGTGGGCGCCGGTGTGCAGCAGGATCATGGAGTCGGTGCGGCGGCCCGCGTCCGCCGAGCCGCCGGTGTGCAGGTCCTTCCGGTCCTTGACGGAAAGGCCCACGCGGCTGTCGGACCCCACGATCAGGTAGTTGGTGCCCTTGCCCTGCGGCGGCCGGCCGCTGATCCTGCCGAGGTCGACATCGCGCTGGAGCTCGGTGTCGGCCCAGACGTAGGTGCCGAGCGAGGTGAGGCCGAGGACGGCGGCCAGAAGGACGGCCAGTCGCGTCAGCCGGCGGCGCCGGCTGGGGCGGGGCGGGGCGGTCCTGACCCGGGGGCCCTGGCCGCCACGGCCGCCACGGCGGGTGCGGCGCCTGCGGTCGCCGGACCGGGGCGGGCTCCCGCCTCCGTACCGGTCCCCGTCGGGTATCCCGCCCGGCCAGTCGGTCATGGGCTCTTCACCAAACCCTCCGTCAAGCATGTGCCGTTCGTCACCCGTCATCTCGAGGACAGACTCCGGTACGCCACCGGCTGCCCGATCTGCTGTGCGGCGGTGCCGGAGCGCTGCATGCGCTGCCATTTCAGCCGGGTGCCGAGGAGGAAGGCGACCACGGACTGGATGACCACCAGATACATCAGCTGCCGGTAGACCAGGAGCTGGAACGGCATCGCCCACAGCGCCCGCACGTTCTCGCCGTCCAGCCGCAGCGCGTATCCGGCGCAGGTCAGCTGGAGGGCGAGGAAGCCGAGCCACACCCCGGCCGACAGCACGGGACCGCGGAAGAGGGCCCCGTACAGCGCGAAGACGTCGACGACCGGCGCGAGCAGCGGCAGGGCGACCTGGAAGAGCACGAGGTAGCTCAGCCCGCGGCGGCCGAAGCGTCCGGCCGGGCCCAGTTCGGCCACGGCACGGCGGTGCTTCCACATGGCCTGGAGCGTGCCGTAGCACCAGCGGTAGCGCTGCCGCCACAACTGGCGCAGGGAGGTGGGAACTTCGGTCCAGGCGATGGCGTTTTCTTCGTAGACCACCCGCCAGCCCGCCTGCCACAGGGCCATCGTCAGATCGGTGTCCTCGGCGAGGGTGTCCTCGCTGACCCCGCCGACGCCCATCAGCGCGTCCCGGCGGAAGGCGCCGATGGCACCGGGGACGGTCGGCATGCACTCCAGCACCTCGAACATCCGGCGGTCGAGGTTGAAGCCGAAGACATACTCCAGGTGCTGCCATCTGCCCAGCAGGCGGCGCCGGTTGCCGACCTTGGTGTTGCCGCTGACCGCGCCGACGGCCGGGTGGGCGAGCGGCTGGATGAGACGCTGGACGGCGTCCGGTTCGAAGACGGTGTCGGCGTCGACCATGACGACGATGTCGTGTCCCGCATGCGCCAGGCCGGTGTTGAGGGCGGCGGCCTTGCCGGCGTTGGGCTGCCGGATCACCAGGACGCGGGGATCGTCGATCCGGCCGGCGAGGTCCGCGGTTCGGTCCGTCGACCCGTCGTCGATCACGATGATCTGCAGCTGCCGGTGGGTGGAGGCGAGCAGCGAACGGACGGTGGACTCGATGCCCGCCTCTTCGTTGTAGGCGGGGACCAGGACCGTCACCGGGTCGGTGACCTCCCGCAGCCGCGGCGATCCGGGGCGGAAGCGCGTCAGCCGCCGGACATGGGTGCGGGCGAAGAAGACCAGCATCAGCAGTCGCAGCACCCCCAGCGCGCCCGCGATCCCGAGTACCCAGGTCATCCCGCCGACAAACGCGTGCCCGAGGGCCTTGGTCCAGATCAGCGCGGTGCCCTGCCACCGCTCGAGGACGGACGCCGGCATATCGGTCGAGAGCATCCCGGCGCCGGACGTCACCGTGGTGAACTTCTCGACACTCCGGTCGCCGAGCAGCTTCTCGGTCTCCTTGTAGGCGACATCGTCCTGGTCGAGCTGCCGAATCAGGCCCTGCGACGGCTTACGGAACCACCGGTCGGCGGCGACCAGCGTGTACCCCTGCGCGCCGGCCCGCCGGGCCGCCTTCCACTCGGCGCCGCACATGGTGTCCACCGCGGTGGTCTGCGGCAGCCGCAGCAGACCGGTGTGGATGCCCGCGGAGCCCGCCAGCGCCTGCTGGGTGAGCGACAGCTCGAGCGAGGCGCGCAGCGGCGAGGCCGAGCCCATGGCGGCACCGGTGTAGGTGTTCGAGCCGATCTCGTGGCCCTCGGCCCTGATCCGCCGCACCAGGTCCGGGTATTGGGCCGCCTTGGCGCCGTTGACGAAGAAGGTGGCGTGGGCGTGGTGCCTGCGCAGCAGGCCGAGCAGGCGGGGCGTCCATACGGGGTCGGGTCCCCCGTCGTAGGTGAGCGCGACGGTACGGGCGGGCACCGCGGCGGAGGTCACCCTGTCACCGTCGAACCGGAGGACCGGGCCGCCCTTGGCCACGGCCTCGGGCACGGGGCTGGTGCAGTCCTGCCGCCTCGTGGCGGCGTCGACCTCGTGGGTGGTCCACCCTTCGAAGAGCAGGGCGCCGAACATCATGGGGAGGACGAGGACCAGGAGCAGCCAGTGTCCGCGCGGATCACGCGACTGCGCGTGCCGGCCTCGGTTCGAGCGGGGCCTCACGCCGGGCCCGGGAGGGCCGCGGCCGCGGCCGCGGCGGGGATGGTGTGTCTTCGGCCGGCGGACCGTCGGCAGGAGGCGAGGGGGACGGCTGTGACCGCTTTCGGCGTGACCTTTCCGCACCGGGTGCAACCGGCCGCACATGGTCGATAATCGAGTAATTCCTGCCATTTTCGGTACCGTTGGGCCTCACACATGGTGGGCGAGTGTACTCATGACGATCACGGGTGCAGGCGCCGTGGAGCACCGGCGACCTGCCTCTTGTGAGCGGGGTGACAACTCTTGCCGGCTCTTACCGGCCACGCTCCGGCTGCGATCCGGGCCCGGCGGTCCGGGACCACGGAGGCAGCGCCGGCTCCCCCCGGCGCACGGATCCGGGGGCGCGCCGGCTGGGGCGGTGCGGGTGGCGTTCGTACGAGCTGAGGTGCCAGGGGACGCTGGTGACCATGACGCCCGGGGCGAAGAGCAGACGGCTTTTGAGCCAGAGGGCGGACTGGTTGTGGAGCAGGTTCTCCCACCAGCGGCCGACCACGTATTCGGGGATGAAGACGCTGATCACATCGCGGGGGCTGGTGCGGCCGATGGACCGTACGTACTCCACGACCGGACGGGTGACCTCGCGGTAGGGGGAGGCGAGGGTTTTCAGCGGGGTGTCGAAACCCGTTGCGTCCCATTGCGATTTGAGCGCCTCGGCCTCGTTGCGGTCGACGGCGACGGTCAGCGCTTCCAGGACGTCGGGGCGGGTGGCGCGGGCGTAGGCCAGGGCTCGGAGCGTCGGTTTGTGGAGGGTGGAGACCAGGACGACGGCGTGGACGCGTGAGGGCGCCACGGTCTCCGCCCGGGGGTCGGCAACCGCGAGCTCGGCCGCGGTGTTGTCGTAGTGACGGCGGATGCCGCGCATCATCACCCACAGCACGACGGCCGCGATCACCGCCAGATAGGCACCCTGCGTGAATTTCGTGAGCAGCACGACGACGAGCACCAGTCCGGTGACCACGGCGCCGACGGCGTTGATGGCGCGGGCGGTGTGGTGGTGCCGCCGTCGGGCCGCGGTCGGCTCGGCGCGCAGGGCGCGGTTCCAGTGTCGGACCATGCCGGTCTGGGAGAGCGTGAAGGAGGTGAAGACGCCCAGGATGTAGAGGTGGATGAGGTTGGTGACGGAGGCGTGGAAGGCCCACAGCAGGGCTCCGGCCACCAAGGCCAGCGCGACGATGCCGTTGGAGAAGGCCAGCCGGTCGCCGCGGGTGTGCAGCTGGCGTGGCAGATAGCGGTGCTGGGCCAGGATCGAGGCCAGGAGGGGGAATCCGTTGAAGGCGGTGTTGGCGGCGAGGACGAGGACCAGCGCGGTGGCGGTCTGGATGTAGAAGAAGCCGACGCTGTGCGCTCCGCCGAAGACCGACGCGGCGAGCTGGGCGATGACGGTGCGCTGCGGGGTGGTGTGGCAGTTGCCGGTGAAGCCGGTGAGCCGGCAGGTGTCCTCGGCGATATGCACCTGGGAGATCAGGGCCAGCGCCGTGATCCCGGAGAACATCAGGATCGCGATCAGGCCCATGGCGCCCATCGTGGTCGCGGCGTTCTGCGATTTCGGCTTGCGGAACGCCGGGACACCGTTGGAGATGGCCTCCACACCGGTCAGCGCCGTACACCCGCTGGAGAACGCCCGCAGCCCCAGCATCAGCAGCGCGAGGCCGGCCAGGTCGGCGTCGCCGGGTGCGGGTTCGATGCCGTACGCGGCGGATTCGGCCACCGGGGCGTCACCGATCAGCCAGCGGAAGAGTCCGGTGGCGCACATGATGAGCACCCCGGTGATGAAGAGATAGGTGGGGGCGGCGAAGGCGCGGCCGGATTCGCGGACACCGCGCAGGTTCACGGTGGCGAGCAGCGCGACGAAGGCGATGGCCATCCCCGTCCGGTACGCATTGAGGGACGGGACGGCGGAGATGATGTTGTCCACGCCCGAGGCGACCGAGACCGCGACCGTCATCACGTAATCGACCAGGAGGGACGCGGCCACCACCAGGCCCGCCGAGGGCCCCAGATTGGTCGAGACCACTTCGTACGAGCCGCCGCCCGACGGGTACGCGTACACGACCTGCCGGTAGGACAGCACCACCACCGCCAGCAGGCAGACCACGGCGACCGCCGCCCAGGTGGCGAAGTGCAGATACGCCAGTCCGCCCAGGGTGAGGACCAGCAGGATTTCCTGGGTGGCGTAGGCGACCGACGACAGCGGGTCGGAGGCAAAAATCGGCAGCGCCAGGCGTTTGGGCAGCAGCGTCTCGTGCAGGCCTTCACTGGGCAGCGCGCGGCCGATCAGCAATCGTTTGACCGCATCCACGATATTCACGACTTTCACCACGCGGGCGAGCGTACGGGCACGTCAGCGCGGAGCGGCGGTTTGGCGTGACCGCCAGAAGGGCTAGCCGGGCGGGGCGCGGAGCAGCGTGTTTATCGGGCCTCCAACGGGGCGTCTTTATCGGGTCCCCAATGAGACGTCCGGAATGGGTCCGTGACGGTGCGTCGAATTGATGACGGTGCGGCGCTTTCCTGCAATCCCGGATGACCCGCGGGCACGCCTTCGGCCGGTCGGGGACGGACACGCCCGCGACCGGGACGGGGCGCGCCCGGCTGTACGGCTGTATGACCGTCGGTGCCCCCGCCCGCACCGGCCATACCCCAGGAAGCGGCACAGAGCCAATCGTGGTGTCATCGAAAGCGGGGGAAATCAACGCTCCGAAGGCGGGAGAAATCATGGCTAAGACGCTGAAGGCCCGAGACATCATGACCGCCGGGGTGCAGTGCGTGGGCGCCCACCAGACGCTCCTCGACGCATCGAAAATGATGCGCGACATGAACGTCGGTTGTCTGCCCATCTGCGGTGACAACAACAGGCTCACGGGCATGATCACCGACCGTGACATCGTTATCCGGTGTTGCGCCGAAGGAATCGATCCGGCGACGGTACAGGCCGGCTCCCTGGACAGGCCGCTGCACTGGATCGACGCCGAAGCGGACGCCACCGAAGTCCTGCAGACCATGGAAACGCACCAGATCAAGCGCCTTCCGGTGATCGATGTCAAGGGCGGTCACCAGCTGGTCGGAATGATCACCGAGGCCAATCTCGCGAAGAATCTCAGCGACGAACAGATCGCGGAATTCGCCAGCCGGGTGTACGCGGCCGCAGGCTGAGGCGTCCGCACGGCCGCGGCCGGGGAGCCGGCGCCCGTCGGCCACCAGCCGGCGGGCTCGCCGGAACGCCGGCGGCCCCGGCGCGGCTCACTCCGCAGGACCCGGACGGCTCGCCTTCACCGAGTACATGAGAGGAATGCGCGGCCGGTTGCCGGGAAACCGGTAGAAGCCGTCGTCGTTGCGCCGCAGCGCGCGGAATCGCTCGAACATGGTCATGTCGTGTTCGTGCAGGAAATCGATCCGCAGCCCGGCGCCGGCCAGGGCCGTGATGACATCGCCGAGCGGATGCTGCCATTCGACGCTGCGATTGTTGGCGGTCGGCGCACTGAAGTCCGTATAACTTCCGGGGGTTTCCTCCACCCACGCATCGCGGCTGAAGTAGTCGTAGGTGATGCGCGAGCCCGTCTCCTCGTCCAGGGCGTCGCACAGCGGGTGGAATTCGGCGAGGTAGAGAAAGCCGCCGGGAGCGACGAGGGAGGCGGCGGTCTCGGCCCAGCGAACCACGTCCGGGAGCCAGTTCAGGGCGCCGATGCCGGTGTAGACGATGTCGTACGACGCGTCGGGGACGGCCTCGGCGGCGTCGTAGACGTCGGCGGCGACGAAGGAGGCGCGGTCGGGGCCGTAGCCGAGTTCGGCGGCCAGTTCGCGGGCGGTCTCGATGGCCGGTTCGGAGAAGTCCAGGCCGACGACGTGGGCCGCGCCGCGGTGGACCCAGGACAGGGTGTCCTGGCCGAAGTGGCACTGGAGATGCAGCAGCGTACGGCCGGTGACATCGCCGACCTCCGCGGTCTCGAAGTCGCGGATCACGTCCCGGACCCGGCGGAATCCGTCCTGGTCGTAATACTCACTCGCGGTGTGGAGGGCAACGCGTTCGTCCCACCTCGCGCGGTTCGTCTCGCGCCAGTCAGCGGGACCGGTATGTCGGGGCGTGGGGCACATGCGGCGAAGTTATCCACAGGCTGACGGCCCCGCCAACGCATTTATGGCGCCGGGCGCAGAATGGGCCCATGACGAACGAGACCACAGGCTCCGCCGAGGCGTCCGACCCGAACCACCCCGACCATCCGAACCGTCCCGGCCACCCGGCCCCTTCGCCCGGCGCCGCCGGTTCCGCGGCCTCCGCGGGCTCGTCCGCCTCCACGGACCTCCCGGACTGGGAGAAGCGGTTCCGGGCACCGCGGATCGGCCTGCCGGACTGGGCCGAGGACGCCCCGGCCCGTTCCCTGTTCGTCTCGAACGCCACCGGCACCTTCGAGCTGTACGCATGGGACCGCGCGACCGGCGGCCAGCGGCAGGCCACGGACCGGCCGAACGGCACGACGGACGGCACGCTGTCGCCGGACGGCGAGTGGATCTGGTGGTTCTCCGACACGGACGGGGACGAGTTCGGCGTCTGGATGCGCCAGCCGTTCGCGGGCGGCCCGGACGAGCCGGCCACCCCGGGCCTGGCCGCCTCGTTCCCCGCGGGTCTGTCGATCGCGCGGGACGGCACCGCGGTCGTCGGGCGCTCCACGGACGACGAGGGCTCGACGGTCCATGTCGTACGGCCCGGACAGCCGCCCGTGGAGATCTACCGCCACCGCGAATCGGCGGGCGTCGGCGGCCTCTCGCACGACGGCTCACTGATCGCCATCGAGCACACCGAGCACGGCGATGCGATGCACTCCGCGATCCGCGTCGTACGGGCGGAGGACGGCTCGACGGTGGCGGAGCTGGACGACAGCAACGGCGGGACCGAGGAGCTGGGCCTGTCCGTGATGGGCTTCGCGCCGGTGGACGGTGACCCCCGGCTGCTGGTGGGGCATCAGCGGCGGGGCCGCTGGGAGCCGATGATCTGGGATCCGCTGACCGGGGTGGAGACGGCGCTGGAGATAGATCTGCCCGGCGATGTGGGTGCGGACTGGTATCCGGACGGGTCGGCGCTGCTGGTGGAGCACGAGTACCAGGCGCGGAGCGAGCTGTGGCGCTACGGCCTCGGGGCGGCCGGTGACGGCAGTGCCGACGGCGGTGCGCTGACCCGGGTGGAGACCCCGGCGGGTACGGTCTCGGGCGCGACGGCGCGGCCGGATGGGACGGTGGAGTTCCTGTGGTCCTCCGCGGCGCAGCCGCCGGAGGTGCGGTCGACGAGCGGCAAGGTGGTGCTGGACCCGCCGGGGATGAAGGCGCCCGGGTCGGTGCCGGTGACCGATGCCTGGGTGGACGGCCCCGGCGGCCGTATCCACGCCCTGGTGCAGCGGCCCGCGGGCGAGGGTCCGTTCCCGACGGTCTTCGACATCCACGGCGGCCCGACCTGGCACGACAGCGACGCCTTCGCCTCGTCCCCGGCGGCCTGGGTGGACCACGGCTTCGCGGTCGTCCGCGTCAACTACCGCGGTTCGACCGGCTACGGCCGCGCCTGGACCGATGCGCTCAAGCACCGCGTCGGACTGATCGAGCTGGAGGACATCGACGCGGTACGCAAGTGGGCGGTCTCCTCCGGCCTGGCCGACCCGAAGCGGCTGGTACTGGCCGGCGGCTCGTGGGGCGGCTATCTGACCCTGCTCGGCCTCGGGACTCAGCCGGAGGTCTGGGCGGTGGGCCTGGCGGCGGTCCCGGTCGCCGACTATGTGACCGCGTACAACGACGAGATGGAAGCGCTCAAGGCGATGGACCGCACCCTGCTGGGCGGTACGCCGGAAGAGGTCCCCGAGCGCTTCGAGGCGTCGTCACCGCTGACGTATGTGGACAAGGTGCGGGCGCCGGTCTACATCTCCGCGGGCGTCAACGACCCACGGTGCCCCATCCGCCAGGTGGAGAACTACGTCCAGCGCCTGGAACAGCGCGGTCATCCGCACGAGGTCTACCGCTACGACGCCGGGCACGGATCCCTGGTCGTGGAGGAGCGCATCAAGCAGATCCGCCTGGAGCTCGAATTCGCGCAGCGGTATGTGGAGGTGGCGGGAGAGGCAGGCGCATAGCGGCGGACGGGGAGTAGGCCCCGGGCGTGGGGGCTGGGTGGGGTGGGGCCTCGGGCCGGCTCGGCGGCTCGGCTGGCTTGGCGCCTCGGGCCCGGCTCGGCGGCTCAGGCTGGCTTAAGGGCGCGGTCGGCTTGGGGGCTCCGCCAACTCCACGCCTCGGGTCGACTTGAAGCCGCCACGGGCTCGGCACCGTGGGTCGACTCGACGCCACGATCCGGCTTGGCGTCTTGGGCCAGCTCGACGCCGTGGGCCTGCTCGACGCCGTGGGCTGGCTTGGGGCCATGGACTGGCTTGGGGGGGGGTGGGG
>NZ_LGKG01000025.1 GCF_001294335.1 Streptomyces chattanoogensis
GAGTTCGTCGCTGGCGGGACTGCGTGACGATGTGGCACGCGGGCAGGGGAAGCTGAGTCTCAGGCGGCCGGAGCGCTGGCGGTGTCCGCCTGGTGCCGGTCCACGAAGTCGGTCAGGGTATGGGCGAACACTTCGGGCAGCTCGAAGGGCAGCGCATGCCCGCTGTCCAGCACCACGTAGCGGGCACCGGCGATGGCGTCCGCCAACTCCTTTTGGTGGTGCGGCGGGACGATCAGGTCCTGGGATCCGGACACGACCAGGGTGGGCGCGGTGATCCGGGCCAGTGCCGCAGTGATGTCCACCCGGGTGTTCAGCTCGGACTGGCGGGCCATGCCTTCTGCGTCGAACAGCTCGTTGAAGCCGGCTACGCCCTGCTCGAAGTCCTCGATCCGGCGCCTGGCGAGCGTCCCGGCACCAATCGCGGTGACCTGCAGCACCCGCGAGAGCAGGTCCTTGTCCGTGCGCAACAGCCGCTGCCACAGGCCGAACTGGAACTCCTGCCACGGGTCGGTCACCGCCCAGCCCGCGTGGAGGAAGAGAGAGCGCACCCGTTTGGGTTGCGCTCCGGCGACAGCGGCTGCGACTGTCGCCCCCAGGGAGTGCCCGGCCAGGTGGAAGGCGTCCAGACCCGCCGCGTCCACGGCGCCCAGCACCTGGGCGATCAGGTCGTCGACGGTCAGTGGTGAGCCGGTGTCGATGGTGGCGCCCGAGCCGGACAGGGTCGGGGCGACGATGGTGTAGCGGCCCTTGAGGGCGTCGATCACCGGCCCCCAGTTGCCCTCGGGGGTGGCACCGGTCCCGTGCACCAACACAAGGGCCGGTCCCGAGCCGGTGACCAGACAATTGACGGCGCTGTCACCGCCGGAGATCGGGACGTGAACGGTCGTGTACGTCATGGCGGTTGCGGCCTTTCAGTCGCGGGCGGTTGAGCTGTTGATGTCGTTGAAGTTCAGGCGCTGCTGATGAGGGCGCCGAGCTTGGGCCAGGGAATCAATTAGCTGCATGCGCTCTTTATGAGCGTGATCAATAATTGCATACGCTCCCTATTGATGCAATGAGCTAGGGGCTTTCGTTTGGATTCAGGCGGACCAGAGGAAGATGCCCGCGATGTGGAGTCCGGCCAGGTAGATGGTGGCGGTCTTCTCGTAGCGGGTGGCGATTCCTCGCCACTGTTTGAGGCGGTTGATGCACCGCTCGACGGTGTTGCGCTGCTTGTAGGT
>NZ_LGKG01000026.1 GCF_001294335.1 Streptomyces chattanoogensis
CGAGGCCATCGCCCGCCGTACGACGCGGCCCCATGTCGTGCTCGCGCTCCCGGCGGAACTCGATGCGCAGCTCTTTCTGGCCGCACTGTGGCAAACCCCACTGGGCCGCACGCCCACGGCACATCACTACGACCTCGGGCCGGTAGCCGCTGGAGTGGACCCCGACCGTTTCCTCAGCGATCTGCGCTGTGTGCATCAGGCGGTCCGGTTCTATGGTCCGGGCGCCCGAGCCGAATCGGTCACTCTCGCCGAGGCCGCCGCCCGCCAAGTGGAGGCGGCCGCCACGGTGATCCTGGGGCCCGGTAGGGAGGCGGCCGACGGGACCCGGGAGGGGGTGCGGGCCCTGCTCGCCCACCTCAGTCCCTCCGCAACCGTGCTCTCCGGTGCCGGTGCCGGTGCCAGTGCCGGAGAGGCCGTCCTCGACACGCTGACCAGGCCCGATCCTCGGTGGTTCGAGGCCGGTCCGGCCGATCGTCTCGACCCCGTCAGCACACCGGCGCACCCGCGCGGTGTCGATCGCGGCGTCGTATCCGTACTGTGGCGCTCGCGCCGCCCCGTACACCCGGAGCGGCTCGCGGACAGCCTGCCGAAGATCATGTCCGGAGTCGTACGCGGCCGCGGCCATCTGTGGGTGGCCACGCAACCGGGCTCGGTCGTCAGCTGGCGATCCGCCGGACACCACCTCGAACTGCGCGAGGCCGGCGACTGGTTGCAGGAAGGCGACACACGGGCGTGGCGCGATGCCTCGCCGCAGCGCCGCACCTTGGCCTCGTGGTTCTGGGACGACTACTACGGCGAGCGGCGCAATGAGGTCGTCTTCACTGGTACTGATCTGGACCAGGACGAGCTCCGCGGCGTCCTGGACGCCACGCTGCTCGACGACCGCGAGCTGTCGCTCGGCGTCGAGGGCTGGGCCGGCCTTGCCGGTGGGAGATGACGACGACGGTCTTGTCCGCCACCAGGTTGTCGATGGCCCGCTGCACCGCCACCTCCGATTCGGTGTCCAGGGCCGCCGTCGGTCGGTCGAGCAGGACGACGGGCGCGTCTTTGAGGATGGCCCGGGCGATGGAGATCCGCTGGCGTTCGCCGCCGGAGAGTGCCGAACCGATCTCGCCGACGCGGGTGTTGTAGCGGTGGGGGAGTCGGTCCACGAACTCGTGAACGTTGGTTGCCCGCGCGGCCGCCTTGATCTCCGCGTCGGTGGCATCGGGACGGGCGAGCGCGATGTTCGCGCGGATGGTGTCGTCGAAGAGGTAGACGTCCTGGAACACGATGGCGATGTGGCGCAGCAGTTCGGGCCGACCAGGGCGGTCAGGCTGCGTTCGGGGACGGTGAAGTCGACGCCGGTCAAGGACGGCTCGCTCTGGCCGTCGTAGGCGAAGGTGACGTCCTCGAAGCGGATGTCGAAGGTCTTCGGTTCGCTCCCGCCCGGTGCGACCGGC
>NZ_LGKG01000027.1 GCF_001294335.1 Streptomyces chattanoogensis
AAGGCCGGCCCAGCCCTCGACGCCGAGCGACAGCTCGCGGTCGTCGAGCAGCGTGGCGTCCAGGACGCCGCGGAGCTCGTCCTGGTCCAGATCAGTACCGGTGAAGACGACCTCATTGCGCCGCTCGCCGTAGTAGTCGTCCCAGAACCACGAGGCCAAGGTGCGGCGCTGCGGCGAGGCATCGCGCCACGCCTGTGTGTCGCCTTCCTGCAACCAGTCGCCGGCCTCGCGCAGTTCGAGGTGGTGTCCGGCGGATCGCCAGCTGACGACCGAGCCCGGTTGCGTGGCCATCCACAGATGGCCGCGGCTGCGTAGGACTCCTGACATGATCTTCGGCAGGCTGTCCGCGAGCCGCTCCGGGTGCACGGGACGGCGCGAGCGCCACAGTACGGATACGACGCCGAGATCGACACCGCGCCGGTGCGCTGGTGTGATGATGGGGTCGAGACGATCGGCCGGACCGGCCTCGACCCACCGAGGATCGGGCCTGGTCAACGCGTCGAGGGCGACCTCACTGGCACCGGAGAGCACGGTTGCGGAGGGACTGAGGTGGGCGAGCAGCGCCCGCACCCCTTCTCGCGTTCCGTCGGCCGCCTCCCGACCGGGCCCCACGATCACCGTGGCGGCCGCCTCCACTTGGCGGGCGGCGGCCTCGGCGAGAGTGACCGATTCGGCTCGGGCGCCCGGACCGTAGAACCGGACCGCCTGATGCACACAGCGCAGATCGCTGAGGAAACGGTCGGGGTCCACCCCAGCGGCTATGGGTCCGAGGTCGTAGTGATGTGCCGTGGGCGTGCGGCCCAGCGGGGTTTGCCACAGTGCGGCCAGAAAGAGCTGCGCATCGAGTTCCGCCGGGAGCGCGAGCACGACATGGGGCCGCGT
>NZ_LGKG01000028.1 GCF_001294335.1 Streptomyces chattanoogensis
GCGCAGGACGGGGGGTACGGTGCCGGACGCGCGCACCGCCGCCAGATCCAGCCCGAACGCGGTCATCACCGGCCAGGCCGATCCTGCGGCGCTGTCGAAGAGGCGCAGACCGAGCTCGGTGGAGAGCGGGACTTCACCGGCGCGCGTCATCCGTTCGACGTCGGCGTCGGAGAGGTGCGCGGTCATTCCGCTGCGCTGCTCCCACAGGCCCCAGGCGATCGAGGTGCCCGGGAGGCCGGCGGCACGACGCGACTCCATCAACGCATCGAGGAAGGTGTTCGCCGCCGCATAGCCGCTCTGTCCCGCGGCGCCCAACGTCGCCGCCGCCGACGAGAACGCCACGAACAACGACAGATCGTCACCACGCGCCCGCGTCAACTCGTCCAGATGCACCAGACCATCGACCTTCGGCCGCAGCACCGTCGCCAACCGCTCCGACGACAGCGACCCCACCAGGCCGTCATCCAGCACACCCGCCGCATGCACCACACCCGTCAACGGAGCATCGGCCGAAACCCCGGCCAGCACCCCCGCCACCGCATCCCGGTCACCCACATCACACGCCACCACCGACACCGACACCGCACCCAGCGACTCCAACTCCGCCACCAACGCGCCCGCCCCAGGAGCATCCGCCCCACGACGACTGGTCAACACCAGATGCCGCACACCCTGCACACCCACCAGATGCCGAGCCACCAGCCCGCCCAGACCACCCACACCACCGGTCACCAGCACCGTCCCCGCAGGATCCACCCCACGCGGCACCGTCAACACCAACTTCCCCACATGCCGCGCCCGGCTCATAAACCGAAACGCCTCGGCGGCACGCCGCACATCCCACGCCAGCACCGGCAT
>NZ_LGKG01000029.1 GCF_001294335.1 Streptomyces chattanoogensis
CCGTCCGGCCCGATCTCCAGGAACGTGGAAGCACCCTGCTCGGCGAGATACGCCATACCGTCGGCGAAGCGCACCGCCGACCGGACATGCTCCACCCAGTAATCCGCGGAGAACACCGCAGGCTCACCCGTCACATTCGAGACGACGGGGACGGCGGGCTCGCCGTACGAGATCTTCTCGGCAACCGACCGGAACTCGGCCAGCATCGGCTCCATCAACGGCGAATGGAACGCGTGACTCACCGACAGCCGGCGCGTACGACGGCCCTGCGCCCGCCACACCTCCGCAACCTCCAGAACGGCCTCCGCCACACCGGAAAGCACCACCGAACGCGGACCGTTGAGCGCCGCAATCCCGACCTCACCCTCACGGCCGACCAGCGACGGCAGCAGCTCCTCCTCACAAGCCTCCACCGCCACCATCGCCCCACCCTCGGGCAACGCCTCCATCAACCGGCCACGCGCAGCAACCAACGCCGCCGCATCACCCAACGGCACAACACCCGCCACATGCGCCGCAGCCAACTCCCCCACCGAATGCCCCAGCAGGAAGTCCGGCCGCACACCCCACGACTCCACCAACCGGAACAACGCCACCTCGAACGCAAACAGCGCAGGCTGCGTAAAGCCCGTACGGTCCAACACACCACCGTCACCGGACTCACCGAAGACCACGTCCCGCACCGGACGCTCAACAAACTCGTCCAGCACGGCACACACCTCATCGAACACCGCACGGAACACCGGGAACGCCTCATACAACTCCCGGCCCATCCCCACCCGCTGACTCCCCTGCCCCGCAAACAGGAACGCCACCTTCCCGCCCGAC
>NZ_LGKG01000030.1 GCF_001294335.1 Streptomyces chattanoogensis
GCTGCGGGCCGCCGCTGTGTCGACGTGGTACCCGGCCAGGACTTCGCCCCGCTGATCCTTGGGGACTTCGTAGATCTCTAGTTCCGCTTCGAGATCCTGCCTGCTCGCGTAGCCGCCCACTTCGCACTGGGCACTGATCCCGGCAACCCTGCGCCAGGGGATGAACCGGACCCCGACGACCGGAGACGGGTCCACCACGCCGTTCTCAACGACGTGGACCTCCCACGTCCCGGAGACGATGACCCCGCCACCCGTGAACGTCAGGGCTTCCGACCGGGCTTCGATCTCCGTGTCCCCGGTGATCTCGATCAGGCAGAGTTCCCCGGGAGGGAAGACGCCTTCAAGTTCCTTCGGATCCATGTCTGACCTTCCTTGGAATTGAGGCGGGGCCCCCAGCTCGGGGGCCCCGCGGTGTCCTACGCGCCGAATCCGATCGCTGCGACGGACGTGTACGCGCCCCACTCGGACCCGAGGGTGTCCTCGGCAATGTCCTCCCACTCAGCGTTCATGCCGTCCGCGTCCCCGGCCGACCACTGGTCGACGAGCCGGTCCCACTGGTTGGGGCGGATGTTCACCTTGCGCACGTCCAGGGCCCGTTGCCGGGACGGGGTGACCCCTCCCTGATTCACCGGGTGGACTTCCACCCGGGTCCCGCGCCCGTTGTTGCCGAGCCGCTTTTTCAGGGACTTCGCCACGTTCCGCCGCCGCATGTCGGCGTATGCCGCGTCAATGCGGCCCCGGTTGGCCTTGTTCGGGTCACGGTCCCCGGCAAGCCACGCGATAAGCG
>NZ_LGKG01000031.1 GCF_001294335.1 Streptomyces chattanoogensis
CGAACTGCTGCGCCACATCGCCATCGTGTTCCAGGACGTCTACCTCTTCGACGACACCATCCGCGCGAACATCGCGCTCGCCCGTCCCGATGCCACCGATGCGGAGATCGAGGCGGCCGCGCGGGCGGCCAACGTCCATGAGTTCGTGGACCGACTCCCCCGCCGCTACGACACGCGCGTCGGCGAGATCGGTTCGGCGCTATCCGGCGGTGAACGCCAGCGGATCTCTATCGCCCGGGCCATCCTCAAAGACGCGCCCGTCGTCCTGCTCGACGAACCGACGGCGGCCCTGGACACCGAATCGGAGGTGGCGGTGCAGCGGGCCATCGACAACCTGGTGGCCGATAAGACCGTCGTCGTCATCGCCCACCGGCTCTCCACGATCGTCGGCGCGGACCAGATCCTCGTGGTCGACGGCGGCCGCATCGCCCAGCGCGGCACCCACACCGACCTGCTCGCCGACGCCGAGGGCCGCTATGCGCGCATGTGGTCGGCGCAGCTGGCAGTCCGCACGTGGCACGTGCCCGCAGCCGGCCGATGAGGAGACCGCCGCGGTCGCCCTTCAGCAACGAAGGGCGACCGCGGCGGCGTGGCTGTCGTCCATGACGACATCAGCGAGCGCCCAGCCTGGGGGACAGCAGCCGGTGTGTCGCTCTCAGCTATCGGTCGGAACGTCCGGTATCGGATCTCCGAGCAACGGATCGGGAAGGCCGGCCCAGCCCTCGACGCCGAGCGACAGCTCGCGGTCGTCGAGCAGCGTGGCGTCCAGGACGCCGCGGAG
>NZ_LGKG01000032.1 GCF_001294335.1 Streptomyces chattanoogensis
TGCCGTCCGGGGTCGTTTCGGTTCTGGCGTAGAGGACCTCGCGACCCTGCTCCGCGGCGCGAATGAGTCCTTCGCTGACGAAGTCGAGGAAGCGGGCGGAATTTTCGAGGCGGGTGGCGGCCGGGGTGCCGCGGCCGAGGATGCCGACGCCTTGCCGTGCGGTCTCGATGAACTGGTCGTTGGCCCGGGCGCTGCGGATCATCGACTGGTACCAGAGGTCGTCGTCGACGATGTAGCGCTCGCGGCGGCGTTCGTCGCGTTCCCGGCGGACGAGGGCCAGGCCTTCGAGGAACGTGATCGCTTTGGAGATGGACGCCGGGCTGACCTGGAGGCGTTGGGCGAGTTCGGAGGCGGTGAGGCTGCCGGCGTCGGTGGTGTAGAGGCAGCCCAGCACCCGGGCCATCATCTTGGGCAGGCCCGAGGTCATGAAGACGGTGGTCAGGGTCTCCTGATAGTCGCGCACGGCCTCGGCGTCGCGTCCGTAGGGTTGCGGGAGCGCCTGCTCCCCCCGGGGCGCGGCCTGCCTCCGCTGGTGGGTGCGCTGCTGGGTGGCGCGGTGGGCCAGGTCGGCGCGGTAGCCGGTGGGGCCGCCGTTCCGCGTCACCTCACGCGTGATCGTGGAGGTCGGACGGTCGAGACGGCGGGCGATCTCGGCATAGGCCAGGCCGTCGGCCAGCCCCACCGCGATCTGCTGGCGCTCCTGCTGGGTGAGCCTGCCTCCCGGCATCACGACCCCCTTCATGCCCCACGGGCGCCCCATGGTGCTGCTCG
>NZ_LGKG01000033.1 GCF_001294335.1 Streptomyces chattanoogensis
GCGAAGCACCGCAGGGCAAGGTGACTCCCGAGCTGGCGAAGCGGAAGGGATCCGGCCTGCACCCGGTACTCGTCGTGGTCGACGAGGTGCACGAGCTGTTCCTCGCCCGGCCAGAGACCGCCGACATGGCGGAGCGGGCAATCCGGCGAGGTCGGGCGCTCGGCGTCATCATCGTGCTGTCCACGCAGATCCCCGACTCGACCAGCCTGCCCCCGAACATCACCCGCTGTGTGTCGATCCGATGGTGCTTGTCCGTCGGTGGCCAGGTCGAGAACGACATGATCCTCGGCACCGGGGCGTACAAGCGGGGCCTGACGGGCACCGTGTACCGGCCGAAGATCGACGCCGGCTGGGGTGTCATGGTCGGGCTGGAGAAGCCGGGCGCGGTCCGGTCGTACTTCCCGAACCCTGAAACGGCGGCGGCGATCGTCGCCCGGGCTGCAGGACTCCGCGGCACGGTGGTCAGCAGCGACGACACGGTGAAGGTGGAGGCCCGGAACCTGCTCGCCGACGTCCGCGCGGTGATCCAGCCGGGCGAGGCCGGCATGCCGTGGGACGTTGTTGCCGAGCGGCTGCGAGAACTCGCCCCCGAGTTCTACGTCGGCTACACCGGCGACATGGTCCGAGAGTCCCTGACCCGGTACGACATCAAGTCGCAGGACGTACCGAAGCCGGGGGAGCCTCGCGGCAAGGTCAAGGGCGTCCGGCGGACGGCGCTCGACGCCGCACAGGACCGGTTGGAGATC
>NZ_LGKG01000034.1 GCF_001294335.1 Streptomyces chattanoogensis
CGAAAGTGCAGTGCGTCGAGCGCGGTTTTCTGCTCGTCGGTCATCTCGTCGCCGGAGTGTCCGAAGACGCCTGGGGCGAGGACGATGCAGCCGTCGAGGGTGAGTTGCCGGTTGGCGTCGGCGATCTCGGTCCGGAACCGGGTGGAGCCGCAGATCGTGACGATTCGGGGCTGGTCGGTCTGGTGGATCTGCATGCTGAGGTAACTCATGACTGGTCTCCTGTCTTGATCAATCGATGTGGGCGCGATGGTTCTACGGCTGGTCGGTGGGGACGGGCTGCCACGGGCCGACCCAGCGGCGCACCAGCTCGGTGTTCTCGGTGCCGGCCGGTTCGGTGAAGAACGAACGCGCGTCGTCCTCGTTGTCGCGGGTCAGGATCGAGGACTGCCCACGTAGCGAGTTGAACCGGATCGCCCACTCCGAGTCACCGTCAACCGGGGGGAGGCGACCGGCCTCGGCCAGTCGGCGTCGTTCGTCTTCGCGAATCAGTTCCGCGATCGCGTCGTAGGTCGCTCGCGCGTACTGCATGCTCGGGGCGAGCCCGGCGCGCTCGTGGTGGGCGACAGCGGCGGTGGTGCAGCGGTCTCGCAGGCGCACGGCGGCAGCGATCACGCTGAGGTCCGGGGCGGTCACTGGTCCTCCTTCCAGTCGCAGGTGCAGATGTCACCGCAGTGGAAAACCCAGCCACCGTCTTCGTCAAGGTCGTCGTCGAGCCCGCCG
>NZ_LGKG01000035.1 GCF_001294335.1 Streptomyces chattanoogensis
GCGCCCCACCGCCCCGCCTCTCACCCCGCCCCGACTCGTACCAAGCGCCCCTGGCCCCCGTTGCCGCGACCGGTCAAGCCACGGCGAGTCCTTGCGGGAGCCCACGCCAGGCCCACGCGCCGGCCTGTGTCGGTCCCCACCTCGGTCCCCACCTCGGGCCCGTGTCCGCCCGAGGCTGGTCACTCGTTCCGCGCACAGCGGGTGTCGCGCCAGACCTCGATGCCCGTAGCCGCCCCGGCCCGGCAGCCCCGCCGCAGGCCGACGTCAAGCCTGCCGCGAGCACCACCGGAGCAGGTCCGGCCTGGTCAGACGCCCATTTCCGCGGCTATTCGGCCGCTCTTGACGGCCGCCACCAGATCCGCGTGATCCGCTTCCGTACGGTCCGCGTACGCCACCGCGAATGCCGCCATCGCCGCGTCGAGCTCCTCGCCCTTGCCGCAGTAGCCGGCCACCAGCCGTGGGTCCGCGCTGTGCGCATGCGCCCTGGCCAGCAGCGCGCCGGTCATGCGTGCGTAGTCGTCCATCTGGTCTCCGGTCAGCTGCGCCGGATCCACACTGCCCTTGCGATTCCTGAACTGCCGGACCTGGAACGGCAGCCCGTCCTGCGCTCCGGCCCCCACCAGGTCCTGCACCGTCGTCCAGCCCAACAACGTGTCGCTCACGACCTGCATCCGCCGCTGCCCGAGCACCACCCGGCGGCCTTCGTGGGCCACCGACGGCACCGCGAAACCGGCCTTCTCCACGAACGGTGCCAGCACCGAACCGCGCGCCTCCTTCACCTGCAGCACCAGCGGCTCGCCCCGGTGATCAAGCAGCAGCACCACGTACGAGCGCAACCCCACACTGCCCGTCCCGACCACCCGGAAGGCCACGTCCTGCACGGCGTACCGGGCCAGCAGAGGCAGCCGGTCCTCGGGAAGCGTCTCCAGATAGCCGGCGAGCGAGGAGGCCACCACCGCGGCTTCCGCATCCGGTATTCGCCGCAGCACCGGCGGCGCATCCACGAACCGGCGCCCGCCGTCGGGCCCCCGCTCCGTGGCCTTCGCAGCGAACCGCGCGCTGGTGTTCTTACGTGCCTTGGCAGCGACGCGCTCCAGGGTGCCCAGCAGATCCCGCGCGTCGGTGTGCGAGACCAGCTCCTCGTCCGCAATGGCGTTCCACGCCTCGGTCACGGGAAGCTTCGCCAGCAGCCGCATCGTGCGCCGATACGCGCCCGCGGCATCCTGCGCCGCCTTCCGGCAGTCATCCTCACCGACGCCGGCTTCGCGCCCCGCCAACACCAGCGACACCGCGAGCCGCTTCACGTCCCACTCCCACGGCCCGTACAAGGTCTCGTCGAAGTCATTGAGATCGATGACGAGGCCGCCGCGGGCATCCGCGTAGAGGCCGAAGTTGGCGGCGTGGGCGTCCCCGCAGATCTGCGCGCCTATGCCGGTGACCGGAGTGGCCGTCAGGTCGTGCGCCATCAGGCCGGCGGAGCCGCGCAGGAAAGCGAAGGGGCTGGCGGCCATCCGGCCGACCCGTATCGGTGTCAGCTCCGGCAGGCGTCCGGCGTTGGACTCCTCGACCGCCGCCACCGCATCCGGCCGACCGGCCGCGATCGACACCGCGGCCTGCTCGGACCGGGGCAGCCGCTCACGCAGCGCCCGGCCGGTGGCCTTGGGCGACGCCCCCTGCGCATCCGCCTTCGCGAACCCCGGTACGTACGGCACACGCGACATGCGCCACCTCCCCCTTCACGACCTGCTTCCGTCCGGCCTGACCGGCCGGTTCTTTCTCGTTCGCCCATGACGGTACCGACACCGCAGGCACTCCGGCAGAGCCTGTGGATAACTCTTCGCGGAGGGAGTCCGGATGAGGAAGAGAGGTGGTGAAGGAGGGCGGGGAGAACGCACCGAAACGGGCGTCCCCTGGCGAAATGCCAGGTCAGGCGACCGGAGTTGCGTGCATTCGCCGTTCAATGGTCGATGCGCAAGTACCGCTGGGAAGTTGTTCGGGAAACAGAGAAGAGGCGTCCGGGAAGCGGAGAAGAGGCGCCGGCAAGCACACTGACTACCCGTCAGGCAGGCCATACGCCGCCCCTGCCCTCAAACCCCCACCGCCTCCTCCATCTCTTCCTCCATCTCTTCCTCCGCTTCCTGGCCCTCCCGGCCCTTGCGTTGCCCAACCGCCCGCTCCGGCACCGTCGCCGCCACCGCGGCCGCCGCCACCGCCGCGGCACGGGCGGCCGCTGTCGCCTCGGCCCTGCGCCGCCGCCTCTCGACCAGGCCCGCCACGCCGATCATCACCGCGCCGACGACCAGCCATACGGTCAGCGTCCAGACGTGGCCGGCCAGGCCGTAGCCGTCGAAGTAGAGGTGGCTTCGGGTGCCCTCGACGAAGCCCGCACCGTTCCAGAACGCATGCAGCGCCGCGAAGAATCCGTTCTGCATCTCGGGGCGGAAGATCCCCCCGGAGGACGTGAAGTTGAGCATCACGAACAGCGCCATCACGCCGAGCGTGGTCCAGCGCTTGAGGAAGGTGTGCAGCCCGGTGCCGATCAGCAAGATGCCCGCGGAGTACAGCCACGTCATCCCCCACACTCCCCACAGACCGTGGTCGACGAGGTGGAAGACCGACCCGGCGAACGCCGCCCCGATGACGCTGACGACGAAGGACGTGCCGATCGCCAGGGCCGCCCGCAGCCGCAGCGGCAACACCGCTCCGGCTCCGCCGATCACCGCGACCGAGGCGTACGAGCCGATGCTGATCGCCACCAGCAGGAAGAAGAGGCCCTGCCCCGTCGGGTCGCCCTCGGCGGTCGGCACCACATCGGTGACCTTGAGCGGAGCGCCCTGATGCGCCGCGATCGGGGTGAAGATCTTCTGCACCACGGACGCGCTGGTGTCGGAGCCCGCCGTGGCCACGAGAAGCTCGGGCCCCGAAGACCGTGCGCCATCGGCCGCCGCCCTGGTGGCCCCGCTGGCTCCCCTGCCGGAGCCTTCGCCGGCGCCCACCGTCGGCTTCATCACATAGGCACCGAAGATCTCCTGGTGCTTGAGCCGGCCGACCGCGGCGGACCGATCGCCGATCGTCCGTACGTCCAGGTCACCGCCTGCCTTGTCATTGATCGACTGGGCAAGCAGCTGAGCGCTCCGGCCCGATCCGACGATCGCCACGGGAAGGTGGTGCGGGGCGGGATTCGCGAACGCGCCCAGATACGCCAGGCCCATGCCGATGCACATCAGCAGCGGGGTGATCAGGTGCGTCAGGACATGTCGCAGCCCGGCGGAGTGGGCGGAACGATGCGCGCCGGGCCGCTCCGGACGGAGATCGGCCGGGGCGGCACCGCGGGGTTCGCTGCGGCGGTGGTCGGGGCGGGGGACCGGACTCATGGTGCAGGCCTTCTCAGCTGGTCGGATCGGTCGGGACGTAGGGGGCCGGGCCGGCTGTCGCGGCCGGTCGACGGCCGGGTGCAGCGGGACAGCGGCATGGCGCGGCATCGAAATCGACGGGGACCTCGACATGAACATCGCCATCGGCATCGCCGATCACGCGGCGCCGAGAGCCGGTTGACGCACCGCACCCACAGAGTTGGCAAATACAACCATCCATTGCGTTGTACTATACAACTACTTCAACGAAAGGCAACCCCGTGCCCCACCGCGATGCCTCCGTCGAGACCATCCAGCAGGAGATGACCGCGTTCGCCAGGCGGGCCCGCGCGACCGCCGCCCGGATGCACCCCGAGCTGTCACTGGTCTCCTACACCCTGCTTGCGCACCTCGATGACCAGCGAGGATGCCGCGCCACGGACCTTGCGGCGCACTATCTCCTGGACAAGTCCACGGTCAGCCGCCAGATCGCCGCGCTGGAGAAGCTCGGCTTCGTCGAGCGCCGCGTCGATCCGGACGACCAGCGGGTCCAGGTCCTGCACCCCACGGAAAAGGGCGCCGAGGTGCTCGCCCATGTCACCGAGAGCCGCCGCCAGGCGTTCCACGAGCGGCTGGCCGACTGGGACGAGGCCGATCTCGACCGCTTCGCCATGTACCTACGGCGCTACAACGCCGCACAGGAGCGCATCGATTAGAGAGCAAAGCCGGGCAGAGCCCGAACAGAGAAGCCGGCCGGCCACCCCAAGCCCCCGTCCCGGGCCCCGTCCCGCTCTCGACACCCCTACCGCTACTTCCGAAACCGCTCCGGACACTGCCCGCCATCGGTGAGGTAGGTCTCGGCCCACCGCGACAGCTCCTTGAGCGCGGGCTCCATCGCCAGCCCCGCCTCCGTCAGCCGGTACGCCACCCGCAGCGGCGGCCCCGCGTCCACCTCGCGTACGACCAGGCCGGTGGCGGCCAGCTCCATGAGGCGGTCGGACAGCATGCGCTCGCTGATCCCGGGGATGGCCCGCCGCAGATCGGCGAAGTGCACCGGGCCCGGCATCAAGGTGGCGACGATCAGGCCCGTCCAGCGCTTCCCGAACAGCTCGAAGACGCGCGTCATGCCGACGTCGACCTGTCTGCACATCGCCTCGCTGTGATCCGCCATGGACCCAGGGTACCGCCCTCTCGGTTGGCTACTGCAAAAAAGTAAGCCCCTGTGCTATTAATAGCGACATACGGATTTCAATCACTGGCTCACTCCGCCAGTGCGCCAGTCGCCGAGCACCGTCCGGCCTCGACCCGAAGGACCGATCACCATGGCCACCCTTCTGCACCTCGACTCGTCCCTCTTCCCCGAGGGCGGCTCCGCCTCCCGTTCGGTGACCGCCGCCTTCCGCAAGACCTGGGAGGAGCAGCACCCCGACGGCACCGTCGTCTACCGCGACCTGAGCGCCGACCCGCTGCCGCACCTCGACGGCGTCGCCGCCTCGGCCGCCTTCTCCGACCCGGCGACCCACTCCCCCGAGCAGCAGGCCGCCTTCGCCCTGCGCATCGAGCTCGCGGAGGAGCTGGAGCGCGCCGACGCGGTCCTGATAGGCGCGCCGATGTACAACTTCACGATCCCCTCCACCCTGAAGGCGTGGCTGGACCAGGTGATCATCATGGGCCGCACCTCGGGCGCCGAGCAGTCCGCCAAGGGCACTCCGGCGATCGTCGTCGCCAGCCGCGGCGGCTCGTACGCGCCGGGTACTCCCCGCGAGGGCATGGAGTACGTCCTGAACTACCTCGAGGCCGCCCTGGGCGGCGGGCTCGGCCTCGACGTCGACTTCATCGTCCCCGAGCTGACCATGGCTCCCGTGAACGAGGCGATGGCCGACCTGATCCCGAAGTTCGAGGCCTCCCGTGACAAGGCCCTCGAGGACGCGGCGGCCAAGGCGAAGTCCCTCGTCGAGCGCTTCGCCTCCTGACGCCCGCCCGGCGACCGGCGACGGCCAGGGGTGAGGGCGCCACGTCACGCCCTCACCCCTCCTCGGCGCCCCCGGGCGCCCTCCCCGTCCCCGCTGTCACCAGCGCCCCTGCCGCGAGCGCGCCGCCCAGCCACATCACGCCGACGACGCCCCAGCCGTCCGCGGCCCGGCCGCCGGTCAGCGCCCCCAGTGCGATGGCCCCGTTGAACACCGCGACAAACAGCGCGGAGGCCGCCTCCCGCGCGCCCGGTGCCGACGCCATCAGCCAGGTCTGGGTGCTGACGGAGACGCCGCCGTAGGCCAGTCCCCACACGGCCACAGCCGTCGCCGCCCCGGGCACGCCCGCGTCACGCCCCAGCACCGGCAACAGCAACACGGCCCCCGCCAGCACCCCGCAGATCAGCAGCAACGTGCCCCGCGGCGAGCGCGCCGCCCCGGCACCGGCGGCGAAGTTCCCGACGAGCCCGGCAACGCCGAAGGCCAGCAGCAACGTGCTGATCTGCCCGGCCCCTGCCCCGGCCACCTCCTCCAGCACCGGCCGCACATAGGTGTACGCGGTGAAATGCCCCGTCACCAGCAGCGCCACCAGGAGCAGTCCGGTCCGTACGGATGCCAGGCGGAACAGCCGCAGCACCCCGCCCAGCCGCACCGGGCCGGCGGCCGGCAGCGGCGGCAGCAGTACGGCCATCGCGACGGCCACCACCCCGCAGACCGCGGCCATCGCCGCGAACGACGCGCGCCAGCCGCCCAGTTCACCGATGAAGGCCCCGGCCGGCACGCCCAGTACGGACGCCGCCGCGACCCCGCTGAACACCAGGGACGTGGCCGCCGCCACCCGTCGTTGCGGCACCAGCCGCACCGCGAGCCCCGCCGCTATCGCCCATACGCCGCCCATCCCCAGGCCCACCAGAACGCGCGCCACCAACAGCACCGCGACATTCGGCGCATACGACGCCAGCAGATTCGCCGCCGCCAGCATCGCCATCAGGACGGTCAGCACCATCCGCCGGTCCCGCCGCGCCACCAGCAGCGTCAGCAAGGGTGCGGCCACGGCCGCGACCAGGCCGGTGACGGTCACCGTCAGACCCGCCGTACCGTCAGAAATCCGCAGATCCCGGCCGATCGGCGTCAGCAGCCCCACCGGCAGCATCTCGGACGTCACCACCGTGAACGTCCCGGCCGCCAGCGCCCCCACGGCGGGCCAGCCGCCGCCCCGCTCCCGCCTCAACTCACCCAGCCGCGCGACAGGTTCATCCACGCGGCCGGTTTCCTCGGTTTTCGCCATGCCTCGAGCCAACTCGCCCCCGGGCGCGGGAACAACGGCGAAGTCCTCGGCGTTCGATAAGCAGCACTCATCGATCGGATCCCCGGTCCGGTCCGGCGCGGAAGGGTCCCATGAGCCTCGCGAGCCCCCTGAGCGGTATGGGCACGGCCGCCGTCCCCGGCATCGAGCTCCGTGAACTGGAGTGCTTCCTGGTCCTCTCCGAGGAGCTGCACTTCGGCCGCACCGGCGAGCGCCTGTACGTCTCGCAGAGCCGCGTCAGCCAGCTGCTGCGCGCCCTGGAGTCCCGGATAGGCGCCCGTCTGGTGGACCGCACCAGCCGCCGGGTGTGCCTCACCCCGCTCGGCGAGGAGTTCCGTACGTCCCTGCGCCCCGCCTACGAAGCCCTGCACGCCACCGTCGAGTCCGCCCGTACGGCCGCCCGCAGCATCGAGGGCCGGCTGACGATCGGCTTCCAGGGCACGGCGGACGACCGGATCATGCGGTCCATCGACGCCTTCCACGCCCGCCATCCGGGCTGCGCCACCGAGATCATCGAGATACCGCTCTGCGACCCCTTCGGCGCGCTCCGCAGCGGCGCGGTCGACGTCGCCGTCGCCCTGCTCCCCGTGGCCGAGCCCGACCTCTCCCTCGGCCCGGTCTTCGCCGCCCAGCAGCAGACCCTGGCCCTGTCCGTACGGCATCCCCTGGCCGCCCGCGCCGGCCTCACCGCCGAGGACCTCGCCTCCGTACCGCTGATCGCCCCGGACGCTCCCGCGCCCGCCTACTGGCGCGAGGCCCACGCCCCCACGGCAACGCCCGGGGGCCGCCCCATACCCGCCGGCCCCAGCGTCAGCACCCTGCAGGAAGGCCTGACCCTCGCCGCGGCCGGCCGCGGCGGCATGCTGCTGTGCCGCCCCACGGCGGACTACCACGGCCGTCGCGACCTCGCCTTCGTCCCCGTCACCGGCCTTCCGGACTCCGTCCTGGGGCTCGTCCACCACCCCGCCCGCGAAACCGCCCGCATCCGCGCCTTCCACACGGCGGTGACGGAGACCATCGATGCCGATGAAGCAGGGAACGCCAGAAGTGCCGGGAGCCCCTGGATCGCCACAGAGAAATGCGGGCGATGACCACAGACACGGCATGAATGCCCGAATACGGCGGGCTCAGGGCTTTGGTCGTCGCACCGCCACAGCACCCGGGCCGGCCGGCCGCATCGCCCACGCTGTGCCCCAGGCAACAGGTGACAAACACAACACAAGCGCAACAAAAGAACCCCGGTCTCCGGATTTCTCCGGAGACCGGGGGTCTCATCTGTGCGCGAGGGGGGAGTTGAACCCCCACGCCCTTTCGGGCACTGGAACCTGAATCCAGCGCGTCTGCCTATTCCGCCACCCGCGCATGGGTGCTGCCGGTTTATTCTCTCACGTGATCCGGGCTGTTCCGTCCGGGTCTTGTGCGAGCGCCTTCCGACATCCAGAAGATTAGCACGGTGTTGAGGGTGCCTTCACACGCCTTCCTCCCGGCCCCTGCCCACGTCCGCCGCCGGGCGCCGGGCGCGCTCACCGGGGACATTCGCCGAGTGCACCGCCGAGGGTCCACACTCACGGTGTCCGCATCCGGGGCGTGCCCCTCGCCGGGCGTCCCGGACCCTCCGGGTCGTGGCCGGAAGGACGCATACCCCCGCCGGGTCGGACGGCTCGGCGGTTGCGGGACACTGTGTTGGGGGCACATCTACGATCGCAGTGCTTGCACAGTGGCAAGGAGACAGGCAACGTCCGGGCAACCCTGTGAGGGGCGACACTCGTCTCCCAGGCGGGAAAGGGGAACCAGCCGATTTCCCGAGGCGTGGATACGATCAGTAAGCAGTATCAGGACGACCCGATCAGGACGACCCCGACGAAGACTGAGGAAGGAGGTGCCCCGTGGGAGTACTGAAGCGTTTCGAGCAACGTCTCGAAGGTCTCGTCAACGGCACCTTCGCCAAGGTGTTCAAGTCCGAGGTGCAGCCCGTCGAGATCGCCGGCGCGCTGCAGCGCGAGTGCGACAACAACGCCACCATCTGGAACCGCGACCGCACGGTCGTCCCCAACGACTTCATCGTGGAGCTCAGCGCGCCCGACTACGAGCGGCTGAGCCCGTACAGCGGCCAGCTCGGCGATGAGCTGTCGGGCATGGTCCGCGACTACGCCAAGCAGCAGCGGTACACGTTCATGGGCCCGATCAAGGTCCATCTGGAGAAGGCCGACGATCTCGACACCGGCCTGTACCGCGTGCGCAGCCGTACGCTCGCCTCCAGCACGTCCCAGGAGCCGGCCGGCCAGCGGGCCTCCGCGGCGCCCCGGGGCGGGCGGGCCGGCGGCGGTCATGTGAGTGCACCCCCGATGCCCTCGTCCCCGCCTCCCGGCGGCGCGCAGCCCGTACCCCGTACGGCACCGCCCGGTGCAGGACCCCAGCCTTACGCGCAGACCCGGCGCTGGATCGAGATCAACGGCACCCGCCACCAGATCTCGCGCCCGACGCTGGTGCTGGGCCGCAGCACCGACGCTGACGTACGGATCGACGACCCCGGGGTGTCCCGGCGTCACTGTGAGATCCGGGTCGGAACGCCCCCCACGATCCAGGATCTGGGATCCACCAACGGCATCGTGGTGGACGGGCAGCACACCACTCGCGCTAATCTCCGCGACGGCTCGCGGATTGTCGTGGGCAGTACCACCATCGTTTACCGGCAAGCCGAAGGGTGAAGCGGGGAGCATGTCAGAGCTGACCCTCACGGTCATGCGGTTGGGTTTCCTCGCCGTACTGTGGCTGTTCGTCATCGTGGCCGTCCAGGTCATCCGCAGCGATCTGTTCGGCACGCGCGTCACACAGCGCGGGGCCGCGCGGCGCGGCGGGTCCGAAGCGCGTGCGCAGCGCCAGGCTGCGCCGCCGCAGCAGCAGCGCCGCCAGGACGGCGGCCGGGGCAACAACCGCCAGCGCCGCGGAGCGCCCACCAAACTGGTGGTCTCCGAGGGCTCGCTGACCGGCACCACCGTCGCCCTCCAGGGCCAGACGATCTCGCTGGGCCGTGCGCACGACTCCACGATCGTGCTGGACGACGACTACGCGTCCAGCAGGCATGCCAGGATCTACCCGGACCGTGACGGCCAGTGGATCGTCGAGGACCTCGGTTCCACCAACGGCACGTACCTGGACCGGACCCGACTGACGACCCCGACACCGATCCCGCTGGGAGCCCCGATCCGCATCGGCAAGACCGTCATCGAGCTGCGGAAGTAGTACGACAATGAGCGAGCGGAGCGAGCGAGCCGCGGCGGTCCGCCCGACGGACCCGGGCATGCTCCCGACCGGAGGGTGGGCAGTGTGGCTCGAGGAGACCGGCTGTACCCCGAACCAACGGGAGAGGTGCGCATGAGCCTGTCACTGCGCTTCGCCGCCGGATCGCACAAGGGCATGATCCGCGAGGGCAACGAGGACTCCGGTTACGCCGGGCCGCGCCTGCTTGCCGTGGCGGACGGTATGGGCGGCCAGGCCGCCGGTGAGGTCGCCAGCTCGGAGGTGATCTCCAGCCTCGTCCAGCTCGACGACGATGTGCCCGGCTCCGACATCCTCACGTCCCTCGGCACGGCCGTGCAGCGTGCCAATGAGCAGCTGCGTGTCATGGTCGAGGAGGACGCCCAGCTGGAGGGCATGGGCACCACGCTCACCGCGCTGCTGTGGACCGGGCAGCGGCTCGGTCTCGTGCACGTCGGTGACTCGCGCGCGTATCTGCTGCGGGACGGTGTGCTGACGCAGATCACGCAGGACCACACCTGGGTGCAGCGGCTCGTCGACGAGGGCCGGATCACCGAGGAAGAGGCCACCACACATCCGCAGCGGTCGTTGCTGATGCGGGCGCTCGGCAGCGGTGATCATGTCGAGCCGGATCTGTCGATCCGCGAGGTGCGGGCCGGGGACCGGTATCTGATCTGCTCGGACGGGCTGTCCGGCGTCGTCAGCCACCAGACCCTGGAAGAGACCCTCGCCAGTTACCACGGGCCGCACGAGACGGTGCAGGAGCTGATCCAGCTCGCGCTGCGCGGCGGCGGGCCCGACAACATCACCTGCATCGTCGCCGACGTCCTGGACGTGGACGGCGCGGACACGATGGCCGGGCAGCTCAACGACACCCCGGTGATCGTCGGCGCGGTCGCCGAGAACCAGCACCAGCTCAGCGACCCGAGCACCATGCAGACACCGGCCGCCCGCGCCGCCGAGCTCGGCCGCCGGGACACTGCAGCGTCCCCGCCAGGAGGTGCCTTCGGCCCGCCCGGCAGCGGCGGCCCGGATGTCGCGGGCCCACCGCAGGGCTCCTTCGGCGCGTTCACCGACGAGGACTTCCTCAAGCCGCCGCGGCGCGGCAAGTGGGTCAAGCGGTCGCTGCTGATCGCGCTGGCGCTGGCGGTGGTCGGCGGCGGACTCTACGGCGGCTACCGCTGGACGCAGACCCAGTACTTCGTCGGCGTCAACGCCAACCATGTGGCGCTCTACCGCGGCCTCAGCCAGGACCTGGCGTGGATCTCGCTGAACAGCGTGGACGAGGACCACCCCGAGATCGAACTCAAGTACCTACCGGTCTATATGCGCAACCAGGTCAAGGAAACGATCCCGGTCGACAGCCGCGCCCAGGCGAACGAGAAGGTCACCGAGCTCGTCAAGCAGGCCAACGCCTGCCTGGCCAAGGAGCAGCGAGAGGCCGCGGCCAGGGAAGCGGCACGCAACAAGGACCGCAACCAGACCGGCGGTACGTCGGGCGGCAAGACCGGTTCGGCCGGCAAGCCCGGCAGCACCGCCAAGCCCGGTTCGGGCGACAAGGCCTCGAAGACCGGCAGCGGTGTGCCCGGCACGCTCTCCGCGTCGGCCACTCCCACACCCACCACCAGCCAGGCCCCCTCCGAGGAGCAGCAGAAGCTGGAAAAAAATTGCAGCACCCAGCAGTGAGGGCGTAGGGGGCCGTACATCTCATGAGCAGTACCACCAACACCACCACCATCGGCACCATCGGAGCCCCGAGCCGGCGCAACACCGAGCTGGCGATGCTTGTCTTCGCGGTGCTGATCCCGGTGTTCGCCTACATCAACGTCGGTCTGGCGAAGGACGGTTCGGTCCCCGCCGGTGTCCTCGGCTATGCGCTGGGGGTGGGGCTGCTGGCCGGTGTCGCGCATCTCGTCGTCCGTAAGTGGGCGCCGTACGCCGACCCGCTGATGCTGCCCATCGCCACCCTGCTCAACGGCCTGGGTCTGGTCTTCATCTGGCGTCTCGACCAGGAGCCGCAGATCACGACCAAGCAGCTCGGCGGTGCGATGGCGCCGGGCCAGCTGATGTGGTCCACGCTGGGTGTCGCGCTCTTCCTGGCCGTACTGGTCTTTCTCAAGGACCACCGTGTGCTGCAGCGCTACACCTATATCTCCATGGTCGTGGCGCTGGCGCTGCTGATCGCGCCGGTGTTCTTCCCGCCGCGGTTCGGTGCCCGGATCTGGATCACCATTCCGGGGGTCGGCGGGCTGCAGCCCGGTGAATTCGCCAAGATCATCATCGCGATCTTCTTCGCGGGCTATCTGATGGTGAAGCGGGACGCGCTGGCGCTGGCCAGCCGCCGTTTCATGGGGCTGTATCTCCCGCGCGGCCGGGACCTCGGCCCGATCCTGGTGATCTGGGCGCTGAGCCTGATGATCCTGGTCTTCGAGACCGACCTGGGTACGTCGCTGCTGTTCTTCGGTCTGTTCGTCGTGATGCTGTACGTCGCGACCGAGCGCACCAGCTGGATCGTCTTCGGTCTGCTGCTCAGCGGCGGCGGCGCGGTCGCGGTCGCGACCTTCGAGTCGCACGTCCAGGTCCGTGTCCACAACTGGCTCAACCCGCTGGAGCTGTCCAACGGCGGTGTCACCGAGACCGCACAGGCGATGTACTCCTTCGGCTCCGGCGGCATCATGGGCTCCGGCCTGGGCCAGGGCTACTCCCGTCTCATCGGCGGTATCGCGCCCAAGAGCGACTACATTCTCGCCACCGTCGGCGAGGAGACCGGACTGGCCGGCCTGATGGGCATCCTGCTGCTGTACGGCCTGCTGATCGAGCGCGGTATCCGTACGGCGCTGGCCGCCCGCGACCCGTTCGGCAAGCTGCTGGCGATCGGCCTGTCGGGCGCCTTCGCGCTGCAGGTCTTCGTCGTCGCCGGCGGTGTGACGGGCCTGATCCCGCTGACCGGTATGACGATGCCGTTCCTGGCCCAGGGCGGCTCGTCCGTGATCGCCAACTGGGCGCTGGTCGCGATCCTGCTGCGGATCAGCGACACCGCGCGCCGGCCCGCTCCGGCCCCCGCCCCGTCCACCGACGCCGAGATGACCCAGGTGGTCCGCCCGTGAACAAGCCCCTGCGCCGGGTCGCGATCTTCTGCGGCCTGCTCGTCCTCGCCCTGCTGATCCGCGTCAACTGGGTGCAGTTCGTCCAGGGCGACGAGCTCAAGAACGACCCGCACAACCGGCGGGTCGCCATCGAGCGCTACAGCATGCCGCGCGGCAACATCATCGTGGACGGCAAGCCCGTCACCGGCTCGACGACCACCGACAGCGGCGACTTCAAGTACAAGCGGACGTACAAGAACGGCAAGATGTGGGCGCCGGTCACCGGCTATGCCTCGCAGGCCTTCGACGCCAACCAGTTGGAGAAACTGAACGACGGCATCCTCTCCGGCACCGACGACAAGCTCTTCTTCAGCCGCACGGTCGACATGTTCACCGGCGGCAACAAGCGGGGCGGCAACGTGGTGACCACGCTCGACGCCAAGGCGCAGAAGGCCGCCTTCGAGGGACTCGGTGGCAACAAGGGCGCGGTCGCCGCGATCAACCCGGAGACCGGTGCGATCCTGGCGCTGGCCAGCACCCCGTCGTACGACCCGTCGAAGTTCGCGGGCAACACGGACAAGGACGCCGAGGCATACAACGCGCTGCAGAAGAAGAACGACCCGGACGAGCCGATGCTCAACCGGGCGCTGCGCCAGACCTACCCGCCCGGCTCCACCTTCAAGGTCGTCACGGCCTCGGCGGCGCTGGAGAACGGTCTCTACGACGACGTCGACGCCAAGACGCGCTCGCCGCTGCCGTACACGCTCCCCGACACCCACATCACGCTGGACAACGAAGGCCCCATCCCGTGCGAGAACGCCAGCCTGCGGGTGGCGCTGCGGTACTCGTGCAACACGGTCTTCGGCAAGATCAGCGCCGATCTCGGCAATAAGAAGATGAAGGCCGAGGCGGAGAAGTTCGGCTTCAACGATCCAGAGATCGACACCCCGGTCCGGGCCGCGGAGAGCATCTACCCCACGGACAACCGGCCGCAGAACGCGATGGCCGGCATCGGCCAGGCCTCCAACCGCGCCACCCCGCTGCAGATGGCCATGGTCGCCTCGGCGGTCGCCAACGGTGGCAAGCTGATGAAGCCGTACATGGTGGAGCAGCTGGAGGACAAGAACCTCAACGCGATCCAGCAGCACACGCCGCAGGTCATGAGCCACCCGCTCTCGCCGGAGAACGCTCAGAAGATCCAGGACATCATGGAGACCGTGGTCAAGGAGGGCACGGGAACCAACGCCCAGATCCCGAACGTCACAGTCGGCGGTAAGACCGGTACCGCGCAGCACGGCGAGAACAACAAGGACAACCCCTACGCCTGGTTCATCTCGTACGCGAAGACCGCCAAGGGCACCCCTGTCGCGGTGGCCGTCGTCATTGAGGGATCCGACACACTCCGCAATGACATCGCCGGCGGCAAGCTCGCAGCTCCCGTCGCGAAGAAGGTCATGGAGGCGGTACTCGAAAGCAACAAGTGACGCGGGCCATGCCAATACCGGTCGGATATCAGGTTGCGGCAGCGGCCCGGTCCGGTGCAGCGCGCCGGGTACGGTATGCCCGGACAGCACACCGCCGGACCACACACGGGTGCGGTCGGGACTGACGGAGAGGGCTGGAGAAGCTTATGGAAGAGCCGCGTCGCCTCGGCGGCCGGTACGAGCTGGGGTCGGTGCTCGGCCGCGGTGGCATGGCGGAGGTCTACCTCGCCCATGACACCCGCCTGGGCCGCACCGTCGCTGTGAAGACGCTGCGGGTGGATCTCGCCCGCGACCCGTCCTTCCAGGCCCGGTTCCGCCGTGAGGCCCAGTCGGCCGCCTCGCTGAACCATCCGTCGATCGTCGCGGTGTACGACACCGGCGAGGACTATGTCGACGGGGTCTCGATCCCGTACATCGTCATGGAGTACGTCGACGGCTCCACACTGCGTGAGCTGCTGCACTCCGGCCGGAAGCTGCTGCCCGAGCGCTCGCTGGAGATGATCACCGGTGTCCTCCAGGCGCTGGAGTACTCGCACCGGGCGGGCATCGTCCACCGTGACATCAAGCCGGCCAACGTCATGCTGACCCGGACCGGCCAGGTCAAGGTCATGGACTTCGGTATCGCCCGTGCCATGGGCGATTCCGGTATGACGATGACGCAGACCGCGGCGGTCATCGGCACCGCCCAGTACCTTTCGCCGGAGCAGGCCAAGGGTGAGCAGGTCGACGCCCGCTCCGACCTGTACTCCACGGGCTGTCTGCTGTACGAGCTGCTCACCGTGCGGCCGCCGTTCATCGGCGATTCGCCGGTCGCGGTGGCGTATCAGCATGTGCGGGAAGAGCCGCAGAAGCCGAGCAACTTCGATCCCGAGATCACGCCGGAGATGGACGCGATCGTCCTGAAGGCGCTGGTCAAGGACCCGGACTACCGCTATCAGTCGGCCGATGAGATGCGCGCCGACATCGAGGCGGCGCTCGAGGGCCAGCCGGTCGCCGCGACCTCCGCGATGGGTGCGGGCGGCTTCGACCAGGACCAGCCCACCACGATGCTGCGTCCGCAGGACGGCGGCCCGAAGACCTCCATGCTCCCGCCGATGAACCCCGACGACGGGGGCTACGGCTACGACGACCGTGCCGACCGGCGGCGGGGCGGTGGCCAGAAGAAGAGCCGCACCTCGACGATTCTGCTGGTGCTTGCGGCTGTCCTGGTCCTGGTCGGTGCGATCTTCATCGGCCGCGCGATGTTCAGCAGCAGCAACTCCAGCGGCAAGGAACCCTTGATCAACCTCGAGGGCAAGAGCCTGAGCGAGGCCAAGGAGAACGGGGTCAACGGCAACTTCAAGGTCGCCGTGGGGGGCCGCAAGGCCTGCACCAACGTCAAGAAGGGCCAGATCACCTCGCAGAAGCCGGCGCCCGGCACCAAGATCAAGAACGGGCAGACGGTCACTGTCACGCTGTGTACGGGGCCGGAGCGGATCACGGTTCCCAGCGTCAAGGGTCTGCAGGAAGCGGACGCGAAGTCGGAGCTCGAGGAGCGGGGCTTCGAGGTCGAGATCAAGAACGTCGTCTCCGACCGGGAGGAAGGCACGGTCGCAGAACAGAACCCGAAACCGCAGTCGAAGCGGCCCAAGGGCACCGTGGTCACGCTGTCCATCGCCAAAGCGGCTCCCAAGATCCAGGTCCCGGATGTGGTCGGTAAGGACTTCGAGTCGGCGAAGAAGCAGCTGACGGATATCGGACTGCAGGTAGGCGCACCGCAGGAGAAGGAAGTCACTGATCCGGCGCAGGTGGGCAAGGTCGTGGAGTCGAGCCGCCCGGCCGGGACCTCTGTCGATCCGAAGTCGACGATCACGCTGACGGTCGGCAAGGCACCGGCGCAGACGCCGATTCCGAACGTCGTCGGACAGAAGGTCAAGGACGCGAAGAAGCTGCTGGAACAGGCAGGCTTCAAGAACATCCAGTTCGCCGAGGGCAGTCAGCAGGACGACAACGCCCTGGTGAGCGCGCAGGACCCGCCGGCCGGTACGCCGTCCGACCCCAGCAACACGACCGTGACGCTGACCACCCTGGGCGGTGGCGGGAACGGTAACGGCAACGACGGCGGCGGCCTCTTCGGTGGCTGGGGCGGCTGAGCCCCGCACCTCGTACGACGAAGCCCCGGCAGCCCTTCAAAGGACTGCCGGGGCTTCGTCGTATACCGGCCGCGGCGCGCGGGACTAGCGCAGTTCCTCGGGGGGCGTGCGGTCCGCGTCGACCTTCTCGGTGCGCTCCAGCTCGCCCCAGACGATATAGCGGTAGTTCGAGGTGTAGACCGGGGTGCAGGTCGTCAGGGTGATGTAGCGGCCGGCCTTGCGCTTGCCGGATTCCTTGGGGATGTCGTCGAGGACATCCACGTTGTACTTCGAGGTCTGGCTGAGCACGGCGTAGACCTTGTAGATGTACCAGGTGTCCCGGGTCTCGAAGACGATCGGGTCGCCGTCCTTGAGCTTGTCGATGTTGTGGAACTTCGCGCCGTGGCCGTCGCGGTGTGCGGCGAGGGTGAAGTTGCCCTTCTTGTCCTCCGGCAGCTCCGACTTGACCGGCTTGGTGTAGTAGCCGGCCACCCCCTCGTTGAGGATGTCTGCGTCGGTGCCCTTCTTGACCAGCACCTCGCCGTTGTCCATCGCCGGGACGTGAAGGAAGCCGATGCCGTCCCTGGTGTCCAGCTCGCCCGGCCCCTTGGGGCCGCCGTGGTGGCGGGCCTTCGCCCAGTGCTCGCGCACGGCGTCGCTCTGCTTGTTCGCCTCGCGGTCGGCGAGGACGTTGGTCCACCACAGCGAGTAGACGACGAACAGGCCCAGGATCAGTCCGGCCGTGATCAGCAGCTCACCGATGACGCTGACGACGGAGGCGACGATCCGCCATCCGCGGCGCGGCTTCGGTGACGGCTCGGAGGGATCGGTGTCCTCGTCGTGTCCGGTCGCAGTCACCGCGTCATACCCCTCTTACATTCGTTCAGCCGGTGAGCGCTGCCGGTTTGCCCTTGCTCCGCGGCCGCTCGTCGACCATCTTGCCCCAGACGATCATCCGGAAGGTACTGGTGAATTCCGGGGTGCAGGTCGTCAGTGTGATGTAGCGCCCCGGGCCGGTGAATCCCGATCCGGGAGGCACGGGGCCGATCACGCTGGTGTTGCTGGGAGACGTCTGCGGGAGGATGCTCTCCATTTCGTACGTGTAGTACGCGCTCTGGGTCTCCACGATGATCTTGTCGCCCTTGACGAGCTTGTTGACGTAGCGGAACGGCTCGCCGTGCGTGTTGCGATGGCCGGCCAGCGCGAAGTTGCCCTTCTTGTCCCAGGGCATCGCGGTCTTGATTCCGCTGCTCTTGTCGTAGTGACCGACCATGCCGTGGTCGAGCACATTGTGCTTGTCGATGCCCTCGGCTATCGGTGCCTTCACATCCAGCTTGGGGATGTACATGATTCCGAAGCGTTCACCGACCGCGAGGTTCTTCTTCTCTCCGCCGCCCTTTTCCCACTGGTGCTCGAGGGACTGGGCGGCACCCCCCGCTTCCTCGTCGGCTCTCACGTTCGTCCACCACAGTTGGTAGGTGACGAAGAGCAGCATCAGCACGCCGAGGCTGATGAAGACCTCCCCCACGGCGCGGCTGACGATCAGGCTGAGACTGTCCTTGGCGGCTCGCGCTGCGCGGCGGGCCTCCAGCCGGGAGGTGGGAGCGGGAGGCGGCTCGGAGGCGGCTTTGGCGGCCGCGGCGGCACCGGCGCCGTGCCGGCCGCGTCTGCCCCGCTTGGCGGCCTCCTGTGCGGCCTTACGACGAGCTGCGCGGCCGCCCTGCGCCAGGGCCGCCGATGTTTCACGTGAAACGGCGTCGTCGGCATCGGTTTCACGTGAAACATCGGCACGGGTTTCACGTGAAACATCGTCCTCGCCACGGCCCGCCCCCTGCTCCTCGGCCTGGCGCAATGCCATGGTCTCGTCGTCCCGCTGCGACTCTGCGGCGAACGTCGGGGCCGAGACGGAGGCCGGGGGCTCCGACGCGGCATACGCCTCGGCGATCGATTTGGCGGCCTGATAGGTCTCGTACCCGGAGCTGTAGCCACGACCGGGGTGCTGGTGATGCTCCCGGTTCTGGCCATACGCGGCCGACTCGGGCGCAAGGGCACGCGGACGGCGGGGCGTGGCTTCGTAGGAGTGCGGCTCGGGTCCGGGCGACGGGTCCGGCGGGCCGGGCTGTTCCGCTTCGCGGTGCGGCCGGAACCAGGGCGAGCCGTCGCCCGCGGTGTGGTGGGCAGGCCGCCCGGGTTGTTCATGCGGGCCGGGACCGGGCTCCGGCCGGGATGACTGGCCCGGCAGCGGGTCGTTCAGGGGGTCGTCGAGCTGCCCCACGGCCGCCTCGAACGCGTCGGGACGGCCGTAAGGATCCAGTGGGGCGTACGGCTCCTGCGGCGCCGAGGACTGCCCGGACGCATACGCCTGGTCTGACTCGTACGGCTCAGAGGATCTCCCTTCACGCTCCGGGCGCAGGGACGTCACGCGCCGGCCTTGCCGACCACCGGGGCGAGCCCCGCAGACCGCCGCAGGGCTCCCTCGTCGCCGCATTCCACCAGCCAGTTGGCCAGCATCTTGTGCCCCCACTCCGTCAGCACCGACTCGGGGTGGAACTGCACGCCCTCCACCGGGAGTTCACGGTGTCGCACGCCCATGATGATCCGTCCGCCGGGGGCGTCCTCGGCTTCGGTCCAGGCCGTGACGAGCAGCTCGTCGGGGACGGTGTCGGGCTCGATGGCGAGGGAGTGGTAGCGGGTGGCCGTGAAGGGGGAGGGCAGGCCGGAGAAGACCCCGGCGCCCTCGTGGAGGACATGCGAGGTCTTGCCGTGCAGGAGCTCGGGGGCACGGTCCACCACGCCGCCGTAGGCGACCGCCATGGATTGCATGCCCAGACAGACGCCGAACACCGGTACGCCGGTTTCCGCGCAGTGCCGGACCATGTCGACGCAGACGCCGGCCTGCTCGGGCGTGCCGGGTCCGGGTGAGAGCAGGACCCCGTCGAAACCGTCCTGGGCATGCCGCGGCGCGACCTCGTCGTTGCGCAGCACCTCGCACTCGGCACCGAGTTGGTAGAGGTACTGGACGAGGTTGAAGACAAAGCTGTCGTAGTTGTCGACAACGAGAATCCGTGCGGTCATCGCAGTGCAGCCATCCCTTCATTGACCGTGACGTCATTGAAGGGGAGCAGCGGCTCCGCCCACGGAAAGACGTACTGGAAGAGTACGAAGACGACCGCCAGCACCAGCACCAGTGAAATCAGCGCCTTCACCCATGCGTTGCCCGGCAGATGCCGCCAGATCCAGCCGTACATGCGCTCGCTGTCCCCTTGCCGATGCCGATGCCGATGTCGATTGCCCCACCAGACTAAGGGGCGAGGGCGGGCGCTGGTGGGTCAGCCGGTCAAAGCCGATGGCCTTCCCTGTGCGACGGGTTGGGTGGAATCCAGGTGCGCCCAGGCGATCAGCCGGTGGCTGTGGCCCCATTCCGGCTCGCAGGTGGTCAGGGTGAGATAGCGCCCGGGGCCGTTGTAGCCGGATTTCGCGGGTACGGGATCGATCACACCGATGTCGCCGGGCAGCGTGGTGTAGGGGCGGTTGTCGATGCGGTACGTGAACCAGGTGGTGCCGTCGGTGAGCACCACGGCGTCGCCGGATCGCAGGCGGGGAAAGTCCTTGAAGGGGTCACCGTAGGTGCGACGGTGCCCGGCGACGGCGAAGTTGCCGACCTGGCCGAGCCGCGCGGTGTGGTCGTAGTGGCCCAGGCCGCGTTCGAGGATGTCGGTCGCGGTGCCTTGCAGTACGGGTTTGGCCCAGTCCGCGCCGAGGCGGGGGATGTACATCACGGCGAAGGAGGCGCCGGTTCGGTAGGGGCCGGGCGGCTTGGCGCGGGAGGGCACGGGGGCGCTGTCGTCGGAGGCGGCCGGGCCCGCCGACCACTGTTCCTGGAGCTTGCCGATCTCGCCGTCCATCGCGCTGTCGGCCCGTACGCCGGTCCAGAAGAGCACATAGACGACGAAGAGCACGATGAGTGCGCCGGCGGTGACACAGATTTCGCTGAGCGTCCGTACGATCCACCGCACCGTCGTCCGGCTCCGCAGCGTCATCCGTACCCGCCCCTCCCGCCGCCCCGCGGCGCGCGGGCTACGGCTTCACAGGCTGTGCGTAATGGAGGTCCACTGTGCCGGAGTAGCCGGGCAGAGTCACCGTCTCGTGCTGGTCGACTTTCCAGCCCAGGCCGTAGGCGTTCACGTACTGCAGATAGTTCTGGATGGCGGGCGAGGCGGTGAGCGCCCGGGTGAGCGCCGCGCGGTCGCCGACGGCGGTGATGGTGTACGGCGGGGAGTAGACCCGGCCCTGGAGGATCAGGGTGTTGCCGACGCAGCGCACCGCGCTGGTGGAGATCAGCCGCTGGTTCTTGACCTTGATGCCCTTGGCGCCGCCCTGCCACAGGGCGTTCACCACGGCCTGCAGGTCCTGCTGGTGGATGACCAGGTCGTTGGGCTGCGGCTCGGGGATGCCGGGGATCTTGGCGGTGGCGTTGGGCGGCGCGTCGGTGAGCGTGACGGTGAGTCCCTCGCCGGTCAGCGGCTTGGTGCCGGCGTTCTTCTCCAGGGCCTTGAGCTTGGCGTCCTCGGCCTCGGAGCTGCCGTTGTCACGCTGGGCGAGGGCGTCCACGCGTTCCCGCAGGATGGCGTTACGGTCGTCCTGGGTACCGTTTTTGCGGCTGCGTTCCTGGATGAGGTCGGACAGGCGCAGCATGGAGTCGTCCGAGCGCAGATTGGTGCCGCGGGCGGTGTCGAAGCTCAGCCAGAACAGCAGACCGGCGAGTGCGAAGACGGCGAGCGTCAGCAGCCGTACCGGCCGCAGGCGGCGGCGGGCGGGGCGACCTGGGGAGTCAGCAAGATTGCTCAACGTACCCTTACTCCTTACGACGCCGCGGAAGCACTACGCTAACGGACGCCCGGGCGAGGAATCGCTCCCCACCGCTTCCACTCCCGGCACCCGTTCCGTATCGCCCCCTCAGGTGGGGGCACCGCCCGCTCGAGCGCCGCCCGGAGTGGGGGAGCAGCGCATCGACAGGAGTGTTCCTCGTGCCGAAGTCACGGATCCGCAAGAAGGACGACTTCACGCCGCCGCCGGCGAAGACCACCAGTCTGAAGATGAATTCAGGCCGTGGCTGGGTGGCGCCTCTGATGCTGGCGATGTTCCTGATCGGGCTCGCCTGGATCGTGCTCTTCTACGTCTCCGAGGGCGACCTTCCGATCAAGGCCCTCGGCAACTGGAACATCGTGTGCGGTTTCGGCTTCATCGCGGTGGGCTTCGGCGTCTCCACGCAGTGGAAGTAGGGCGGACACCGGCCGGGCAAGTCCTGCCCAAGGCCATCCACACGGTTATCCACAGGCGGGGAAAACTTCAGAAGATCTGTGGATAACCTTCGGGAGGTTGACGCTGGTGTGACCGGCAGCGGTCGCCTCCCGACCCCCGCCACCCCTGCCCTGACTGGGGAAACGCAGGTCAGCGCGGCACCGGACGGGTGTTCCCCACAGCTCGCACAAGATCCGCCACGTACTGTGGACAACTTGGCGCAGCGGGGCCCGGGCGGCCCTCAGCCCACCAGCTGGAGGGTGCGCACCCACACCACCGCGACGATCGCCAGCAGCGTCACCACACACGTCGCGGTCTGCACCAGAGTCCGGCGCGCGCGCGGCGCATGCACCATTCCGTATGCCACTGCGGCGCCCACCACCAGGCCGCCGATGTGCGCCTGCCAGGAGATGTTCGGCCAGGTGAAGGTGAAGACCAGGTTGAGGCCGAGCAGGATCAGGACCGGCTTCATGTCGTAGTTCAGCCGCCGCATCAGGACGGCGGTGGCGCCCAGCAACCCGAAGATCGCGCCGGAGGCACCGAGGGAGGACGCGTACGGCCCGGCGGCCAGATACGTCAGGGCGCTGCCGCCGAGACCGGAGAGCATGTACAGGGCGGTGAACCGGAGCCGGCCGAGCGCCGCTTCCAGCGGCGGGCCCAGCCACCACAGCGAGAGCATGTTGAACGCGATGTGCGGGATCTCCTGGTGCAGGAACATCGCGGTCACCAGGCGGTACCACTCGCCCTCGGCGACCCCCTGGGGCAGATAGCCGGGAGGGGTCTTGCCGAGCATGACCAGCTCGCTCAGCAGTCGGGTGCCGTCCGCCTGCACCGCGATGAAGACCGCCAGGTTGATGCCCATCAGGATCAGGGTGATCAGCCGCGGATTGGCGGCGACGGCGCCGCCCGCGATGGTGCGCGGCGCCGCGGCCGTCGCCGAGCGCCCGTTGCCGCCACCGCCGCGGACGCAGTCCGGGCACTGGAAGCCGACCGAAGCGCTGACCATGCAGTCCGGGCAGATCGGCTTCTCGCAGCGGGTGCAGCGGATGCCGGTCGTACGGTCCGGATGGCGATAGCACGCCGGGAGACCGTCGCCACCGTGGGCGTCCTTCGGCTCCTGTGGGCTGCCTGGCACCTGGTCCATCGGTCCCCTCGTCCTTCTCGTCCGGTCAATCAAGCGCACCGCCGCCGCCCGTCACCGGACACCGCCCCTGAACGTGCTTCGCGCCCCGCCTGATGTACGACCGGGCGGGGCGCATGGTTCCCCGAGCGGGACGCTGTCGGTCCGGCTCGGGGCCGCGGGACTCGCTCAGCGGGTCTCGATCACGACCGACTCGATGACGACCTCGTTGACCGGACGGTCGGTCCGGGCGTCGGTCTGGGTTCCGGCGATGGCGTCCACGACCTTCTTGCTGGCCTCGTTGGTGACCTCACCGAAGATGGTGTGCTTGCCGGTCAGCCACGCGGTCGGCGCGACGGTGATGAAGAACTGCGAGCCGTTGGTGCCCGGACCGGCGTTCGCCATGGCGAGCAGGTAGGGCTTGTTGAACGCCAGGTCGGGGTGGAACTCGTCCCCGAACTGGTAGCCCGGGCCGCCGGTGCCGTTGCCCAGCGGGTCCCCGCCCTGGATCATGAAGCCGCTGATGACGCGGTGGAAGACCGTGCCGTCGTACAGCTTGTCCTGGGACCGCTTGCCGGTCTCCGGGTGCGTCCACTCGCGCTCACCCTTGGCGAGCTCGACGAAGTTCTTGACCGTCTTGGGGGCATGGTTCGGCAGAAGCCGAATCTCGATGTCGCCCTGGTTGGTCTTCAGGGTGGCGTAGAGCTGTTCAGCCACGGTCTACCTTCCATAAGTGTTCACTGGCGGTATCCGATCCTCGCACGGACCGGCCCGCCCGTCGCCCGGCCACCACCCCTCGACGAGCCTCGCGCCGTTTTTTTGCCGTCGCCCAGCCACCACCCTTCAGCGGCCTTGCTGCGGATTTCTCGCCCCCGCAGCCGGTTTCCCTGCCGGCGGACCGGGCCGTGGGAACCGGGCGCGCGGGACGGCAAACCGTGGCATGGTCGTCACGAGGCTCCGAAAGGTCCCCAATGACCCGGATGCCCGCTCGCGCATGCCGTATGACACGTCAGCGGGCATGATCTCCAGACCGGGTGGACAGGCGACACAGCAGACATGGGGGACCGCCCCCACGATCCCGGACACGCCACCGAGGAGGAGGATCCCGTGACCCGCAAGGACAGCGTGCGCGCCGCGACCGGCACGGCCAGGGACAGCGTGCGGCACGCCGCGGAGGTGGTGGCTCCGTATGCCGGTACGGCCAAGGATGCCGCCGTGCACTACGCGCATGAGGCCCGGACCCGCATGGGCCCCAAGGTCGCCGAAGCCGCGCACCAGGCCCGTGCGCAGTACGAGGCACATCTGCACCCCCGCCTCGAGCACGCCCGTGACGTCCTGCCGCCCAAGGTGGACGCCGCGGCCTGCCGCGCCGCCGGGCGGACCCGTAAGGCCGCCCGCCAGGCCGCCGAGTACACGGCGCCGCGGCTGGAGCACGCGGTGAGCACCGCCCGCGCGGCCGCCGAGCCGGTGCGCGAGGAAGCCCTGGCCCGTGGCACCGCCGCGCTCGCCGCGCTGCGCGGCCAGGTGACGGCCGCCGAGATCGCCAAGCTCCAGAAGAAGCACCACCGCCGCGCCTGCGCCGGCAAGGCCGCCAAACGGCTGACGGTCCTGGGCATCCTGGTGGGCGGCGCGGTCGCCGCCTGGAAGTGGTGGGACAAGCAGGCCAACCCGGACTGGCTGGTCGAGCCGCCGGCGCCCACCGAGGTCGGCGAGCGCGGCCGCCTGGGCGCCGTCGACGGGAGCGAGGGCGCCGCTCTCGACCCCGAGGTGCAGGCCAAACAGGACGACTCCGACAAGCGCGGCGGCGGCACCACCGCCTGACGCGCCCCCGCACCACCGCAGCGGGCCGTGCCCGACCGTCCCCTCAACGGGGCGGCGGGCACGGCCCGTTGGCGTTCCTCCCACCGCCGGGACGGCCGGCTCGCCACCGCCCCCGCAGAGACTCGCACGGCATCTCCGCAAGCCGGGCCCGTACGGCATAACGCTCTGTCAGGACCGTGCGGCCACGCAGGTGAAACACGCGCCTTCAGGATCACCAAGCGTGCCGAAAAGCATATTGGCCGGTTACCTCGTGCCTGCCCATCGGTCGCGGTGTGCACCTCGCGCCACGGCCGCTGCCGGAGCACAGCGGAGGAGTACCGTCATGCCGTCGCATCTCGTCAAACGGTCCGTCGAAGCAATCCTGTCCGTGCTGCTGAGCGCCCTCGTCCTGACCGGCCAGGACGTCGCGGCGGCCGCCCCGCCAACAGCACCGGAGGGCACGGACTGGGAGCGGATCGCCGAGTGCGAGAGCAGCGGCCGCTGGCACATCAACACCGGCAACGGCTACCACGGCGGCCTCCAGATCGACCCCTCGACATGGCAGGCCTACGGCGGCCGGCGTTATGCGCCCCGCGCCGACCTCGCTTCCCGCTGGCAGCAGATCGCGGTCGGGGAGCGCATCGTCGGGGACCGCGGCCTGGCGCCGTGGCCGAACTGCGGGCACTTCGGCCTGCCCGGTTCCGACGCCGACGCCGACAGCGGCGAAGCAGTCACCTCTCACCGGCACCCGTCGGCGACCCACCACTCACGCCAGACGTACGGGCACCGCGCCACCCACCCGCGCACCCACAAGGCCACCGGCACCGGCCGCAGCTACGTCGTGCAGCGGGGCGACTGTCTCTCGGTCATCGCCGACCATCAGCACACTCCCGGCGGCGCCCAGGCCCTGTACGACCTGAACAAGCAGACGCTCAAGGAGGGCCCGGACCACATCTACCCGGGCCAGCAGCTGCGGCTGCACCGGTGAGCGGAAGCGGCAGCCCGCCTCCCCGACCGCGTCCTGCGCACCAAAAATGCCCCCTGACCTGCGGTGTCACAGATCAGAAGGCATGTGATGGTGGAGCCTAGGAGAGTCGAACTCCTGACATCTGCCATGCAAAGACAGCGCTCTACCAACTGAGCTAAGGCCCCTTCGCGGACCAGGGTACCTGGTACCCGGCCCCTTTCCCGACCGGGTATCGCCGCACCCCGCCACTCTCCGTAGGATGCTTCGCGAGATTCGCGGCAGCGAAGCGCCATCGGGGAGACAGGGGAGACGGCATGGACGCAGCACAGCAGGAAGCCACCGCGCGGGCCCGGGAGCTGCAGCGCAGTTGGTACGGGGAGCCTCTGGGTGCGCTGTTCCGCCGTCTTATCGAGGATCTCGGGCTGAACCAGGCCCGGCTCGCCGCCGTACTCGGCCTGTCCGCCCCGATGCTGTCACAGCTGATGAGCGGGCAGCGCGCGAAGATAGGCAACCCGGCCGTGGTGCAGCGTGTCCAGGCGCTGCAGGAACTGTCCGGGCAGGTCGCGGACGGCAGCGTCAGCGCGGCCGAGGCCACCGACCGGATGGAAGAGATCAAGAAGACGGCCGGCGGTTCGGTGCTGAACAACACCACGCAGCAGACGTCGTCGACCGGGGCCACCACCGTACGCCGCGTGGTGCGCGAGATTCAGTCGCTGCTGCGCTCGGTCTCCGACGCCGGCGACATCATCGATGCGGCGAACACCCTCGCCTCCACTCACCCCGAACTGGCAGAGTTCCTCCGGGTCTACGGTGCCGGCCGCACCGCGGACGCGGTCGCGCACTACGAGGCGCACCAGAGCTAGCCACAGCGGAGCGCGGGAGCGGAACGGGGCGTCATGGGTGAGATCTTCGCCGGTCGGTACGAGCTCGTCGACCCGATCGGACGAGGCGGCGTAGGCGCCGTCTGGCGCGCCTGGGACCACCGTCGGCGCCGCTATGTCGCGGCCAAGGTGCTGCAGCAGAGCGATGCCCACACCCTGCTGCGCTTCGTCCGCGAGCAGGCACTGCGGATCGACCATCCGCATGTGCTGGCCCCGGCGAGCTGGGCGGCGGACGACGACAAGGTGCTGTTCACCATGGATCTGGTGAGCGGCGGCTCGTTGGCGCATCTGATCGGCGACTACGGACCGCTGCCGCCGCGCTTCGTCTGCACGCTGCTGGACCAGCTGCTGGCCGGGCTGACCGCGGTGCATGCGGAGAGCGTGGTGCACCGCGACATCAAACCGGCGAACATCCTGCTGGAGGCCACCGGCACCGGCCGTCCCCATCTGCGTCTGTCGGACTTCGGCATCGCGATGCGCAAGGGCGAGCCACGGCTGACGGAGACCAACTACGTGGTCGGGACGCCCGGTTATTTCGCGCCCGAGCAGATGCTGGGCGCCGAGCCGGACTTCCCCGCGGACCTGTTCGCGGTCGGTCTGGTGGCGCTGTATCTGATCACCGGTACCAAGCCGGACTCCGAGGCGCTGGTCCGGCATTTCGCCGAGCGCGGCGTCCCCAACGCTCCCGAGGGTGTGCCGGAACCGCTGTGGCAGGTGCTGGCCGGTCTGGTGCACCCGGATCCGGAATCGCGGTTCAAGACGGCCACGGGGGCGCGCAAGGCGGTTCTTTCGGCGGCCGAGCTGCTGCCGGACGCGACCATCGAGGAAGAGGTCGTCGAGGTCTTCGACCACATCGGGCCGTTGCCCAGTGGGTTCGGGCCGACCGGGCCGCTGACCTCCTCCCAGGAAACCCCGGGGGATGCGACCGCCGGAGCGGGTTCCCTTTCGGACACCGGCAGCTTCCAGCTCGCGCCGCCGGTTTCACGTGAAACATCGCTCCCGCAGCAGCCGAGCACCCCGCCGACGCCGACACCCCTGCCGAGCAGCCCGCCCGGCGCTACGCCTCCGGGCCAGGGCATGCCCCCCGCGCCTCCCACACCACCGCCGGTCCCGAAGCCTTCGTACGAGCCGACGGCGGCCGTCCGGCCGGAGGTCTCGGCGACCCGCCCCTACACGGCGGGTCCGTATCCGGTGCCCGGTCAGCCGCCGGCGGGTCAGGCGCTGGCCGGCCGGCAGGCCGCTGCGGCTCAGGCGACGCCTCCCGCGGGCAGCCCGATCGGCGTGCGGCCCGCTCCCGCCCCGGAACGGCGGCCGGGACCGCCCGCGAAGGTGGCGGTCCCGGTACTGATCGTCGCGCTGCTGTGCATCGCGGTGGGTGTCTGGGCGCTGTTGGTCTCCTGACGGTGTGCCAGGGCATCGTGCCGCGGGCTTCTACCAGCCCCGGGGAGACCTGGCCTGCTGGGTCGAGTCGCCCTGTTGGGCCTCCAGAGGCTGTGGTGGCTGCTGGGCCTGCCCGGGGAGTGTTCCGGCCGTCCCAGGCGTCCCCGGTACTGCAGGCGCGCCTGCGGCCCTGCGCCGGGCCACGAGCGTCCAGGCACCCAGTCCCGTCAGCAGCACCACGCCCGTTCCGATCCCGGCGTAGGCCACCGTCCGCAGGGTGCCGCTGCTTTCCGCCTCCTGCGGGGTCCGGCCGGTCCTGGCCGCCTCCCGGTCCTGGTCCGTGACGGTGAACTTGGGGACGGGCGCGGTGTACGCCGGTCCGGGCTTCGCGCTGCCTCTTACGTCCACCCGCAGGGTGAGGTCGGCGCCTTGGGGGAAGTACTGCCTGGCAGCGGAGTTCAGGGTCACTTCCAGGTAGTACCAGCCGGCGAACCGCATCGCCTTGGCCATTTCCGTGGTGCGGAAGCGGTTGGCGTACTCGACCGGGTCGGTGTACTTCTCTGCGGACGCCCCCTTGCCGTAGTACGAGACGAAGTTGTCCTCGACGACGGCACCGCGCGCGGGGTTGAAGATGTTCAGCCCGAGCGCGTGGGAAACCATTGAACTGCTGCTGGACGAGGGCGCGTTCGGCAGCTCCGCACTGAGGTTGAGCCGTTGCCCCCAGTCGACGGGCACCTTGTAGAAGCGGGTCTCACCGGGCCTGATCCTGTCGTTCCAGACTCCGGTCCCGATCGCACCCGCGTCGTTGAAGCCGGTACCGCCGTGGGCCCTGCGTTTGTCCGTGGCGCTGGGCGGCGCGGGGGTCACGGTGCTCGAGCTGTCCTCGGGGGGCGGGCTGGGGGTACTGCCCTTGACCGGGGGCTCCTTGATGTACCCGAGTTCGATCGGCCAGTCACCGGTCCCGGAGGTGGCCGATCCCTCGCGGGTGACCACGACGTAGTACGGCCCGGCCTTCTGGCACTCCGTCCTGCCGCCGCCGATCTCGCGGCTGGCGTAGTCACCGATGGGATAGGCCGTCCCCTCGGCATGGAAGTACTGCGAACTCTCCGAACCGCAGGTGATTCCCTCGCGGTCCTGGACCTTGACGGTGAGCTTGTCCTTGATGTTCTCGACCTTGCTGCCGGGCTTGGGTGCGGCGACCGCCGAGAAGTAGCCGCTGTTCTCGGCGTCCAGCGGGACGGCGTAGATCTTCGTCTCCCCGCGCCCGATGACGTCGGTGTGCAGTCCCGGCTCGAGCTCTGGTGCGTGCGCGGTGTCGGCGGTGCCGCTGATCCTGGGCGCCGCCGTCTTGTAGCTGGGGACATCCTCGGCGGAGGCCACCCCCACAGTCCCCGGCATGACCGTCACCATGGCGAGCGCCGCCAGCACGGCGAGCCCTGCGTTCGTGCCGCGCCCCGTCACCACGACCCACCCCTCATCGCATCCGAACCGCCGCCACTGCTCTGCGCCTTCTTACGGGCCCGCAGAAAGGCGACCGCGAGCCCGCCCAGCAGCAGTACGCCGGTGCCGCCGGAGACGGCCGCGACCACCGGGCCGGCCGCCCATCCTCCAGTGCCCTCCTGCCGGCCGTCAGCGGGGGATCCGGAGGCGCCGTCGGCCTCGCTCCTGACGACGGCGGCACCTGCCTGCGGACCGGCCTTCGCCTTGCCCAGTACGGCGACCCGCAGCACCACACCGATCTGCGGGTTCTGCGCGATCTCGGAGGCTTTGGCGCCCAGCGTCACGGCAATGTAGAAGTTGCCTTTGTCGTGTACGGGCGCGACATTGATGCCGCTCTCATAGCGGTTGCTCCAGGCCACGGGGACCGTTCCCATGCTGAGCGATGCGGGCCGTCCGTTGTAGGACACATGCGGGCTGAACTCCCCTGTGCCCCAGCCGACCGGCACCCGCGCGGGAGTGTAGACCTCGGTGCCGCCGTAGGAGATGGACGCGCTGTGGCCGTCCTTGAGCGTGGGTTCGTTGGCGAATTCCAGGTCGTAGCGCAGCTGCTGGCCCCAGCCGACCGGCACCTTGTACCAAAGGGTCTGTGAGGGCAGGACCTTGTCCCGCCAGACGCCCTGGGTCAGGGTGCGCGCGTCGTTGAAGCTGGTGCCGCCGGTGATGTCCTTCGGGGTGCCGGTGGGCAGTGGGGCGTTCTTGCCGCCCGCGCCGTACTCCGGCTCCGACTGAGCCGGCATGACGCCTTTCTTCAGCGGATGTTCCACGTGAAACATCACCTCCATCGGCCACCGCGCAGCATCCGAATCCTTGGCCGCCTTGCGTTCGACGACGAACCAGTATTGGCCCGACTTGTCGCAGCCACCGGTGCCGTCTTCCGAGGGGATACGGCTGATGCCGGACGTGAGCGGCGTGCCGCCTTCGTGCTGTCCGAACTGTGAAGTGGCGGAGGTGCAGGTGCTGTCGATGCCGTAGGCGATCTCGGTGTGCAGGGAGTCGAGAAGACCGACCGCCGCGCCGGGCTGCGGCACCACGGTCGCCGAGAAGTCTGCCGTCGAGGCCTCATCCAGAGCGACGGCGTAAAAGCGCTTCTCGTTGGGCCCGATGCTGTCCAGGTACTGGCCCGGAGCGATGCCGGGCGCATTCGATTTGGTGGGCGTTCCCCGGACCTTGCTGCCTTGGAAACGGTAGCCGTCCGCGGAGAGTTGGCCCGCCCGCTGGAGCTGGCGGGCGAGCGCCTCGGCGTCGGGGGCGTCGTAGTAACGGCCGTTGCCGGACTTGGCGATGCACTCCAGCTGCTGGCGGGCTCTGCCGGCGACCTGGAAGCCGATGGTGTCGACGTGCAGATCGACGTTGGCCTTGGCGAGTTGGGCTGCGACCTTGCAGGGCGGCGGAGCCTGGCAGTTGTCCTCGCCGTCGGAGATCAGCAGGATCGTGCGCTTGCCGATCGATCCGGCGGAGGGCTTGGGCAGATCCCGGGCGGCCTTTTCGAGGGACAGCCCGATGGGGGTGTCACCCTTGGGCCGCACTCGCGCGACGGCCCGTTTGAGGCCCGCCCGGTCGAGCGGGGACACGGGCTGGGCGAGCCGGGTGTCGTCGCAGCCCCTGGGCTTGTCGGCGCCGTAGAGCCGCAGTCCGGTCGGGTAGCCGGCGGGCAGCGCATCGACGACCGTGCCGACGGCCTTACCCGCGGCGGCGATCCGGGTGAGGCCGGAGCCGTCCTTCTCTGCCATGGAGCCGGAGGAGTCGAGCACCATCACCATGCCGGTGCCCTCGGTGGTCGGTGCGGCCGGTGCGTTCGCCGCGGCCGGAGTCGTCTGCAGCGGCGCGGCGGCGAGCGTCAGCAGCAGACCGCCGAGCAACGCCACGACCCCCCTGCGGTGTCGTCGTGCCATGTCCCTCGTCCCCCTCGCGTACCGCGTGTCTCTTCCCGCACATCAACGCACATCGAGATACCACGCACATCACCTTTGCTGCTGCAACTTAGTAATGTGCTATCGCAAACTCAAGGGAGTGGATGTCACGGCCCCGCAACAGCACAGACCGGCCAGGACGCACGAAACCCCGGCCGCCCAAGGCAACCGGGGTCCGTACAAACTGCTGTGCGTTGTGGTCTCACACACCCGAACCTGCGGGCACGGAGTCGGTCGCCTCCGTCCACAGATCCTGCTCGGCGCGATCCGCCTGGATCTGGCGGTACACGAGGAGCCCGCCGATGGCGGCCAGTGCGACCAGGAGAAGCTTCTTCACCGCGCGACCTCGTCTTTCGTTGACGTAGGGGACCTATGTCGGCCGATGATACACACCGACCGATACCGATCGGTTATCTATGCCGAGCTCAGCCGCAACCAGGTTCCTGACCTCACAGGAGGCTCAACTTCCGGTTCCCGTACGGCGAATCGGCCCGGCACCGTGGATACCGTCCGCCGCACACAACGCATCGGCCCGGCCGGAGAAATCTCCGGCCGGGCCGAGTGTGCAGTGCGGCTACCAGGACTTGAACCTGGGGCCTCTTCCTTATCAGGGAAGCGCTCTAACCGTCTGAGCTATAGCCGCGCGTTCGCTGCAACGAAAGATTAGCGCACTTCAGAGGCGTTCCCAAAATCGGTTCCGCAGGGCACCCTGCGGGCCTCCCATCAGGGGCGCTACTCGTCCTCGGCAAGGGTGAGCTCCACCCCGCCCACGAAGCCCGCCGACAGGTTGTAGATGAACGCACCCAGCGTCGCCAGAGCCGTCGCCAGCACCACGTCGATCACCGCGATGACCGACGTGAACAGCAGCACCCGCGGCAACGACAGGAACGACTGCAGATCGAATCCGCCACCGTCGCCCGAGCCGGTCGCCTCGCTGATCGTCGAGCCGACGGTGGAGAAGACGCCCATCGCGTTCATCACCATCCACAGCACCGAGACGGCCACCACCGTGCAGATGCCCAGCGCGATGGACAGCAGGAAGCTGACCTTCATCACCGACCAGGGATCGGCGCGCGCCACCCGCAGCCGGGCCTTACGGGTCCGCGGGACGGTGCCGGCGCCCGTACGGGGCTTGCGCACGGCCTGGCCCCCGCCCGTGCGGTACGCCTGCGGCGGCTGGTACGGCTGCCCCTGACCGCCCTGGGGCTGCGGCTGCGGCTGTGGCTGACGGGTATCGGTCACGGTTCCCCCCTGGTTGGAGCCCTCGTCTCGGGGGCCTTCGGACGCGGCAGAGCCACGGGCGCCGTCCTTTGTCACGGTCGCGGGTCCGGACGAGGAGTCCTTTCCGACTCCCGGTCCACCCGCTGCAGCGCCCGTGGCTCCACTCACGACCTACTCCTCGTGCTACTCCGCCGCGGGCTGCCCGCCCTCGGCCGCCGTCGGCTCGGTCCCTGCGGCCTCGTCGGCCTCCTCGGCCCCTTCGACCGCGTCGACCTCTTCGGCCTCACGACCGGCCTCGGCGTTCCGTGCGATGCCGACAACGGCATCTCGCTTGCCCAGGTTGATCAGTTGGACGCCCATGGTGTCACGGCCGGTCTCCCTGACCTCGTTGACCCGCGTACGGATCACGCCACCGCCCAGGGTGATCGCCAGGATCTCATCGGTCCCCTCGACCACCAGGGCGCCGACCAGCGAACCCCGGTCCTCCACGATCTTGGCGGCCTTGATGCCGAGGCCGCCGCGACCCTGGACACGGTATTCGTCCACCGCGGTGCGCTTGGCGTAGCCGCCGTCCGTCGCGGTGAACACGAACGTACCCTCACGCACCACATTGAGCGAGAGCAGCTCATCGCCTTCACGGAAGCTCATGCCCTTGACGCCGGAGGTGGCCCGGCCCATCGGCCGCAGCGCCTCGTCGGTCGCGGTGAAGCGGATCGACTGCGCCTTCTTGCTGATCAGCAGCAGGTCGTCGGTGTCCGACACCAGCTCGGCGCCGATCAGCTCGTCGTCGCTGCCGTCCTCCTGCTCGCGCAGGTTGATCGCGATCACACCGCCGGAGCGGGGCGAGTCGTAGTCCTTGAGCGGGGTCTTCTTGACCAGGCCGGCCTTGGTGGCGAGCACCAGGTACGGCGCGGCCTCGTAGTCGCGGATCGCCAGGATCTGCGCGATCTGCTCGTCCGGCTGGAAGGCGAGCAGGTTGGCCACGTGCTGGCCGCGGGCATCGCGTCCCGCGTCGGGCAGCTCGTAGGCCTTGGCGCGGTAGACCCGGCCCTTGTTCGTGAAGAACAGCAGCCAGTGGTGGGTCGTGGAGACGAAGAAGTGGTCGACGATGTCGTCTTCCTTGAGCTTCGTGCCCCGTACGCCCTTGCCGCCGCGCTTCTGCGAGCGGTAGTCGTCGGTCTTGGTGCGCTTCACATAGCCGCCACGGGTGATCGTGACGACGATGTCCTCCTCGGCGATCAGGTCCTCGATGGACATGTCGCCCTCGAAGGGCACCAGCTTGGAGCGCCGGTCGTCGCCGAACTTCTCGACGATCGCGGCCAGTTCCTCGCTGATGATCTGCCGCTGACGCTCGGGCGAGGCCAGGATCTGGTTGTACTCGTTGATCTTGCGCTGCAGCTCGTCGTGCTCGGCGGTGATCTTCTGGCGCTCCAGGGCGGCCAGCCGGCGCAGCTGCATCTCCAGGATCGCGTTCGCCTGGATCTCGTCGATGGTCAGCAGGCCCATCAGGCCCTCGCGCGCCACCTCGACCGTCTCGCTGCGCCGGATCAGCGCGATGACCTCGTCGATCGCGTCCAGCGCCTTGAGCAGACCGCGCAGGATGTGCGCGCGCTCTTCGGCCTTGCGCAGCCGGAACTTCGTCCGGCGGACGATGACCTCGATCTGGTGGTTGACCCAGTTACGGATGAACGCGTCCAGCGAGAGCGTCCGCGGCACCCCGTCGACCAGGGCGAGCATATTGGCGCCGAAGTTGGTCTGCAGGTCGGTGTGCTTGTAGAGGTTGTTCAGGACGACCTTGGCGACCGCGTCCCGCTTGAGGACGATCACGAGGCGCTGGCCCGTACGCGAGGACGTCTCGTCGCGGACGTCCGCGATGCCGCCGATCTTGCCGTCCTTGACCAGGTCGGCGATCTTCTGCGCGAGGTTGTCCGGGTTGACCTGGTACGGCAGCTCGGTGACCACCAGGCACTGGCGGTTCTGAATCTCCTCGACCGCCACCACCGCGCGCATCGTGATGGAGCCGCGGCCGGTGCGGTAGGCCTCCTCGATGCCCTTACGGCCCACCACCAGCGCGCCGGTGGGGAAGTCCGGGCCCTTGACCCGCTCGATCAGCGCGTCCAGCAGCTCCTCGTTGGAGGCCTCCGGGTGGGCCAGCGCCCACTGCGCACCATCCGCGACCTCGCGCAGGTTGTGCGGCGGGATGTTGGTGGCCATACCGACTGCGATACCGGCCGAGCCGTTGATCAGCAGGTTGGGGAAGCGCGACGGCAGGACCGTCGGCTCCTGGTTACGGCCGTCGTAGTTGTCCTGGAAGTCGACGGTCTCCTCGTCGATGTCCCGGAGCATCTCCATCGACAGCTGCTTCATCTTGCACTCGGTGTACCGCATGGCCGCGGCCGGGTCGTTGCCCGGGGAACCGAAGTTGCCGTTGGAGTCCACCAGCGGCATCCGCATCGACCACGGCTGCGCCAGGCGCACCAGGGCGTCGTAGATGGAGGTGTCGCCGTGCGGGTGGTACGTACCCATGACGTCGCCGACGACGCGGGCGCACTTGTAGAAGCCCTTCTCGGGGCGGTAACCACCGTCGTACATCGCGTACAGGACGCGGCGGTGGACGGGCTTGAGGCCGTCCCGTACGTCCGGCAGCGCACGCGAGACGATGACGGACATCGCGTAGTCGAGGTAGGAGCGCTGCATCTCCGTCTCGAGCCCGACGGGCTCGACGCGCATCCCGACGCCTTCGATGGTGGCGGGCGCGCCCTCGGGGGTCACGCCGTCCGGGGTCACAGGGGGGTTCTCGTCGGCCATTGCTGTTCAAAGTCCTTTCGAGCTGCGGCTGTGGTGAGGGCCGACAGGGCTCAGATGTCGAGGAAGCGGACGTCCTTGGCGTTGCGCTGGATGAAGGAGCGGCGTGCTTCGACGTCCTCGCCCATCAGCACCGAGAACAGGTCGTCCGCGCGGGCCGCGTCGTCCAGCGAGACCTGGCCCAGGACGCGATGGTCGATGTCCATCGTGGTCACCCGCAGCTCCTCGGCGTTCATCTCGCCCAGACCCTTGAATCGCTGGACCGAGTCGTCCTTGATGCGCTTGCCGGCCTGCTTGCCGCGCTCGATCAGCTGGTCGCGCTCCGGGTCGGAGTAGGCGTACTCGAAGTCGTCCCGGCCCCACTTGATCTTGTACAGCGGCGGGCGGGAGAGGTAGACGTGCCCGGCCTCGACCAGCGGCCGCATGAAGCGGAACAGGAAGGTCAGGAGCAGGGTGTTGATGTGCTGGCCGTCGACGTCGGCGTCCGCCATCAGGATGATCTTGTGATAGCGGAGCTTCTCGATGTCGAAGTCCTCGTGCACACCCGTGCCGAACGCCGAGATCAGCGCCTGGACCTCGTTGTTCTGCAGGATCTTGTCGACGCGGGCCTTCTCGACGTTGAGGATCTTGCCGCGGATCGGGAGGATCGCCTGGTACTGCGGGTTACGGCCGGACTTGGCCGAGCCTCCGGCGGAGTCACCCTCGACGATGAAGATCTCGCACTTGGTCGGGTCGTTGGACTGGCAGTCGCTCAGCTTGCCCGGCAGCGACGCGGTCTCCAGCAGGCCCTTGCGGCGGGTCAGATCGCGGGCCTTACGGGCGGCAACGCGGGCGGTGGCCGCCTGGATGCCCTTGCGGATGATGTCCGCGGCCTCGTTGGGGTTGCGGTCCAGCCAGTCCGTGAGGTGCTCGTGGACAACCTTCTGCACAAAGGTCTTGGCCTCGGTGTTGCCCAGCTTGGTCTTGGTCTGGCCCTCGAACTGCGGCTCACCGAGCTTGACCGAGATGATCGCGGTCAGACCCTCGCGGATGTCCTCACCGGTGAGGTTGTCGTCCTTCTCCCGCAGCAGCTTCTTGTCACGCGCATAGCGGTTGATCAGGCCCGTCAGCGCCGCCCGAAAGCCCTCTTCGTGGGTGCCGCCCTCGTGGGTGTGGATGGTGTTCGCAAAGCTGTAGACACCCTCGCTGTACTGGGTGTTCCACTGCATCGCGATCTCGACCGAGAGCAGCCGCTCCTTGTCCTCGGCATCCACGCCGATGACGGTCGGGTGCACCAGCTCGCCCTTACGCGAGTTGAGGTACTTCACGAAGTCGACGATGCCGCCCTCGTAGTGGTAGCGGACCGCGAGCGGGTTGCCGTCCTCGTCCACATGGTCCGGGCGCTCGTCGCGCAGCGCGATCGAGAGGCCCTTGTTGAGGAACGCCATCTCCTGGAAGCGCCGGGAGAGCGTCTCGAAGCTGTATGTGGTGGTCTCGAAGATGTCGCCGTCGGCCCAGAACGTCACGGACGTGCCGGACTCCTCGGTGGCCTCGTGCTTGGCCAGCGGCGCGGTCGGCACGCCGAGCTTGTACTCCTGCGTCCAGCGGTAGCCGTCCGTGCGGACCTCGACCGCCACCCGCTGCGACAGCGCGTTCACGACCGAGACACCCACCCCGTGCAGACCACCGGAGACCGCGTAGCCGCCGCCGCCGAACTTGCCGCCGGCGTGCAGCACCGTCATCACGACCTCGACGGCCGGCTTGTTCTCCGACGGCACGATGCCGACCGGGATACCACGGCCGTTGTCCACCACGCGCACGCCGCCGTCAGGCAGGATCGTCACGTCGATGGTGTCGGCATGACCGGCCATCGCCTCGTCGACGGAGTTGTCGACGACCTCCTGCACGAGGTGGTGCAGACCGCGCTCGCCTGTCGAGCCGATGTACATGCCGGGGCGCTTACGGACCGCGTCCAGGCCTTCGAGGACGGTGATCGCGCTGGCGTCGTACGACTTCTCGCCTGAGGAGTCGCCCATGGCGCCGGCAGGAACCCCCTCTGCAGTAGAAGCCGTGTTGTTCTCGTTGAGGTCGCCGGAGTCGGCCACGAAGCGCCCTTTCTGGCACAGCACAAGCCGCTTCCGCGCCTGCGGGGGTAACCCCAGAAAAGACAGGCGAGAACGGCTGCGTCGTTCGACATGTTCCGCGAGTGGGCGGGATTGCTACCAGTCTACCGGTAGCGCTGACACTCATGGGGGTTTGCAGGCACCTGAGTCGTCATGTGCCGCCCTGAACTGACGTCCGCCGACTCCCCATATTCAAGACGGGGCCCCAGGACGCTCACACGGGCACTCAGCGCTTCGGGCTGTCAACCGCCGGCTACCGTGAGCGGGGTCTCACCCACCCCACGCGTTTACAGGCGCCGTACGGCAGTGCGATGTTTCACGTGAAACGGCCCTCAAGCAGGGCAGGGCGCCTGTTTCACGTGAAACATCGCCCCGCGGCCGGCTCAGCCGTAGGTGTCGCCGGGGCCCGTGCTGCCGGGCGCCCGCAGTGGGCCGTACCGCCGCCCGGGGCCGCCGGGCCCCTGCACCTTGATCAGCTTCACGGTGCCCTGGCCGAGGTCCTGGTTGAGCCGCGCCACCAGCTGCGGCGCCAGCAGCCGCAGCTGCGTCGCCCACGCCGTCGAATCGCACTGCACCGTCAGCACCCGGGCGTCCTCGTCGTACCGCTGCGGCTCACAGTGCTGCGCCACCTCGGGCCCGACCAGCTGCGGCCAGCGGCCCATCACCCCGCCGACCGCCGCCGGGGTCTCCCAGCCGCGCTCCGTGATCAGCCGGTTGATCGCCGCTCCCAGGGGCAGCGGATCGCGGCCGTCCGCCCGCGCACCCGAGCGCAGCCCACCGCGCCGCGCCTGCTTCTTCTGCTGCGCGGCGGCGCCCCGGGCGCGTGCCTGCTCTTTGGCGGCCACCAGCGCCTGCCGGGCCAGATCCACACCGGACAGCTCCGGAGGCTTGGGACGGTCGGGCTGTGCCTCGCTCATGAGGCCACCTTCTGCACGGTGCCGCCGGACACCGCATAGCGCGCCCCCACCAGCACTCCCGGCACATCGTCGTCCACCGCCGCGGTCACCAGCACCTGCTCACCCGGTGCCACCAGCTCCGCCAGCCGCTCCCGTCGCCGGGCGTCCAGCTCCGCGAAAACATCGTCCAGAACGAGCACCGGCTCATTGCCCTCGGCCCGCAGCAGATCGTACGAAGCCAGTCGCAGCGCCAGGGCGTACGACCAGGACTCGCCGTGGCTCGCGTACCCCTTCGCCGGAAGCTGCCCCAGCTTCAGCACCAGATCGTCGCGATGCGGACCGACCAGCGTCACCCCGCGCTCGATCTCACCCTTCCGCGCCTCGCCCAGCGCCTCCAGCAGCACGCCGTACAGCTCCTCGCGGCTCGCCGCCGAGGCCATCGCCTGGCCCGCCGAACCGCGGTACTCCAGTGCCAGCGGCCCGCCCCCGGGCGCCAGCTGCTCATACGCCTTGTCGGCCAGCGGCTGCAGCGCACCGATCAGGTCCAGCCGCTGTGCCAGCAGCTCGGCCCCCGCACGGGCCAGATGCTGGTCCCATACGTCCAGCGTCGACAGATCCATCTGCCGGCCGCCGTGCCTGCGCGCCAGCGCCGCCGTCTTCAGCAGGGTGTTGCGCTGCTTGAGGACGCGGTCATAGTCGGAACGCACCGCTGCCATCCGCGGCGAACGCGCCGTGATCAGCTCGTCCAGGAACCGCCGGCGCTCCCCGGGATCCCCCTTCACCAGGGCCAGATCCTCCGGCGCGAACAGCACCGTCCGTACGATCCCCAGCACATCCCGCGGCCTGACCTGCGAGGACCGGTTGATCCTGGCGCGGTTCGCCTTACCCGGGTTGAGCTCCAGCTCCACCAGCTGCTGCCGTTCGCCCTGGGTGACCGCGCCCCGGATGATCGCCCGCTCGGCGCCCATGCGTACCAGCGGCGCATCGGAGGAGACCCGGTGGCTGCCGAGCGTCGCCAAATACCCGACGGCCTCGACCAGATTGGTCTTGCCCTGGCCATTGGGACCCACGAAAGCCGTGACGCCCGGGTCGAGCGGGACCTCGACCCGGGCGTACGAGCGGAAGTCGGCGAGCGAGAGATGCGTTACGTGCATAGCTTGGTGCGCCGACCTCCCCCGGCTGCTGGTGTTGCGGTTACTTCTTGCTCTCCACCGCGTGGCCGCCGAACTGGTTGCGCAGCGCGGCGATCATCTTCATCTGCGGGGAGTCGTCCTGGCGGGAAGCGAAGCGGGCGAAGAGTGAGGCCGTGATCGCGGGCAGCGGCACGGCGTTGTCGATGGCGGCTTCCACAGTCCACCGGCCCTCGCCGCTGTCCTGTGCATAACCGCGCAGCTTGTCCAGGTGCTCGTCGTCGTCGAGCGCATTGACCGCCAGGTCCAGCAGCCAGGACCGGATGACCGTGCCCTCCTGCCAGGAGCGGAAGATCTCGCGCACGTCCGTGACGGAGTCGACCTTCTCCAGCAGCTCCCAGCCCTCGGCGAAGGCCTGCATCATCGCGTACTCGATGCCGTTGTGGACCATCTTCGCGAAGTGGCCGGCACCGACCTTGCCGGCGTGCACCGAGCCGAACTCACCCTCGGGCTTGAGGGCGTCGAAGATCGGCTGCACCTTGGCGACGTCGTCCTTCTCGCCGCCGTACATCAGCGCATAGCCGTTCTCCAGGCCCCACACACCACCGGAGACACCGCAGTCGACGAAGCCGATGCCCTTGGCCTGGAGCTCCTCGGCGTGCTTCTCGTCGTCGGTCCAGCGGGAGTTGCCGCCGTCCACCACGACGTCGCCGGGCGAGAGCAGCTCGGCCAGCTCGTCGATCGTCGACTGGGTGGCGGCACCGGCCGGCACCATGACCCAGACGACGCGGGGGCCCTGCAGCCCGTCCACAAGCTCCTTCAGGCTGTGGACATCCGCGAGATCCGGATTGCGGTCGTAACCGATGACCGTGTGGCCTGCGCGGCGGATGCGCTCGCGCATATTGCCGCCCATCTTGCCGAGACCGACGAGACCGAGCTCCATCAGAGACCCTCTTTGCACATAGTCGTTGCCCTTGAACCTGACCTACGACGAGCCTACGCCCGGGGGTCTGCGCACACCTGTGGGCTCAGCCGCTCATTCGCCGCAGGTCAACGGCGTCATCCGAGCAGCCGTACGGGGAGTCCGTACGGCTGCGCCGGGAGTCCCTGGCCGCCGTTCAGCCGCTCAGCCGCACCGGCATGATCAGGTACTTGTACGCGTCGTCCGCCTCGGCGTCCTTGGCGGGACGGCCGCTCAGCAGGGCGGGCTTGGTGGACGTCGTGAACGACAGCTGCGCCACCGGGGAGTCGATGGCCGACAGGCCCTCCAGGAGGAAGCCGGGGTTGAAGGCGATCGAGATGTCGTCGCCGTCCAGCTCGGCGTCCACCCTTTCCACAGCCTGTGCATCGTCGCTGGAGCCGGCCTCCAGGATCAGCACGCCCTGCTCGAAGCTCAGCCGCACCGGGGTGTTCCGCTCGGCCACCAGCGCCACACGCTTGACGGCCTCGACGAAGGGCGCGGTCTCGATCACGGCGACCGAGTTGAACTCGGTGGGGAAGAGCGTGCGGTACTTCGGCAGGTCGCCTTCCAGCAGCCGCGTCGTCGTACGGCGTCCGGCGCCCTCGAAACCGATGAGGCCCTCGCCCGCGCCCGAGCCGGACAGCGCCAGCGTGACGGTGTCGCCGCTGCTCAGCGACTTGGCGGTGTCCAGCAGGGTCTTGGCGGGCACCAGGGCGACCGCGGAGGCATCCGGGCTCTCCGGCTTCCACAGGAACTCGCGGACCGCGAAGCGGTAGCGGTCGGTGGAGGCCAGGGTGACGGTGTCGCCCTCGATCTCGATGCGTACGCCGGTGAGCACCGGGAGGGTGTCGTCACGGCCGGCGGCGATGGCCACCTGGGCGGCGGCCGCGGCGAAGACCTCGCCGGGGACGGTGCCGGTGGCGGTGGGCATCGTCGGCAGGGACGGGTACTCCTCCACAGGCAGGGTGTGGAGGGTGAAGCGGGACGAGCCGCAGACGACGGTCACTCGTACACCGTCGGTGGAAATCTCCACCGGGCGGTTGGGGAGCGCCCGGCAGATGTCGGCGAGCAGCCGGCCGGAGACGAGGACCGTGCCCTCCTCCTCGACCTCGGCCTCCACCGAGACCCGCGCCGAGACCTCGTAGTCGAAGCCGGAGAGGCTCAGAGCGCCGTCCTCCGCCTTCAGCAGCAGGCCCGCGAGGACGGGCACCGGCGGACGGGCCGGGAGGCTCTTGGCGGCCCAGGCCACTGCCTCCGCGAGTACATCGCGCTCCACCCGGATCTTCACCGGAAACCGCCTCCTGCTGTTGCTGGCTTTTACGCCCTGCTGGCTCTCGTCATCGGCTGGGTTGCCGGAGACCAGTCTGACGCACACCGCTGACAGCTGGTGCGGCTCGGGGTCAAGTCGACTCGGACCGGTCCGGGCGCTCGGCGGCCAACTTGTGCACAGCCCCCGCTTTCAAGCGAAGTCCCCGGTAGATATCCGTGGTCGTAGTAGTAGGGCCTGTGGAAACCGTGGACAACTCCCTTTGCGCAGGTCAGCACGCAAATTTTGTCCACCGGCCCTGTGGGTGGCAGCCGTGGATAAGCGGGCGGTTCTGTGGACCGCCGAAAGTTCTGCACACCCGATACACAGGGGACGGGCAGTTCTCCCCAGTGCCATCCCCAGCTTTACCCCGGTTCCCCACAGCCCAACCAACCAACTTGATGTGACCGCTTTCACTCGGGCCGGTGAGCACGGGTGTTGGGTTGCCGAACAGTGGACAGGGGTGTGGAGAAGCTGGGGATCACTGGGGACAACGCCGCCTCTCCTGTGGGCAGCCGGTGGACAAGCCGAGCACCGGGCTGTGGATGAAATCTCCGTCCACAGCCTGTGGATTGCAGTTGGCCACAAATCCACACCCTGCTGACCTCCCCTGATGCGCCGCCGGGACGGCGCGCTGTGGATTCCCCAGGGATAACTCTGCTCTCCCCAGGATGTGGATGGAAGATTCTTGCCCAATCTGTGGAGGGAGGCCGTGACCTTGTACGGAATCGAACACGCCCGGCGCGCTCCACAGGTTTGGGATGACGGCGGGGCGTGCCCGCGGGGCGCAGAAAGGGGCCGGGGACGCTTCGCCGGGCGCCCCTGAGGGCTTGCTCAGGCGCCCCGTACGACGAAGGGCGCCCCGGACGGATGTCTCCGGAGCGCCCTGAGCGCGCCTGTGGGCGGCCGGCACGTGGCCGGCGGTCAGCCGTTCTTGATGCGGTTGGTCAGCTCGGTGACCTGGTTGTAGATGGAGCGCCGCTCGGCCATCAGGGCGCGGATCTTGCGGTCGGCGTGCATCACGGTCGTATGGTCCCGGCCGCCGAACTGCGCGCCGATCTTCGGCAGCGAGAGATCCGTCAGCTCGCGGCACAGATACATGGCGATCTGGCGGGCGGTGACCAGCACCCGGCTGCGCGAGGAGCCGCACAGGTCGTCGACGGTCAGCCCGAAGTAGTCGGCGGTGGACGCCATGATCGCGGTGGCCGTGATCTCCGGAGCGGCGTCCTCGCCGCCGGGGATCAGGTCCTTGAGCACGATCTCGGTCAGGCCCAGGTCCACCGGCTGCCGGTTGAGCGAGGCGAACGCGGTGACCCGGATCAGCGCGCCCTCCAGCTCGCGGATGTTGCGCGAGATCCGCGAGGCGATGAACTCCAGCACCTCCGGCGGCGCGTTCAGCTGCTCCTGCACCGCTTTCTTACGGAGGATCGCGATCCGGGTCTCCAGCTCGGGCGGCTGGACGTCCGTAATGAGGCCCCACTCGAAGCGGTTGCGCAGCCGGTCCTCCAGGGTGACCAGCTGCTTGGGCGGCCGGTCCGAGGACAGCACGATCTGCTTGTTGGCGTTGTGCAGGGTGTTGAAGGTGTGGAAGAACTCCTCCTGCGTCGACTCCTTGCTCGCCAGGAACTGGATGTCGTCGACCAGCAGGATGTCCATGTCGCGGTAGCGCTTGCGGAACGCGTCCGCCTTGCCGTCGCGGATGGAGTTGATGAACTCGTTGGTGAACTCCTCCGAGCTCACATACCGCACCCGCGTGCCCGGATACAGGCTCCGCGCGTAGTGCCCGATGGCGTGCAGCAGGTGGGTCTTGCCCAGGCCGGATTCCCCGTAGATGAACAGCGGGTTGTACGCCTTCGCCGGAGCCTCGGCGACGGCGACCGCGGCGGCGTGCGCGAAGCGGTTGGAGGCGCCGATGACGAAGGTGTCGAAGAGGTACTTCGGGTTCAGCCGCGCGGTGGGCTCACCGGGGCCGGTGGCCGGCGCGGGCTGTGCGGCGAGCGGACTGGGCGCACCGCTGGGCGCGGGCAGCGCGGGGCTGCCGGACCGGCCGGGCGGCTGGTGCTCGGACAGGTCGCGGCGCGGCGAGCGGTAGTCGTTCTGCTGCTGTACGTGGGAGGGCGCCGGGGAGGCGTACGGCTCACGCCACTGCTCCGCGGACGGATCGCGGTCGGGGAAGCCGCCGAGGTGCTGCTGCTGCCAGCCGTAGTCGTCGCGGGGGCCGGGGCCGCCGCCCATGGTGGTGGGGTGCTGCGGCCAGGCGCCGGGCTCGTGCCGGGGCTGCTGGTAATCGGGGTAGGCGGGCCGGACGGTGGGCAGCTCCTCGGCCTGGTGTCCGTAGCTCTGCCGGTCGTGGCGGCTGTCGTAGCTGTCGTACGCGTCGTGCTGCGGCTGCGCCTGGTGGGACGGCTGGTGCGGCGACTGCGGGTGCTGCTGCAGGTGCTGCTGCGGCGCGGGGGGCGCGGACTGCGCCGGCGGCTCCTCGGAGGAGTCGTCGACAGTGATCGCGATCCGGATGGGCCGCCCGCATTCATGGCTGAGCGCTTCCCCGATCAGCGGCGCGAGCCGTCCCTCGAGCACACCCTTGGCGAATTCATTGGGGACCGCGAGCAGTGCGGTGTCGGCGACCAGCGCCAGGGGCTGCGTGCGCTTGAGCCAGTCCTGGTCCTTGGGCTTGAGGCCGTCGGCCTCGGCGCGCAGGAGGTGGTCGAGTACGCGCGGCCACACTGCGGCAAGATCAGCAGGGACTTCAGCCACAAGGCACGCTCTCTCACAGTCCCACGAATGTGTGATTCTCAGGACGGGCGGGAAGGAATCGGAGTTCAGCAACGGTAGTCAGGCCGGGCCTGCGGATTCAAGTTGTTGTCCACAGGCTGTGCATAGTGTGTCCTGACAAGGGGCTGCGTGGGGCGGACCGGAGCCGGTTTGACCGGATGGCGTAGCCGCGCGTACCGTGACCAGGTCGAGTTGTCGATGGCTGCTGCCGCCTGCCTCCGATGGGCAAAGATCGCGCTCTGGGCGATCGTGAAGCGGTGCACTTAGGCGTTGCGAGCTACTCGTGGGCGCACGGTGACAGCCAGCGACGCCCCACATCTGTCTCACCTTGAGACAACAAGCATTCCTGGAGCCCCCGAGTGAGCAAGCGCACCTTCCAGCCGAACAACCGCCGCCGCGCGAAGACCCACGGCTTCCGTCTGCGCATGCGGACCCGCGCCGGCCGCGCGATTCTCGCGTCCCGCCGTGGCAAGGGTCGCGCCCGCCTGTCGGCCTGAGCAGCCTGACCCTAGGTCCATGACGTGCTGCCTACCGAGCATCGGCTGAGGCGGCGCGAGGACTTTGCGACCGCGGTACGCCGGGGACGCAGGGCCGGGCGCCCGCTCCTTGTCGTTCATTTTCGTAGCGGTGCAACGGACCCGCACGCAGCGGGGGAATACGTTCCCCCGGCGCGTGCGGGTTTCGTCGTGAGCAAGGCCGTTGGCGTCGCCGTCGTACGCAACAAGGTCAAGCGGAGGCTTCGCCACCTCATGCGCGATCGGCTGGACCGGCTGCCCGCCGGTAGCCTGGTTGTCGTACGGGCCCTGCCCGGCGCGGGTGCAGCGGAGCACGACCAGCTGGCCCGCGACCTGGACGCCGCGTTTCAGCGGCTGCTGGGAGGGGCGCCGAAAGGCTGCAATCCCACCGGTGCCACGACCGACAGCGGCTCTGCCGCGGCCCCCCGGAACCCCGGACGGGACCCGGGAGGGAGCGCACAGTGAAGTACCCGCTGCTGCTTTTGATCAAGATCTATCAGTGGACCATCAGCCCCTTGCTGGGCCCGGTCTGCAAGTACTACCCGTCGTGCTCGCACTATGGCTATACGGCCATCGACCGGCACGGCGCGGTGAAAGGGACTGCGCTGACTGCCTGGCGCATCCTGCGCTGCAATCCGTGGTCGCTCGGTGGCGTCGACCACGTCCCTCCCCGGAAGCGTCCGGTCTGGCACCAGCGGCTGAGGAGCCGTCTGGGCGGGACTGCCGTCCATGAACCCGCCGCCCAGCCCGAGACTCAGCCCAACGCCCAAGGAGCCTGATTCGTGGACACGATCCTCGGTCCCCTCTATACCGTTGTTTCCTGGATCATCGTCCAGTTCCACTCGTTCTTCAGCCTGATCTTCGATCCGAACAGTGGCGCGGCGTGGGGTCTGTCCATCGTCTCGCTGGTGGTGCTGATCCGTATCTGCCTGATCCCGCTCTTCGTGAAGCAGATCAAGTCGACGCGGAACATGCAGGCGCTCCAGCCGAAGATGAAGGCGATCCAGGAGCGGTACAAGAGCGACAAGCAGCGCCAGTCCGAAGAGATGATGAAGCTCTACAAGGAGACGGGCACCAACCCGCTCTCGAGCTGTCTCCCGATTCTGGCGCAGTCGCCGTTCTTCATCTCGCTGTATCAGGTCCTGAACCACATCGCGAACAACCAGACCGTCGGCGTCATCAACCAGTCGCTGCTGGACAGCGCGAACAAGGCGCACATTTTCGGTGCCCCGCTGGCCGCGAAGTTCATGGACAGCGCGGAGAAGATCGAAAGCCTCGGCGCTTCCCTGACCGATGTCCGCGTCGTCACGATCATCATGATCGTCCTGATGTCGGCGTCGCAGTTCTACACGCAGCGCCAGCTGATGACCAAGAACGTCGACCTCACGGTGAAGACGCCGTTCATGCAGCAGCAGAAGATGCTGATGTACGTCTTCCCGATCATGTTCGCCGTCTTCGGTATCAACTTCCCCGTCGGTGTCCTCGTCTACTGGCTGACCACCAACGTGTGGACCATGGGCCAGCAGATGTTCGTCATCCGCCGGAACCCCACCCCGGGCAGCAAGGCCTTCACGGAGCGCCAGGAGCGGCTGCGGGCCAAGGGCAAGCTGGTCGAGGCCCCGGCCGAGATCGCGGCGAAGAAGGCCGCCGAGGAAGCGCGCCAGAACCGCCAGCAGCCCAAGCGTCAGACGAAGGCCAAGCGGCAGCACTCGACGCCGGGCACCGGTGCCTCCGGGGGTGCCACGCAGAACCGTACGCGTGCGGGTTCCGCGGGCGACGCCTCGTCCGGTCAGGGTGCCGCGAAGAAGCAGTCGCTGGAGAAGAAGGCCTCGCAGGACAGCAAGGAGCAGGGCGACGCGTCCTCGAAGGGCGCCTCTGCCTCCGGGTCCCGTAACACCAAGTCCGGACAGCGCAAGGGCCAGCAGCGCCCCAAGCACCCGTCCAAGAAGTAAGAAGGAGTCCTTTCGTGACGGACACGACCCCTGGCACCAAGGGCACCGACACCCTCACCCGCCTGGAGCAGGAAGGTGAGATCGCGGCCGACTACCTCGAGGGGCTGCTGGACATCGCCGACCTCGACGGTGACATCGACATGGATGTCGAGGCCGACCGCGCCGCGGTGTCGATCATCAGCGAGGCGACCAGCCGCGATCTGCAGAAGCTGGTGGGCCGTGAAGGTGAGGTGCTGGAGGCGCTGCAGGAGCTGACCCGGCTCGCCGTGCACCGCGAGACCGGTGACCGCAGCCGTCTGATGCTGGACATCGCCGGCTTCCGGGCGCGCAAGCGTGAGCAGCTCACGGAGATCGGCGCGAAGGCGGCCGAGGAGGCCAAGGGCACCGGTCAGCCGGTGAGGCTCGACCCGATGACGCCGTTCGAGCGCAAGGTCGTGCACGACGCGGTGGCCGCGGCCGGGCTGCGCAGTGAGTCCGAGGGCGAGGAGCCGCAGCGCCGAGTGGTCGTCCTCCCGGCCTGACCTTCAGCGCTTCGTTTGTCTTTGGCCCCGTCTGCTCGCAGACGGGGCCAAATCTTGTCAGCGTGTTCTGTGTTATTCCGGGGTTCCGGAGCGTATCCGGGGTTCCCGGCAGGAAAAGCAGTGCAGAGGAAGGGCGGTTCCCGTGACGGAGGCAGCAGCGGAGCTTCCTCCTGCGCCGAAGGCGGCGCAGGAGGTATTCGGTGAGCGCTTTCCGGAGGCTGTGCGGTACGGCGAACTGCTCGCCGACGCGGGAGTGAAGCGGGGGCTGATCGGCCCGCGCGAGGTACCCCGGCTGTGGGAGCGGCATCTGCTGAACTGCGCGGTGCTCTCCGAGGTGGTTCCGGAGGGCGTCTCGGTGTGCGATGTGGGTTCGGGGGCCGGGCTGCCCGGTATCCCGCTGGCGCTGGTGCGCCCGGATCTGAAGATCACGCTGCTGGAGCCGCTGCTGCGACGAACGACCTTCCTGCAGGAGGTCGTCGAGCTGCTCGGGCTGGACCATGTCACGGTGGTGCGGGGCAGGGCCGAAGAGGTCATGGGCAAGATCCCGCAGGTGCATGTGGTGACGGCCCGGGCCGTCGCTCCACTGGACCGGCTGGCCGGCTGGGGCGTTCCGCTGCTGCGGCCGTACGGCGAGATGCTGGCGCTCAAGGGGGATGCCGCGGAGGAGGAGCTCAAGGGGGCTCGGGCGGCGCTGAGCAAGCTCGGTGTGGTGGAGACGTCGGTGGTGCACGTGGGCGAGGGGATCGTGGATCCCCCGTCGACCGTGGTGCGGGTCGAGGTCGGGGAAAGTCCCGGCGGGGTGCGCTTCGCGGCCAAGCGGGCGAAGGCGGCGCGTGTCAGCCGTGTGTCGAGGGGGCGCCGGCGCTGAATGCCCTCTTTCCGGGGTTCCCGGGCCGGACTCGCTGCCGCGGGTGCATTCTTCGCGAACCAGCGAATAGGGCGAATTCCATAAAGGCCATCAAAACGCCACAAGACGGAGTGTCGCGGCTTAATCGGGCGCGGCGCTGGCATCGTGTTTCACGTGAAACGTCGTTCTCTACTGCAAGGGATCATTGACCGTGGTCGCGCGGCCGCCGCGCCGCGCGACCGTAAACCCACAAGGGTCACGGAAGTATCCACAGACGTGGGTTTGTCCACAGGAGAGCGGACCTCACTGGTTCACGACGCCGAAAGCATGGCAGGCTCTGACCACTGCGAGCCTGATGTCGAGGAGAGTGAATCCTTGCGGTCCGACGCCAACATCGCGGGACCGATGACCGAACCGGTCCCCGGTCCCCGTAACGAGTCGTTCGGGGACGACGTTTCACGTGAAACGCCGCCCCCGATGGACGACACCCCGATCGGTCGTGCAGCTCAGCTGGCGGTGGAGGCATTTGGCCGCACGGGAGGGCTGCCCCGGCCCGAGCAGACCCGGGTGATGGTGGTTGCCAACCAGAAGGGCGGGGTCGGCAAGACCACGACCACGGTGAACCTGGCGGCTTCGCTGGCCCTGCACGGGGCACGGGTTCTGGTGGTCGACCTCGACCCCCAGGGCAATGCCTCGACGGCTCTGGGAATCGACCATCACGCCGAAGTGCCGTCGATCTATGACGTGCTGGTGGACAGCAAGCCGCTCTCCGATGTGGTGCAGCCGGTGGTGGATGTGGAGGGCCTGTTCTGCGCGCCTGCCACGATCGACCTGGCGGGTGCGGAGATCGAACTGGTCTCGCTGGTGGCGCGGGAGAGCCGCCTGGACCGGGCCATCAAGGCATACGAGCAGCCGCTGGACTACATCCTTATCGACTGCCCGCCCTCACTGGGCCTGCTGACCGTGAACGCTCTGGTCGCCGGCGCGGAGGTGCTGATCCCGATCCAGTGCGAGTACTACGCACTGGAGGGTCTGGGGCAGTTGCTGCGGAACGTCGACCTGGTGCGCGGGCATCTCAACCCCAAGCTCCATGTCTCGACGATCCTGCTCACCATGTACGACGGGCGTACCCGGCTGGCCTCCCAGGTCGCCGATGAAGTGCGCAGCCACTTCGGCAACGAGGTGCTCCGTACGAGCATCCCCCGCTCGGTGCGTATCTCCGAGGCACCCAGCTATGGGCAGACGGTGCTCACCTATGACCCGGGATCCAGTGGTTCGCTCTCGTATCTCGAAGCGGCCAGAGAGATCGCGCTGCGCGGGGTTTCTCAGACCGGTGGTCAGGGCCTCGCGGTCAACTATGAAGGACAGCACAGCATGTCGGAGGGGACTCAGTGAGCGAACGACGTAGAGGCCTGGGCCGTGGGCTCGGTGCGCTGATCCCCGCGGCACCGCAGAGCACGGACAATGCCGGGCCTGTGGTGGGACGGGGGACGACGTCACCGTCGGCCGTACCGGTACTGACACCGGACCGGGGGGTGGCGGCCGCCAAGGTTGCCGCGCTTCCGGCGAAGGGTGTTTCACGTGAAACAGAGGCACCGGCCGAGCCGGAAGTGATGCCTCAGGGCGTAACAGAGGTCGCGGGCGCGCATTTCGCAGAGGTGCCGCTGGATGCGATCACACCGAACCCACGGCAGCCGCGGGAGGTGTTCAACGAGGAAGCGCTCGCCGAGCTGGTGGTCTCCATCAAGGAGGTGGGCCTGCTCCAGCCGGTGGTGGTCCGTCAGACCGCGCCCGAGCGGTATGAGCTCATCATGGGTGAGCGCCGCTGGCGGGCGTGCCGTGAGGCCGGGCTGGAGAAAATTCCTGCCATCGTCCGGGCCACGGAAGACGGCAAGATGCTGCTCGATGCGCTGCTGGAGAACCTGCACCGGGCACAGCTCAATCCGCTGGAAGAGGCGGCCGCCTACGACCAGCTGCTGCAGGATTTCGCGTGCACGCACGACGAGCTGGCCGACCGGATCGGGCGCTCGCGTTCGCAGGTCACCAACACGCTGCGGCTGCTGAAGCTGGCGCCGGCCGTCCAGAGCAGACTCGCGGCGGGCGTGCTCTCCGCAGGACACGCCCGTGCCCTGCTCACCGTGGTGGACCACGAAGAGCAGGAGCACCTCGCGCACCGCGCTGTGCGGGAGGGGCTGTCGGTGCGCAGCCTCGAGGAGATCGTGAAGCTCCTGGGGTCCGACCCCAAGAGCACGGCCAAGGCCAAGAAGCCACGTGCGGGCGCCCGGGTGTCTCCCGCGCTCACTGGTCTCGCCACGCGGCTGTCCGACCGTTTCGAGACCCGGGTGAAGGTCGATCTCGGTCAGAAGAAGGGAAAGATCGTCGTCGAGTTCGCCTCAATGGACGATCTGGAGCGCATTCTCGGCACGCTGGCCCCCGGCGAAGGCCCGGTTCTGGGCACGTCGCTTGCCGAGGAGGGCGACGACAAGAAATGAGCTGACGAGTTCGGCTCCTGGGCGGGCCGTGTTCCGGAGTCCATACCGGAACACGGCCCGCCCTTTGCTCTCTGCCGGTACCCGTGCCCGTAAAGGGTGGATACGATGCGATCGGGTATGGCACGCATCCACATGGAGAGACCTCACAACGAGGAGAGGCCATGCGATCAGTGAGCCGCACCGGACTGTTGGCGGCGGGGTTCGGCCTCGCGGCCGTCGGAGGGTTCGTCGGCGGTCTGCTCAGGGAGCAGGCGGCGCTGACGGCGCTACGTGGTGCGGCAGGCGAGGGAAGTGAGGACCTGGCTTCATGGGCCGTCGGCTCGTACCGCTCACGCTGGACAACCTTCCGGATCTCCCCAAGCGCTGCCGCTCCTGTGTCTTCTGGGAACTCGACCCCGTCAGCGGCGAAGCCGCGGTAAAGGCGGGGCGGCCCGAGCTGGAGAAGGAAGCCTGGATCTCGGCGGTACTGCTCGAGTGGGGATCCTGCGGGCGGGTGGTCTATGTCGACGACGTCCCGGTCGGGTTCGTGATGTATGCCCCGCCGGCCTATGTGCCGCGGTCCACGGCCTTTCCCACCAGCCCGGTGTCGGCGGATGCGGTGCAGCTGCTCACGGCGTGGCTGACGCCCGGTTACCAGGGGCAGGGGCTGGGCCGGGTGATGGTGCAGACGGTAGCCAAGGACCTCATCCAGCGCGGCTTCAAGGCCATCGAGGCCTTCGGGGATGCCCGCTGGACCGAGCCTGCCTGTGTGCTGCCCGCCGACCATCTCCTCGCGGTGGGCTTCAAGACCGTACGGCCCCACCCGCGCTTTCCGCGGCTGAGGCTCGAGCTACGCGCCACCATCTCGTGGAAGGAAGATGTGGAGCTGGCCCTCGACCGATTGCTGGGAGCAGTCCAGAAGGAACCCGCGCTGCGGCCGCTGTAGGAACCCTCGGAACAGAGATCGGGCCCGCCCCTTTGAGGGGGCGGGCCCGATGTTTCACGTGAAACGTGCCGCCACTACTTGAGGAAGTCCGCCAGGTCCTTCTCGATACCGGCCTTCGGCTTGGCGCCGACGATGGTCTTCACGACCTCGCCGTCCTTGTAGACGTTCATGGTCGGGATGGACATGACGCCGTACCTGGCGGTGGTCGCCGGGTTCTCGTCGGTGTTCAGCTTGGCGATGACGATCTCGTCGTGCTCGGCGGCAATGGCCTCCAGGGACGGGGCGACCTGGCGGCACGGGCCGCACCAGGTGGCCCAGAAGTCCACGAGGACGGGCTTGTCGCTCTTGAGGACGACCTCTTCGAAGTTGTCGTCCGTGACGGTCACCGTGGCGCCGGCCATGGCAATCTCCTTATGGGGTGGGTGTTGGGAAAACTGGGTGCGCGGGTCAGGCGGAAGCGGTCTTGTCCGGCTCGGCGACCGCCTCGCCGTCCGACAGCGCAGCGAGGAACCGCTCGGCGTCAAGGGCAGAGGAACAGCCCGTGCCGGCTGCGGTGATCGCCTGGCGGTAGGTGTGGTCGACGACATCGCCTGCGGCGAAGACACCCGGCAGGTTCGTACGGGTGCTGGGCGCGTCGACCTTGAGGTAACCCTCGTCGTCGAGGTTCAGCTGGCCCTTGAACAGCTCGGTCCGCGGGTCGTGGCCGATGGCGATGAACAGGCCCGTGACGGGGAGCTCCGAGGTCTCGCCGGTCTTGACGTTGCGCAGCGTCAGACCCGAGAGCTTGTTCTCGCCGTGAATCTCGGCGACCTCGCTGTCCCACACGAACTTGATCTTCGGGTCGGCGAAGGCACGATCCTGCATCGCCTTGCTGGCGCGCAGGGCGTTACGGCGGTGGACGACCGTGACCGACTTGGCGAAGCGGGAGAGGAAGGTGGCCTCCTCCATCGCGGTGTCGCCGCCGCCGATGACGGCGATGTCCTGGTCCTTGAAGAAGAACCCGTCGCAGGTGGCGCACCAGGAGACGCCGCGGCCGGACAGCTCGTCCTCACGGGGCAGCCCGAGCTTGCGGTGCTGGGAGCCGGTGCTGACGATCACGGTCTTTGCGCGGTGGACGTTCCCGGCGCTGTCGGTGACGGTCTTGATCTCCTCGGAGAGGTCGACCGCGACGATGTCGTCCGGCACGAGCTCGGCGCCGAAGCGCTCGGCCTGGGCGCGCATGTTGTCCATGAGGTCCGGCCCCATGATGCCGTCTCGGAAACCGGGGAAGTTCTCCACGTCGGTGGTATTCATCAGCGCGCCTCCGGCGGTGACGGCACCTTCGAAGACCAGCGGCTTCAGGGACGCGCGGGCGGTGTAGAGCGCTGCGGTGTAGCCCGCGGGCCCGGAGCCGATGATGATCACGTTGCGGACGTCGCTCACGGGTGTCTTCCTTGTCTCTGCCGACTGCTTGCTGGGGTCTCGGAACTCTCACCCCACCCAACGGATCCTACGGGGCGTGCATTCCCGGAGTGTCGCAGCGCACGTTCCGTCGTTCAGTCTCGCCGGTACGAGTGGGTCAGCAGGACCTTGCCGGGAGTCGGCGGGGTGGCTGAGACGCACGAGGAAGAGACGACGTACGCGGAGACACGTGACGGGTCGGACGGGTGCGGCAGCACCACGAGATAGGCGTCCTTGCCGTTGTAGGTGCTGTGGCTGGAGGCGAGCGGCGCTTCGGTACGGCCGATGCCCTTGCGCACACACGAGGGGGCGATGTCGGCATTGCCGCGCAGTGGTGTTTCGGGCGAGCTGCGGGTCCCGATCTCCGGGGACTTGTGCTTGTGCTTCGCCGCGAGCAGGCCGTGGACATGCGCTTCCAGGGATGCGGAGGTCAGTGCCGAGCCGCCGGGAGCCTGCTGGGTGGATGGCGCGCGGTCCGGCATCGTGGTGGGAGTGCCGTTGGTGGAAGCGTTCTGAAAGAGAAGACCGCCGATGCTGATGGCCGCAGCGGCTGCCGCCGTCCCGAGCAGGATCCGGGGCCAGCGCCGCGAACGCGACGAGCGGCCGCCCGGTGTCTGCCGGCCGGGTCCGGAGGTGCCCCGCGGGCGTCCGGACGGTCGATCCGAGGGCGCGCCGTGTGTGGGCGATTCCACATCGGTTTCACGTGAAACCGAGCTCCCACGGGTCGATGTTTCACGTGAAACCGAAGTGGAGCCGGCCGATGTTTCACGTGAAACCGAGTCGGCGTGCATCGATGTTTCACGTGAAACAAGAGTCCCAGTGGCGGGCGCCGTGGAGTCCAACAGTGCCTCGGCCGCGAGGGCGGCGTCGATGCGCCCGGCGACATCCGAGGGCATCCTCGTCGGCCCGGGAAGCGTCCCGAGCAGCCCGCGGATTTCTTCCAGGGACGCCTGGACGTCCGCGCACAGAGGGCAGCCCGCGAGATGGTCACGGAGCTGTGTGGTGCGGAACGGGGTCAGCAGTCCATCCGTGAGATCAGAGATCTCGGAGACCTCCGGGTGCTCATCCGAGCCGGTCGTCGACGTCACGCTCGCCCACCTCCGCCCTTCACGGCACCTGTGTCGTTCGGTCCTGCCGTCGGTGGGACGGGTGTCCCCTGCGCCCGGTTCCTTCCCCGGCTCACGGGTCGGCTATCCCCGTCATCGGCGCGCAGATGGGTGACCAACGGAAGGAGCCGAGCACGGCCCCGTGCGCAGCGGCTCTTCACGGTTCCTGTCGGAATCCCGAGGATCGCTGCGGCCTCGGCGACGGGGTAGCCCTGCATGTCGACGAGGACGAGGGCGGCACGCTGTTCTTCGGGGAGGGTGCGCAGCGCGCCGAGCAGTTGCCGGTAGAGGTCCTGCCGCTCGGCGGGGACGGCGGCGGATTCCTGCGGTTCGAGGAGCTGCTCCAGCCGCTCGGTCTCGGCCACCGGCGAAGTGCGCCGGGAAGCGGCCTTGCGGGCCCGGTCCAGACAGGCATTGACCGTGATGCGGTGCAGCCAGGTCGTCACGGCGGACTGCCCACGGAAGGTGTGCGCCGCGCGGTATGCGGAGACCAAGGCGTCCTGGACGGCGTCGGCGGCTTCTTCTCGATCGCCGAGAGTGCGCAGAGCAACGGCCCAGAGGCGGTCGCGGTGGCGTCGGACAATCTCCCCGAAGGCATCGGGGTCGCCCTTCACATGCAGGGCAAGGAGATCGGCGTCCGATGGTGTCGAAGCCTCGTTGCTGTCGGTGGACACGGGCCCCCCGGCCGTAGCTGCCTGATCTCGGGTCCCATTGAAGCCCGCCAGGTCAGGAAAGTAAATGCCGATGAATTTGGGGCCCTGGCCGTTCCATCCGGCCGGGGCCCCGCACTCTTTTTCAGGCAGCTGCTGTGCTTTCCGCCTCTCAGCCGGTGAAGGAAACCTCCGTCACGGCCTGCTTGTAGCCGGGGTCGCTGAACTCGTCCTTCGGGGAGTACGGCATGGCAGTGATCCAGACCAGGACGTACTGCGCCTTCGCCGGCTTCTTGAGCCTGATCTCCACCGTCGTCCCCGACGTTTGTGCCGTACCGAGCTCCTGCATGGAGCTCAGCGGCTCCGACGGCGAGAGCGAGTTGGCCGCGTACAGGGTGACAGTGGTGTGCGGGCCGCTGTAGTGCAGACCGACCGAAGCGCTGCTTATCCGCTCCTTCGAGCCCAGGTCATAGATGAGCCCGACGCCCTGCTTGAACGACGGGTTCAGGTCGGGGCCCTGGAGGAAGCTCCTGCTGCGCCAGTAGGTGCCGGGGTCCTTGTCGTAGGTGTCCTGGGCCTGGCCGGGGTGCTGTGGCTTGCCGTCCGGGTAGTACTCAGCAGCCCTTTCGATCTTGATCGGCTTGGCAACGGGGTTCTTGGCCTTGCCGCCGGTCGTCTGCGAGCTGCCCGGCTCGTCCTGATCCCCCTCCATCTTGAGCAGGGTGTCCGCGAGCTGCCAGCTGCCCAGCCCGAGCGCCGCGATGAGCAGCGCGGAGACGGACCACTTCAGCGCCTTGCCGGTACGGCTCTGCAGCGGGGGCGGTGGGGTGGGGATGGCCTGTGTCGGCCGGCCGGGCTGGCGGTTGTGGGCCGGCTGCTGGCGGTAGGTGCCCTGTTGGTATCCGGTGCGCTGGTAGGGCGGTGGTGTGCTGAACGACGTCTCCGGAGGGCGGATGCGCGGCATCGCCGCGACGGCCTTGGCCAACTCCTCCGGGGTGGTGCAGGGCTGTTCCTGCCGGGAGGCCGTGGCGCCGTCGTTGACGAGCGCACGCATGGCGAGTTCGGAGAGCCCACGGTGGACCCCCGCACGTACCTGGTCCGGCGCGATCAGCCCGACGCCCTTGGGCAGGCCGGTCAGGCCATGGGCGTCGTTCTCGTAGGGCCAGCGCTGGGTCAGCGCGGCGTACAGCAGAGCGCCGATCGCCTCTGTGTCCGTGCGCTGAGGGTGGTCGCAGGTGATGCCGCGAAGCGCCGCCATGACGGCCAGCCCACGGATGCGGTACTGGCCGGACTCGGTACGCAGCACCGAACCTGGGGTGATCCGCAAATGGGCCAGGCCCTCGCGGTGGGCGGCGGCCATGGCCTGGGAGACCTGGTTGACGAGCTGGTAGGCGTCGTGCGGCTCAAGAGGTCCGCCGGCGAGCACGGTGGTGAGCTCGATGGCGTCCGGCAGCCATTCGTGGACCACGTAGACGACGTCGTTCTCCTCGACGGCGTCGAGGACCTGGACGAACCGGGGATCGCCGAGGAGCGCGGAGGAGCGGGCGGCGGACAGCACCGGACGGGCCCGAGGGTGGTCGGCGGGCAGGATGTGCACGCCGACGGCTCTGCGCAGCTTTTCGTCGACCGCACGCCAGCTGCTGAACCCGTCCAGACGGGTGACGCACTCCTCCAGGCGGTAGCGTCTGGCGAGCTTGTGGCCACTGTGCAGTTCCGGTGGCTGGGATTCGGCCGCCGTGGCACGCGTCGCGTCGGTGCGTGCGGTGTCCTTTTCCCCGCCGGATACCTTCTCGGCCTCCGCGCCGTCGTCCGTGGCCTGACCCGCCTGGGCGGTCAGCGGTTCCTCACCGCTCGTGTCGGCCACGTCGACGGCCGCCGTGCTCCGTTCCGCCACCGTCGTTCCTGCCTCCCCATCCGTTGCAGGCTCAATGAGCCACGACAATTGTGCCCACAGTCCGCCACTATGCACGACACACGGTGGCGGCCGATGGTTGTGCCCGGTCAGCGCCCCAGCTTGGCGCGAACCATCCCGACCAGGGCATTCAGCTCTTGGATCCGCATCTTCCGGGCGGCTGCGTAGAAGACCGCCAGAAGTGCGGCGCTGCCGCCGATGAGGGCGGCGAGCGAGCCGGTGAACCCACTGCCGAGTGTCTGCATGATGCCGTAGACCACGGCTCCGGAGATGACCGTGGCCGGAACGCTGGCGCCGGCCAGCCGTGCATAGGTGCGCACGACATGCGCGGTGTCGAGGTCGCCGCCCATCCGCTTGCTCAGGCGGCGCCAGGCCACGCCGACGCCGATGATGTACGCCAGGCCGTAGGAGGCCGCCATACCGATCACGGCCCAGCGCGCGGGGAGGACCAGGAAGCAGAGCGCGGAGGCGGCAGCGTTGACCGCGGCGACGATCACCGTGTTGTAGAAGGGGGTGCGGGTGTCCTCGTACGCGTAGAACGCGCGCAGGACGACGTACTGCACCGAGAACGGGATCAGGCCGATGCCGAAGGCCATCAGCATGTAGCCCATCGGGATGCCGGCGCCGGACGAGCCGTAGACCAGGGTGCACAGCGGGACGCCGAGGGAGAGGAATCCGAACGCGATCGGGACGATGGCGACGGCGGAGGTACGCAGCCCCTGGGACATGTCGTCGCGGACGGCCGCGGTGTCGCCGTCGTGCGCGGAACGCGCCAGGCGCGGCAGCAGCGCCGCCATCACGGAAACGGTGATGATCGCCTGCGGCATGTTCCAGATCAGCTGTGCGCTGGCGTAGGAGATGAAGCCGGTGCCCGGGTGGCCCTGATGGTCGGCGGTGTTGCCGGCCCAGGTGGAGAGCTGGGTGACGACGAGGACGCCTGCCTGGTTGGCGAGGACGAACAGAACAGTCCACTTGGCGAGCTTGGCGGCCTTGCCCAGACCGTGGCCGCGCCAGTCGAAGCGCAGCCGGAGCTTGAAGTCGGCGTCGCGCAGGTACGGGATCATCGCCAGCGCCTGGACCACAAGGCCGAGGAGGGTGCCGATGCCCAGCAGCCGGATGCCCTCGGAGGGGATGGTGGTGACGCCGATGTGCGACGTGCTGGCCGAGCCGTAGACCCAGATGAACAGGCCGAAGGTGGCGATCATGACGATGTTGTTGAGGACTGGGGTCCACATCATCGCGCCGAAGCGGCCGCGGGCGTTGAGGATCTGCCCCATCACGACGTGCAGACCCATGAAGAAGATCGTGGGCACGCAGTAGCGGGTGAACGCCACGGCGACCTCGTTGGCCGCCGGGTCGCGGGAGATGTCCAGGGAGACCAGCTTCACCAGGAGCGGCGCGGCGACCACCGCCACGACGGTCAGCGCTCCAAGGATCACGATGACGAGCGTGAGCAGGCGGTTGGCGTAGGCCTCGCCGCCGTCGTCGTCCTCCTTCATCGCGCGGACGAGCTGTGGGACGAACACGGAGTTCAGACCGCCGCCGATGGTCAGGATGAAGATCATCGTCGGCAGCTGGTAGGCGACCTGCCAGGAGTCACCGAGGACGGCACCGCCGAGCGCCGCGACGATCAGTGCGGAGCGGATGAAGCCCGTGAGCCGGGACACCATAGTGCCCGCGGCCATCACGGCGCTGGACTTGAGCAGGCCGGAGGCGCGGCCACCGGACTGTTTGCCGGCCTTCGCGGGAGTGGACTCCTGCGAAGGCGCGGACTGCTGCGGTACGGCCTCGGGCACCGGCGCCCCCGCTCCCCCGGCCGCGGCGGTTGCCGCCGGAGCCGGTGCGGGGCGCTGGGGGTCGTAGGGCTGCTGGTCCCGGAACAGATGCGCGAAGGCATCGGATTCCGGGCGCTCGTCGGAGGCCTGGGTGATCAAGTCGTCGACACCCACGAACTGCGCGGTCGCGGCGTCGTCGTACGGGAGATCGCGGTTCTGGCCCTCGGGTCCGGACGGCGGAGGCGCCGCCCAGAACTGCGGGTCCGGGGTGTGCTGAGCCGCAGGCGCCTGCCGGTGGAGAGGCTGAGTGGCCTGACCCGGAGGCGGCGGGTATGCGCCGCGGTTGTACGGCCCCTCGGCGACCGGACCCTGCGCCGTCGGGTGCTGCGCGTGGTGCGGGTCGTTGCGGTAGGCGTCCTGGACGTAGGGGCCGGGAGCTGCGGGCACCTGGGGCGTCGCAGGGACCGGCCCAGCGGGGTCGCCATGGGCGTCCCGGCTGCGGTCACCGTCGTACGGCGCGTTCATCGCTGCCCCATCTCATCCGTTGCGGGCCATCCGGCCCCGCTGCCTATCAACGGTCCACTTTCTCACCTGAGCCGGACCGGTCGGTGTTTTCCGAACCGGTGTCCGGCGCGGGGTCACTCGGCTGCTCGGGCTCGTCGCCGTCCGTGCCGCCGTTGTCGCCGTTCGTGCCGTCTTCGCCGTCCGGGCCTTCGCCGTCGGATCCGCCCTCGGCGGGGGCCGAGGCCATCCGCTTGCGCTGGAGGTAGATCCGCACGCCCGCAAGGACCAGGAGCAGCACACCGCCGGCGATGACGAGCATCACGGTCGCGGTGATCTCGGTGACGTTCACCTGGAACCTCATCGGCTCACCGTAGGGCCGTCCGTCCGCTGTGTAGAGCTGGGCGGTCACCCAGGCGCGGCCGTTGGCGTTCGCCGTGGTGTCGAACTTGAACGACTGGCTGTGCCCGCCGTCCACCTTGATCTCCTGCGGCTTCCCGACGTCCAGGCGGTTGGGCTGGGACGAGGTGAGCTTCAGCGTCATGCCCTCGACGCCCTGGACCAGGTTGTTCTGCACCGTCACCGGAATCGTCGCGCTGCGCCCGGAGAGTGTCGCATCCGACTTCTGGATCAGGTGCACCTTCTTGGTGAGGCCGTCGAGATAGCCGCGCACGGAGTTGCGGAAGGCACCGGCACCCGTGGGGTTGCCCCGCCACTCGGTCGACATCTCACGCATTATGGCCGTGCCGAACGGCGTCACCACACGCTCCGGCTGGGCCAGGATCACCTGGTAGTCGTCGAGTGCGGACTGGGTCTCCTGGATCTTGCGGAAGGCGCCGGCGGGGAGTTCTTCCCTGCGCAGCGAGCCCGGGTAGGCGGCGTCACTCGGAACGCGGCGGGTGGCCGCGGGGTCGGGCTTGGCGACGGTCGCGTCGCTGAGGTCCAGCGGCTCGGTCCAGCGCCCTTCCTCCAGGGCCCGCAGGGCGGTGGCCATCGCATGGGCCTGGGCGGCCGACGGCATGCGCTGCGGTGTCACGACGATGCTGCGCTGCCGGTCCGGGGCCTGGAGGTTGATCATCTGGGTCTGGGCGAGGAATTGCTGGACCGCGCGGGAGGCGTTGTCCGCCTTCGACATATCGCCCTCGAACGCCCGCGAGAGCCGTGCGTCCGCGACGATGGCGGTGTTGCCGCCGCCAATGGGCCGGGCCGCTGTCGGCGTGTAGGGCAGTCCGCCGGTCTCACGCAGGCTGTCGCTGCGGGTGATGACGTTGTGCGCGCCGGCCGAGGTGGCGACATCGACGATGGAGGAGTCGATGGCACCGTCGACGGGCCATGCGAAGTCCGTACGCGGTGTGACGCCCAGCACCGTGTCGACGGTCGTGGCGGCGAGGTCAGTGGCCGGACCGAGGTGACTGAGTGCGCTGGGCACGCTCTTGCCGTGGTGGGCGAGGGAGGCGAGGTCAGGGTCGGCGAACGGCAGGGCGATGACCTCGTGGGTCTTCACCGCCTTCTCGAGGTCGTTCAGCCACTGCTTGGCGACGGCCTGGTTCTTGCCCACTGGGCCGTCCGGACCGTCGACCTTGTACGTCCTCGTCATGGCATCGACGCTGGCCAGCAGATCGGGATCGATGACAAAGGTCACCGGCAGGTTCTTGGAGAGCGCCACCATCTGCTGCAGTCGGCCGCCGGGCGCGATCTCCGCGGCGAGGTCATCGTTGCGGAAGACCGGGGTCTGTGCGGCATCGGTCTCGGCGGTGAGATGCGTCGAGGAGATCAGCGGCCACAGGTAGGTGAGCTGCGTCTTCTTGCCGGCGTTCCCGTCCTGCCAGGGCAGGAGGGTCCGGTCGATGCCGAGTACGCGCTCGACCGGCGCGGCCTGGGTGCGCCCTGACAGGGAGATACCGAGCTGATACACCCCGTCGTCGCCGAGATCGAGGTCCTTCACCGGCACACTGAGGGAGAAGGAGCGGCGGGCGCCGGGATCCAGCTTGTCGATCTTCTCCTTGTGCCCCTTGACCTCCGGTCCGTCCACGCCGGGCACGTAGCCGGTGCGCTGGGCTGCGGTGTCGATGGAGCTACGGCCGCTGAGAGATGAGCCACGGTGCATTCCGACATGGGCGTCGGTGATCACGCTGCTGCCTTCGTTGCTCAGCGTGCCCGAGATCGTGACCGAATCCGCCTTCGTGGGAGCGGACGGCGTCATCGACTCGATGGTGACGTCGACGGTGCGAGAGCCCGTCGGGGCGGCCTGCGCGGAGGACGACTGCGGGACCAGGAGCAGGCCTGCGAGCAGGGGTGTTCCGGTGAACAGTGCCACGGTCCTGCGCAGCCATCGGCCGCGCGGCCGTTCAGTCCCCTGGAACCCTGCCGCCTCGGCCACGCGCTCGCCCGTCCCTCGTCGTCGTCAGTGGTCGTCGGAATGTGCGTCCACGAATGGTAACGAGGCCCGCAGCGTCGTAGTGCCGGGGACTGCTCCACATGATCGCCGGTACAACGGCCGGATATCGCGTCCCCTTATTAAGGTGACGCTTCCTCCAGCGCAGCCACGTACCCTGTTCTGTTGTGCCGAACGCCAACAATGACCTCCCCGCCCCGCCGGCCGAGCGGACGCCGCAGTCGACGAACGCGCTGAACCATGTCCAGCGCCGTGCCGTGAGCGAACTGCTGCGGGTGTCCCCCGTCGCGGATGACCTGGCCCGCCGATTCCAGGAGGCCGGGTTCACCCTCGCCCTGGTCGGCGGTTCAGTACGGGATGCGCTGCTCGGCCGGCTCGGCAACGATCTGGACTTCACCACCGATGCCCGCCCCGAGGACGTCCTGAAGATCGTCCGGCCGTGGGCGGACGCGGTATGGGAGGTCGGCATCGCCTTCGGCACGGTGGGCTGCAAGAAGAGCTCGTTCGACATCGAGATCACCACCTACCGCTCCGAGGCCTACGACCGCACCTCGCGCAAGCCCGAGGTGTCCTACGGCGAGTCCATCGAGCAGGATCTGGTCCGTCGGGACTTCACGGTGAACGCCATGGCGGTGCTGCTGCCGCAGAAGGAGTTCGTCGACCCGCACGGCGGGCTGGAGGACCTGGCTGCGCGGGTGCTGCGGACGCCGGGGACCCCGGAGGAGTCGTTCTCCGACGATCCGCTGCGCATGATGCGCGCGGCGCGCTTCGCGGCCCAGCTGGACTTCGAGGTCGCCCCCGAGGTGGTCGCCGCGATGAAGGCCATGTCGGAGCGGATCGAGATCGTCTCCGCGGAGCGGGTACGGGATGAGCTCAACAAGCTGATCCTGGGCGCGTACCCCCGCAAGGGACTGCGGCTGCTCGTCGATTCCGGGCTGGCGGACCGGGTGCTGCCCGAGCTTCCCGCGCTGCAGCTGGAGAGTGACGAGCATCACCGTCACAAGGATGTCTACGAGCACTCGCTGACCGTCCTCGAGCAGGCCATCGACCTCGAAGAGGACGGGCCCGATCTCGTGCTGCGCCTGGCAGCCCTGCTGCATGACATCGGCAAGCCCAAGACGCGGCGTTTCGAGTCGGACGGCAGGGTCTCCTTCCACCACCACGAGGTGGTGGGCGCCAAGATGACCAAGAAGCGGATGACCGCGCTCAAGTACTCGAACGACATGGTCAAGGACGTCTCGCGGCTGGTGGAGCTGCACCTGCGCTTCCACGGGTACGGGACGGGCGAATGGACGGACTCGGCGGTCCGCCGCTACGTAAGGGACGGCGGCCCGCTGCTGAACCGGCTGCACAAACTGACGCGCTCGGACTGCACCACCCGTAACAAGCGCAAGGCCAATGCCCTGTCGCGCGCGTACGACGGACTGGAGGAGCGCATTGCGCGGCTCCAGGAGCAGGAAGAGCTGGATGCGATCCGTCCGGACCTGGACGGGAACGACATCATGCAGATCCTGGGGATCGGTCCGGGGCCGGAGGTCGGCAAGGCCTACAAGCAGATGCTGGAGCTGAGGCTGGAGCGCGGTCCTCTGGAGCGTGAAGCGGCGATTGCCGCGCTGAAGGAGTGGTGGGCCGCGCAGGGCTGAAGGTTTCACGTGAAACATGCGGTCGATGAGTCGCGGTGTTTCACGTGAAACACGGGGCGGTGTTTCACGTGAAACACCGCCCCGATTGATGTGTGAAGTGCCCGCTGGGCTCTACTTCTCGCTCGTAAGGCAGAGCACAAACTTCGTGTCGGAACCCCTACGGCGGTGCTGGCTCTCCGCGTAGGCCGTGGTGCCGACGGGGCAGACGGACATATCGGTGGTGTCCGAGTGCACCTCCTTCACCTTGAACTTGGCCTCTGCGGTGCCGCAATCCACCACCTCAAGGTCGGGGTTGATCGTGCTGCCGTTGTTCTTCATGCAGTCGCCGACCTCGGCGGTGTCGGCATCGTTCCAACTGCTCACCCAGCCCACAGCGAGAACGATCAAGACGACGACAACGCCAATCGCCTTCAGGATCGCCTTGGGAGACCGGCGGGGACGTGCATACTGCGGCGGTACGGGAGCTCCGCCCTGCATGTAAGGCTGCTGCGGCGTGGGATAACCCGGCTGCGGCTGCTGCCCGTACGGAGCCTGCGGCTGCTGAGGGTAGGCGTAGCCGCCCTGGGGCTGGCCGTAGGGGGCCTGGGGCGCTTGCGGTGCCTGCGGATAAGGATTCTGGCCGTACGGATTCTGGCCCTGAGGCGGCGTGCTCATGGGATTCCCCCGATATTGATGTGTACAGGCTCGTGTAGGACGCCCGTAAGGTATCCGGTCCGGGCGCCTCGCTGCAGGGGCTGGGTCGCCATGAGGCGAGGGGGAGGGTGCCTAATGGTGGCCAAAGCGGATCATTGCCGCGGACACCATCGCGTAGAGCACGGTCACCACGCCGAGCAGGGTGGTTGACCTTCCGTCCGGCGGCAGCATGAGAGCCGCGACCGCGGCCGCTCCAACGAACGCGACGTTGAACAGAACGTCATAGATGGCGAAGATGCGGCCTCGGAAGGCATCGTCGACCGACGACTGGACGACTGTGTCTGTGGAGATTTTGGTCCCTTGTGTGCCGAGGCCGAGCACAAACGCTGCGGCAAGCATCGGCCCCGGCATGAAGAACAGGCCGAGAGCCGGCACCAATACCGCGCCCAACCCGGCGCAGCAGGCGATCCAGCCGAAGGGGCCGAGTCGCCCGACTGCCCAGGGCGTGATGAGCGCGGCCGCGAAGAAGCCGGCTCCGGACACCACCACGGTGATGCCGAGCAGGGCCAGGCCGTCGGATGTGGTGTCGGCCCATGAGTAGCGGCACAGCATCAGCACCATGACCAACAGAGCCCCGTAGCAGAAGCGGATCACCGTCATTGCCGACAGGGCGCGGACGGGGGTGCGCCGCTGCCTGAGGTGACGCAGGCCGTCGACCAGCCCTCGTGCCGTGCTCAACAGGGCTTCCTGCAGATGAGGTTGGAGCCGGGAAGGGTCCGGTCCGAGGAGTTCCGGTGCCATGCGCAGGGCGGTGAGGGACGAACAGAGGTAGAGGGCCGAGGCAAGCAGTATGACGAAGGCGTCGACATGCGGGCCGGCCAGTCGGACGGCGAATGCCAGCCCGCCACCGGCCGTCGCGGCGAGCGTTCCGGCCGTGGGTGCAAGGGAGTTGGCCATCACCAACTGCTGTTCGTTGTCGACCACGCGGGGCAGCGCGGCCGAAATGCCGGCCAGGACAAAGCGATTCACGGCTGTCACGGAGAGGGCCGAGGCATAGAAGAGCCAGTCAGGGACATGGAGCACGATCAATGCGGCCGTCGCGGCGGCCAGCAGGGTGCGCAGCAGATTTCCGTACAGCAGGACCTGGCGACGGCGCCAGCGGTCGAGCAGCACTCCGGTGAACGGACCGAGGAGGGAGTAGGGCAGCAGCAGGACGGCCATGGCGGAGGCGATGGCCGCGGGCGAGGTCTGTTTCTCGGGGGAGAAGACGACGTATGTGGCGAGCGCGACCTGGAAGACACCGTCGGCTGCCTGGGACAGGAGCCGCACGGCAAGGAGAGAACGGAAGTCGCGTAGCCGGAGTAATACGCGGAGATCGCGCACTGCATGCATGGCGCACAGCCTCACACAGCCCGCAGGCCCCCGGGTGGAATTCCCGGGGGCCTGCGAAGGAGGGTGTGGCGAACGTCTTAGCGCTCGACCTCGCCCTGGATGAACTTCTCGACGTTCTCCCGCGCCTCGTCGTCGAAGTACTGCACCGGCGGCGACTTCATGAAGTACGAGGACGCGGAGAGGATCGGGCCGCCGATGCCCCGGTCCTTGGCGATCTTCGCGGCGCGCAGGGCGTCGATGATGACACCCGCGGAGTTCGGGGAGTCCCAGACCTCGAGCTTGTACTCCAGGTTCAGCGGAACGTCACCGAAGGCACGGCCCTCGAGGCGGACGTAGGCCCACTTGCGGTCGTCCAGCCAGGCCACGTAGTCGGACGGACCGATGTGGACGTTGTCCTCGCCCATCTCGCGGTCCCTGATCTGGGAGGTGACGGCCTGTGTCTTGGAGATCTTCTTGGACTCCAGGCGCTCGCGCTCGAGCATGTTCTTGAAGTCCATGTTGCCGCCGACGTTCAGCTGCATCGTGCGGTCCAGGATGACGCCCCGGTCCTCGAAGAGCTTGGCCATCACGCGGTGCGTGATGGTGGCGCCGACCTGCGACTTGATGTCGTCACCGACGATCGGGACACCGGCCTCGGTGAACTTGTCCGCCCACTCCTTGGTGCCGGCGATGAAGACCGGGAGGGCGTTGACGAAGGCGACCTTGGCGTCGATGGCGCACTGGGCGTAGTACTTCGCGGCGTCCTCGGAGCCGACAGGGAGGTAGCAGACCAGAACGTCGACCTGCTTGTCCTTGAGGACCTGGACGATGTCGACCGGGGCCTCGGCGGACTCCTCGATGGTCTGGCGGTAGTACTTGCCCAGACCGTCGAGGGTGTGACCGCGCTGGACCGTCACGCCGGCGCGCGGCACATCGCAGATCTTGATGGTGTTGTTCTCGCTGGCGCCGATGGCGTCCGAGAGGTCGAGGCCGACCTTCTTGGCGTCGACGTCGAAGGCGGCCACGAACTCGATGTCACGCACGTGGTAGTCACCGAACTGCACGTGCATGAGGCCAGGCACGCGGCTCTCCGGGTCGGCGTCCTTGTAGTACTCGACGCCCTGTACCAGCGAGGCGGCGCAGTTGCCCACGCCGACGATGGCTACGCGAACCGAACCCATTCCGGTTGCTCCCTGTGTTCTCGATGAGGACCTGGCACCGCAGGTCCTCATGTGGTGGTGTCATCGGACGGATCCGGCCGGGAACCACCCCGGTGCCGGGGCAGGCCGTCCGCATCTTCTGACTTCTTGTCCTGCTCTACGGGATCCGGTGCGCGCTGATCGCGCCCGGTGCGCTCACTCTCGATGAGCTCGTTCAACCAACGGACTTCACGCTCCACGGACTCCATTCCGTGACGCTGCAGTTCGAGGGTGTAGTCGTCCAGCCGCTCGCGGGTCCTGGCAAGGGAAGTGCGCATCTTCTCGAGGCGCTCCTCCAGCCGGCTGCGGCGGCCTTCCAGCACGCGCATCCGAACGTCCCGTGATGTCTGACCGAAGAATGCGAAGCGGACGCCGAAGTGCTCGTCCTCCCACGCATCCGGTCCGGAGTGGGCGAGCAGCTCTTCGAAGTGCTCTTTGCCCGCTGCGGTCAATCGGTAGACGATCTTCGCTCGGCGCCCCGTCAGTGCCGTTGCGGGCGTGCCGTCGGGGGCATCGCCCGACTCCTCGATGAGCCAGCCGCTCGCGACCAGCGCTTTGAGGCAGGGGTAGAGGGTGCCATAGCTGAACGCACGGAAGACCCCGAGCGAGGTGTTGAGCCGTTTTCGCAGCTCATAGCCGTGCATCGGAGACTCGCGAAGCAGACCGAGGACGGCGAACTCGAGGATGCCGGATCGTCTGCTCATCCTCCGCCTCCTTGGCCTGGCGCGTTCTTTATCTCGTGCTGATGTATCGACTCGATACATCCAGACGATAGAACGGTGCCCCGAACGGAACAAGGGTGGGCACGGTGAACGGCGTCACATCATCAATTCGCACCACGCCGGCTGACTGATTTGGAGTGAATTTCAACACTGGGCAGGTTTTGGCGGTGCGTAGTCTGTGCGGCATGCAGACTGCCGGGAACCGCGGGCCGATATCTGACGTCCCCGTCCTCGGTGTAGTGCGGCCCACACCCGGGGAGCGGGCCGTGCATCGGGGGGACCTGAAGTCAATTGCCGCCTTCAGGCGACGAGAAAGCGCGCCTGCCCGAGGAGTAATCGTTCCATGAGCGAGCACCGTCGCAAACCGCCACAGCCGCAGGGTGGCGGACGGGCTGCGGCCCGACGTGCCGCGCAGCAGTCGACAGGGCGCCGTGCCGCGCCCTCACGTGGGTCTGCTGCCAGTCCTCCGCCCACCTCTGATCCGCATGGTCAGGAACAGTCGTACGGTGGGCGCGCCGAGGCTCGCCGGGCCGCACAGCGAGGAGGGCGTCGGCGGGCACCTGATCCCGCGGCGGCCGCCGGTGGTGGCGCCGGTGGCCGTGGCGGTGGAGGCCGCCGTGGTGGAGGTGGCGGAAACGGCCCCGAAGGGGGCCGAGGGCGCGGGCGCGGCGGCGGGCCGCCCGCCAAGAAGCGCTTCATTGATTATCCGCGTGCCAACCGCAGCGGCTGGCGCCGCTTTGTGCCGTCCTGGAAGCAGGTCGCCAGTCTGTGCGTCGGTTTCGCCGGTCTGGTCGTCGGAGCAGCCGGTGTGGCGCTGGCCGTGGTGACGGTCCCCAATGAAAATGACGCCGCCCGGGCGCAGAACAACGTCTATCTCTGGTCCGATGGCTCGGTCATGGCTCGCGACGGTGAGACGAACCGACAGAACGTCACGATAGACGAAATTCCCTATTCCATGCGTTATGCGGCGATCTCGGCGGAGAACGCCTCGTTCTACCAGGACTCGGGCGTCGACCCCATGGGAATCGCCCGCGCCCTGTTCAACATGGCCAGGGGCGGCGAGACCCAGGGCGGGTCAACCATCACCCAGCAGTACGTCAAGAACGCGATGCTCAACCAGGACCAGACTCTCGATCGCAAGTTCAAAGAGCTGTTCATCTCGATCAAAGTCGGCTGGCAGGTGGACAAGGACAAGATCCTCCAGGGATACCTGAACACCAGCTACTACGGGCGCGGTGCCTACGGAATCCAGGCAGCCGCCCAGGCGTACTACGGCAAGAATGCCAAGGAACTCAAGCCGGACGAGAGTGCGCTCCTGGCGACCGTGCTCAAGGGCGCCAATCTGTACGACCCGGCGGGCGGCACCGGCCCACAGGCCACCAAGGCGGAGAACACCAAGCGCGCCAAGGCGCGGTGGGCCTGGATCCTCGACCGGGAGGTCGCCAACCACCGCATGTCGAAGGCGGGCCGGGCCAAGTACCCGATGAGCAAGTTCCCCACGCCGGATCAGCCCAAGCCGGTGGCCAGCAAGAGCGGCCAGATCGGCTACTTGATGGACACCGCGAAGAAATACGTGCTGAAGCATGCGCAGGGCATGAACGAGCGGCAGTTCGACCAGGGCGGCTACACGATCCGTACGACCTTCGACAGGAAGAAGACCGAAGAGCTCACGGCTGCGGTGAAGAAGGTCAACAAGCGGTACATCGACCCGAAGAAGCGCGCCAAGGACCGATACGTCCAGTTCGGTGGCGCCTCCGTGGTACCGGGAGACGGAAAGATCGTCGCGCTCTATGGCGGCGAGGGCTACGACAAGGGTCACTTCAGCAACAACGCCGACACCTTTGGCGTGCCGGTCGGCTCGACGTGGAAGCCGTTCGTGCTCGCAGCAGCGATGAAGTACGGCACCAGCGAAAGCAACCAGCAGGGGATCTCGCAGGAGAGCCATTACAACGGCAATGACCATCTCAAGGTGAAGAAGGCGGATGGCACCTATGTCCTGAAGCAGGACGGCTCGCCCTTCTATCAGGAGAACGAGAGTAGCCACCGCTGGGGCTATATCCCCCTGACCAAGGCGATGGAGCAGTCCGTCAACACCCCGTTCGTCCAGCTCGCCATGGATGTCGGAATGGACAAGGTCAAGGAAACGGCACACAAGGCGGGTATCTCGCCGGAAAGCTTCGACAAGAACCTCAACCCGTCCTTCGCCCTCGGCACCTCCACACCGAGCGCGATCCGGATGGCCGACGCCTATGCGACCTTCGCCAACTCGGGGACCAAGTACGAGCCGTACTCGGTGACCAAGCTGATGTACAAGGGCGAGGACCAGCCAGGCTTCGAGAAGCCGACGCCGGAGTCGGCGATCGACTCCGACATCGCCAACAACGTGACCAGCGTGCTGGAGAACGTGATCAAGAACGGTACGGCGAAGTTGGCCAGCCGGCTCGGGATGCCGGCTGCGGGCAAGACCGGCACCACCGATGAGAACAAGTCGGCATGGTTTGTCGGCTACACCAAGAAGCTTTCGACCGCCATCACGATGTTCCGCGAAGATGCGCAGAACCCGCGGCAGCTTTCCATGAACGGTGTCGGTGGCTTCGACTCGATCCACGGTGGTGCGCTGCCCACCGAGGTATGGACCGAGTACATGCTGCAGGCGATGAAGGGCGTTCCATCCGAGCCGTTCCCGACTCCCGTAAAGATCGGTGAGCGAGTGGACGAGCCGGGCATGCCCGCTCCGACACCGACCCCCACGCCGTCGCAGGAGCCCTCGGACTCCCCGTCCGAGACGCCCAGCGAGTCCGCTTCCCCGAGCGAATCGCCGAGCCCCAGCCCCAGCGACACCTGCTCCAAGTGGGACATCGGCTGCGGCGGCACCGGCGGTGGTAACGGTAACGGTGGCGGCACCGGCGGGGGTCCGGGCGGCAGTACCGGGGGCGATACGACTCCGACGCCTGATCCCACCGACGGTGGCGGTATCTTCGGCGGCCCCCACGGGGGCTCATAGCGCCAATGACCGCGCAGTGTTTCACGTGAAACATCCAGCAGGTTTCACGTGAAACATGCACCCACGAAGCCCCCGACCCGCGTTGACCGGGCCGGGGGCTTCGCCGTATTCGGCCGTGGACCGTACGGCAGGATGGGGCCATGACGAGCGTGCGAAAGGACGAGCCGGTACGGCCGACGAAGCGGGATGAGGTGGCGGCGGCCGGGAGCGAGCTGATCGGAGGGCCGATCGGCCGGCGCGCGCTGCTCAAAGGGAACTGGCTGACGCCGGTGCGAGTCGTCGCGCTGGTCGCCATCGGCCTGTTCGCGCTCGGCATGGTGCAGAAGCTGCCGTGCTACAACGGCGGGTGGTTCTTCGGGGCCACGACCCAGTACACCCACGCCTGTTACTCCGACATTCCGCATCTCTATGTGGGGCGGGGGTTCGCCGATGGGCTGATCCCGTATTTCCAGCGGCTGCCCGGCGATATGGAGTATCTCGAGTACCCCGTGCTGACGGGTCTCTTCATGGAGGTCGCCTCGTGGATGACACCGCACCCGGGGTCGATCCAGGAGCGCGTCCCCAGCGAGCAGATCTACTGGCTGGTCAACGCCGGAATGCTGATGGTGTGCGCCGCCGTCATGGCGGTCTGCGTGGCCCGTACCCACCGCCGCCGTCCCTGGGATGGTCTCCTTGTCGCCCTGGCACCGGCCTTCGCTCTCACCGCCACCATCAACTGGGACCTGCTGGCGGTCGCGCTGACCGCCGCGGGGATGCTGATGTGGTCGCGCAGCCGCCCGCTGACGGCCGGCGTCCTGATCGGCCTGGCGACGGCGGCGAAGCTGTATCCGGTGCTGTTGCTGGGGCCGCTGCTGGTGCTGTGCTGGCGTGCGGGGGCCTGGCGGGCATACGGCAGAGCCCTGACCGGCGCCGTGGTGGCCTGGCTGGTGGTGAACCTGCCGGTGATGATCCAGCACGATGCGACCGGATTCCACATCCGGGAGGGCTGGGCGAAGTTCTACACCTTCAGCCAGGAACGGCCGGTCGACTTCGGTTCGCTCTGGCTGCTGATCTCGCAGCGCACCGGGAACCCCCTGGAGGACGCCAACACCTACGCCACGCTGCTGATGATCGTCGGCTGCGGCATCATCGGACTGCTGACGCTCTATGCGCCGCGTCGGCCGCGCTTCGCACAGCTCGCGTTCCTCGTCGTGGCGCTGTTCATCCTCACCAACAAGGTCTACTCGCCGCAGTACGTCCTCTGGCTCATCCCGCTTGCCGCGCTGGCCCGTCCACGCTGGCGGGACTTCCTGATCTGGCAGGGCTGCGAGGTCATGTACTACCTGGGGATCTGGATGTATCTCGCCTACACGAGCAACGGCGACAAGCATCAGGGGCTGCCGCCCGAGGGCTATCAGCTCGCGATCGTGCTGCACCTCCTGGGCACGCTGTACCTGTGCGCCGTGGTCGTACGGGACATCCTGATGCCGGAGCGCGATGTGGTGCGCAGGGACGGGGACGATGACCCGTCGGGTGGTGTGCTCGACCGGGCGCCCGATGTGTTCGTGCTCGGGCAGGCCGCACACGAGCCACGGCACGCAGCACACTTCGAAGGGGTGCCGTCGGTGCGCTGGGGCGCCGTACGGAAGTGAGCCGAGCACGGCGGATACGCAGCGGGCCCGGTGCCGCAGACCTCCTCTGCGGCACCGGGCCCGTGGCGTTACGGAGGCCGGTTCAGCGGTCCACGAGGCGGTCGAACTGAGTGGTGGTGTGCCGCAGGTGGGCCACCAGCTCCTCGCCGACCTGCGGCTCGGGTGCATCGCCCGGCACGAACAGAATGGACACCTGCATGTGCGGCGGCTCGGCGAACCAGCGCTGCTTACCGGCCCATACATAGGGCGCCAGATTGCGGTTGACGGTCGCCAGGCCCGCTCGGGCCACGCCCTTGGCACGGGGCATCACACCGTGCAGCGCCTTGGGGGACTCCAGGCCGACGCCGTGCGAGGTACCGCCGGCCACCACGACCAAGTAGCCGTCGGAGGCCGCCTTCTGCTGGCGGTAACCGAAGCGCTCCCCCTTCGCGACGCGGGTCACATCGAGCACCGAGCCGCGGTACTCGGTGGCCTCGTGGTCGCCGAGCCACAGCAGCGTGCCGATCCGCGCACGGAAGCGGGTCTGCGGGAACTGCTGCTGGAGCCGGGCGAGCTCCTGGGCCTTGAGGTGGCTCACGAACATGGTGTGCAGCGGAAGCCGGGCGGCCCGCAGCTGGTCCATCCAGCCGATGACCTCCTCGACCGCGTCGGACCCGTCGGCGCGGTCCAGCGGCAGATGGATCGCGAACCCTTCGAGCCGCACGTCCTCGATGCTCGCGGCCAGCTTCGGCAGGTCCTCCGGCCTGACGCCGTGCCGCTTCATGCTGCTCATGACCTCGATGACCACGCGGGCGCCGACCAGGCCGCCCACACCCTCGACGGAGGAGACCGAGCGGATCGCCCGGTCCGGCAGCGGCACCGGCTCCTCGCCGTGCCGGAACGGGGTCAGGACCAGCAGATCGCCACTGAAGAAGTCCTTGATGCGGGCCGCTTCGTAGGTCGTGCCGACAGCGAGGATGTCGGAACCGAGGAGCGTCGCCTCCTCGGCCAGGCGCTCATGGCCGAAGCCGTATCCGTTGCCTTTGCAGACCGGGACCATCCCGGGGAACTGCTGGAGCACGCTCTGCTGGTGTGCCCGCCAGCGCGCGGTGTCGACGTAGAGGGTGAGCGCCATGGCCGGGCCCGGGACCTTTCTCGTAGCTGGGTGTCTCAGGGTACGAACGGTGCGGTGGAGCTGTCGGCGATGCGCAGGCTATCCGCGGAGCGACATCGCGATGTCGAACGCCTTCTGAAGGACCTTGCTGAGCGGGAAGTCCCACTCGCCGAGGTACTCCGCCGCCTGCCCGCCCGTGCCGACCTTGAACTGGATCAGGCCGAAGAGATGGTCGTTCTCGTCAAGGGAGTCGCTGATGCCGCGGAGGTCGTAGACCGTGGCGTCGAGCTTGTAGGCGTCTTGCAGCATCTGCCACTGCATGGCGTTCGAGGGCCGGACCTCCCGGCCGATGTTGTCGGAGGCGCCGTAGGAGTACCAGACGTGCCCGCCGACGATCAGCATGGTCGCGGCGGAGAGGTTCACGCCGTTGTGCCGCGCGAAGTACAGCCGCATGCGGTTGGGGTCCTCGGAGTTGAGGCTCTTCCACATACGCTGGAAGTAACCCAGCGGCCGCGGCGTGAACCGGTCGCGCTCCGCGGTGATCTCGTACAGCCGCTGCCATTCGGCCAGGTCGTCGTAGCCGCCCTGGACGACCTCGACACCGGCCTTCTCGGCCTTCTTGATGTTGCGGCGCCACAACTGGTTGAAGCCCTTGTGGACCTCTTCGAGGGAACGATTGGCCAGCGGCACCTGGAAGACATAACGGGGCTGTACGTCGGCGAATCCGGCACCGCCCTCCTCGCCCTGCTGCCAGCCCATACGGCGCAGCTGGTCGGCCACCTCGAAGGCGCGCGGCTCGATATGGGTCGCTTCGACCTCGCGCAGACGCTTGACGTCCTGGTTCTGGATGCCGGCCTTGATCGCCGCGGCGTCCCAGCGGCGGATGACCACCGGCGGGCCCATCTTCACGGTGAAGGCGCCCTGCTTCTTGAGATGCGCCAGCATCGGCTCCAGCCAGTCCTTCAGGTTCGGCGTGAACCAGTTGATGACCGGGCCCTCGGGCAGGTACGCGAGATAACGCTTGACCTTGGGAACCTGGCGGTAGAGGACCAGGCCGGCGCCGACCAGCTCGCCGCTCGCGTCGAACCAGCCAAGGTTCTCCGACCGCCATTCGGCCTTGACATCCGCCCAGGCAGGGACCTGCATGTGGCTCGCCGCGGGCAGGCTCTGGATGTATGCCAGATGCTGCTCTCGACTGATGGTCCTCAGGGTCAGGGTCATGCGGGGCGCTCCTCGGCAGGTGTGTCCCCATTGTCGGGGCTCCGGCTCTCGCGCCGAAGCCTACTGTGACCGGGGAGCGCCCTCACTGGGCCGTACGGGCACGGGCCCGATGCGTCCTGATCCGTTGCGCTAACCGATGACGCCGCCGAAGAGGCCGCCATGGGCCAGGCCGAGGTAGAAGCCGAAGGCCGCCGCCCCGAGCCCGATGATCAACAGGAAGCGTTCACCCGTCGTCGACGAGATGAACTGGCCCCAGAGTCCGGTGCCGATACCGACCAGGCCGACCCAGGAGCTGAGCAGGTGCAGCCCTGGGGAAAGGGTGGAGAAGGCGGCGATCGCCCCGAGGACGATCGTCACGATGGCGAGGGTGTTCTCGACGGGATGCGCCTCACCGTCGCTGTTGAGCAGCGAGATGAGGCTGCGCTGGGTCCTTACTGCCTGTGCCATGCGGCACCTCCGATGACAGGGCGGCGCACTGTAACGCCGCTCACACCCGTTGTGTTCCAGATTGAGGGGTGTCCCGCTCGGATTTCAACCGGAAGGCTTGAGGAAGGTACTCTGTACGGTCTGCGCCTATGTCTGTCCGGATACTCCGGCCGGGCTCGGTGCGGAACGCATCATGACCCTCCTGCCACGGAACGACCGTGGCCGCTGAGTCCAAAGGAGGTGGGTTCTACATGCGTCACTACGAGGTGATGGTCATCCTCGACCCCGATCTCGAGGAGCGCGCTGTCTCCCCGCTGATCGAGAACTTCCTCTCCGTCGTCCGTGAGGGCAACGGAAAGGTCGAGAAGGTCGACACCTGGGGCCGTCGTCGTCTCTCGTACGAGATCAACAAGAAGCCCGAGGGCATCTACTCGGTCATTGACCTGCAGGCCGAGCCTGCGGTTGTCAAGGAGCTCGACCGTCAGATGAACCTGAATGAGTCGGTCCTCCGGACCAAGGTCCTCCGTCCCGAGACCCACTGAGCGCGCAAGCGTCCAGCGGTAACCGGGTTCGAGTAGCAGCAACACCAGCAGCCAGCAGCACACCCGCCGAGAGGTTCCCCTAATGGCAGGCGAGACCGTCATCACGGTTGTCGGCAATCTTGTCGACGACCCCGAGCTGCGCTTCACCCCGTCCGGTGCGGCGGTCGCGAAGTTCCGCGTCGCGTCCACTCCCCGCACCTTCGACCGCCAGACCAATGAGTGGAAGGACGGCGAGAGCCTGTTCCTGACCTGCTCGGTGTGGCGTCAGGCGGCGGAGAACGTCGCCGAGTCCCTGACGCGGGGTACCCGCGTGGTCGTTCAGGGCCGCCTCAAGCAGCGGTCGTACGAGGACCGCGAGGGCGTGAAGCGCACGGTCTACGAGCTCGACGTCGAGGAAGTGGGCGCGAGCCTGAAGAACGCCACGGCCAAGATCACCAAGACCGGCGGTCGCGGTGGTCAGGGCGGCGGCTTCGGCGGCGGCCAGCAGGGCGGTGGCCAGGGTGGCGGCGGCTGGGGCGGCGGCCCCGGCGGTGGCCAGCAGGGCGGTGGCGGTGCTCCCGCCGACGACCCGTGGGCGACCGGTGCCCCTGCAGGCGGCGGCCAGCAGGGTGGCGGCGGCGGTGGCTGGGGCGGCGGCTCCGGCGGCGGCTACTCGGACGAGCCGCCCTTCTAGTCCGTAATCCGGTGCGTCCGGCGCGGTGTTTCACGTGAAACACCGCCGTGGAACGACCGGGGCGGCCTTGAGGGCGTCAGCACAAACTTCTTGAACTCACTGGAGAGAGACAATGGCGAAGCCGCCTGCTCGCAAGCCTAAGAAGAAGGTTTGCGTGTTCTGCAAGGAGAAGATCTCCTACGTCGACTACAAGGACACGAACCTGCTGCGGAAGTTCATCTCCGACCGCGGCAAGATCCGTGCCCGCCGAGTCACCGGCAACTGCACCCAGCACCAGCGTGACGTCGCCACGGCCGTGAAGAACAGCCGTGAGATGGCGCTGCTGCCCTACACGTCCACCGCGCGATAAGGGAAGGGTGACCGACACATGAAGATCATCCTCACCCACGAGGTCTCCGGCCTCGGCACCGCCGGCGACGTCGTTGACGTCAAGGACGGGTACGCCCGCAACTACCTGGTCCCGCGTGGTTTCGCGATCCGCTGGACCAAGGGTGGCGAGAAGGACGTCGAGCAGATCCGCCGCGGTCGCAAGATCCGCGAGATCGCCACGATCGAGCAGGCCAACGAGGTCAAGGGCCAGCTCGAGGGCGTCAGCGTGAAGCTGGCCGTTCGCGCCGGCGACGCGGGCCGTCTGTTCGGCTCCGTCACGCCGGCCGACGTCGCCTCGGCGATCAAGGCTGCCGGTGGTCCGGACGTCGACAAGCGCCGTGTCGAGCTCGGTTCGCCGATCAAGACCCTGGGCGCGCACCAGGTCTCCGTGCGTCTGCACGCCGAGGTCGTTGCGAAGCTCGGTGTCGAGGTCGTTGCCGCGTAATCGCAGCATCACAGCACCACGCTGAAGGGCCGTACCCCATCACCGGGGTACGGCCCTTCGTGGTGTCCGGGGCACCGCAGACCGGGGGTCAGTCCACGTCCTGGGCGTGCTTGTACAGCTCGGCGACGTCGTCGTCGAAGTACGCGGCATAGGAGACGTCGTCCTCGTCGCCCCCGCCCTCGTGGCCGCCCAGCACGCCGATGACCGTTCCGGTGTGGCTCTTGGGGTCGTAGTCGGCCAGCCAGGGGCTGCCGCTGGTGCCGCCCTCGAAGTCGGTGCACTGGATGCGCAACTGGGTGTCGCTGAACTTTGTGGTGCGGTTCTGGCAGGAGATCGGGGTGTTGCGGCTGGTGGGATAGCCGGTGATCTTGACCTCGTTGTCGTAGCCGCGGTCGATGCCGAGGGTGTTGCCGCCCAGGACATCCTGGATCTGCTTGCCGTCCTTCTTGTCGAGAAGGAGGAAGGCCATATCGAGATCCTCGTCCTGCGACTTGGCCCAGCGCTTGTCGATGACCACCTTCTTGACCTTCCACAGGCCGCTGGGCTCCTTGCCGTTGCGGTAGTCGGGGGCGAAGACGAGATCGTTCACGGTGGTCCCCGCCTCGGCGTCGAAGGCGCAGTGTGCCGCGGTGATCAGCATGTTCCGGCCGGGGCTCTGGACGACGCTTGCGGTGCAGAAGTGATCGCCGCGGTCGTCCTTCTCGAAGACCACGCCGACCCGGGCGTTCTGCTCCGTTCTGCGCGGGGTGTACGCATTGCCGTCATCGGCCGGGGCCGACGCGGCAGGATCCTGGTCCTGGGGGTCCTGGCCCGCCTCGCCGGACTTGCCGAAACTGCTGCGGCCGCCTGCGCTGAAGCGGGTATCGGCCTCCTCCGTGGCGTAGCCCACCACAGCGGCAGCCACGATGACGATGAACGTCAAGGGCAGAACGGAATTCCTGGCGAACGCGCGCACACGGTCATTATCGACAGCCACTCGCGGTTACGGGACAGTTCAGCGGGAGGCCCCGGTCACAATCCACCGGCCCGAGCGGGTACGGAGCCAGAGCGTCAGCATCCGCACGGTCATCATCAGGGCCATCGCCCACCACAGGGCGACCAGTCCCCCGCCGAGGGCGGGTACTGCCAGTGCCACCGGCGCGAAGAGAGCCAGCGTCACGACCATCGCCCCGGCGAGATAGCGGCCGTCGCCCGCGCCCATCAGAACGCCGTCGAGTATGAAGACGATGCCGGATACCGGCTGGGTGAGCGCCACGACCAGGAGCGTGGTGGTCAGGGGGCGGTGGACCGCAGGGTCGGCGGTGAAGAGCGGGATGAACAGGGGCCGGGCGAGCGCAACCAGCACGCCGAGGACCAGTCCGGAGGCGATGCCCCACTGGACCATGCGGCGGCAGGCGGCCCGGGCGCCGTCGCGGTCGCCCGCACCGAGGTAGCGCCCGATGATGGCCTGGCCCGCTATGGCTATCGCGTCCAGGGCGAAGGCCAGCAGCGACCAGAGCGTGAGCACGATCTGGTGGGCGGCTATCTCGGCGTCGCCGAGCCGGGCGGCGACGGCGGTGGCGATCATCAGGACCGCGCGCAGCGAGAGGGTCCGGACCAGCAGCGGGGCGCCGGCCTGTGCACAGGCGCGTATCCCCGCCGCATCGGGGCGCAGCGAGGCGCCGTTGCGCCGTGCGCCGCGGATCACGACGGTGAGGTACGCGGCGGCCATACCGCACTGGGCGAGAACCGTGCCCCAGGCGGAGCCCGCGATCCCGAGGCCGGCGCCGTAGACCAGGAGGGCGTTGAGCGCGGCGTTGGCGGAGAAGCCGCCGACGGCCACGTACAGCGGGGTCCTGGTGTCCTGGAGGCCGCGGAGCACACCGGTGGCGGCCAGCACGACGAGCATCGCGGGGATACCGAGGGCGCTGATGCGAAGGTAGGTGGTGGCGTACGGGGCGGCGGTACCGGATGCGCCGAGGGCTTCGACGAGCCAGGGAGCGGTGGGCAGCACGGCCGCGATGACCGCGGCGCCGAGGAGAAGGGCGAGCCAGATGCCGTCCATGCCCTGGCGGATGGCAGCGGAGAGATCGCCGGCGCCGACTCTGCGGGCGACCGCGGCGGTGGTGGCGTACGCGAGGAAGACGAAGACGGAGACGGCCGTGGTCAGCAGCGCGGCGGCGACGCCGAGACCGGCCAGCTGCGGGGTGCCGAGGTGGCCGACGACGGCGCTGTCGACCATGACGAAGAGCGGTTCCGCGACCAGTGAGCCGAAGGCAGGCAGGGCGAGTGCGATGATCTCGCGGTCATGGCGGCGGGGGGCGCGCCGTGGCGTCGCGGGAGCCTGTGTCATGCGGGCAATCTAATCTTCCACAGGTAAGAGATGCAATAGCCATGTGATCCTTACTTTCCGCTGTGCGGAGTCGTCGTCCACGCGCCGTTTGTCGTGATCTTGAACAGGTCGCCGAAGTTTTTCTCCCCCACAGCCTATGGATGAGGAACGTGCAGGTCAGCGGCGTGTGGTGGAGCTGATTGTGTGCTTGTCCACAGTAGTTTCCCCCGGCCCGTGCACAGGATCAGGGGACTTCTCCACAGCTGGAGGCCCGTCATCCACACGGCCTGTGGATAACCAGATTGGCGGACGGTGCCCGCGGGCCTACCGTGGTCCGGCACCCGCCGCCTGTTCCGGCCTGAGACATCGTCCGAACTCGACGCGCCGTAACCGGAGTCGGGCGTCTCGATTGTCAGAGCTGTGCCGTAAGAAAGAAGAGCACAGCAAGGTCCGCGTCGCGGACGGGAGGAGGTGCCGGGGTGAGCATGCCCGAGCCCATGGACGACCCCTGGGCGGACTCCGGTCCGAGCGACCGGCTGCCGGCGCCCCGCTCCCGTCACAGCGAAGGAAAGGGCCGCGGCCGCGGCGAACGCCAGGACCGCGGCGAGGATGACGGCGGCTCCTGGGCCGGCGGCTTCGAGCGGGTCCCCCCGCAGGATCTGGACGCGGAGCAGTCGGTGCTCGGCGGCATGCTGCTGTCGAAGGACGCCATCGCCGACGTCGTCGAGGTCCTCAAGGGCGAAGACTTCTACCGCCCTGCCCATGAGCTGGTCTTCCAGGCGATCCTCGATCTCTACGCCAAGGGCGAGCCGGCCGACCCGATCACCATCGCCGCGGAGCTGACCAAGCGCGGTGAGATCGGCCGGGTCGGCGGTGCCTCGTATCTGCACACGCTCGTGCAGTCCGTCCCGACGGCCGCGAACGCCGAGTACTACGCGGAGATCGTCCACGAGCGTGCCGTGCTGCGCCGGCTGGTCGAGGCCGGCACCCGTATCACGCAGATGGGATATGCCGCGGACGGCGATGTCGACGAGATCGTCAACAAGGCCCAGGCGGAGATCTACGCCGTCACCGAGCAGCGGACCAGCGAGGACTATCTGCCGCTCGGCGACATCATGGAAGGCGCCCTCGACGAGATCGAGGCGATCGGCTCACGCCAGGGCCAGATGACGGGTGTGCCCACCGGCTTCACCGATCTCGATTCCCTGACGAACGGCCTGCACCCGGGCCAGATGATCGTCATCGCGGCCCGTCCGGCCATGGGTAAGTCGACCCTCGCGCTGGACTTCGCGCGGGCCTGCTCGATCAAGAGCAATCTGCCGAGCGTGATCTTCTCGCTGGAAATGGGGCGCAACGAGATCGCGATGCGCCTGCTGTCCGCCGAGGCACGGGTGGCGCTGCATCACATGCGGTCCGGCAGCATGACGGACGAGGACTGGACGCGACTGGCCCGGCGGATGCCCGATGTCTCGGCCGCGCCGCTGTACATCGACGACTCGCCCAACCTGTCGATGATGGAGATCCGCGCCAAGTGCCGCCGGCTCAAGCAGCGCAACGAGCTGAAGCTGGTGGTCATCGACTATCTCCAGCTGATGCAGTCCGGCGGCTCCAAGCGGGCCGAGAGCCGCCAGCAGGAGGTCTCGGACATGTCGCGAAACCTCAAGCTGCTGGCGAAGGAGCTGGAGCTTCCGGTCATCGCGCTCTCGCAGCTCAACCGTGGCCCCGAGCAGCGTACGGACAAGAAGCCGATGGTCTCCGACCTGCGTGAATCCGGCTCGATCGAGCAGGACGCCGACATGGTCATCCTGCTGCACCGCGAGGACGCCTACGAGAAGGAATCCCCCCGCGCCGGTGAGGCCGACCTGATCGTGGCGAAGCATCGTAACGGTCCTACGGCGACGATCACCGTGGCGTTCCAGGGGCACTATTCGCGGTTTGTGGACATGGCGCAGACGTGAGGTGGGGGCCGTGGGGAGCCTCATTTTCCGGGTCCGGCCTCGGAACTCCACGGCCGGTGCGGGGGCTCACCTCACGTGGCGCAGCCTCGTTCGATCTTGGCGCTTGAGGGCGCCTAACGGCAATTGCAGGTGTCGGGGTGAGATGCCCAGGCCGGAGCAGTCTCGTCTCGGCTGGCGAGTGTGGTCGGGCGTTCCGGCTGTCCTCCTGGAAGCCTTCGGTACTTGAGGTTTTTGGGCGCTGACGCCGTGTTGGAGCAGTCCCCGGCCGGCCCGAGTTTCGCGATCTTGTTGTCCAGCAGGCTGACTTCGAGCCACACCAGGAGGTTCCGGGAGGCCGTCGAGCAGTGCTGCGTCTGCTTGAGGGAGTACCTGCCGTCCTTGCCGGTGTGGACGGACTGGCTCTTGTGGATGCAGATTCTGTTGCGCTGGGCGTCGCGGGTGCAGTCGTCCGAGGGGCCTCCGGCATACGCCTCGGCGGCACCGGCGAAGGTCACGGCGAGGCCGCTCAGGATCCCTGAGACGACTGCGATCTTCTTCCGGCTGAACATGTGCTGCCTTCCTTGTGATCGACGCCCGGGCGCTGTGCACGGTGAACCGGCCCACGCCCGGGCCTCGCAGAGGGTCGGAAACGGGTCTCGGTGTCCGGGCCTGCGGCTCGGACACCGAGACACCCATGTCCGTTACGTACGTGGCTGCAGGTGCTTACCAGCCGCCGCCGTTGCAGCCCATGCTCGAGCCGACGCCGCCGAACTGGCCGCCAGGGCCGCCCTCGCCGTTGAGGATGTTGCCCGCGATGCCGTTGGCGATCCCGACCTGGCCGAGGACGTCGACGTTCAGGTCGTGCGACCTGCACCAGTTGCCGCCATGCCCGGCGGCGGAGGCGGTGCCTGCGCCGAGGAAGCTGACGCTGCCGAGGACGGTGGCCACGACGGCCGCCTTGCGAAGCTTGCCCATTTCTCCTCCATTGGTTGACCCGATGCGATCTGTAACAGATCCACTTCGTACAGTTACGAGACGATAATATGAAAAATGCCGCATCGCTCATCGAGGCGGCCATCCGGGGTCTCGGGGCTGGTGGGGCGGGGTGTGTGACGCGCGGGGTGCGGCTTCGCGGTCTTGCGGGGCGAGGGTGGTGCGGCAGTGTCGAGGCGATTCGCGGGCGGAGTCGAGTTCTTGACCTATGGGTCCAGAAAGGTGATACAGTTCCGATCATGGGAAGGCCTAAGCAGTTCGATCCGGATGCTGCCGTCGATCAGGCCATGGAGGTGTTCTGGCGCAAGGGGTACGCCGCCACCACGCCGCAGGACCTCGTCGATGCGCTCGGCATCGGCAAGGGCAGTCTCTACAACGCCTTCGGCAGCAAGCGCGCCCTGTTCGAGAAGGCGCTCTGCCGCTACCGCGACAGCCAGGCGCTGGCTCTGATCGAGATGCTCGAGGAGAAAGGGCCGGTGAAGGACCGGTTGCGCAAGGCGTTGCGGTTTCTTGCCGAGACGGACCTTGCCGACCCGGACCGTCGCGGCTGCATGGCGGTGAACACCGCAGCGGAGCTTGCAGGCACGGACGAGGCTGCCGCCGACCTGGTCCGACGCATGTTCGACCGCACCGAAGGCGCCTTTCGGGTGCTGGTCGAGGAGGGGCAGCGTGCGGGAGAGATCGCGCCCGGTCGCGATGCTCACGCCATCGGGAGTCTGCTGCTGAACGCCGTCGTCGGTCTGCGGCTCATGGCTCGCATTGCCGAAGGGCCCGACCGTCTTTCCAGGGTGATCGACGCGACCGTCGACGTTCTCTGACCTGCCGGCGGGCGTGTGCCTCACCGGGGCCTTCATCTGTCCTGATTTTGTACCTACGGTTCAAGAGCGGAGAATCATGAAGCTCAACCTCGATTCCAAGACCGCTGTTGTCACCGGCGCCAGCCGGGGCATCGGACTGGCCACCGTCAGGATGCTGATCGACGAGGGCGTCCGCGTTGTCGGCGCTGCCCGCACGATCACCCCCGAACTCAAGGAATCCGGAGCCCTCCCGGTGTCGGCCGACCTCAGCACCGCTGAGGGAGGGGTCACTCTCATGGAGAGTGCCTTCGCGGAGCTGGGCGGCATCGACCTGCTGGTGAACAACGTCGGTGCCGGCGATGCCGTCGAGCCGGTCGGGTTCCTCGACACCGATGACGCGCAGTGGGAGAGCATCTTCGACCTCAACCTGCTCAGCGCGGTCCGCATCAGCCGAGCCGCGCTTCCCAGCCTGATCGAGCGCCGCGGCGCCATCGTCAACGTCTCGTCCATCAACTCCCGGCTCCCGGCTGTCGGCCCGGTCGCCTACAGCGCGGCCAAGGCGGCACTTACTTCGCTCGGCAAGTCCCTCGCAGAGGAGTTCGGGCCGCAGGGCGTACGCGTCAACACCGTCTCGCCCGGTGTGGTGCGCACCGCCATTTGGGAGGACCCCAACGGCTTCGGCGGCAAGGTCGCAGCGGGCGCCGGCGCTGAGCATGCGGCGTTCCTCCAGCAGATCCCGGACGCGTTCGCCATCACGACCGGGCGGATCGCCGAACCCCAGGAGGTGGCATCCCTGATCACATTCCTTCTCTCCGACGTGGCCGGCAACATCACCGGTGCGGACTATGTCATCGACGGCGGCACGGTCAAGACGGTCTGACACGAGGGCCCCGTGGCCGTACGGCTCGGAGAGTGACGAGCGCTCGGTCGCCAGGTGCCTCTGAGGCACCCCTCCTCGGCTGCTGGATGGGCTACGAGGAGCGGGTTGCGGCACGGGGCTCTGCGGCCGGCAGACCAGCGGAATTCGGGGGCATCCATTTCCGGCCGACGAGGAGCCATATGCTGATCGCGGCCATCGGAATGGTGGGAAGCAGTGTGGTGACGAGGGCGCCCAGGCCGCCTCCGGTGCCCAGCAATTGTCCGGTGAGCAGGAACAGGACCATATTGTTTCCGGCGTGGGCCAGGCTTGCGACCCAGATGCTTCCACTGCGTATGTACAGCCAGGCCAGAATCGATTCCTGGAAGAGGAAGGACAGGGTCCAGGAGGCCAGCCCGGATATCACGTTCGGGAATGCGACATAGCCGGTAAAGGCCAAAGGGTAGTGCCAGACCGCCCAGATGAGACTGGTGGCGATGACGGACGGTACCGTACGGCCGTCGTAGAGGCGCGGACGGAGATAGCTTGTCCAGCCGAATTCCTCGCCGCAGTACACCGGTGTGAGCACGGGGACCACCAGCATCAGAAGGGCCACCGTAACCCAACCGGGTATGCCGGGAACAAGGCTGCTCAGCGGGGAAAGATCCGGTCGCCACAGGCCCAGGAGGGCCGCCAGGCCGCCGGTGGCGCCGGCTGTCAGCAGGGGGCCGAGCCATGCTGCCAGGTAATAGGGCCAACCGTCCTTCAGCCGCAGACGCAGCCCGGCGTCGGCGAACCCTTCCCTGGTTGCCCAGCGGCGGACGATCAGCGCGGCAATAGCCGGCATGCAGCAATAGGGCAGTTGGAGTAGGGGGTTGAGCGCCGATAAGTCGAGGCCGAAGTGCGCGATCAGCAGCCATAGCCATGATCCCGCGAACGTGATGGTGAGGAATGTGGCGAGTCCTTTGTTTTTTGGCGACATGGGGTTCCCGATCGATAGCAGGACGGTTGATATCCGGCGCAGTTAATGTCTCTTGCCTTGCCTTGCCTTGCCTTGCCTTGCCTTGCCTTGTGTTGTGTTGGGTATGGGGTGTTGGGTGTCGATCGGCGATATCTGATTCGTTTTCCATAAGCTCGCACGAAGTGCTGTGTGCGCGCATCGCTACGGCGAGGGGTTTTCGGTACCCCCGGAATCGGGAGGCCGGTCTGGCTCTTTCGGGGGAGGATTACGGCACGGTCCGCTGCCATCATCGGACCGTGCGCAAAATGAATCGCCCACGCTTCGGCAGGGCAGCCAAGCAAGGTATGTCCGATTGGGTTCACGCGTTCCTCGGCGCGATGCTGGGCATGGTGCCGCTGGTGACTGCGCTGTTGTGCGCGCCGCGGGTGTGGCCGACGGGGCTGCGGATCGCGGGCTTCATGCTCGCGCTCGCGGTGGTGATCACGGCGATGGGCTGTCCTCGCGCGGTGCGCCGGGGATCTGTGCGGCTGGCGAATGGTCTGCTGGGGACCGAACTGCCCGCTCCGCTGGAGTCGGCGTCGGAGGAACCCTCCAGGGGCCTGTGGATCAACCGGCTGCGTACGGCGGGGTGGTTGGTGCCGCATATGGCGTTGGGCATGATGGTGACAGCGCTGAGCTGCCTGTTGCTGCTCAGCGCTGTCACCTTCGCCTCGGTATGGCTGGGCGGCGGAGGAGCCGTCGACGCCTTCGGGCAGACCCTCAGGGTGAACTCCGGGCTGCCAGGGCTGTGGGCAGTGGCTGCGGCCGCCGGATGTCTGGCGGTGGCGGTGGCGGTGTGCGCCGGTGCGGCCGCTGTCCTCCGGCTGCTCGCTCCGGTTTTCCTTGACCACACCCCGGCAGAGCGGCTGGCCGCCGTCGAGGAGCAGATGCGTCAGCTGGCCCAGCGCAATCGGCTGGCGCAGGAGTTGCACGACTCCATCGGCCACACCCTTACGGCGTCCACCATCCAGGCCGCCGTCGCGGGCGAGCTGATGGAGCGGGACCCGGACGCGGCGCGCCGGGCCCTGAGCAGCATCGAGGAGACTTCCCGGGCGGCGATGGACGACCTCGACCATGTGCTCGGCGTCCTGAGGGAGGGGCAATCGCCCCGGACACCGCAGCCGACGCTCGGCGATATCGGCCTCTTGGTGGAGAGGGTCCGAAGGGCCGGGGCCGAGGTGAGCGTCGAGACCGTCGGCGCGCTGGACCGGATACCGGCCACCGCCTCCCGGCAGGCGTACCGGATCGTCCAGGAGGGGCTGACCAATGCGCTGCGGCACGGCACGAAAACGGGCATCGCGTTGAATGTCACCGCCCAGGACGGCTGGCTGAGCGTGGAGCTCACCAACCCTGTTGACGCGGCGGCCGGTTGCTTCCGGCCGGGTGAGCGGCGCGGGCAGGGGAACGGCCTGGCGGGAATTGCGGAGCGGGTGCGACTGCTGCGCGGCGAGGTGTCCACCGGGGTGACGGAGAGTGAGGGCGGCGCGGGAGAGGAGCGGAGCGGCAAACGCTGGCGCCTCGCTGCACGGATTCCGCTACGGTCGGCGCCATGAGCACCGCGGGCACCGCGCAGAGCGCGCAGGCCGTCCTGGCCACACCGGATACGTCTCCGGACACGCCGGTGAGTGTGCTCATCGCCGACGACGAGGAGCTCACCCGTACCGGGCTTCGGGCCCTGCTGTCCGCCCAACCCGATGTGGACGTGGTGGGTGAGGCCGCCGATGGCGCAGAGGTGCTCCCCCTGGTCATGCGGCTGAGGCCCGATGTGGTGCTGATGGATGTGCGGATGCCTCAGGTGGACGGAATCGAGGCCACCCGGCGCGTGCGTGCCGAGCTGTCCGATCCGCCCAAGGTCGTCGTGATCACCACGTTCGAGAACGACGAATACGTCTACGACGCGCTCCAGGCCGGGGCGAGCGGGTTCGTCCTCAAGCGCGCCCCGGCGCGGCAGATCGCGCATGCCATCCGGCTGGTCGCCACCAGTGACTCCGTGCTGTTCCCCGAGGTGGTCCGGCGGCTGGCCACGAGCCGGCCGGTGCGCCGCGAAGCCGCGCGCAGGCTGGCCGCACTCACCCAGCGTGAGACCGACATTCTGCGGCGGATGGCGAAGGGTCTGACGAACCAGGAGATCTCCGCCGAGCTGATCGTGAGCCTGGAGACCGTGAAGACGCATGTGGGCAATGTGCTGGCCAAGCTCGGTGCCCACAACCGCACCCAGGCGGTCATCCTGGCGTATGAGGCGGGGCTGGTGGGGCCCGGGGTGAGCGGTCTGTAACTCGGCGCCGGTGAGGCGTCCCACTGGTGCCGAAGCCTTTGACCTTCAGGTTGGTTGAAGCCCGACAATCCCGCTCATGGACGAGGAAGAGCTGTTGGGCATCGGCGCGTTCGCGCGACGGGTGGGGCTGGCGCCGAGCGCGTTGCGTTTCTACGACGACTGCGGGGTGCTGCGGCCGGCCCTGGTGGATGAGGCGACGGGGTACCGGTACTACGGCGCGGGGCAGGCGCCCCGCGGAGTGCGGTTGCGACGCCTGCGGGCTGCGGGGTTGCCGTTGGTGGATGTTGCGGTGGTGCTGGACGGTCCGGAGGAAGCGGCGCGGGGCGTGCTGCGCGCGTATCTGGAGCGGACACGGCGTACGGCGGACGAGGCGCAGGCCGTGGTGGAGGGCTTTCTGCGGGAGGTGTCGGGGGACCCGGGCGGCCGAGGGGTGCGGGCCCGGGTCGACGGTGCCGAGCTCGCCGGTGCGGTACGGCAGGTGATGTCCGCTGCGGCAGTGGGTGCGGAGCGCGAGGAATTTCCGGTGTTGGGGTGTGTGCTGCTGGAACTCATCGACGGCGAGGTGCGGTTGGTGGCCACGGACCGCTATCGGCTGGCCGTAAGGGTGCTGCGGGCCACGGACTTCGAGGGCGGGCCGCGCAAGGCGCTGATCGAGGCGCAGGCAGCACAGGACCTGGCGGAGTGGGCCGTACGGCAGATGGCGGTCGAGGTGGAGTGCGGTGGCGTGGTGGGGGACACCGCGGATTCGACGTATGCGGGAGGTACGACGGATGCGGCAGGGTTTCGGCTTCGGGGAGCCGGTGGAGGCGAGCGCTGGGAGCCACCGCAGGAGAAGGGCCGTCGTCAGAAGTGGGAGCAGGGCAGGCACCCGGGCCCGGCTCCCGAGGAGTTCCCGGACTACCGGCTGATCCTGGAGGGGCTTGAGGCAGGGAGAGACCGGATCATCGCCGACCGGAACGGGCTGCGGGACGCGGTCGCCGGGCGGGGCGGTGTGGTGTCGCTCGTCATGAGCGCGGGGCAGGACGGCGAGCCTGAGCTCGAGGTGACGGGTGGGGAGCGGGAGCCCGTGCGGCTGCGAGCGGTGTTTCACGTGAAACATGGGACGGTTCCACGGATCGCCTTTGATCCGGCGGTCCTTGTGCCCGCGCTGGAGGCCGGGGTGGGGCCCGATGCGCTGCTGGAGATTGCCTCGGCGGACCGGCCCGTTGTGGTCCGGTCCGCTGACCAGGGAAGTTTTACGACGCTGGCGATGCCGGTGAGCGAGCGGTCCGGTGCCCGTACGCCTGCGGGTCGTGCCGATGGCTGACGGGGGGAGCAGGGGGATGGATCCGGAGCTGCCGGTGGTGCGGCTGTGTGTGGCGGGGATGCAGGCGGAGGCGGAGGGGCGGTCCGACGCCGCGTACGAACTCTTTCAGCAGGCCTGGGACGCGGCCGGAGACGACTACGAGGCGTGTATCGCAGCGCACTACCTCGCGCGCCACCAGACCTCGCCCGAGGAGACGCTCCGTTGGAACCAGGAGTGTCTGGACCGGGCCGACCGCGTGGCGGACGACCGGGTGCGGGGGTTCTATCCCTCGCTGTACCTGAATATGGGCCAGGCGTACCGGCAGTTGGGGCAACCGACCGTGGCGTACGGGTATTTCGTACGGGCCGCCGAGCGGGTGGATGAGCTGCCCGAGGGGCAGTACGGCGACTGGAACCGGTTCGCCATCGCGGAGGGACTGCGTGAGACGGCGTCGGAGGCATCGGCTGCCGGGACGGAAGGCGACGCCCCACCGGTGCGGCGGGTCCTCGATGAGGGCGTCGATGCGCGTATCCGCGAACTGCTGTCGCGATGGTGTGCACGCGCCGATCTGACAGCGCTGGGACTGACGCTTCCGGCCTATCTCGGTTACCTGGGGACGGACGGGGACCGGCTGCGGCTGCGGTCCGCGCTGCATATGGTGCACGCGGCGCGTCGGCTGCCGCAGGACGAGCAGACGGCGCTCGGTGCGGTGATCGGGGCCGCCGCACTGGGGTGACCACGCGGTGGAGGGCGCAAAAACCTCGCGTGCGGGGCGGTCGTCGGGAGAGGGTGATCCGCGGCGGGCCAAAGCCTGCCGACCAGCCGTATCGGCCGTTGAGGAGCACCATGACCACAGCTGCGTCCACCGCGTCAAAGAAGCCTGAGCCACAGAAGCCCAGGCCCCGGCAGACCGAGGGCGACGATGCCGCTGCCCAGGAGGCCGAGGCTCTGCCGGAGCCGCGTGCGGGCGAGCCGGGTTCGGCGGCCGGCCGGGCGGGAACGGTCGACACCGGTGACGCCTATGCCGAGCTGCTGCCGGAGACACGGCGGGCGCTGCTGTGCCGGCTGGCGGTCGGCCAGGCCGAGGGGCGGGCGCCGTCGATGATGGGCGCGGTCGTCCGCGCTGGCCGGGCGGTGTGGACGGGTGCCCGGACGTCGGTTCCGGGGGAGGTGCCACACGGCGATGTGCAGTACCGGATCGGCTCACTCACCAAGACCTTTGTCGCGGTGATGGTGCTGCGGCTGCGGGACGAAGGGGTGTTGGGACTGGAGGACCCGGTTGGCAGGCACCTGGAAGGGACGCCGGTGCCCGAGGCGACGATCGCTCAACTACTGGCGCACACCTCTGGGTTGGCGGCAGAAGCACGAGGGCCGTGGTGGGAGCGCACCTCGGGACACCTGCGTCCCGAGCCGGCCGATCTCTTCGGTGAGCGGCCGCAGCGCCTCCCGGCCGGCCGCCGCCATCACTACTCCAACCCCGGCTACGCCCTGCTCGGCGCGCTCGTCGAACGGCTGCGGGACGGTGCGCCGTGGGACGAGATCCTGCGCCGCGAAGTACTGGAACCACTCGGCATGGCGCGTACGACGATGCGGCCCGAGATGCCGCACGCGGGCGGCTGGGCGGTGCACCCCTGGGCCGATGCGCTGCTGCCCGAACCGGCCCAGGACACCGGGCTGATGGGCCCGGCGGGCCAGCTGTGGTCCACGCTGGAGGATCTGTGCCGGTGGGCGGCGTTCCTGCTGCGGGGCGATGAGAGGGTGCTGAGCGCCTCGAGCGTGGCCGAGATGCGGGCCCCGGCGGTGCCGCCGGAGGGCGACGACGGGGCGGCGGGCTATGGCCTGGGACTGCAGCTCGTACGGACGGATCCGCGGCGGGCGGTCGGAGGCGAAGGCGCAGCGGGCGGGCGTCGGCTGGCCGGGCACACCGGCTCCATGCCGGGCTTTCTGGCGGCTCTGTGGGTGGATGCCGAGGAGGACCTCGCCGGGATCGCGCTGGCCAACTGCACGTCGGGGCCCGCAGTCGGGGGGATTGCGGCCGACCTCCTGGAGATCGTGGCCAACCGTGAGCCGAGGATTCCGGAGCCATGGCGTCCGGCGGCCGACCCGCTCGACAAGGAACTGCTGGCGCTGACCGGGCCGTGGTACTGGGGCGCGCGACCGTTCGTACTGCGGCTGAAGGCGGAGCGTGGGCTGGAACTGACACCGCTGTACGGTGCCGGGCGCGGTTCGCGATTCCGGCCGGAGGCGGACGGCAGTTGGACCGGTCTCGACGGCTACTACGTGGGCGAGACGCTGCGGGCGGTACACGCGGAGGACGGATCGGTAAGCCATCTGGACCTGGGGACCTTTGTCTTTACCCGCGGCCCGTACGAGCCCGCCGGGCCGGTGCCGGGCGGCATCGATGCGGAGGGCTGGCGGGTCTGAGGCACGCGGCGGGCCCGGCAGGGGCCCAAGGCCCGTACGGCGGTGGTGCAGCGGCCGGACGTACAGTCGAACGAGACGTCAGGAGCCGCCTGGACCGGGCGGCTCGCTACCGCTGGAAGGCCTTGTGACTGCCGTGTCTGACCCGACCGCGAACCCCGCTGCCCCGGATCTGCTCGACCTGCCGCCGCTCACCGCCGCACACTTCGCGCGGATCGAGGACAAGGTCGCCGCGCTGATGGGCACCCGCTGCGATGTGGTGGCGATGCAGGGCGAGGCGCTGCTGCCGCTGGAGGCCTGCATCCGCTCGGCCGTACGGCCCGGCAGCACCGCGCTCAACATCATCACCGGCCCGTACGGCGAGACCTTCGGCGGCTGGCTGCGCTCCTGCGGCGCCGAGGTCATCACCCTCACCGCGCCGTTCACCGGTGCGGTGAGCCCCCAGCAGGTGGCGGATGCGCTGCGGGAGCACCCCGAGATCGATTTTGTGAGCCTGGTGCACGCCGAGGCGGCGACCGGCAACACCAATCCGGTCGCCGAGATCGGTGCGGTGGTGCGCCGGCACGGGGCACTGCTGATGCTCGACGCGGTCGCCTCGGTCGGCGCCGAGCCGCTGCTCACCGATGAGTGGGGCGTGGACCTGTGTGTGATCGGCGGACAGAAGGCGCTGGCCGGACCGGCCGGGGTATCGGTGGCATCGGTCAGCGCCCGTGCCTGGGAGCGGATCGTGGCCAACGAGCAGGCACCGCGGCGCTCGTACCTCTCGCTGCGGGACTGGAAGGAGCGCTGGATCGACGGCGGCCGCACCGCCCTGCCGCATGCTCCGGCGCAGCTGGAGATGCTCGCCCTGGAGCAGGCGGTGGACCGTATCGCGGCCGAGGGGCTGGATGCGGTCATCGCGCGGCACCGGGCGGCGGCCGCGGCGGTACGGGCCGGTGTGCAGGCGCTGGGCGGCCCGGTGCCCTATGTGATCCGGGACGAGGACGCGGCGCCTGCCGCGACCACGCTGCGCGCACCGCAGGGCGTGGATGCCCGCGAGGTGGTGTCGGCAGCGCTTGCCGCCGATGGCTCGGTGCCGGTGCAGGCCGCCGCGGGTGCGCTGGCCAAGGAGATGATCCGGGTGAACCACTACGGCCGCGCCGCGGACCGGGGCGTGGTGCTGGCCTCTTTGGCGGCGCTGGCCGTCGGCCTGCGGGCGCTGGGCACGGAGGTCGACGAGGCCGCAGCAGCCGGGGCGGCGGGCACGGCATGGGATGAGGCAGTGGCCGCGCGGTGAGGGAGCCCGGGCGTTGCTGACGTTGGCTTGAGGACGGCGCAGGCCATGGGGTGGGTCCTGTTTCACGTGAAACGGGGTCCACCCTTTGCATACGGGTCCACACCTTGTACATGGGGCGTGTTTCACGTGAAACCGAGGGTTTCACGTGAAACACGCCCTCTTTGCGTGGGAGGCCCTGTCGTCGGCCCCCGGCGTGCCCCGGCGAGGCCCTCCGGCCCCCCTCTCAGCCCTCCCATAGAATCGGAACGAACGGCCCGGTTGGAATTCCGGGCGGGCTCGGCGATGGATCCGGGCGCTTCCAGGAGGCTTACGGATGGCGGACAACGGGTCGGCTCCCTCGCGCGCGGACGCCCGGCGCAATCGGGCACTGGTGCTCCAGGCGGCCCGATCCGCCTTCGAGGAACAGGGGTTGGGCGTACCGCTCGGCGAGATCGCGCGGCGGGCCGGCGTGGGGGCCGGGACGGTGTACCGCCATTTCCCTTCCAAAGAAGCCCTGTTCAGGGCATCGGTCGTGGACCGGATACAACTTTTCACGGACACCGCAAGGGACTTGGCCGATGCCGAGGACGCGGGAGGGGTGTTCTTTCGCTTCCTCTCCTCGGTGGTACGGCTCGCCGCGCAGAACAATGCGCTGTGCGATGCGCTGGAGGCGTCGGGCGAGACGGGTGAGGAGATGATGCCGGGCCCCGAGCGGGACTTCGCGGAAGCCCTCGGTGTGCTGCTGATGCGTGCCCAACACGCAGGCGCTGTAAGGCCAGACGTTGATTTGGGCGATGTCCGTGCGGTGTTGGTCGGGTGTATGTCGATGGAGCGGCGACGGTCCGGTGCGGGGGGTGCGGCGGGGGCGCCGGGCCGGATGACGGTGCTGATGTGCGACGGTCTGCGCGCAAGCCGAACCGTAACGAAACTGCCGACGGAGGCACCCGGCCGTAACGAAACCCGGTGCGAGGTGTGTGACGGGCCGGTCGCGGCGGCGCGTACCGGCCGGCCTGCGCGCTACTGCGGCGCCGCTTGCCGGCAGAAGGCGCACCGGGCACGGGAGCGCGCCCGCCGGGTCCCACAGGCGTCGGCCGGGACCGAAAGTGCCCGCCTGGAGGAAAGCGCCTGGCGCGCGTGACGGCCCGATGCGCCTGACGGCCTCAGAGCACGCGCTTGAAGCCCAGGTGAGAGGCCTCGAAACCGAGGCGCTCGTAGAAGCGGTGGGCGTCGACACGGGTCGCGTCGGAGGTGAGCTGGACCAGCGCGCAGCCGAGTACCCGGGATTCCGTGATCGCCCATTCGATGAGCTGAGTGCCCAGACCGCCGCCGCGCTCATCGGCGTGGACCCGTACGCCTTCGATGAGCGAGCGGGACGCGCCGCGGCGGGAGAGGCCGGGGATGACGGTGAGCTGGAGGGTGCCGACCGTACGGCCCTCGCGGACCGCGACGACCAGGTGCTGCTGTGGATCGGCGGCGATCGCCTCGTACGCGGCACGGTACGGCGGCAGGTCGTCCGGCGACTCACGGGTGGCGCCCAGGGGGTCGTCGGCCAGCATGGCGACGATGGCGGGCAGATCGGCCTCGGTCGCGCGGCGTATCTCGATATCGCTCATGTGCCGGACCCTACGCGCGACCGGGAGCCCTGGCCCCGCATCCGCGCTAAGCCGACGGCGCCAGCGTCTCCACGGCTGTGACCAGCGGCGCCAGCTCGGGGCGCTTCGCGGCGTCCTGCAGGGCGTCGCGCAGCGCGCTGTCGTGTGTCGGCCGGGCCTCTTCGAGGAGGGCGAGGCCGTCCGGAGTGACGTTGGTGTAGATGCCGCGCCGGTCGTCCGGGCAGAGATAGCGCTCCAGCAGCCCGCGCTCCTCGAGCCGGGTGACCAGCCGGGTGGTGGCGCTCTGGCTGAGCACCACGGCGTCGGCGACCTGGTGCATCCGCAGATGGCCGCCCGGTCCGCTGTGCTGCTCGCTGAGCACGTTGATGACAGAGAACTCACGGACGCTGAGGTCGTGCTTGGCCTGGAGCGCGCGCTCGATGTGCGACTCGATCCGGCCGTGCAGGGCGGAGAGCGCGCACCAGCCCTGGGCGAGCCCACGGCCGGGCGCCCCTGAGGCTGCTGCCTGCGGCGTCTCATGCGTCTGCTGCGTCATCGGAGACCTCCTCATGGGTCGTACGAACCAGGATAGGACACTTCCGAAATAGCCCGCGCTTGCAAGTAATGCGCGTCTGCAATTATTGTGGACGCTCGTTAGCGACGGACGCAATGAACGTCGCACAGGAACGACGCAATCCACGGACGCAATCTTTCGAAGGGATCCGTCATGCCTCTCGCACTCCTGGCGCTCGCCATCGGCGCCTTCGGGATCGGAACGACCGAGTTCGCGGTCATGGGCCTGCTGCCCGACATGGCGGACGGCTTCGGCGTCTCCATCCCGCTCGCCGGATACGCGACCACCCTCTACGCCATGGGCGTGGTGGTCGGGGCGCCGTTGATGACAGCGCTCGGCACGCGGTTCACCCGCAAGCAGATGCTGACGCTGCTGATGGGCCTGTTCATCGTGGGCAACCTGCTCACCGGCCTCGCACCGAACTTCGGTCTCATGCTGGCCGGGCGGATCGTCGCCGCCTTCACCCACGGCGCGTTCTTCGGCATCGGCGCCCTGGTGGCCGCCGACCTCGTCGCGCCCCACAAGCGCGCCACCGCCATCTCGCTGATGTTCAGCGGTCTCACGGTTGCCAATGTCGTGGGCGTTCCGGCGGGCACCCTGCTCGGCCAGCAGTTCGGCTGGCGGACGACGTTCTACGCCATCACCGCGCTCGGCGTGCTCGCCCTGCTGGGCGTCGTCAAGCTCGTCCCCGCGCAGCGGGCGAAGGCCGCCGCACGCATCGGCAGTGAGCTCGCGGTCTTCCGCAACCCCCAGGTCGGGCTCGCGATGCTGATGACGGTCCTCGGCTTCGGCGGCGTCTTCGCGGCCGTCACCTACCTCGCCTCGATGATGACCGAGGTCGCCGGCTTCGCACCGTCCTCCGTCATCTGGCTGACGGCTGTCTTCGGGCTCGGCATGGTCGGCGGCAACCTGATTTCCGGCCGCTTCACCGACCGCGCCATGATGCCGATGCTCTACGTGGCCCTGGGCGGTCTTGCGCTGGCGCTCGCCGCGTTCGCCTTCACCGCGCACAACAAGGCCGGCGCCACCCTCACCATCGCGCTGATCGGCTTCTTCGGCTTCGCGACCGTACCGCCGCTGCAGAAGCGGGTGATGGATCAGGCCGCCTCCGCCCCCACGCTCGCCTCGGCGGGCAATATCGCCGCCTTCAACTTCGGCAACGCGCTGGCCTCCTGGCTCGGCGGGCTCGTCATCTCGGCCGGACTCGGCTACGCCGCGCCCAACTGGGTCGGCGCGCTGATGACCGTCGCGGCGCTCGGTGTGGCGGTCTTCGCCTCCGCGCTGGAGCGGCGTACGGGGCGCCGTGGCCAGGTGGTGGCCGGCGGCGGGCCCGCCACGGTTGCCGATCAGCCGGTGGCCAACCAGGCGGCGTAGTGGGCGAAAACCTCCCAAGCCGCCTGATATCTGGGAGTCCCACACCCCGTTCGCCTCCCCCCCCGCAACCCATCAATCGCACGACCCCCCTCGCGCACACCCCCTCAAGGAGCACCACCCCCATGACCACCACCTCCGCCCCCACCCCCACCGTCCGCCCCCTGACCACCTGTGACGCCGAGGCGCTCATCGAGGCCGCCGTACGGGCAGCCGAGGGTCTCGGCGTACGGGGCAGCGTCACCGTGCTGGACGCGGGCGGCCACCTTCTCGGCTTCCGGCGCGATGACCAGGCCGTGCTGATCTCCGGGGAGACCAGCACCCGCAAGGCGTACACCGCGCTCCAGCTGGACGCGCCGACCGCCGACCTCGTCGATCTCGTACGGCCCGACGGGCTTTTCCACACGCTGCCCACCGCGCTGGACCGGCCGCTGCTCTTCATCGCCGGCGGGGTGCCGCTCCACCGGGACGGCCGGCTGATCGGCGCGATCGGCTTCGGCGGCGGCGCCCCGGAGCAGGACCACCGGATCGCCGCCACGGCGACGGCCGGGGCAGAGCTCGCCTGAGGGCGATGAGGCTCCACTAGGCCGACTGTGCCCGGCGGCGCAGTCGGCTGCCGCGTTTGGTGCGGCCCCAGGGCTTGAGCACGGACACCGCGGTGATGAAGAAGTACGTGGCGGTGGCGACGGCCGGTGCGATGAGGAGGCCGATGTCGGGTGCCGGTGTGCCCGCGGCGGCCTGTGCCGCCAGGCGATCGATGCCCGGCCGCAGTGAGAAGACCGACAGCAGCACGGTGACGAGGGTGAGCCAGAACTTCACGTAGACCCAGCGGTGGCGGGCCAGTCCCCATGCCGTACCGAGGGACAGCACCAGCCCGCTGACCAGCGCAATCAGCGCCACCGGGAGGACCAGCCAGTCAGCAAAGATCTTCATTGCCCGGTAGGCGACCGCCGCCGTATCGGGGGAGGCGGCGGTGTAACCCGTGATGCTCAGGGCGAGCAGCCCGAGCGTGAGCCCGAGCCAGCCGACGGAGACGGCGACATGGACGACAAGGACGGCCCGGCGGGCGGGGCGGCTGAGCTGAGGCATACGTCCCACGGTGGCGGGCGGCGCCGCGGCATACATCTGACGGCGGGAGTATCCGCGCGTACGCGGCCTTGAGTACGGGGGCGCGCACGGCGTTTGCGTACGGAGGGCGTGCGCAGCGCACCCCGCCGGAGCGAAGGGATGCCCCGACGAACTCCCGGCGTACTCCCGAGGCACTCCCGATGTGCGCCCGACGTACCCTCCGACGCATGACCAAGCTGCATCTGTTCGACATGGACGGAACCCTGCTGTACGGGTCCGCCGCCGCCGTCGAGATCTCCCGGCAGCTCGGGCTGGGCCGGGAGATGGCCGAGTTGGAGCGCGGCTTCGCCGCGGGCGAGCTGACACCGGCACGGTTCGCGCAGCTGGCGGCCGATCTGTGGGCCGCCGAGCTGACCGAATCTCATCTCGAGGCGGCGTTCGACAACGCACCCTGGCTGGCCGGGATCCGGGAGGTCTGGGCGGACATCCGTTCACATGGCGAACGGTGCGCGGTGATTTCCCTGTCCCCGGACTTCTTCGTCGAACGGCTGCTGCCCTGGGGCGCCGATGCGGCACATGGTTCGCGCTGGCCCGTGGTGCCGATCCGGCAGCCGGTGGAGCCGGCCGGCATTCTCACCTCGGCGGCGAAGGTGCGGATCGCGGATGAACTCTGTGTGCAGTACGGGCTGACCCGCGCCGACTGTGTGGCGTACGGCGACTCGATGTCGGACACCGACCTGTTCGCTGCGGTTCCGGCGTCGGTGGCCGTGAATGCGGACCACCATGTCCGTGACGTCGCCTCATATGCCTATGTGGGGCGTGATCTGCGTGAGGCGTACGAACTGGTGCGTACTCGCGGGTAATTCTGATCTTTCTACGGCGGCATTCGTCCAGGATATGTGCGGAAAACGCGCTCTGTGGGGAGTGTCACTGTTATCGAAGGGGGCGCGCTGAGTGCTCCCAGATCAGGGCTTGTGGTTTCAACCGGTGCCGGTATGGTCGAGTCCGGCTTGGCGGGGGTGAGGGCTTCCGCGAGCGCGCTCAGGGGCGAGCAAGTCCGCCAGGCTACCGGTGAAGCGGGTGCGACGACCGAACTTCCGGCTGTTTGTCCGATGTGCCGAGCCGGGATGGCATGCTGCTGAGTCGGCATCCGAGTTGATTGCTGCGAGGAAGTGAAAGTTGTCCGCTTTGGGGGGTGTTGCCGGAATAGCTTGAGTGGATTAAGAATTCCGGGGCAGGGCGGGGGGAATTCCGGGCAGTTCCGATCAACGGAAGTGCGAAGACGACCGAAAGACGTTCGAGGCGAGGCAGACCATGGACGCTCCGACCACCACATCGGCCGATAGCGGCTCTTCTGGCGGCAGCAGTGGCGATTGGGGTTGGTTCACTCCGCCGTCGAAAAAGTCTCCCGACGAGCAGCGGGACCAGCACCGAGGTCAGGACGGCCGAAGCGATCAGGGCGATCCACGTGGTCAGGGCGGTGCCCGTGGCCAGGAGGAGCAGGTCCGGGAACAGGACGGCCGGGAACGGATACCCAGCCGGCCGGTCAGTCCGATCAGACCCGTAGGCACGGCCGCCGAGCGTGAGCGCGTACCGGAGCCGCGGCCGGAGTCACAGCCGCATCAGGATCCCCAGCAGCTCTGGGGGTCTCATCCGTTTGGGGATCCCCAGCCGCGCCCGGATCCCCAGCCGCGCCAGGAGGCTCGCCCCAGGCAGGAGCCTCGCCCCCACCAGCAACCTCGCCCGCCCGAGGAGACCCGGCCGCGCCGGGAGCCCGAGCCCGTACACCAATCGGTGCGCGCCACGGGGGTAGCCGGCGGCCCCGTGCCCACGACGGCACCGGACGCCCAGCCCGCCCCCCGCCCCTTCTTCACTCCCCCCGAGCGCCAGGCGGAACGCCAGCCGGAGCGACAGGCCGAGCGTCAGGCGGAACGACAAGCAGCACCCCAGCCGGAGCGTCCGACAGGGCCCCGGCCCGAGCGTGAGACCGTCGTGCGCCATCCCGTAGCCGCGGAGCCCACCCTGGAGGCAGTGGAAGCAGCCGCCTCCAGTGCCCCGCCCGCCTCCCCCGACGCGATTCTCATCCGTCGCACCATGGCGGAGATCGAGCCGGTCGCCGACAAGGTGACCTCGTACTTCTACGCGCTGCTCTTCGTCCAGCACCCCGATCTGCGGGCGCTGTTCCCCGCGTCGATGGACACCCAGCGCGACCGGCTGTTCAAGGCGCTGCTCACCGCCGCCAAGCATGTCGACGACGCCGACATCCTCACCGAGTACCTCTCCCACCTCGGCCGCGGCCACCGTAAATACGGCACCATGCCCGACCACTACCCCGCAGTCGGCGAATGCCTGCTCAGCGCGCTCTCCCGGTATGCGACGTCCAGTTGGAGCAAGGAGACGGAGGAGGCCTGGGTACGTGCGTACACCGCGATCTCGCAGATCATGATCGACGCGGCCGCCGAGAACGAGGCGGTCGCCCCCGCCTGGTGGCAGGCCGAGATCGTCTCGCACGAGCTGCGGACGCCGGACATCGCGGTGGTGACGGTCCGCCCCGACCAGCCGTACCCGTTCCTTGCCGGCCAGTACACCAGTCTGGAAACCCCCTGGTGGCCGCGGGTCTGGCGGCACTACTCCTTCGCCTCGGCGCCGCGTTCGGACGGCCTGCTCTCGTTCCATGTGAAGGCGGTCCCGGCGGGCTGGGTCTCCAATGCGATGGTGCACCGCGCCCGCCCAGGTGACGTCATCCGCCTCGGTGCCCCGTCCGGCTCGATGACCGTCGACCACGCCACCCGCAACGGCCTGCTGTGCGTGGGCGGAGGTACCGGCATCGCGCCCATCAAGGCGCTGGTCGAGGATGTCGCCCAGCACGGCATCCGCCGCCCCGTCGATGTCTTCTACGGCGCCCGCAGCGATCACGACCTCTACGACATCGACACCATGCTGCGCCTCGAGCAGGAACACCCCTGGCTCTCGGTCCGCCCGGTGGTCGCCAACGGGCCGACGGGTCGCGGCGGGGCGAGCAGCGTGACCGGCCAACTACCCGACGCAGTACGTCAATACGGCCCATTCCGGGAATACGACGCCTATCTCTCCGGTCCGCCCGGACTGATCCGCAGCGGTGTGGACGCGTTGGTGGGGGTCGGCATCCCGGCCGACCGCATACGGCATGACTCCATAGAAGAGCTGGTCTCGGCAGGAGATTGAGGTCTTGGCAGTACAGGGTGATTTCGGTCGTACGGGGGGCGAACGGGGCATGCGCGGACAGCGCCCGGGGAGCGATGGCGAGCACTTGGTGCAGCAGAGACTCGGCACGACCCGGCGCGCCGACCGTTTCTACGACGACCAGGTTCTGGACCACCTCAACGTCCGGATGCGGGAGTTCGTGGCCCGGCAGGAGATGTTCTTCCTGGCCACGGCCGACCGGCACGGCGAATGCGACTCCTCCTTCCGCGCCGGTCCGCCCGGATTCGTCCAGGTGCTGGGGGAGCGGATGCTGGCCTACCCGGAGTACCGGGGCAATGGCGTCATGGCGTCCATCGGCAACCTCTCGGAGAACCCGCGGCTCGGCATTCTGATGATCGACTTCACCAGGGACCGCATCGGGCTGCACGTCAACGGCCGGGCCCGGGTGGTGCTGGACGAGGAGATGCGGGCCGACCGGCCCGATCTGCCGGTCGACCCGATACCCGGGCGGCGGGCGCAGCTGTGGGTGACGGTCGAGGTCGAAGAGGCGTACATCCACTGCGCCAAGCACATTCCGCATCTGCAGAAGGTCCCGGCACGCGAGCGCGGTGCGCGCGCCTGGGGTACGGACGACGTCAAGCGCAAGGGCGGCGACTTCTTCGGCGCCGCGGCGGAGGCGGCGGATCGCGCGCCTTTCCAGCGTACGGAGCGCAAGAACGAGGACCTGTGGGACGGGCTGGACGAGGAGACGCACGACCCGCACGGCGCCTATGGATCCGACGTGCGGCCGGCTGCGCCCATGCGGCGCAGTTTTGCGGAGCAGCTGAACGGGGAATTCCTCGACCGTGTCGAGCAGGTCCTCGCGCGGGCCCAGCCGCGGCGTCCGGTGGAGGAGGAGCCGGAGTTCCGAGGATGGTTCGTCTGAGGCATGCGCTTTGGCTGGTTCGCCGATGGCGAGAGAGTGAGCGGCCGACCGGAAGATGCCAGGGCCCGCCTCGCGGTCTCTACCCCTGACCGTCGGCTTCAGCCCAGGTCAGGTGCATGCATCGCCCGTACGCCCTCGATGTTGCCGTCGAGATAGTGCCGCAGCGAGAGCGGTACGACCTCGACGGAGGCGATCCCGACCCGGGTGAAGGGCACCCGCACGATCTCGTAATCCCCGCACGGCTCGTCGACCTCGGGGCCGTGCCGGCGTGAGGGATCCATCGAGTCCAGCCGGCAGACGAAGAAGTGCTGCACCTTCACACCGTCCACGCCGCCATCGCTGAAGTGCTCGACGGTGTCGACGAAGACCGGCACCACGTCCTTGACCTTCGCCCCCAGCTCTTCGTCCAGCTCACGGTGGAGCGCCTCGACGACGGTGGCGTCCCCGGGCTCCACGCCGCCGCCCGGAGTGATCCAGTACGGGGCCCGGCCCGGCTTGGTGCGCTTGATCAGTACGAGGTCCGCGTCGTCGAGCAGAATCGCGCGGGCGGTGCGTTTGACGACTGGCCGTACTGTCATAGGGGACAGATGCCGCAGTCATGGGCCGGTGAAACCCGTGCCGCAGGACGCGCTCTTCCTGAAGTTCCCCCGCGCACCAGCTCAGGGCCGTCCGCAGCCGCCACTCATGCGCAGCGAAGTCCGTCCTGTCGCCGGCGTGATGGGGCGCCGCCGATCGGCCAACTGGCCTTGTTGCAGCGGTTAGTTTCACGTGAAACACCGCACTGGTTGGTTTCACGTGAAACACCGGGTCCGGCGGGGTGGCGAGGGGAATATCCGCCGACCAGTTCCCTCGAGGGCTCCGGCAACTGGTCCGGTTCAGCCGATCTGCTGCGCCATATCCAGTGCCCGCACGACGTCCGCGATCAGATCCTCCGGCTCCTCGATCCCGACCGAGAAGCGGATGAACCCCTCGGCTACCGCGTCGCCGCCCCAGCGGGCGCGCCGCTCGGCGGTGGACCGTACGCCGCCGAAGCTTGTCGCGTCGTCCACCAAGGTCAGCGCGGCCAGGAACCGCTCCGCATGTGCCTTGTCGGGCAGCGTGAAGGAGACCACGGAGCCGAAGAGGCCGGGACGCATCTGCGCCGCGGCGAGCCGGTGGGACGGGTCGGAGGGCAGTCCGGGGTGGCGCAGGCCGGTGATCTCGGGGCGGCCGGCCAGTGCCTGGGCGAGGGCCAGCGCACCCGCCGCCTGCTGGCGGACGCGCAGCGCGAGGGTGGCCAGCGAGCGGTGCGCGAGCCAGCTCTCCATCGGGCCGGGGATCGCGCCGACCGTCTTGCGCCACAGCCGTACGGCATCGGCCAGCGCAGCGTCGCGGGTGCTGGCATATCCGAGCAGGACGTCGCCGTGTCCGGTGAGCGCCTTGGTGCCGCTGGCGACCGAGAAGTCGGCGCCGAGGTCCAGCGGGCGCTGGCCGAGCGGGGTGGCAAGGGTGTTGTCGACGGCGACCAGGGCACCGCGTGCATGCGCGGCGTCGGCCAGCCGCCGGATGTCACAGACGTCGAGGCCCGGGTTGGAGGGTGTCTCGATCCACAGCAGCCGGGCGCCGTCCAGCTCGTCGAGCTGCGCGTCGCCCGCGGTCGGTGCCGTGCGGACCTCGATGCCGTAGCTCTCCAGACGGTCGCGGACGGCCGGCAGCAGCTGGTAGCCGTCGTTGGGCAGCACCACCGCGTCACCGGCGCGCAGCTGGGAGAAGAGGACGGCGGTGATCGCCGCCATGCCGGAGGCGAAGGCGACGGTGTGCGCGGGCTCCTCCGGCGATTCGAGTTCGCCGATGGCCTGTTCCAGCCGGGACCAGGTGGGGTTGGCCTCGCGGCCGTAGGTGTACGGGCCGACGGCGTCGCCGGGGAGGTGGAAATGGGCCGCGAAGACCGGTCCGGGGAGGGACGGTTCGTAGGCCGCGGGCTCGGGCAGCCCGGCCCGTACGACGCGGGTGCCGTCGCCCGTCATGCGTGCTCCTTTGCCTCTGGCGTGGTGCTGAGGGAGAGGGACGTGTCCTGGGTGCCGGTGGCGACGGCGTCGCGGACCGCGTCCAGGAGGCCGTCACTGGCCTTCTCGATCATCTCCAGGCATTCCTCGAAGCCTTCGAATCCGCCGTAGTACGGATCCGGCACATCGAGACCGGGCTCTCCGTCGGGCGCCGCGTCGGCCGCGTACGAACGCAGCAGACGGAGCTTGGCGGTGTCCTCGCGGGTGGGGGCCAGCCGGCGCAGTGCGCGCAGATGACCGGAGTCGAGCGCGATCACCAGATCGCGGTCGGCGAACCAGGAGGCCTGGAACTGCCGGGCGGTGTGGGTGTGGTCGTAGCCGCCCGCGCGCAGTACGGCGACCGTGCGTGGGTCGGCTCCGTCGCCCTCGTGCCAGCCCCCGGTGCCCGCGCTGTCGACCTCGACCAGGCCGTCGAGCCCCTCTTCCGCGATACGGGAACGGAAGACGGACTCGGCCATCGGTGAGCGGCATATGTTGCCGGTGCAGACGAAGCAGATACGGAAGGGGGCGTTCACAGGGGCCAGTCCTTGTCGGGGCGGTTGTCGTCGTCGGAGGGTCCGGTGGTCGGCCGTTTGTTGGCCGTTCGTTGGCCGGTGGGGCCTGGGGCGGTCAGTCGTCCTCGGGGAGGATCATGTGCATCGCCCAGGAGACGATGGAGATGATCACGCCGCCGAGCACCGCGGTCCAGAAGCCGTCCACATGGAAGGCCAGGTCGAATTTTCCGGCGAGGAAGGACGTCAGCAGCAGCATCAGTGCGTTGACGACCAGGGTGATCAGGCCGAGGGTGAGGATGAACAGGGGGAAGGACAGCAGCTTCACCACCGGCTTGACGATGAAGTTGACCAGCCCGAAGATCAGCGCGACGAGGACCAGCGTGAGTATCTTGCGGCCGGTGTTGTCGCCGGTGAGCGTGATGTCCTTGAGCAGCCAGATGGCCACGGCAAGCGCCGCGGCGTTGGCGATCGTCTTGACCAGAAAATGCTTCATGGTGAGATCGTCGCAGACGACTCCGAATCCTCGAGGGGTGCGAACGGCATGAAGGCCTTCAGACTGGATGAGCTGGAAGCGGAGCGGGCTGCGAACGACGGCGCGTATCTGCAGTTCATCCGGGAGCGCAACATGTCGGTCGGGCTGTATGCGCTGGATGCGGGCAGCATCGATCCACAGCAGCCGCATGCCCAGGACGAGGTGTATCTGGTGGTCAGCGGGCGGGCGGCGATCACCGTCGGCGAGGAAACGCAGTCGGTGGCGCGCGGCAGCGTGGTCTATGTGCCGGCCGGGGTGCCGCACAAGTTCCACCACATCAGCGAGGACCTCCGGGTCATGGTGGTCTTTTCTCCCCCTGAGAGCTGAGAGACGGGCCCCGAACCCCTAAGGGTCGGATCAGGGAAGTACCAGGGCTGCGGAGTCCCCGCGGCAGGCTTCGGCGACCTAGCATCGTTGGTACAGGGGGACCGGAGACACGCCAGGCGGCGGTACGCGCGGCGTGCGGACGGTGCCATGGACGCGACAGACGATGACGCGAGACCGACCGAGACCGACAGAGAAGGCAGGGCAGAGCAGTGGCTGGTAAGGGGATATTCGCAGGGCTTCCGTGGTGGGTCACATGGGTTGTGGTGCCCGTCGTCGTGATCGTGGTGTTCGGCGGACTGATCGCCACGGCGGTCGGCATTCTGATCGGCCTGCTGTTCAAGATCCTCATAGCGGCCGCGCTGATCGCCGGAGTCATCTATCTCGTACGCAGGTTCAGCGGATCCTCGTCGTCCTCGTCGAAGAGCGACTGGTAGGTCAGGGGTCACCGGCCGTGCGGCTGGCACCGCCCGACCCGGCCGCCCCTTCGGTTGCCGTCCGTCTCCGCTCGACCCCCCGTCCGACCTCGCCCCGCTCCGGCCCTTGGAGCGGGGCGACGTTCGTTCACCGGGCGCGCTCACCGTCACGCGGCGCCGGATCCGATCACGACGTGCGCCAGGTGAGTTAACTCAAAGGCTTTCGCCCTGCCGCCCGCACCGCCGCAGCTAGAGTGCGGACCGCAGGCGTCTTCCGGACGATGATGTTCCGGAAAACTGCGGGTCCTGGGGGTGGCGTTGGCAGTCGGGAACGGCGAATCCGCTTCTCGCCCCACCCTGATCGGCTCGGTGCAGCGTGCGCTCCGCCTGCTGGAGGCGGTCGGCGCGCATGTCGGCGGAGCGCCCGCCAAGCAGCTCGCCAGAGAGACCGGACTGCCGCTTCCGACGACGTATCACCTGCTGCGGACCCTGACCCACGAGGGCTATCTGCGCAGGGAGAACGGCCTCTTCGTCTTCGGTGAAGCGGCCGAGGCCATCGGGCAGGCCGGGGCGCGGCGCCGACGGCGCACCCAGATCGCCGAGGCGCTCGCCATGGCCGGCCGCGAGCTGCGGGCTGCCGTCTACTTCGCCGTCTACCGGGAGGGTGAGGTGGAGGTGGTGGCCGTCTCCGACGACCCGGAACGACCGCCGGTCGAGGAGTGGGCGGACTTCCGTGCCACCGCGCACGCCCATGCCATCGGCCAGTGCCTGCTCGCACAGCTCGACGATGCGACCAGGAGGGAGCATCTGGCCCGCTACCCCGTCCAGTCCGTCACGCCGTTCTCGGTACGGACCGAGGACGACCTGCTGCATCGCCTGGACACGGTGCGTCGCGGACATGTCGCCTATGAACAACAGGAATATGCCTTGGGCACCGTGTGCTCCGCCATTCCCGTACAGGTCGGCTCGGCGGTCGCGGCGCTAGCGGTATCTCTCCCCGCCCACGAACTGCATCGATTGCGTAACGTGACAGACCGACTACGAACAATGGCGGAGGCGACACTAACGACACTCGCGTTCTCTATCAGTATCTGAAAACTCACTCCTTGTGATCTGCTTGCATGTGACAGACGATGGCGTCAATAGGGCTTGTGGGGATGTTTCCCGGCCATCTCCGATCAATTGCGGGGCAGTGGTTGATGACCGACACAGTTCAGGCAGAAGTGATCATGAGCTTCCTCGTTTCCGAGGAGCTCGCGTTCCGGATCCCGGTACAGCTGGATTTCGACATCGCGGATCCGTTTGCCGTCCGTTTCACTTTCGATCTCCCCGGCGATATGCCCGTGACCTGGGTCTTCAGTCGTGAGCTGCTGCTGGACGGGCTGAGCCGGCCGTCCGGCGAGGGGGATGTACGCATCGAGCCGTCGTCCGGGGAGCACCTCGGTGACGTCTTCATCAGCCTCCAAGTGGGCGCCGAACGGGCCCTGTTCCGGGCCGGCGCACCGCCGCTGGTCGCCTTCCTGGACCGTACGGACCGGCTGGTGCCGCTCGGCGAGGAAGAGGTGTGCGACACCCTGGAGGCCGTACTGGACCGGATTCTCGCGGAGGCTCCGGCCGGCTGACACGGGGCCGGGCTGTCCGCCGGTCCCGGCCGTCACCGCTTACGGCGTCGGCCGCGTGCACCACGCCGCCCGGCCCGGCCGCCCGCGTCGGCCGGGCCGGACGTATCCGCAGCGGACCCCGGCGTTCCCTGGTCCCGGCGGTCCGCCGAGACCACCAGCGCCGCCAGCAGCGTCGTCAGCGGCACCGATGCGACCAGCCCGATGCTGCCCACGAGCGTGCGCACGATCTCCTCCGCGACCACCTCGCTCGTGGCGACCGTACCGACGCTGCTCTGCGCGATCGAGAACAGCAGAAGCAGCGGCAGTGCCGCGCCCGCATAGGCCAGCACGAGGGTGTTCACGACGGACGCGATGTGATCCCGCCCGATGCGCATCGCCGCGCGGTACAGCTTGCGCCAACTCGCCGACGGATCCGCCTCCTTGAGCTCCCACACCGCCGCGGTCTGGGTCACCGTCACATCGTCGAGCACACCCAGCGATCCGATGATGATCCCCGCCAGCAGCAGACCGCGGATCTCGATGTCCGGGTAGAGGCCGTGCACCAGGCCGGTCGTGTCGTCCGTATTGCCGGTCAGCAGCGCCCATTCGATGAACACCGAGCCGAGCAGGCTGATCAGCAGCAGTGACGCGAGCGTGCCGAGCACCGCCACCGACGTACGGGCCGTCAGACCGTGGCACAGATAGAGCGCGATCAGCATGATGGCGCTGCCGCCGACGACCGCCACCACCAGCGGATTGGACCCCTGAAGGATGGCCGGCAGGATGAACAGCGTCAGGACGACAAAGCTGGCCGCCAGCGCCACCAGCGCGAGCACCCCACGCAGCCGCCCGACAATCACGACCGCAAACGCGAAAATGCCGGCCAGTACCCACATCGGGAGGGTCCGGTCGACATCGGTGACCGAGTACTGCAGATCCTTCGGGGCCTTGGGGGAGTACGCCACCACCACGCCCTGGCCGGTCGTGTAGTGCCGCAATGCGTCCGGCGTCACCACCGTCTGGAAGGTGCGCCCGGCGTTCTCCCCGGTGGTGACCCTGATCGTCGCCTGCTGGCAGTCCTTGCCCTTCGCCGCTCCCCCGGGCGGCGGCTGCCCCTGCGTTGCCGGTGGCTGCTGCTGCGGCTCGGCATGCACCTCCGCGCAGTCCACCTCCTCCACCTTGATCACCCGGGCCTGCTCCGTGGGCTGGTCGAAGCCGACCCCGGACGGCTTGTGCGGCGGTGCGCCGCCCGGCCACAGCACGACCAGACCGATCACCACCGCGGCGGCGAACGGGATCAGAATTGCCGCGATGACCTTGCGTAGATGACGGGAGACCGGCGCGGCCGGCCCATGACTGTGGGCGTGCGAATGTGCCACGGAGTGGTGATGGTGCTCGGAAGGGCTCACGGCCCGCATCATTGCAAGAACTCCTCGGCTCTCCGCCAAGAACTCCCGGGGCCCCCTGTTCACCCCGCCGCGTCGGCCGCTACCGTGGTGGCACCTTTGCAATCGCGGGAGCTCGGAGCACCGGGCTGAGAGGGCGCTGACCTTCGTCCCAGCGACGTTTCACGTGAAACGTCGGCGGACGGAAGCCGCTGCGTCGACCGCCGAACCTGTTACCGGGTAATGCCGGCGTAGGGAGTTGGGTCTTTATGACTCTGCAGGATGCACGCACGCCTGAAAACGCTCAGGACGGCAGCCAGAACGGTGCCGACGACAGCGGCCGGCCGCTGATCGGCTGGCACAAGGGCTATATCTCCGGTTCGCGGCCCGACCTTCGGGTCCCCGTCCGGAAGGTGCACCTCACCAACGGCAAGGACGTGACGCTCTACGACACGTCCGGGCCGTACACCGACCCGAACATCGACACCGACGTCCGCCGCGGCCTGGCGCCGCTGCGGGAGAACTGGATCATCGCCCGAGGCGACACCGAGGAATACGCGGGCCGGCCCATGCGGCCGGAGGACGACGGCATCAAGCACACCGCGCCGCGTGGTGGCCTCAGGAACCTCGACGCGGTCTTCCCCGGCCGCCCGCGCCAGCCGCGCCGCGGCCGGGGCGGCGCGGCGGTGACCCAGCTCGCCTACGCCCGGCGCGGCGAGATCACCGCGGAGATGGAGTACGTCGCCCTCCGCGAGAACGTCAGCCCCGAGTTCGTACGGGACGAGATCGCGGCCGGCCGCGCCGTACTGCCGGCCAACATCAACCACCCGGAGATCGAGCCGATGATCATCGGCAAGAACTTCCTGGTGAAGGTCAACGCCAACATCGGCAACTCCGCCGTCACCTCCTCCATCGAGGAGGAAGTGGACAAGATGACCTGGGCCACCAAGTGGGGCGCCGACACGGTCATGGACCTCTCCACCGGCCGCAACATCCACACCACCCGCGAGTGGGTGCTGCGCAACTCCCCCGTCCCCATCGGCACCGTCCCCCTCTACCAGGCCCTGGAGAAGGTCGACGGCAAGGCCGAGGAGCTGACCTGGGAGATCTACAAGGACACGGTCATCGAGCAGGCCGAGCAGGGCGTCGACTACATGACGGTGCACGCCGGTGTGCTGCTCCGCTATGTGCCGCTCACGGCCCGCCGTAAGACCGGCATCGTCTCCCGGGGCGGCTCGATCATGGCCGCCTGGTGCCTGGCGCATCACCAGGAGTCGTTCCTCTACACGCACTTCGAGGAGCTCTGCGAGATCCTCGCCTCCTACGACGTCACCTACTCGCTGGGCGACGGCCTGCGCCCCGGCTCCATCGCGGACGCCAACGACGAGGCCCAGTTCGCGGAGCTGCGCACGCTCGGTGAGCTGAACACCATCGCCAAGCGGCATGGCGTACAGACGATGATCGAGGGCCCGGGACACGTCCCGATGCACAAGATCAAGGAGAACATCGACCTCCAGCAGGAGATCTGCGAAGAGGCGCCGTTCTACACGCTCGGCCCGCTGACCACCGACATCGCGCCCGCCTACGACCACATCACCTCCGGTATCGGCGCCGCGATGATCGCCTGGTGGGGCACCGCGATGCTCTGCTACGTCACGCCCAAGGAACACCTGGGCCTGCCGGACCGCGACGACGTCAAGACGGGCGTCATCACCTACAAGATCGCGGCGCATGCGGCAGACCTCGCCAAGGGCCACCCGGGCGCGCAGGACTGGGACGATGCCCTTTCCGATGCCCGGTTCGAGTTCCGCTGGGAGGACCAGTTCAACCTGGCCCTCGACCCGGACACGGCGCGCTCCTTCCACGACGAGACCCTGCCCGCCGAACCGGCGAAGACGGCCCACTTCTGCTCGATGTGCGGCCCGAAGTTCTGCTCGATGAAGATCAGCCGGAGTATCACCGAGCAGTTCGGCGGCGAGGCGGACTCGACGCCCGAGGAGATCGAGGCCGGAATGCTGGAGAAGTCCAAGGAATTCGCGGCCAGCGGGAACCGGGTGTATCTGCCGCTGGCGGACTGACGCCTGCCGACGGATACGTGTCGCGGACACGGACCGGGAGCCGCCCGCACCGGCGCCGCCCCGAGGCTTCATGCCTCCGGGCGGCGCCACTGCGCGGGTGACGGAGAGAGCGGGACGGGCCCCTACTCCGACGTTCCGCCGCCTGATGCCGACCCCGCACCCGATCCCCCGTACTCCGGACTTGTGAAGTCCGGGCTGGAATATCGCGGACGCGACCCCGCCGAGCCGCTGTCCGGGCTCGAGAACTTGGGACGGGTATAGCCGAGGGTGGGCATGCGGTGCTGGGGGGCGGAGGCGGGGCGGGGGATGTAGGGCGTGGGGTCGGGGCTGGGGTCGGGGTCGCTGAGGGCCTCGCGGAGGAAGGGCAGGAGGCCGCGTTCGAGGAGGGCCTGTCGCCAGGCGTCGCGGGCGCGGTCGAGGTCTGCCATCCGGAGTTCTTCCGCTCTGGTGGCGCGGGAGGATGTCGAACCGTTGCGCAGAGCGGTGATGACGAGTCCGGCCATCGCGACGAGCGAGCCCGCCGCCGTCAGGGCCGCGAATATCCAGCCGACGCTGATCAGCGGCTGAGCCATGGCCTTGTCGGGGCTGACGGCCCGCAGAACGTAGCCGATGAGCAGGAAGAGGACGGCGGCGATGCCGGCGAGGACCGGGACCAGGACGGCGATCATGGCGGCCAGACCAGCGCCGGCCGTTTCCGTGGTCTCGTCCATGGGCGAGGCATCGCCCGTACCGGTGGCCAAACCTGTCGCCTCGTCGGCCGCGTCGTCCTCCGCCGCGCTGCCCGCACCGGCCCCCGACGGCGCCGCCGCAGGTGCGCGCAGGGCGGTGCGGAGCTGGACATAGCGTTGGTATTCGGCCGTCGCACAGGCGGCGATGGCGGTGGTGGCGCTGAGGGCCATCGTGCGCAACTGCTCGGTGCCGAGGGGCTTTCCCGCGGCGGAAGCGAGGCCGTCCGGGTGCTGTCCGGCGGTGCGCAGGGCCTCATCGAGGAGCCGCGCGAATTCCGCGCGGTCCTCGTTCAGCAGGTGCGGAGCGCTGTTCATGTGCATCCCCCGATGCTCCGTAGGGCCGTACCGGCCGGCTGGGCCGGGCAGTGGGCGGAAACGGAGGAGAGCCTGCTACGGATAGCCCGATGGTAGAGCGCCTCCGGCACGGGGTGACAGTGAGTTTGCGGAATTTGCGTAATGCCGCGACCGGAATCCGCCCCACCCGATGGCCCGCCGCCCGCCCATCGGCCTGGCGTACGTCTGCCCCGGGAGCGCTCAGCCCGTCAGGGGGAGTTGCACCACCAGCAGCTTTCCGGCCATCGTGACGCCGCCGTCCATCGCGATGGCGAGCCCGTCGGCGTAGACATGCGGGCCGTCGACGGCGATGCCGTCGCCCTCGCCGTCCTCGGTGCCGACCTCACCCAGCAGATACGGAATCGGGCTGTGGCCGTGCACCACGCGCTCGCCGCCGTAAGCGTTCAGGAGCTCGCGTACGGCCTGCGAGCCGGCCTCGTCGCGGAAGGCGAAGCGCTTGGTGAACTTGCGGAACAGATCCCAGACTTCGTCGGCGTCGCTGCGGGTCAGCACGTCGTGGACGGTGTCGTTGACGGCCTCGATCGAGTCGCCGTATTCGAGGTAGGCGGTGGTGTCGGAGTGCACGAGCAGATGCCCGTCCTCCTCCATCACGGCGTCCAGGCGGGCCATCCACTGCAGGTGGTGGTCCTCCAGGCGGTCCATGTCGGACTTCTGGCCGCCGTTGAGGAGCCAGGCGGCCTGGAAGGAGGCGGTGCCGGCCCCGGACTGGACGGGCGTGTCGCCGAATCGCTTGGCGCCCAGCAGCAGGAGTTCGTGGTTGCCCATCAGGGCCTTGCAGTAGCCGCCGGCCGCCGCGGCCTCGGCGGAGAGCTGCATGACGAGGTCGATGACGCCGATGCCGTCCGGACCGCGGTCGGTGAAGTCGCCGAGGAACCACAGGCGGGCGTTGCCGGCCGCCCAGTGGCCATCGGCGTCGATCAGCCCCTCGGCGGCGAGCGCCTCGCACAGCTCGTCGTAATACCCGTGGACGTCGCCCACGACGAAGAGCGGACCCATGCCCTCGGGCGCGTCCTGGTCGGCGGCGGTCTCGGTCGCCGGAAGGAAGTCCGCGGCCGGGCGGTCGATCAGGGTGTCGGTGCGGCCCGCGCCGATGACCGGGAGGTCGCGTGCGGTCGGCGTGTACTCCTCGGGCAGCTCGATGGGTGCGGCGGGGGGCGGCACCAGTGGCGGCGCGGTCGGGGGCCCGGCGGGCAGATGGACCGGCGGACCGACCGGCGGCATGGGAGGCGGGCCCGCGGGCGCGCCGGAGTGAGGTCCGGGCGGCACAGCAGACACCGGAGTTCGTCCCGCCATGGTCCACACCATGGGTCCCTGACTGGCCCCCTGAGTCATCGACCCCTCCACCGTCGCGCCGCCGTGCACCTCTCGGACCTTGCCTGGTCGACGGCGGTCCGCGGTGTCGTGCGCCCATCATAGGAATGCCGGTCGCAGGTTGTGACGCACCCGGGGTGATCAATCAGCTGCAGCCCGGCGTTCGCGGCTGATTTCTCCCGGGATCACCCCGTTTTTTCCTGACCGAAGGAGGCGCGTGGGCGGCGATGTTACGCGTGATTCGCCGTGTGACGGCACACGCCTCAGGCGCCGGCCGGTCCCCGTGGGGGGCTGACGGTGGTCCGCGCCGAGCGCCGCTGGGACGAGGTCCGCACGATCAGGTCGGTCGGTATCACCTGTTCGATGGGCAGGCCGTTGTCGAGACCTTCGATGGCGTCGATGAGGATCTGGACGACGGCGGTGCCGATGCGGCGGGGTTTGAGGGAGAGGGTGGTGATGGGCGGCTCGGTGCTGGCGTAGACGGTGGATTCGCTGCAGCAGACCAGCAGCAGATCCTCGGGAACGCGCAGGCCGTAGCGCCGGGCGGCGGCGAGCAGGTCGGTGCCGTTGGGGTCGAAGAGACCGTAGACGGCGTCGGGCCGGTCGGGGCGGGCCAGCAGCCGGTCGGCCGCGACGGCGCCCGCGCAGGGGTCGTGTGCCGGGTACGACTCGTACACCGGGTCCTGCCCGACCCGCTCGCACCAGTGCAGATAGGCGGTGGTCGACAGCCGGGTGTAGGTGTCGGTGGTGGTGCCGGTGAGCAGACCGATGCGGCGGGCGCCGGCGTCGGCGAGGTGGTCGAGCAGCCCGAGTACGGCGGCCTCGTGGTCGTTGTCGACCCAGCCGGTGACCGGCAGGGCACCGCCGGGGCGGCCGTCGGAGACGACGGGGATGCCGTGCCGGACGAGTTCGGTGACGACGGGGTCGCCGTCGGCGGGGTCGATGACGACGGTGCCGTCCAGCGCGACGTTGGACCACACGTCGTGGCGGGAGGTCGCGGGCAGGATGACCAGCGCATAGCCGCGGGCCAGCGCCGCGGAAGTGGCCGCTCTGGCCATCTCCGCGAAATACGCGAACTCGGTGAAGGTGAAAGGTTCATCCCCGTACGTGGTCACGGTCAGGCCGAGCAGTCCCGACTTGCCGGTACGGAGGGTGCGGGCGGCGGCGGACGGGCGGTAGCCCAGCCGGTCGGCCACCTCGCGGACATGGCTACGGGTGGCATCCGGAAGCCGGCCCTTGCCGTTGAGCGCGTCGGAGACAGTCGTGATGGACACACCGGCTGCGGCGGCCACGTCCCGGATGCCCGCCCGTCCCAGCCGGCGACCGGTCGACCGGCTCACCTGGTGCTTCCCTGCTGCTGTCATGGCGAGCCGATAGTAGGGCTCGGCAGGGCCATTCGCGGGGCCCTGCCGAGGCTTGTTAAAAGGTACGTTTCTGCATGGTGACTCTTCATCAATTTCCTTTGAAATCAAGGTAGTTGATGTCCAGGGTGATCATACGGGGGGACTTTCATGGTCCTTGCCTGTGGATCGGTCCAGGTCTCGAAGAGGTCTCAAGTCACCTTCACGGGTGATGCGCGCCAGGGCGCGAGCCACCGGCGCGCGGAAGAGTGGGGAGCGCTCCCCAGGGCCTGTGCGCGGGGTGCCGGGCGACGCCCTTGCGGCTTGGCCGGCGGGCTGGGGGCTGCCGCCGGACGGGGCAATCCTCATAAGGTGTGCAGTATTGGAGTCGAGCGGGACGGTCGAGGAGGACCTGCGGTGAGCGAGAAGACCCCGAAGCTGCGTGCTGCGCTGGACGGCATCCCCACCTACAAGCCGGGCCGGCCCGCGGCGGCCGACGGGCCCGTGGCCTACAAGCTGTCCTCCAACGAGAACCCTTATCCGCCGCTGCCGGGTGTCTTGGAGAGCGCGGTGACCGCCGCCGGCTCCTTCAACCGCTACCCGGACATGGCGTGTACGGGCCTGATGGCGGAGCTGGCCGAGCGCTTCTCGGTGCCGCTGTCGCATCTGGCGACCGGGACCGGCTCGGTGGGTGTGGCCCAGCAGCTGGTGCAGTCGACGGCCGGGCCGGGCGATGAAGTGATCTACGCCTGGCGGTCGTTCGAGGCGTACCCGATCGTCACCCAGGTCTCCGGCGCCACGCCCGTACAGGTGCCGTTGACCTCCGGCGAGGTGCACGACCTGGACGCGATGCTCGCCGCGGTCACCGACCGGACCCGGCTGATCTTCGTCTGCAACCCCAACAACCCCACCGGCACCGTCGTACGCCGTGCCGAGCTGGAGTCCTTCCTGGACCGGGTGCCGAGCGATGTCCTGGTGGTGCTGGACGAGGCGTACCGCGAATTCATCCGGGACGAGGAGGTGCCGGACGGCATCGAGCTCTACCGTGACCGGCCCAACGTGTGTGTGCTGCGGACCTTCTCCAAGGCGTACGGGCTGGCGGGCCTGCGGGTTGGATTTGCGATTGCGCACGAGCCGGTGGCCGCGGCGTTGCGCAAGACGGCGGTGCCGTTCGGGGTGAGCCAGCTGGCGCAGGAGGCGGCGGTGGCGTCGCTGCGCAGCGAGGCGGCGCTGCTGGAGCGCGTCGATGCGCTGGTGGCCGAGCGGGCGCGGGTGGTCGACGGGCTGGTCGGGCAGGGCTGGACGGTCCCCGAGACGCAGGCCAACTTCGTCTGGCTGCGGCTGGGGGACCGTACCGTCGATTTCGCGGCGGCGTGCGAGCGCGCCGGGGTGGTCGTGCGGCCGTTCCCCGGTGAGGGTGTGCGGGTGACCATCGGCGAGAGTGCGGCGATGGACCTGTTCCTGCAGGCCGCGGAGGAGTTCCGCAAGGCGCTGTAGGGCGTTGCGGGGTGCTGCATGGTGCAGCCGTTGTGCATTGAGGCCGTGGGTCGCTGACCCGCGGCCTCACGCTTTGCGTACGTGAATTGCTTCACCGGCGCGGACGGTGGCCAGTGCGCGAGGGTCGCCGTCGATGCGGCCCAGCACATTGCAGGGGGAGGCGAGCCGGGGTTCTTCGCCCCGGGATATCGGCGTGGGGCCGTACGGCAGCGCGAGGGCGTTGCCCTCGGTCCAGAAGGCGACCGTGCCGGCTTCGACGACCTGGCGGGCGTCGGCCTCCAGTGCGGGCGTGAGCCCGGTGTCGAAATAGACCTCTTCGCCCCAGGTGTGGGCGGTGCCGTCGATCGGCAGCGCCGCGAGCAGCGTCGCTGCGGTCGGTGTGTCGTCCAGGGTGGCGGTCACATGCCCTGCGGGCCAGGAGATACGGATCTTCATGGCGGCAAATTCAACAATATGTTGAAGGTGTAGGGAAGGGGCGTGCGCCGGTCGTGCAATAAGTACGGGATAAGGATTCGTACGCCATGGATTCCGGCGTGACCGCGGTCACGTACCCCCCTTATCGAAGGTCGGAGGGTCATGAGTAATAATGCTTGTGAATGTGAACGCGTTCACAAGCTCACATCCGGCAAGGAGGAAGCGACGTGGAACTGGCGTTGGCGCCAGAGACTCTGGCGCGATGGCAATTCGGCATCACGACCGTCTACCACTTCCTGTTCGTCCCCTTGACGATCTCCCTCGCCGCTCTGGTGGCCGGACTGGAGACCGCATGGGTGCGGACGGCGAAGCAGAAGTACCTCAAGGCGACCAAGTTCTGGGGCAAGCTGTTCCTGATCAACATCGCGATGGGTGTGGTCACCGGCATCGTCCAGGAGTTCCAGTTCGGCATGAACTGGTCCGACTACTCGCGGTTCGTCGGTGATGTCTTCGGCGCCCCGCTCGCCTTCGAGGCGCTCATCGCGTTCTTCTTCGAGTCCACCTTCATAGGACTGTGGATCTTCGGCTGGGACAAGCTGCCCAAGAAGATCCACTGCTTCTGCATGTGGATGGTCTCGATCGGCACCATCCTGTCCGCGTACTTCATCCTCGCCGCCAACTCCTGGATGCAGCACCCGGTCGGCTACAAGTACAACGCCGCCACCGGCCGCGCCGAGCTCACCGACTTCCTCAAGGTGCTCACCCAGGACACCACCCTGGTCGTCGCGTTCCACACGCTGACCGCCGCCTTCCTCACCGGCGCCGCGTTCATGGTGGGCATCTCCGCGTATCACCTGATGCGCAAGAGGCACATCAAGGTGATGCGGACGTCGCTGCGCCTCGGCCTGATCACCCTGGTCATCGCCGGTCTGCTCACTGCGGTCAGCGGTGACGAGCTCGGCAAGGTCATGTTCAAGCAGCAGCCGATGAAGATGGCCGCCGCCGAGGCGCTGTGGGACAAGGAAGAGCCGGCGCCGTTCTCGGTCTTCGCCTACGGCGATGTCGAGAAGGGCCACAACACCGTCGCCATCGAGGTTCCGGGCCTGCTCTCCTTCCTCGCGCACAACGACTTCACCTCGCCGGTCCCCGGCATCAACGACGTCAACAAGGCCGAGCAGCAGAAGTTCGGGCCCGGCGACTACCGGCCCAACATCCCGGTCGCCTACTGGGGCTTCCGCTGGATGATCGGCTTCGGGATGTCGTCGTTCGCCATCGGACTGGCCGGGCTCTGGCTGACCCGTAAGAAGTTCTGGCTGGCGCCGGGGCTGCGGACCGGCGACGAGGAACCACCCCGGCTCGCCGTCACGAAGAACAAGGAGCTCGGCGCCCGCCTGAGCAAGTGGTACTGGTCGCTCGCCTTCCTCACCCTCGGCTTCCCGCTGATCGCGAACTCCTGGGGCTGGGTCTTCACCGAGATGGGCCGCCAGCCGTGGGTCGTCTACGGCGTGCTGCGCACCTCCGACGCGGTGTCCCCGGGCGTCTCGCAGGGCGAGGTGATCACCTCCATGGTCGTCTTCACCGCGCTCTACGCGGTCCTCGCCGTGATCGAGGTCCGGCTGCTGGTGAAGTACGTCAAGGCCGGCCCCCAGGAACTGACCGACTCCGACCTCAATCCGCCCACCAAGATCGGCGGCGATCCCTCGGACGCCGACCGGCCGATGGCCTTCTCGTACTAGGAGGCGGCAGTGCAACTCCATGACATCTGGTTCGTCCTCATCGCCTTCCTCTGGACCGGGTACTTCTTCCTCGAAGGGTTCGACTTCGGGATCGGCGTGCTCACCAAGCTCCTCGCCCGCGACCGCAGCGAGAAGCGCGTACTGATCAACACCATCGGCCCGGTCTGGGACGGCAACGAGGTCTGGCTGCTCAGCGCGGGCGGCGCGACCTTCGCCGCCTTCCCCGAGTGGTACGCCACCCTGTTCTCCGGCTTCTACCTGCCGCTGCTGCTCATCCTGGTCTGTCTGATCGTGCGCGGTGTCGCCTTCGAGTACCGCGCCAAGCGGGCCGAGGAGAAGTGGCAGCGCAACTGGGAGACGGCGATCTTCTGGACCTCGCTGCTGCCCGCCGTCCTGTGGGGCGTCGTGTTCGGCAACATCGTGCACGGCGTGAAGATCGACGCGCACAAGGAGTACGTCGGCGGCGTCCTCGATCTGCTCAACCCGTACGCGATCCTCGGCGGACTGGCCACCCTGACGCTGTTCACCTTCCACGGGGCGGTGTTCGCCTCGCTCAAGACGGTGGGCGACATCCGGGAGCGGGCGCGCAGGACGGCGGCCGTCCTCGGGCTGCTGGCGGCCGTGGCCGCGGTCGCCTTCCTGGCCTGGACACAGGTCGACAAGGGTGACGGCAGCAGCCTGATCGCCATGATCGTCGCGGTGGTCGCCCTGCTCGCGGCGCTCGGCGCCAACCGGCTCGGCCGCGAGGGATGGGCGTTCGCGTTCTCCGGGATCACCATCGCGGCCGCGGTCGCCATGCTGTTCCTCACGCTGTTCCCCGACGTCATGCCGTCCACGCTGAACGAGAGCTGGAGCCTTACGGTCGGCAACGCGTCGTCCAGCCCCTACACCCTGAAGCTCATGACCTGGTGCGCCGGGATCGCCGCGCCCCTCGTGATGCTCTACCAGGGGTGGACGTACTGGGTGTTCCGCAAGCGGATCGGTACCCAGCACATCGCCGACGCGCACATTCCCGACACCCACGTCTCCGACACCCACGCTCCAACGCCTGCCAGCTGACGGAGGGTTTCACGTGAAACCGATCGACCCGCGCCTGCTCCGATACGCCCGCGCCACCCGCCTCTTCCTTGTCGCGGTGGTGGCCCTCGGGCTGGCCGGAGCGGGGCTGGTCGTCGGCCAGGCGATGCTGATCGCCGAGATCGTGGTCGGTGCCTTCCGGCACGGTCTCGCGCTCGGCGCCCTGACCACACCGGTCGCACTGCTCGCCGCGGTGTCCGTCGGCCGGGGACTGGTCTCCTGGCTCACCGAACTGGCCGCCCACCGCGCGAGCGCGGCGGTCAAGTCCGAGCTGCGGATGCGGCTGATCGAACGGGCGGCCCGGCTGGGGCCCGGCGCGGGCGCGCCGGCGATGCGTACCGGCGAACTCACCACCCTCGCCACCCGCGGCATCGACGCCCTCGACGACTACTTCGCCCGCTATCTCCCGCAGCTGGGGCTGGCGGTCGTCGTCCCCGTCGCCGTACTCGCCCGTATCGTCCTGGGCGACTGGATCTCGGCCGCGACGATCGTCGTCACCCTCCCGCTGATCCCGCTGTTCATGGTCCTCATCGGCTGGGCCACGCAGTCGCGGATGGACCGCCAGTGGCGGCTCCTTGCCCGCCTCTCCGGCCACTTCCTCGATGTCGTCGAGGGCCTGCCCACCCTCAAGGTCTTCGGCCGGGCAAAGGCCCAGGCCGCCGCCATCCGCGCCATCACCGGCGAATACCGCCGGGCGACGCTGCGCACCCTGCGGATCGCCTTCCTCTCCTCCTTCGCCCTTGAACTCCTCGCCACCATCTCCGTCGCCCTGGTCGCCGTCGGTATCGGCATGCGCCTGGTGCACGGTGAACTCGATCTCTACACCGGCCTGATGGTGCTGGTCCTCGCGCCCGAGGCGTATCTGCCGCTGCGGCAGGTGGGCGCGCAGTACCACGCCGCGGCCGAGGGGCTGTCGGCCGCGGAGGAGATCTTCGCGGTGCTGGAGACACCGCTGCCGGTGCCCGGCACGGCGCCCGCGCCCGAGGGCACCGCGCTCACCGTCGAGAACCTCGTTGTCCGCCACCCCGGCCGCACCGCCGACTCCCTCCCCGCGACCTCGTTCGAGGTCCGGCCCGGCGAGACCGTCGCCCTGGTCGGCCCCTCGGGCGCAGGCAAATCCACGCTGCTGAGCGTGCTGCTCGGCTTCACCGCACCCTCCGAGGGCCGGGCCCTGGCCGACGGACACGACATCGCGTCCCTCTCCCCCGAAAGCTGGCGGCAGCGGATCTCCTGGGTCCCGCAGCGCCCGCACCTCTTCGCCGGCAGCATCGCCGAGAACGTACGGCTGGCACGACCGGACGCGGACGACGCGGCGGTGCGGGCCGCCCTGCGCGACGCCGGGGCGCTGGATTTCGTCGATGCCCTCCCCCACGGCGCGGCCACCCGCCTCGGCGAACTGGGCTCGGGACTCTCCGCCGGCCAGCGCCAGCGCATCGCGCTCGCCCGTGCCTTCCTCGCCGACCGCCCGATCCTTCTGCTGGACGAGCCGACCGCGAACCTGGACGGCGAGACCGAGGAAGCCATCGTCGCCGCGGTCCGCCGCCTCGCGGTCGGCCGTACGGTCCTGCTGGTCGTCCACCGGCCCGCGCTGCTGGCGGTGGCGGACCGGGTGGTGCGGCTGGCCGGGCCGGCGCGGGTACCGGACCCGGAGCCCGAGGCGCGTACGGACGCCGGCGCCGAGACCCGCACCGAAGAGGGTCCGGCGACCGCGGCCGAGCCCAACAGCCTTGAGCGGACGGATGTTTCACGTGAAACCGACCGCCCCGCACCCGCCCTGACCCGCCTCCGCCGCCTGGCCCGGACCCGCTGGACCCGCTTTGCGCTGGCCCTGCTTCTCGGGAGCCTCGCACTGGGCAGCGCGGTCGGCCTGATGGCGACCTCCGGCTGGCTGATCTCGCGGGCCGCGCAGCAGCCTCCGGTGCTCTACCTGATGGTGGCGGTCACCGCGACCCGGGCGTTCGGCATCGGACGGGCCGTCTTCCGCTATGCCGAGCGGCTGGTCGCACATGACGCGGTGTTCCGGATGCTCGCCGACGTACGCGTCGCGGTCTTCCGGCGTCTGGAGCGGCTGGCGCCCGCGGGTCTCAAGGAGCGCAGCCGTGGCGATCTGCTCTCCCGGCTCGTCGCCGATGTCGATGCGGTGCAGGACCACTTTCTGCGCTGGCTGCTGCCCGTCGGTGCCGCGGTGCTGGTCGGCGCGGGTGCCGTCGGCTTCACCGGCTGGCTGCTGCCGGAGGCCGGCGCGATCCTCGCCGCCGGGCTGTTGCTCGCGGGTGCGGGGGTACCGCTGCTCTCGGGCGCGCTGGCCCGGCGGGCGGAGCGTCAGCTGGCGCCGGCCCGCGGGGTGCTGTCCACCCGCGTCGTCGATCTGCTCACCGGTACAGCCGAGTTGACCGTCGCCGGGGCTCTTGCGTCCCGTACGGATGCGGCCCGGCGCGCGGACCGCGAGCTGACCGGGATCGCCTCCCGCTCGGCCGCCGCGGCCGGTCTCGGCGCCGGGCTCTCGGCGCTGCTGTGCGGGCTCACCGTCGCCGCGGCTGCGGTGGCCGGTGTCCAGGCCGTGTACGCGGGCCGGCTGCACGGCGTGGCTCTGGCCGTCGTCATCCTCACCCCGCTGGCCGCGTTCGAGGCCGTGGCCGGGCTGCCGCTCGCCGTGCAGTACCGCCAGCGCACCCGGCGCGCCGCCGAGCGGGTCTTCGAGGTGCTGGACGCCCCGGCGCCGGTGCGGGAGCCGGCCACGCCCGCGACGGCCCCCGAGGCGCCGTTCCCGCTGGTCGTACGGGATCTGACCGCGCGCCATCCGGGGCAGACCGAGCCGGCGCTGGACGGTGTCGGCTTCACCCTGACGGCCGGGCGGCGGCTGGCCGTGGTCGGTCCGTCCGGCTCCGGCAAGACCACGCTGGCGCAGATGCTGCTGCGCTTCCTGGACCGGGAGGCCGGTGCGTACACGCTGGCCGGGACGGACGCCCAGGCCATGGACGGCGATGCGGTGCGGCGGCTGGTGGGGCTGTGCGCCCAGGACGCGCACATCTTTGACAGCTCACTGCGGGAGAACCTCAAGCTCGCGCGCCGGGGCGGCCCGGAGGCGGCGCACCCCGGCGACCGGGACCTGTGGGACGCGCTCGGCCGGGCGCGGCTGGCGGACTGGGTGCGGAGCCTGCCCGACGGTCTGGACACCATGGTCGGCGAGCACGGCGCCCGGCTGTCCGGTGGTCAGCGGCAGCGGCTGGCGCTGGCCCGAGCGCTCCTCGCGGACTTCCCGGTTCTCGTCCTGGACGAACCCGCCGAGCACCTCGACCTGGCCACCGCCGATGCGCTGACCGCCGATCTGCTGGCCGCGACCGAGGGCCGTACGACGGTCCTGATCACCCACCGGCTCACCGGCCTCGGCGCGGTCGACGAGGTGCTCGTCCTGGACCGCGGCCGTGCCGTCCAGCACGGCGGATACGCGGAGCTGGCGGCGGCGGACGGTCCGTTCCGGCGGATGCTGGAGCGCGAGCGGGCCGTCGATGCGGCGTACGGCGACGGCCGGGCACCGGTCCGCGTCCCCGCATAAGGCATGCATGCGTCATGCCTGCACCCCGCATAACTGAACTTTCCCCGGATATGGGCCCTTATTAGGCTCGGGGGCATGGCAGCCACGGCAGGACCCCCGGACCCGGCGGACAGCGGGCACACGGAGCGCGGGGAGACGGTCGCGCCCCCGGCCCGTGACGCCATGGCAGCGGCCACCGAGGCCACCCGCAGCCTGCAGGGGCTCTCGTCCGAGCTGACCTCCCGGATCCCGCAGCTGCTGGAGGCGATGCGGACGGTCGGCGCCGGGCTCGATTTGCACATCACCCTCGACCGGATCGTGGAGACGGCCGCGGAGCTCGCCGACGCCCGCTATGCCGCGATCGGGATCATCGACGAAGCCCGCGAGGGGCTGTCGGACTTTGTCACCTACGGCGTGACCGCGCAGCAGCACCGGCGGATCGGCGCGCTGCCCGACGGCCACAAAGGCCTGCTCGGCGCGCTGATCCATGACCCCAAGCCGTTGCGCCTCGCCGACCTCACCCAGGATCCGCGCTCGGCCGGATTCCCGCCGGAGCACCCCCCGATGCGGACGTTCCTGGGGGTGCCGGTCCGGGTCCAGGGCGAGATCTTCGGCAATCTCTATCTGACGGAGAAGCGCGGCGGCGGTCAGTTCAGCGAGGAGGACCTGCACATGGTGCGGGTGCTGGCCACCGAGGCCGGTATCGCGATCGGCAACGCCCGGCTGCACGCGGCGACCCGGCAGCGGGAGCGGTGGATCGAGGGCTCGGTGGCGGTGACCACCGAACTCCTCGCGGGCAATGTCGACGATGCGCTCACGGTGGTCGCCGAACAGGCGCGACGGCTGGCCGAGTCGGCGGCCGGCATCGTGCTGCTGCCCGACGACGAGGGCGGGCTGGAGATCGTCGCGGTGTCGGCGGACGACCCCGTCGGCATCATGGGCACACAGATTCCGCCGGACAGCCCGGTGGCGGAGCAACTGCTCGCCGGTGAAGCGGTGTTCGTGGACGATTCGGCCACCGATCCGCGGATGGTGACAGCCATCGCGCCGCGCTTCGGCCCGAGCATGATGCTGCCGCTCAGGAGCGGCGACCGGGTGCTGGGCACGCTGGCGACCCCGCGCCACCGGGGTGCCCGTCCGTTCACCGCCGCCGAGCGGACGCTGGCCACCCAGTTCGCGGCGCAGGCCGCGCTGGCGCTGGTGCTGGCCGAGGCCCAGCGTGACCGCGAGCGGCTGGCGGTCTTCGAGGACCGCGACCGGATCGCCCGGGACCTGCACGACCTGGTCATCCAGCGGCTGTTCGCGACCGGGATGATGCTGGAGAGCGCGCAGCGCAGATCGGTGGTGCCGGAGGTGCAGCGGGGCGTCGGCAAGGCCGTCGACGAACTGGACGTCACCATCCAGGAGATCCGGACCGCGATCTTCGCGCTCCAACAGGGCCCGGCCGAGGCACCGTCGGGGCTGCGGACCCGGGTACTGCGCGAGATCGGCACCGCTGCCGTCCCGCTGGGCTTCCAGCCGTCGGCGAACTTCATCGGGCCGGTGGACTCCCGGGTCGGCGAGCGGACCGGCAAGAACCTCATCGCCGCGCTGCGCGAGGCGCTCTCGAACGCCTATCGGCACGCCCAGGCCTCCCGGATCGAAGTCGTCGTCGACTCGACGATCACCCTGCCGGACGGGTCCGAGGGGGTGCGCCTGACGGTGGCCGACGACGGCATCGGCATTCCGGCGGGCGGGCGCCGCAGCGGCCTGAGGAATCTCGCCAGGCGTGCGGAGGCGCTCGGCGGTTCCAGTACGTACGGGCCCGGGCTGGGCGAGGGCGGCACCGGGACGAAAGTGACATGGGAGGCGCCGCTGTGAGGGGCGGGTGCTGCGCCGTTCGGGGCGTTGGGCGGGCCCTGGAGGCCTGAGGTACGGCGATTATGGGACATTTCGGGTCAATCTCAGGCTATGCGTTCATGGGCATGCTGGAAGAAACGGGGGGTAAAGCGGGCAGGGGCGAGCGTGGTGTGCGTGTTCGTCCTGGTGGTGTCGGCGGCCGTGGGGATCACCTCGCGGTACGCCCCGGTGGCGAGCGCGGCCGCCACGGGGCGGCACCCCATCAGTGACCGCCCCGTAGCCGGTCCGGGCACGACGGCCCGGCATTCGCCCCGGCGGCGGCTGGCCGATGTGAGCCTGGAGGTGATCCGGCTGGGCGAGGCGTCGCGCAGGGCGAGCCGTTCGTACGAGTCCAGGCGCCGTGCGGAGCTGGCACAGCGGGCCGAGCGCGACCGGCTGCGCAGGGCGCTGGACCGGGTCCGGCGGCTGGCCGAGACGCTGCGCCGCCGGGCAGGCGCGATCGCCGCCGCGCAGTACCGCACCGGCAGCCTCGTCGCATACACCCTGCGCACGGCGGCCACCGAGGGCCGGAAGCCGCTGTCCAGCGTGTACGAGGAGGTGCTGCGGCGGGAGCGGGCGCTGGTGGCGCGGATGGGCACCGTACAGCGCACCGGCCGGATGCTGGCGCGCAACAGCGCAACGGCGAGCGCCCGCGCTGCGGCGCTCGCGGCGGACCGGGACCGGCTCGACCACGAGCGGGAACGGGCCGGCCGAGGTCTGGATTCGGCCCGTGACACGCTGCGGCAGCTGGCCTCGCAGGCCTCCCGGAGCGGCAACTGCGGCACGCTGCCGAGCGAGGTGTCCACCGCCGCCAGGGCCGCCGCGCCGGTGGTCGCTCCGAACGCCTCCTGGATGCGCCCGGTGGAGCACTATGAGCTGTCCGCCCCCTTCGGCGGCTCGGGCTCCCACTGGGCCTCCGGGCATACGGGCCAGGACTTCGCGGTGCCCGTCGGAACGCCCGTACGGTCTGCCGGCGGGGGCCGTATCGAGGGTCTGACCTGCGGTGACGGCTTCGGGATCAGCATGGTCGTACGGCATCGCGACGGCCTGTACACCCAGTACGCGCATCTGTCCGCGGCGCTGGCGAGACCGGGACAGCGGGTCGCCCCGGGGGAGCGGATCGCGCTGTCGGGCGATACCGGCAACTCCACCGGCCCGCATCTGCACTTCGAGGTGCGGCGGACCCCCTACCTGGGGTCGAGCGTCGACCCGGTGTCCTGGCTGCGGCAGCACGGCGTCACGCTGTGAGGGCCGACGGCCGTGCGGACGCGGTGCTGCGGCGCTAGCGGGAGTGCAGGATCCGCTCGATGACGACTGCGACGCCGTCGTCGTTGTTGGATGCCGTGCGGCGGGTGGTGGCGGCGAGCACGTCGGGGTGGGCGTTGGCCATGGCGTAGGACGTCCCGGCCCAGGTCAGCATCTCTATGTCGTTGGGCATATCGCCGAACGCCACGACTTCCGCGGGCGAGATCTTGCGCTCCGCGCAGCAGCGGGCGAGGGTGCCGGCCTTGCTGACGCCGGGGCCGCTGATCTCCAGGAGGGCGGTGGGGCTGGAGCGCGTGAAGGACGCGAGGTGCCCCGCGGCCTTACGGGCCAGCGCCAGGAAGGCATCCGGGTCGAGGTCGGGGTGGTGGGCGAGAAGCTTGAGTACGGGCTGGGCGGCGCCGTCCGGGGCCGAAGAGGCGGCGAAGTCCTCGGCGAGGAGCTTTTCCGCCGGGGCGACCACGGCGGTGGGGTCGAGGTGGAGGGGCGGGTAGCCCGGCTCGTAATGGAAGCTGCCGGTGCGCTCGACCGCGAAGGAGGTACCGGGAGCGGCGCTGCGCAGTGCGGTCACCACGTTCAGCGCGACGGTGTGTTCCAGGGGGCTGACCTCGACGATGCGGCGGCCGCGGTGCAGATCCACGACGGCCGCGCCGTTCGCGCAGATCGCCAGGCCGTGGCCGTGTACATGGTCGCTGACCACGTCCATCCAGCGGGCCGGGCGGCCGGTGACGAAGAAGACCTCGATGCCGGCCTCCTCGGCGGCGGCGAGCGCGGCGATGGTGCGGTCGGAGACCGTCTTGTCGTCGCGCAGCAGCGTGCCGTCGAGGTCGGTGGCGATCAGCCGGGTCGGCCGGTACGGAACGACCGGCTCGGGCACCGAGGGCGGCGTGGCGGAGGCGTCAGTCACGGGGCCATCTTCGCCTACCGCCACGCACAGGTGTGCGCTGGGGCGAGCGCCTGAGCCCCCAGGGCGCCGGGGGCAAGCGCCCCCTTCCCCTCACCCGAGCTGCGCGGGCGCCTCGGTGGCGATCCGCTCGAACACCTTCTGGTCCGCTGCGAAGACGGAGTCCGGTATCGGCGCATGGATGACGATCTCGTGGAAACCGAGCGCGATATGCCGCCCCGCGAAGTCCACGAACGCGTCGAGGGACTCCAGAGGACGGCCGCCGTCCGGTGTGAAACCGGTGAGGAAGACCTTGTCCAGCTCGGCGATGTCCCGGCCGACCTCCACGCACTCCTTCTCCAGCTTCTCCAGCTGGCTCTGGACGGCGGCCAGCGAGTCCTCGGGCGTGCCCGTCGCAGAGACCTTGGGGTCGCCGGTCGTCACCCAGGCCTGGCCATGACGGGCGGCGAGCCTGAGTCCGCGCGGCCCGGTGGCGGCGATGGCGAAGGGAATACGGGGCCGCTGCACGCAGCCGGGTATGTTGCGCGCTTCCTCGGCCGAGTAGTAAGTGCCCTGGTGGGAAACCGCGTCCTCGGTGAGCAGCCGGTCGAGCAGCGGCACGAACTCGCCGAAGCGTGCCGTCCGCTCGCGCGGGGACCAGGGCTCCTGGGCGAGCGTGGTCGCATCGAAACCATTGCTGCCGGCACCGATGCCGAGGGTGATCCGGCCGCCGGAGATGTCGTCGAGGGTGATCAGTTCCTTGGCGAGGGTGACCGGGTGCCGGAAATTCGGCGAGGTCACCATCGTCCCCAGGCGCAGCCGCGAGGTGGCCGTCGCGGCGGCGGTCAGCGTGGGAAGGGCGCCGAACCATGCCTGGTCGCGGAAGGACCGCCAGGCCAGATGGTCGTAGGTGTAGGCGGCGTGGAAGCCGAGCTCTTCGGCGCGCTGCCACTGCTCGCGTCCGCCTTCGTGCCAGCGGCGGACGGGGAGGATCAGGGTGCTCAGACGGGGGGAAGCGCTCATGCCGTAGAGCGTACGGGGAGGTCCGTAAAGCCCGGAGTGACTTCGGTTACGGAGCCTCCGGGCCTCGCCCTGGCTCCCCGGTCGCAGATTTCCCGGGCGGTTTCCGCGCGGTGGCTTGCGGTGCTGTGTTTCACGTGAAACACAGCACTGGAGGCCCTTTACCCCGCATATAGCGATGAAGAGGGAGAATCGGGACAGCGGCGCAGTGTGCAGGGCGCGGCGTGCGACTCAGGCAGCGCGTGAAACGTCCGGCGGACTGCGCAAAGCGCGGTGCGTTGTGGAGGAGCCATGGCACAGACCCGATTCGCCCCCGACCGCGGGCTGACGTCCCGCATGGTCACGACGATGTTCTTCATCGGACTGCTGTACGTCGTGGTCGTCGGAGTGCTGGTGGTGCTGCTCAAGGGCTCCTGGGTAGTGGTGTTGATCATCGCGGGTGGCCTGTTCGTCGCGCAGTTCTGGTTCAGTGACCGGATCGCGGCGTTCAGCATGGGTGCGCACGAGGTCACACCGGAGCAGGCACCGGAGCTGCACGGTGCCGTGGACCGGCTGTGCGCGCTGGCCGATATGCCCAAACCGCGGGTCGCCATCGCGAATTCGGACGTGCCGAATGCGTTCGCGACCGGCCGTAATCAGAAGAACTCGATGGTGTGCGCCACGACGGGGCTGCTGCGGCGGCTGGAACCGGAGGAACTGGAGGGCGTGCTCGCCCACGAGCTCTCCCATGTCGCGCACCGCGATGTCGCCGTGATGACCATTGCCTCGTTCCTCGGCGTCCTGGCCGGGATCATCACCCGCGCCGCGCTGTGGAGCGGCGTCGGGCGCAACAACCGCGACCAGAACGCCGCCATCGCCGTACTGATCGTCACCGCCGTCAGCGCTGTGGTCTATGCCATCAGCTTCCTGCTGACCCGGCTGCTGTCCCGCTACCGTGAGCTGTCCGCGGACCGCGCCGCCGCGATGCTCACCGGCCGCCCGTCGGCGCTGGCATCCGCGCTGACCAAGGTCACCGGCCAGATGGCGAAGATTCCGACCGAGGATCTGCGCAAGGCCGAGCCGTTCAACGCGTTCTACTTCGCCCCGGCGTTCAACAAGGAGAGCTCCAGCAGGCTGCTGTCCTCGCACCCGACGCTGGAACAGCGGCTGGACCAGCTCGGCCGGATCGCGGCGCAGCTGGGGCGGCCATGAGGCGCTCCGCAGCGGAATGGGTCAGCGAGTGAAGGAGAGTAGCCACGCATGGGATTTCTGGACGCCATTCTGGGCCGCAGCAAGCCGGTACGCCCCGATCTCGACCAGCTTTTCGCGTTGCCGTCCGCCGCCGTCACGCTGCAGGCAGCGGCCGGTTTTCTGCCCACCGGCCTGGGCTCGGTGTGCTTTGCGAGCGTCGAGGGCGGAGCGTTCTCGCGGATCCAGGAGGAGGCCCGGGGGCTGCTGGACGGCTCGGTGGAGTTCACCCAGGACGCGTACGGCTATACCTGGCTGCTGGCGCGGCACCCACCGGAGGATGTGGCGGGCCTGGTCAACGACCTGCACGCGGTCAACACGTCCCTGGAGGAGGCGGGTTTCGGCCCGCAGCTGCTGTGCTCACTGATCGGTTTCCGTGACGGTCGGGACCGGCCGCTGGCCCTGGTCTACCTCTACAAACGCGGCACGTTCTATCCGTTCGCCCCGCAGCCGGGCGGTGGTGAGAAGCGGGACAACCCCCTGGAGCTTCAGGCCCGGGCGATGCTCAAGGACGATCTGACGATCGAGAAGGATCTGGCGCGGTGGTTCCCGGTGTGGGGAGCCCCTGGGCTGTGAGCTGGGGTTTCAGGGTTTCCTCAGCTCGGGAAGCGGAGGTATTCGGGCGGTACGCAGGCGGTGAGCCAGACACCGTTGGCGCTGACGTGGAAGACGTGGCCGGCCCGCTGCATCGCTGCCGCGTCAACCGTCAGCACGACGGCCTTGCCGCGCCGGGCGCCGACCCGCGTCGCGGTCTCACGGTCGGACGAGAGATGGACGGCGTGCCGGGACATCGGGCGGAGCCCCTGTGACCTGATGGCGGCGACGCTGCGGGCCACCGTGCCGTGGAAGAGGCACGCGGGCGGTTCGGCCGGGGGCAGATCGAGGTCGACGCGGATCGAATGGCCCTGGTTGGCGCGGATACGGTCGCCCTCGATGGCGTAACGCCGCTTGTCGTTCTCGGCGACCACGGTCTCCAACTCGGCCCGGGAGAACCGGAATCCGTGCCGTGCGGCTGCCTCGATCAGCTCCGGTACCGCTACCCAGCCCTGGGCGTCGAGGGTGATGCCGATCCGTTCCGGCTCATGCCGCAGATGCTTCGCCAGGTATTTGGAAATGCGCACGGAGCGCTGACTGCTCATGGCTCCAGGGTGCCGCGCAGTGCGTCCCCAGGCACCTGAATTCCGGCTCAGGCGTCCCCCTCGCTCTCCTTCCCGGTGCTCGCGGCCCTCTCCCTCACCCGCTCCCCCGCTGCCGTGGCCTTCGCGCGGCCGACTTCCTCGGCGGCCCAGCGGGCCCAGTCCTCCTGCATCGCCGTCTGGCGCAGGCCGTATTCGAGCGCCAGTTTCCCGTAGACCGAGATCATGTCGTCATCCCAGGGGGTGGCTTGGCCGAGCTGCTCCAGAGCCGCGTGTGCGCGGGATGCGGACTCGGCCCGCGACAAGAGGTACGTACGGGCCTCGAGCGGGGTGAGCACGCCGAGGAAGAAGACCCGCAACAGGCCGTCCAGGCGTGGGGGCCCGCTGGGCTCGATGTCGATGAGCCAGTGCCGCAGCTCGATCATGCCGTCGTCGGTGAGGGCGTATTCCTTACGGCCGCGGGGGCCCTCCGCGACGACCTCGACCATGCCCGCAGTGGTGAGCTTGGCCAGTTCTCCGTAGACCTGACTCTGCGTAGCGGGCCAGACGTTCGCGAGTGAGGCGTTGAACGTCTTCATCAGGTCGTAGCCGCTGGCGGGGGCCTCCGCCAGCAGGCCCAGTACGGCATGTCTCAGGCTCATGGCCAACAGATTACCTTCCACTGTTGACACGTCAAAGACTCACCTTCTATTTTTGACATGTCGAAGTTGGAACGTATCTCGAAGTTCGCGCGGCGGACTCCACGTACAGGCCGGACACAGCGGGCCGGCGGGCCGGAAACGGCCGGGAAAGAGGGGGATCATGGGCTACCTGCGGAGCTTCATTCCGTGGCTGGTGTTCGCGGGCGTGGCGACGCTCGGCTGGCAGTGGGGGGCGCTGGCGGCGCTCGTGGTCTCCGCGGTGCTGCTGTTCGCCGACCGAGCGGCCGGCCTTTCCCTGGAGTCCCGGCTGCTGGAGTACGGCACGATCGTGTTCTTCGCGGCCCTGGCGATTCTGGCCTTCGCCCAGCCCCACAGCGGCCTCCGGTTCTACGGCGGCACCCTCGCGATGGGCTGGCTGGCGCTCATAGCCTGGCTGTCCATCGCCGTCCGCCGCCCCTTCACGATGGCGATCGCACGCCGGGTGGCCCCGCCGGAGGTCTGGCGCACCCCGCTGTTCCGGCGCATCAATGTCGTGCTCACCGCCGCCTGGGCGCTGTCCTTCACTGTCGGTGCGGCCGCGCAGGCGGTCGTCACCCACTACGACCTGAGTCTGCTCGTCTCCATCCTCATCCAGGTCGCCGGATTCGTCCTTCCCGCCCGCTTCACCGCCTGGTACCCGGAGCGGGCCCGCGCCCGGTTCCTGCAGGACCAGGCCGGTGCGCGGCCCGGTCTGCAGGAGGCATGACGCCATGACCACCGCAAACCCGAGCACCGCATCCGAATCGTCCGCTCCCGCACCGCACCTGGCCGGCAACTTCGCGCCGGTGCGGGACGAGCTGACCGCCTACGACCTCCCGGTCACCGGCACCATCCCGCCGGAACTGACCGGCTGGTTCCTGCGCAACGGCCCCAACCCGCGCGACGTCGTCACCCCGCACTGGTTCTTCGGCGACGGCATGGTGCACGGCCTGCGTCTGGAGGACGGCCGCGCCGTCTCGTACCGCAACCGCTGGGTCCGGACCGCCACCTTCACCGACGGCGTACCCGTCGTGGACGAGCAGGGACGCCGCAATCTCCGGGCAGGGGTCGCCAACACCCACATCGTCCGGCACGCCGGCCGCACCCTGGCGCTGGTCGAGTCGTCGTTTCCGTACGAGATCGACTGCCGTCCCGGCCATGAGCTGGAGACCATCGGCGCCCATGATTTCGGGGGCCGGCTCACCACCGCCATGACGGCCCACCCCAAGACCTGCCCCACGACGGGCGAGCTCCACTTCTTCGGATACGGCGGTCCCCAGCCGCCCTATCTCACCTATCACCGTGCCGATGCGGCAGGGGAGTTGGAAGTCAGCCGCCCCATAGACGTCGCGGCGCCGACGATGATGCACGACTTCCATCTCACCGCCGCCCATGTCATCTTCATGGACCTCCCGGTCGTCCTTGATCTCAACCGCCGCGGCATGCCGTACGGCTGGGAGCCGGAGTACGGCGCCCGGCTGGGAGTGCTGCGGCGCGACGACCCGTACGGCGAGGTCCGCTGGCTGTCCATCGACCCCTGCTATGTCTTCCACAGCCTCAACGCCTATGACGACGGTGATCAGCGCATCGTCCTCCACGTGGCCCGCTACGCCGAGTACGGCGACAACAGCCCGGCCCACCTGTGGCGCTGGACCATCGACCTCGTGAGCGGCACGGTGGCGGAGGAACAGCTCGATGACCAGTTGTGCGAGTTCCCCCGGATAGACGACCGCCTCGCCGGGCTGCCCGCCCGTTTCGGCCACGGCATATCCGGTGAGTTCCCCGGCTCCGGCCCGGTACCCGGCGCACTGCTCCGCTATGACCTGCACTCCGGCACGGTGGCCCGGCACGACTTCGGCCCCGGCCGCACCCCGAGCGAGGCGGCCTTCGCCCCGGCGGACGGCCGTCCGGGCGGACCGGGCTGGCTGCTCAGCTACGTCTATGACGCATCCACCGACAGCAGCGATCTCGTCATCCTGGACGCGGAGGACATATCCGCCGCCCCCGTGGCGACGGTGCATCTTCCGCAGCGTGTGCCCTATGGCTTCCACGGCAACTGGCTTCCGGATCCGGCTGGATAGGGGGAGCTGCGGCTCGTCCGTCAGTGGCGAGGTCCACCGTCGCCGGCCGCCGCATCGCGTACGCCCGAGGCCGCCAGCGCATCCATGGTGCGCGCATGGACCTCGCGGTGGGCTGCGGCGGCGATGAAGGCGGCCGTGTTCTCGGGGCCGACCAGGTCCCGTACGGCCTGGACGATGTCGGCGGGGAGGGCCACCGGCTCCGGGCCGGTCGCGGGACGGGGGTCCGCGACCGGCCCGGGGGCGGCACCGGATTCCGGTACGGGGGCGGCGCCGGGCGTGGGGTTCGCGCGGCCGAGCCCGGATATGCGGCCGGGTACGGAGGCGCGACCTGCCCCCGATGCATGGGCAGGTCCCGAAGCGCAGCCATGGCCGGGTTCCGGTACGAAGGCGCCGCCGGCCCCGGCCACACGCTCGAGCACGTCCCCAGCCCCCGGCGCCGGCCCAGCGGCCGACGGAGCCGGGCCAGGGGCCGACGCCTCGGCGTGCGCTTCCCGGGACTCCCCCGGCAGCGACTCGGCGAGATGGCGGCGGAGGGAGCGCGTGGCCAAGGTGCGCATGGCGCGGGCGAGTTCGGCGTCGATGGTCTGCTGGGCCAGGGGCCGCAGGCGCCGTACGAGGGCGGCGGCCTCGGCGGCTTCGGAATCGGTGGGCGGGTGGTCCAGGAAGGGCCGGAAGATGTGCTCGGTGGTGAAGTCGACGAAGCGGGCGGCGATGTGCTCGACCTGGCCGCGTACCTCCCGCAGATGGCCGGAGATGGCCAGGAGCGGGACGCCCGCGGAGTGGAGTTCGGCGGCGACGGCGAGTTCCTGGGGACTGGGGACGAGGAACTCGTGGTCATGGCCCGGGATGCGTTCCAGGACGCCGAGCGCGACGGCCTCGGTCACCGCCGCCTCGTCGGAGGTGCCGCCGAAGGCGGTGTCCAGGTCGGCGCGGCTGATGCGGGATGACTTCTCGTCGGTCCACGGCCCGTCGATCTCGGCGACCAGCCCGAGGACCCCGCCGAGATCGAGGCCCGCGTCCCAGGCCTCGAGGAGTTCCTTGATGCTGGCCAGGGTGTAGCCCCGGTCGAGGAGGTCGGCGATCTGGCGCAGCCGGGCCAGGTGGGCATCGCCGTAGACATTGGCCCGGCCGCGGCGCTCGGGGCGGGGGAGCAGGCCGCGGTCCTGGTAGGCGCGGATCGTCCGGACCGTGGCGCCGCTGAGGTGGGCCAGCTCCTCGATACGGTATTCGGCCGGTTGGCCGTCGGCCGTCGGCGGCTGCTGACTCATTGCGGTGCTCCTCACGACATTGCCGCCGGTTCGCCGGACAGCCGCCCGGCTCATGGGCAGGGGCCGGTTCACCGGATGCCGCCCGGTTCGCCGTACAGCCCTCTACTCACCGGACAGCGGCCCGTCCACCGGACGTCCTCTTACTACGAGAGGGCCGCGCGGCCCACCGCACCCGCCGCGGCCCGTGCGGCCGGGGAGGTCGCCAGATAGGCGACGGCCGAGCGTAGCGACCCTTCCTGCGAGGGATGGTACGACCGCCGCAGATAGCGCGGTATCGCGGCGCCCAGCTCACGCCAGGTGGGCAGGAGCCCCTTGCGTACGGCGTGGTTGTGCTCGCGCAGCGAGTATCGGGAGCGGGTGGCGAGCTGCGGGTCATGACGGAGGAGGTAGGCCGCGCCCCAGCCCCAGAGATAGAGGAGGACGGGGGCCGTTACGGACATGCCGAGGATGCGGCGGAGGTAGCGGGCGGGTTCCTCGCCGCCGGTGTGCTCGTACATGTCGAAGGCGACGGCGCGGTGCTCGACCTCCTCGGCGCCGTGCCACCGCAGCAGATCGAGCATCACCGGGTCGGGGGTGGCGCGGTCGAGGCCGTCGGCGGCGAGCACCCAGTTGCCGAGCACCGCGGTGAACTGCTCGATGGCAGCGATCACGGAGAGACGGAAGCGCAGCCACTCCTGTTCGGGGAGCGGTACGCCGAAGGGGGGCTTGTCGCCCAGGAGGTACTCGAAGAGAAAGTCGACATGCCGGGTGTAGGGGGCGGTGTCCAGGCCTTGGCGGGCCAAGTGGTCGAGGACGTAGGCGTGCTGGACGCTGTGGGTGGCCTCCTGGCCCATGAAGCCCTTGACGTCCTTGAGGAGTTCCCCGTCCCGGACCTGCGGCAGGGCCTCCTTGAAGACCTTGACGAACCACCGTTCACCGGCCGGCAGCAGCAGATGCAGCACATTGATGACATGCGTGGCGGTGGGCTCGTCCGGTATCCAGTGCAGCGGTGTGTCACGCCAGTCGAACGAGACCCGGCGCGGAGCGATGGGATGGTGCTCCTGCGGGCGGGGTGAGTGCGGTGGACGTGGGGTGGGTGATGTGCTCATGCGCGGCTCCTGACGTGCGCAGATCTCTCCCGGGGCCAGAGGGACGGCTACAGCGGCGGTTCGATACGGGCGATGGCGCGCAGGGCGCGCGGGGTGAAGCGGGACATCAGATGGGCGCCGCGCGCCTCGGGGGTGACGGGGACGACCGCCTGGTTACGTACCACCGCGCGCAGAACGGCGTCGGCGACCTTCTCCGGCGGGTAATTGCGCATGCCGTACATCCGCGCGGCCTTGGCCTGGCGGCGTTTCTCTTCTTCGGCCGAGACTCCGGTGAAGCGCGAGGTGGTGGTGATGTTGGTGTTGACCAGCCCCGGACAGATGGCGGAAACCCCGATGCCCTGGCCCGCCAGCTCGGCGCGCAGGCACTCGCTGAGCATCAGGACGGCCGCCTTGGACGTGCTGTACGCGGGCAGGACTTTGGAGGGCTGGAAGGCGGCGGCCGAGGCGGTGTTGACGATATGGCCCCCTTGTCCGCGGTCCGCCATCCGCTTGCCGAAGATCCGGCAGCCGTGGATGACGCCCCACAGATTGACGTCCAGGACCTTCTTCCAGTCCTCGGTGGTGGTCTGGAGGAAGGAGCCGGAGAGGCCGATGCCGGCGTTGTTCACCAGGACATCGACGGTGCCGTATTCGGCGTCCACCTTGTCGGCGAGCTTCTCCATGGCCGCCTCGTCCGCTACGTCGACGACCTCCCCCCAGGCCTGCGGGGCGCCGATCAGCCGGGCCATGTCGGCGGTCCGTGCCGCGCCCTCGGCATCCCGGTCGACGGCGATGATCCGCGCGCCGGCCTCGGCGAAGGCGAACGCCGTGGCCCGCCCTATCCCGCTGGCCGCACCGGTCACCAGCACCAGCTGCCCGCCGAAGCGGTCGGCATACGGGCCGGCGGCCACCACCTTCTTCGCCGGGTCGCCCTCTTCCTGGGCGGTGACGAACTCGGTGATCCAGGAGGTCAGCTGGTCGGGCCGGGTGCGCGGCACCCAGTGCTTGGCCGGGAGCGTGCGGCGTACCAGCTGGGGCGCCCACTGCTCCAGGTCGTCGTACAGCCGCTGGGACAGGAAGGCATCGCCGGTCGGGGTGATCAGCTGGACCGGGCAGTGTGCATAGGCGTCGGTGCGCGGGCGGCGCAGCCGGGGGAGGACGTTGTCGCGGTAGAGCCAGGCGCCATGGGCAGCGTCGGTGGGCAGCGAAGGGGTCGGATAGCCGCCGGCGGGCACCTTTTCCACCCGCTGAAGGATCTTTGGCCAGCGCTTGCCGAGCGGGCCCTGCCACGCCAGTTCCGGCAGTTTGGGGGTGTGCAGCAGGTAGACGTACCAGGACTTGGCGCCCTGGTTGAGGAGCTGGGCGGCGCGCCGGGGGGTGGGCCGCGCCATCCGCTTCTTGATCCACTGGCCGAAGTGGTCGAGGGACGGGCCCGACATGGAGGTGAAGGACGCGATCAGGCCCTCCGTACGCCGGACCGTGGCGAATTCCCAGGCCTGTACGGAGCCCCAGTCATGGCCGACCAGGTGGACGGGCCGGCCGGGGCTGACGGCGTCCGCGACGGCAAGGAAGTCGTCGGTCAGCTTCTCCAGGGTGAAGCCGCCGCGCAGCGGCTTCGGGGCCGTGGACCGGCCGCAGCCACGGACGTCGTAGAGCACCACATGAAACCGCTCGGCCAGGCGCTGCGCGACCTCGGACCACACCTCTTTGCTGTCCGGGTAGCCGTGCACCAGCATCACCGTGGGCTGCGCGGCGTCCCCCAGCTCGGCGACACACAGCTCGACGCCGCCGGTGCGCACCCGGCGCTCCCGTGCCCCCTGGAGCCCCTGCCGCCGGCTCCGGTCCTGTCCCTGGCCTTCTTCACGTCCTGTGTTCACGCGGCCTTCTCCTCCTGCCAGCGCCGCACATGCGGCAGATCGTCATCCAGCCAAAAGGCGCTTTCCTGCGGGTCCTTGGAGTCCGTGACGACCAGGATTTCCTCGAACTTGGCGCCCGTACCGCGGAATCCGAGGTGGGGTTCGACCGCCCAGAGCCCCGGCTGCGGCGGGTGGTCGGAGAAGGTGTACGGGCTCCACAGCGGGGACCAGCCGTCCCGGTGGCCGTGCAGCGCATCGGAGGCGAGACCCTTGAGGGACTGGGTGCCGAATCCGAAGAGGGTGGGGGACCAGCGGCGCTCCCTGACCCGGTCGATCTTGTGGGCGATGACGCCGAAGGGGTAGGCGCGGTGGCGGTTGGCGTGGCCCTGCCGCACCATCAGCCGTTCCACGTCCTCGTAGATCTCGCGCAGCGGGCGCCGCTCCCGGACCTCGCGCAGGATCAGCTCCCGGTGCGCTTCGAGGTCGGCGAGCAGCCGGTCGTGTACGGGGTTGAGGCCGAGGCAGCCGGAGTAGCCGATGTCGGCGGTGTATCCCTTGTAGACCGGCGCCATGTCGAGGATGAAGGGCATGCCCGGTTCCAGCGCGCGGTTGGTGGGGAAGAACTGCAGCGGGATGCGGAAATTGACGAAGGCCGTGCGGTCGCCGAACCACGCGAACGGCAGGTGGAACCAGTCCCGTACGCCGCGCTCGCGCAGCCACTCGCGCTGCATCCGCGCCGCCGCGCGCTCGGTGATCCCGGGCTTGAGCTGGGCGGCCACCGCCTCTGCGCAGTCGTACGCGAGGCGCTGGACCTCTCTGAACCCCCGCAGTTCGGCGGTGAGTCCTGCGGTGTCTGCCGAGGTCGCTGAGCTGACTGAGGTGCCTGAGGCCATCGCCGACCGTCCGTCCGTAAGCGGTTCATCGCGGTACGCGCCCGTAACTTGACACTGATGAATGTGACAATGACCGGCGGCTGCGTCAAGGGGTGTGCACAAGGGCCGTGCACGAGGGGTGCGCCCGGGGCGTGGCAACGCGCAGGGCACCGGCACTGAGGCCAGGTGCTGAGCTCGGACCCTGAGGCCCGACCCTGACGTCAGGGCAACCCCAGGTATGACATCCCCTACGGGTCCCTCGTACCGGAGAGGTATGCGCGGGGTGGGCAGAGACCGTCGCCTGGGTTGACGACTGAGGCCGCGGGCGCTTCTACCGTCGAATACGTGACTGTGATTGTGACCGAAAGCCTGAGCAAGCGGTTCCCGCGGGTGACCGCCTTGGACCGGCTCTCCGTTGACATCGCCCCCGGCGTGACCGGCCTGGTGGGTGCCAACGGCGCCGGAAAGTCCACCCTGATCAAGATCCTTCTCGGCCTGGCCCCGGCCACCGAAGGGACCGCGCAGGTCCTCGGCCTGGACGTGACGCGGGACGGCGCGGCCATCCGCGAGCGGGTCGGCTATATGCCCGAACACGACTGCCTGCCGCCGGATGTCTCGGCCACCGAGTTCGTGGTGCACATGGCCCGGATGTCCGGCCTGCCGCCGACCGCCGCCCGCGAGCGCACCGCGGACACCCTGCGCCACGTCGGCCTCTACGAGGAGCGATACCGCCCCATGGGGGGCTATTCGACGGGCATGAAGCAGCGGGTGAAGCTGGCCCAGGCCCTCGTCCACGACCCGCAGCTGGTGTTCCTGGACGAGCCCACCAACGGCCTGGACCCTGTCGGCCGGGACGAGATGCTCGGCCTGATCCGCCGTGTGCACACCGACTTCGGGATCTCCGTCCTGGTGACCTCGCACCTCCTCGGCGAGCTGGAGCGCACCTGCGACCACGTCGTCGTCATCGACGGCGGCAAGCTGCTGCGCTCCTCGTCCACCGAAGAGTTCACACAGGCCACCACCTCGCTGGCGGTCGAGGTCACGGACACCGACCGCTGTCCGGACGGCACCGCGGCACTGCGCGCGGCGCTGGTCGCGGCCGGCGCCGTGGTGAGCGACGCCGCCGGCGCCGACGGCCTGAGCTCCTCGGGCCATGTGCTGTACGTCGAGGCATCGGGCGAGCAGACCCATGACCTGGTGCGCGACACCGTCGCCGGGCTCGGCCTCGGCCTGATCCGGATGGAACAGCGCCGGCACCACATAGCCGAGGTCTTCCGCGACGCGGACGCGGCTGCGGCCGCCGCCGCGCCGCCCGCCACCCCCGCCACCGCAGGCGCCCCGAGCGCGCCGCACACCACCCAGGACGGAGGCGCTCCCGATGCCGGCTGACTCCACGACCCCTGTCTCCACGACCCCCGTCTCCGCCGCCCCCGGCGGGGCCTCCATCCACAACATCGGCTACCGCCATTACGACGGCCCCCGTCTGGGCCGCGCCTACGCCCGCCGGTCGCTCTTCTCGCAGAGCCTGCGCGGCGCCTACGGACTCGGCCGCTCGGCCAAGAGCAAGGTGCTGCCGATGCTGCTCTTGGCGGTGATGTGCCTGCCCGCCGCGATCATGGTCGCGGTGGCGGTGGTCACCAAGGCCGGCAGCCTTCAGGTCGGTTACACCCGCTACGCCATCTACCTCCAGGCCGTCATCGGCCTCTACCTCGCCGCCCAGGCCCCGCAGTCCGTCTCCCGCGATCTGCGCTTCAAGTCCGTGCCGCTCTATTTCTCCCGCCCCATCGAGCGCGCCGACTATGTGGCGGCGAAGTTCGCGGCCATGGCGAGCGCCCTGTTCATCCTCACCGCGGCGCCGCTGCTGGTCCTCTACACCGGGGCGCTGCTGGCGAAGATGGATTTCCTCGAGCAGACCAAGGGGCTGGGCCAGGGCCTGGTCTCCGTCGCGCTGCTCTCGCTCGTCTTCGCCGGGATCGGCCTGGTCATCTCGGCGCTCACCCCGCGCCGCGGCTTCGGCGTCGCCGCCGTGATCGCCGTCCTCACCATCCCCTACGGTGCGGTCAGCGCCGTCCAGGGCATCGCCTCCGTCCAGGGCAGCGAGTCCGCCGTCGGCTGGCTGGGCCTCTTCTCCCCCATCACGCTCCTCGACGGGGTGCAGGCGAGCTTCCTCGGCGGGACGACCTCCTTCCCCGACAACCTGGCGCCGTCGACCGCCGCCGGGTTCGTCTATCTCCTCGTCGCGCTGACAGCCATCGCCGGTTCCTACGCCCTGCTGACGCTCCGCTACCGGAAGGCCGGCCTGTGACCACGCTCCACATCGACCATGTCTCCCGCTGGTTCGGAAACGTCGTTGCCGTCAACGACATCACCATGACCATCGGCCCCGGCGTCACCGGCCTGCTCGGCCCCAACGGCGCCGGAAAATCCACCCTCATCAACATGATGGGCGGCTTCCTCGCCCCCTCCAACGGCACCGTCACCCTCGACGGCACCACGATCTGGCGCAACGCCGGCAGCTACCGCCACATCGGCATCGTCCCCGAGCGCGAGGCGATGTACGACTTCCTCACCGGCCGCGAATTCGTCCTCGCCAACGCCGAGTTGCACGGCCTCGGCCGGGCCGAGGCGGCCAGGGCGCTGGCCACGGTGCAGATGGAGTACGCCCAGGACCGCAAGATCTCGACGTACAGCAAGGGCATGCGGCAGCGGGTGAAAATGGCGTCCGCGCTGGTCCACGACCCGTCCGTGCTGCTGCTGGACGAGCCGTTCAACGGCATGGACCCGCGGCAGCGGATGCAGCTGATGGAGCTGCTGAGGCGCATGGGGGACGACGGCCGCACGGTGCTGTTCTCCTCACACATCCTCGAAGAGGTCGAGCAGCTCGCCTCCCATATCGAGGTGGTGGTGGCCGGCCGGCATGCCGCGTCCGGTGACTTCCGCAAGATCCGCCGGCTGATGACCGATCGCCCGCACCGCTACCTCGTACGGTCCGACAACGACCGCGCGCTGGCCGGTGCGCTGATCGCCGACCCGTCCACGGCCGGCATCGAAGTGGACCTCGTCGAGGGCGCGCTGCGTATCCAGGCCATCGACTTCGGCCGGTTCACCGAACTCCTGCCGCGGGTCGCCCGTGACCACGGCATCCGGCTGCTGACGGTCTCGCCCTCCGACGAGTCGCTGGAATCCGTCTTCTCCTATCTCGTAGCGGCCTGAGGCCTGAAAGGAGCCCCGTCGCATGTCCACAACCCATCCGACGGCCCCGCCCGCGCCCGCCGGCGCGCCCCGGGCCTCGCTGTTCCACCCCACCGTCGCCCGGCTCACCTACCGCGCCCTGCTCGGCCGGCGCCGCGCGCTGATCCTCTTTGCGCTGCCGGCCCTCCTGGTGGTCATCGCCGTCGCCGTCCGTGCGCTGGCCGGCGCCGATGACTCCACCGCGAGCGGAATCCTGGGCGGTTTCGCGCTGGGCACGATGGTCCCGCTGATCGGCGTCATCGCCGGTACGGGCGCGATCGGTCCCGAGATCGACGACGGCTCGGTGGTCTATCTCCTGTCCAAGCCGGTGCCGCGGCCGACGATCATCTTCACCAAACTCCTCGTCGCGACGGGCGTCACGGTCGCCTTCTCCGCCGTTCCCGTCCTCCTCGCCGGCTTCCTGCTGAACGGCAACAGCCAGCAGATAGCTGTCGCTTACGCCGTGGCTGCGGCCGTCGCCTCGGTCGCCTACAGCGCGCTCTTCCTCCTCCTCGGCACCATCACCCGGCACGCCGTCGTGTTCGGCCTGGTCTACGCCCTGGTCTGGGAGGCGCTCTTCGGCACCCTCGTCCCCGGGGCCCGGACCCTCAGCGTCCAGCAGTGGGCGCTGGCGGTGGGCCAGAAGGTCGGCGCGGAGGGTGCGCTCACCTCCGACGTGCAACTGCCGCTTGCCATATGCCTGTTGACGGTATTGACGGCCGGTGCCACCTGGTATGCCGGGCGCCGCCTGAAGTCCCTGACCCTGACCGGAGAGGAGTGACGCACCTCCGCGGTTACGGCGCCCCCGGAGGCCCATGGGACCCTTGCGGCCCTTGGCGCCCCGGGAGGTTGTTCGCTCAGCCGCCCTGCGCCTGGCCGGTGCCGTCGCCGTCCTTCTGCCGCTTGTTGAACTCCCGGACGTTCTGCAGATGCTCCTGGTAGTCGGCGGTGAAGCGGGTGTCGCCCGGTTTGACGGTGACGAAGTACAGCCAGTCTCCCTTGGGCGGCGCGCCGGCAGCCTTCAGGGCGTCCGCCCCGGGGCTGTCGATCGGGGTGGGCGGCAGGCCCGCGCGCTTGTAGGTGTTGTACGGGCTGTCGAGCCTGGTGTCGGCGTGAGAGGTGTTGAGGGTGCTGCGGCCGAGCGCGTAGTTCAGGGTCGAATCCATCTGCAACGGCATGTTCCTGGCGAGCCGGTTGTCGATGACCCGGGCGACCTTGCCCATATCGGACGGGCGGTCCGCTTCGGCCTGCACGATGCTGGCGATCACCACCGTCCGGTAGGAGGCGATGCGGTCGTCGGCGAGCCGCTGGTTGGCCGTGTCGACCATGTAGGCGAGCAGGGACGCCGGGGTGGTCTCCTCGCGGATCGGATACGTGGCCGGGAAGAGGTAGCCCTCCGGGTTGCCCTTCGCCTCGTCCGGGAGCTTGAGGTGCGCGGTCCTGGCGGCCTTCGCGGTACTCCCCTTGGCCAGGTGCAGCGCCGTGTCGGCGGCGGCATAGATCTGCTCGGCCCGCTGTCCCTCCGGCACGGTCAGCTTCGCCTCGGGCTGCGGTCCGCGCAGCAGCCGCGACACGAACAGCACGGCAAGAATGACAAGTACACACAAAAGGGCAACGAGAAGAAGCCGGCCGCCACGGGACAGCCGCGGTCCGGACCGGCGAACGGTGCGCTGAACATCGCTCATGGGGGCACCGTAGGCCAGCCGACCGGATTACGGGGATGGCCTCCCCGGGATCACCACCGATGTCAGGCGGCGGATGCGGGTGGGATACCTGGGGTTCACCCGGACCGCGATGGCCGACGGGGCGGGGGCCAGGGGCCTGGTGGCCAGGTGCTCGGTGGCCCGGGGGTGGCGCGTCGCGCTGGGTGCGTCGGACGCGTTGGACGAGTAGGCCGAGTCGGTGCCGGTGTGATGGTCCGGCGCTCTCGCCGTTCGTCCCGGGGGAGCGGCCGAGGGCGTGTCGCGCCGCACCGAGGCGTCGTACGGGGATGGCCGACGGTGGCCGTACATCCCGACCGTACGGGGGCGGTGCCCGTCTGCCCGTCCGCCCACCGCCCGTCCGTACCGGCGTACGGCCGGACCCGTCGGCCCGGGCGCAGTGCCACGGCCTCGGCGATCGGGAGCGTGACGGAGGTCCGGCCTCCGGCGAAGCTGAGGGTTGACGACCGGCGTCGGGTCTCAGGTGTCGGCCTGCGCCGGGGCGGGCCCGGCCACCGTCGGACCGCTCGGGGGGGAGAGACGTGGCGGCCAGCCGTACGCCCTGACCACCCGCGAGCTCAACCGCCACTCGTGCGGGACCGCCCCAGGGAGCCCGTCCCCTGCGTCCGTCGCCTATGCCCCGTCCCCGATGCGCCGGTCGCGCCCCGCGCCCATGCCCAGCAGGGCGAGGCCCGCGCACACGCCGAGGAGCAGGAGGAGGGGAACGGTCCAGTCGCCCGTGGCCTGGTGGACGCCGCCGAGAGCGAGGGGGCCGGCCGCGGCGAGGAGGTAACCGCCGGTCTGGGCCATGCCGGAGAGCCGGGCGGCGGTGTGGGCGTCACCGGAGCGCAGGACCATCATCGTCAGGGCCAGCCCCAGGGCGCCCCCCTGGCCGGTGCCGAGGATCGCCGCCCACAGCCAGGCCCCGGCCACCGGGGCCACCAGCAGTCCGGCGACACCGCAGGCCATCAGCGCGGAAACGCCCACGCCCAGCAGCCGCTGACGGCGCATCCGGCCCGCGAGCATCGGCACCACGAACGATCCCACCATCTGCACCAGCGTGCTGAAGGCGAAGACCAGTCCCGCCTCGCTCTTGCCCATCCCGTGGTCGGTGAAGATCGTCGGCATCCAGGCGATGACCACATACGCGACCAGCGACTGCGAACCCATGAAGAGGGTGACCTGCCAGGCCAGTGGGGAGCGGCTGAGCTTCGGCCCGTTCTCGACGGTGTGGGCGGGCGTTGCCGCGCCCGTGCCCGTCCCTCTCCGGGCGATGACCGCTTGCGGGATCCAGACCACCGCGGCGACGGCGGCCAGCAGCGACCAGGAGACCAGGGATCCCCGCCAGCTGCCGAGGGCGTTCTCCAGCGGGACGGCGGAGGCGGCCGAGACCGTGGCGCCCAGGATCATGGCGGTCGAGTACAGCGCCGTCATGCTTGCCGCCCGCTCCGGGAAGTCCCGCTTGATCAGGCCCGGCATCAGGACGTTCAGCAGGGCTATGGAGGCACCGACCACCGCGCAGCCGGCGAACAGCGCGACCACGGGCGGCGCGATCCGCAGCACGATGCCGCCGCACAGCAGGACCAGCGCGCCGCACAGCACCGCCTCGGTCCCCCAACGGCGGGCCAGTTTCGGGGCGGCGAGGGAGCCGAGGCCCATGAAGATCAGCGGGATGGTCGTCACCAGGCTGCTGGCGGCCGCGGCGAGGTGGAAGTGCGCGCCGATCTCGCTGAGCAGCGGCGAGACACCGGCGAGCGCCGCCCGCATGTTGAGCGCGGCGAGGACGATTCCGGCCAGGAGGAGGGCGGGGTGGGTCCGTAGCCGAAGCCGGGCCGCGGTGACCGGTGGCGCCGCGACCAGGTCCTCCTCGGCGTCGATCAAGGGGGTTCCGGACAGGGGCCCTGACATGCGTGCGTACCTCGCCAAGGTTCGGGGTCGTACAAGGGGATGGGAAGGGGGAGAGGGGTGGGAAGTGGTGGGAGAGGGGTGGGAGGAAGGTGGTCGGCCGGGCCGTCACCGGGCGGCAAGCAGCGCTTCCACGGCGCGCTTCGGCCTCTCCAGCAACACGCGGGTGGCGCGCTCCGCGCCCTCCGGGTCGCCCATGGCGATGGCGTCGAGCACGGCGCGGTGATCGTCGTGCAGGATCTTGGGCATCTCGTGATCGTCGAGCGCGCGGACCAGCGCCTCCCGCACCGAGCTGCTGAACCATCCGTAGGTCGCGGTCAGCGCGGTGTTGTGCGCGGCCTCGACCACGGCCCTGTGGAAGGCGATGTCGTGATCGGCGTAGAGCTCGAGGCTGTCGGCGGCGGGCTGCCCCTCGGCGTCCGCCAGCTCGGCCTGGGCGTCCAGGGCCGCCTGCATCCGCTCCAGGTCGGCGGGTTCGCGCCGCAGCGCGGCCAGCCGGGCGGCCTCGGCCTCCAGCGCGATCCGCAGCTCCAGTACGTCGCGGATGCCCGCCCGCTGAATGCCGCGCATGATCTCGCCCGGGTCCGCCGTGGAGACGACGAAGGTGCCCTCGCCCTGCCGGGAGCGCAGCATTCCGGCGTGGACGAGTACCCGGATCGCCTCGCGGACGGTGTTACGGCCCACCTGGAGCTGTTCGGCCAGGGCGTGCTCCGTGGGGATACGGTCCCCCACCGGCCACTCGCCGGCGGTCAGCTGGGACCGCAGGTCCTCGACGACGGTGTCCACCAGCGATTGCCGTCCCGCCGCCTGCAGTGCCATGTCCGTCCGCTCGTCCCTTGCCGTGCCGTGGCCGTCCGTGAGTTGCCCGGTCATCCTACAACTTGTGCGTTCATCGTACATGTACCTGTGGCTGCGCCTGAAGCGTGAGCCGGGCGGCACCTGGGAGACGTCGGCGGGGCGGCGTCCCCTAGGGGTTGTTCGAACGGATCCCCTAGGGGATGGGTGCGCCCCTTGCAGGCCACAACGTGGCGCGGGCGGGTGGTATTCCCATGGGCGGCCGTATTTCCGTGGCCCGCAACGTAATTGACGCGACGTTGTCCGGCGGGGCAAGGGGCCCGGTGCGGCCGTCAGATGCACGGCTCAGGCCGACCGGCGCCAGATCAACCGGCGCCAGATCAACCGGCGCCAGATCAACCAGCGCCAGATCAACCGGCGCCAGATCAACCAGCGCTAGGCCAACCGAGGTCGGCCCAACCAGCACCAAGCCCACCAGCACCGAACCACCGGCCGGCCCCCAGCCAACCACCCCGGAGCCTCAACCCGGGACCCGAGCCCCGCCGCCGAGCCCCGCCCCTCACAACCCGACATCCCGCCCCTGGATGTCCGCCAGGGACTCCCGGCGGACCAGGAGGCGGGCGTGGCCGTCGGTGACCGCCACGACTGGTGGCCGGCCGACGAGGTTGTAGCCGGAGGCCATGGAGAGGTGGTACGCGCCCGCTACGGGGACGGCCAGGAGGTCGCCGGGGCGGATGTCGCCGGGGAGGGGGACATCGGAGGCGAGGACGTCGCCCGCCTCGCAGTGGCGGCCGACGACCGTGACCGCTTCCGGTGCGGCCGCCGAGCGGCGGCCGACCAGGCGGGGCGCATAGCGCACCCCGTAGAGGGCGGGCCGCGGGTTGTCGCTCATCCCGCCGTCCACGGCCACAAAGGTGTGCCCGCCGGTCTGTTTGACGGCCAGCACCCGGTAGAGGACGACACCGGCCGGTCCCACGATGGCGCGGCCCGGTTCGATGGCGAGGCGCGGCACCGGGAGTCCGGCCGCCGCGCAGCCGCCGGTCAGTTCGGCGCGGATCTTGGTGCCGAGGCCGACGATGTCGAGGGCGGGCTCCCCGGGGCGGTAGGCGACGCCGTGGCCGCCGCCGAGGTCCAGTTCCGGCAGCGTGATGCCGTGCTGCTCATGGATGCGGGCGAGCAGGCCGACCAGGCGTCGCACGGCCGACAGATACGGCTTGACGGTGGTGATCTGCGACCCCAAGTGGCAGTGCAGGCCGACCAGTTGGAGACGCGGCTGGCCCAGTACGCGGGTGACGGCGTGCAGCGCGGAACCGTCCGCCAGGGACAGCCCGAACTTCTGCCCGTCGGTCCCGGTCCGGATCTTGGCGTGACCGCCCGCGGCGATCCCCGGTACGACCCGGATCAGCACCTTCTGCCGGTTGCCCGCCGGGACCGCGGCCGCCAGCCGGGCGATCTCCGAGGTGCTGTCGATGACGATCCGCCCGACGCCGAGCCGCAGCGCGGTCCGCAGGTCGTCCGGGCTCTTGGCGTTGCCGTGCAGCACGATCCGCTCAGGCGGGAAGCCGGTGGTGACGGCCAGCTCCAGCTCGCCCGCCGAGCAGACGTCCAGGCCCAGGCCCTCCTCCTCGACCCAGTGCGCCATGGCGCGGCACAGGAAGGCCTTGGCCGCGTAGAGGACATCGGTGTCGGGGAAGGCCTGCAGATAGGCGCGGCAGCGGCGGCGCACCTCGTCCTCGTCCAGGACGTAGGCGGGCGTGCCGAAGCGGTCGGCGAGATCGGTGAGGGGCACGCCGCCGACGGCGAGGTCGTCGTCCGGCAGGGGGGCGGTGGAGCCGGGCCAGATGGCCAGTGCGGGGCTCCGGGGCGTGGCGGGTTCCGGTACGGCGGTCAGCGGGAGAACGCCGCGGCTGATGGTGTGGCTCATGATCGGTCGCCCTCCGTCAGACGGCCCGAAGGGCCTGCGTACGGGACGGGGGGCAGGGCAGCCTACGGGGCTGCGCAGGGGGGATGTCCGGGGTGAACCGGGGGTCGACGGTCAGGCCGGTCGCGCCGACCGGTTCGGCCAGTGCGCGCAGTGCGGGCTCGGAGAGGCGTACCCAGGGCTGGCCGCCGCCGAGGGCCGCGGTCAGCCGCTGGGCGGACGTGAAGGCGACGGCGGTGCGGCCGCCGAGCGGCGTGCGGAACAGACGGGCCGTGCAGCCCGCGGGGCCCGACCGGACGGGTACGAACAAAAGCCCGGCCGGGACCCGATCGGAGGGCTCGGGGTCTTCCGCGTACAAGAGAGGGGAGTGGGACACGGGTGGCTCCTCGAACAGCGCAGGGGCGGCCCCGGACCGGTGGGTGACGCAGCCGCCGGGGCTCGGCTCTGCCGACGCTATGCCCGGTGAACGGGGAACTTCCGCGGCCACTGACGCATCATTGACGGCTTGTGGACGGGACTTGACGCGATGCTGCCGTCGGATGGCCGGGCGAGGGGCGGTCGATGGCCGGTTGATGACCGACCGGGGCGTGCGGCCTCCTTCGGGGTACCGGCGGTGCTTGGCCTTGACGGCGGGCGGTAGGGGAGGCGGACCCACCCCGGGGCAGGCCGGTCCCCAGGCTGTATGGCCCCGTACGGTCGTACGCGGCCGTATGGCCCCGTACGGGTCGTCGCAGCCATACGAACCCATGTCGCAGCCATACGGCCCCATATAGCCGTCGCAGCCGTACGACCTCGTACGACCCCGTACGACCTCGTACGAGACCCCGTACGGACGTTCACCGCGCCCCGCCGCCGGGCCCCCGCCTACACCC
>NZ_LGKG01000036.1 GCF_001294335.1 Streptomyces chattanoogensis
AAGCCGGTGTTGGAGCGCCTCTGCACTTGGCGTACGAACGGCAGTGCCGCCAGGGTGGCGGCGACGAGAACCAGCCCGAGCCGCCAGTCCAGGGCCACGATCACGACTCCCAACACCGTCGGGACCGCGACCAGTTGGACGAACAGCGTCGACAAGGAGGAGAGGGCGGAGGCCGCCGTGGTGGCGTTGTTGCCGACGACCGAGGTCAGGTCGCCGGCGGCCCGGCGGGCCAGCTCCTGCTGGGGCATGGAGCGCAGGGACTTCCCGAGACCGAGCCGGGTCGCCTGGGTGACCAGATGCCAGTGGTCGTAGAGGAACGCCGACTCGCGCACCCGCAGCGCACCCTCGACGGCCACCAGCGCGGCCAGCACCCCGACCCACCACCACGCCCAACCGGCCCGTATCTGCTCGCGGGACAGCTCGGCCAGCAGCGGCACAAAGGTGGCGTAGGCGGCCGCCTGGACGAGGGCCGCCGCGACCGAGATCCGCAGGGTGGTACGGAACTGCGGGGCGTAGGGACCTGCGGCGGTCAGCATCAGGCGCAGTATTCGCCTCATCGGGTCGTCTCCCTTTCCTCTTCCTTCGTGCCCTGCGCGGCGCCAATGCCGGTGAGCCCCCAGCGCGCGGCCTCTTCGTGACGTGCCCAGAGCTGCGCGTAGCGGCCACCGGCCGCCACCAGGTCGGCGTGGCGGCCCCTTTCGA
>NZ_LGKG01000037.1 GCF_001294335.1 Streptomyces chattanoogensis
GTCCGCGGCACGGCTCCGGGCGATGGCCGCGGAGTCGGCTCCCCGCCGGCCGATTCCCAGGGAGGCGGTCAGCCGCTCCCGCAGCTCCCGCAGGGCGGCCCCGATCAGGCCGTCCGACTTCTCCCCGGACATGCGCAGTTCGAGACCCAGGAGCAGGTGGAGCATCACGGCCAGGAGCACGGGCCCGAGGACCACTCGGACCGGTCCGCCGACCCCGCCGGACACCTGAAAAGCGGGGATGGCCTGCACGAGTACGGCGGCGTAGGCCAGATACGCGGGTCCCTTGGTCCGGGTGGCCCACGCGTACACCGTGAGCGCCACGATGGCCGCCTCGGCCACCCCGCACAGGAGAGCGCGCTCCACGTCGTTGGTGATGTTCAGTGCGTCCCCGAGGAACCGGAACGAGGTGTCAGCGGACATGCCGAGGGCCAGGGCGGCGGGGGCGAGCAGGCCCAACGTCGCGGCCTTGGTACGGGACATGTGCGGCATGGCGGGGACCTACTTCCTCTTGCTCTGTACGACGACGCTCTGGACGACCTTGACCGAAAGTGTGTCGCTTCCCGGCCTCTTGCGGCACAGAAGCGCCAGGGCTACCGCCAGAACCACGGCTCCGCCCAGGTAGGGGGCCGCCGCCGACACGGCCGACACGGCGGCCCCGAGGGCGAGCGACAGCCCCCAGAC
>NZ_LGKG01000038.1 GCF_001294335.1 Streptomyces chattanoogensis
CCCCAACCCCACCCGGCAGGACGTTCGCGACTGGCTCGGTGAGCACCTGTACGACGACGACTGGGACGAGCACGACGTCGACAACATCCACACAGAGATCCAGAAAGGCGGCCAGCCGTGACCAAGGTGCTCGGACTCGACCTCAGCCTCACCTCCACCGGCATTGCCGGCCGAGGCTGGACCACCACCATCAAACCCGCCAACCGCAGCCGAACCCACCGCGACCGCAGCAACCCCACCAACGACGCTCGGCTCCGCACCGCCTACAACCACCAGCGGCTCACCGCCATCACCAGCCAACTCGACGACTACCTCACCGGCGTCGACCTCGTCGTCATCGAAGGCCTCGCCTACGACGCCCACGACACCGACCGGCAACTCGCCGGCCTGTCATGGATCGTCCGCGACCGACTGTGGCGTCGCGGCATCTCGTACGCGGCTGTCCCGCCGTCCACTCTCAAGCAGTTCGTGACCGGCACCGGCGCCGCCGACAAGGCCTTGATGTGGGGCATGGTCACCGACTGGTTCGCCTGGTTCGACGGCACCACCCACGACGAGGCGGACGCGGCCGGGCTGATGGCGATGGGGTACGCGTATCTCGGTGATCCGCTGAGCCCGGTGCTCGAGCATCAGGCGACGGCGCTGAGCAAGGTGGTGTGGCCGGAGCTACCGGCCGCCGCC
>NZ_LGKG01000039.1 GCF_001294335.1 Streptomyces chattanoogensis
ATGGAGTTTTAGGCCCCTGACCTGCGCCCTTCCCACTCTGGCCCGGTCGCTCGTCCGGCTCGTCCGGGGTCCGCAGGGGGGCCGGGCGCCCTCGGTCCGGCGCGGGTCCCCGAGGGCCGCCTCGGGCGCCTTCCCACACGCCTTCCCACTTTGAAGTGGGAAGGACTCCCAAAGTGGGATGGAGTTTTAGGCCCCTGACATGCGCCCTTCCCACTCTTCCCACTCTTCCCACTTTCCCGGGCCCTTCCGTAGGTAGGGCCCGGAGCCCTCCCAGGGGCAGGGGCCGCCGCTCGTCCTGGCCGTGGCCGCCTCGGTCGGCCGGCACTTCCCCGGGCCCTCCCGAGGACCGGCTCGTCCACGTCCTGGCCGTCCTGCTCGTCCGCCCCGAGGACCGGCTCGTCCGCCCGTGAGCCGCCGCCAGGGAGCCGAGGGCCCCCTCGGTCCCTGCTCGGTCCCTCCGGCCCGCTCCCGGCCATGTGCGGCCCCTGCTCGTCCGGCGGTGCCGAGGGCCGCCTCGGTCAGCCGGGAGCCCCTGCTCGTCCCCGGGCCTCCCTCGGTCGGCCCGGTGCCGAGGACCCGCTCGTCCGGCCGCAGGCCGGTACCCGAGGACCGGCTCGTCCCCCTCGGTCGGGTGATTCCGGGTCAGTTATGACGGAAAGTCACCGGG
>NZ_LGKG01000040.1 GCF_001294335.1 Streptomyces chattanoogensis
GACAACGCCCCGGCCACACACGCCGCAGCGATCTCACCCTGGGAATGCCCAACCACCGCGGCCGGCTCCACACCCACCGACCGCCACACCGCCGCCAACGACACCATCACCGCAAACAGCACCGGCTGGACCACATCCACCCGGGCCAGCAGCACCTCATCCCCGAGCGCCTCATCCAACGACCAGTCGACCAGCCCCTCAAACGCCCGGCCACACTCGGCCAACGCCTCCGCAAACACCGGCGACTGCTCCACCAGCTCACGCGCCATACCCACCCACTGCGCACCCTGACCCGGGAACACAAACACCGCCGCCACGTCCGCCGGAGACACCCCCGGCAACGCCGTCACCTGCTCCGCCAACCGCGCCGCCTGCTCACGCAACGCCACATCCGACCGGGCCGACACCACCCACGGCACCACACCACCGGCGTCGCCGCCCTCGCGCACCGGTTGCTCGACAACCGGCGCCTGCTCCAACACCACATGCGCATTGGTCCCGCTGATCCCGAAGGCCGACACCCCGGCCCGGCGCGCCCGCTCCACGTCAGGCCAGGACCGCGCCTCCATCAGCAGCTCCACCGCCCCGGACGACCAGTCCACCTGGTGCGTCGGCTCGTCCACATGCAAGGTCTTCGGCAGCACACCATGCCGCAGCGCCATCACCATCTTGATCACGCCACCGACACCCGCGGCAGCCATCGCATGCCCGATGTTGGACTTCAACGACCCCAGCCACAGCGGGCGTTCGGGCGACCTGCCCCGGCCATACGTGGCCAGCAGCGCCTGCGCCTCGATCGGATCGCCCAGCGTCGTACCGGTGCCATGC
>NZ_LGKG01000041.1 GCF_001294335.1 Streptomyces chattanoogensis
GTAAGTCGACGGTCGCACGGCTGATTCCGCGCTTCTACGACGTCGAGTCGGGCTCGGTGTGCATCGGCGGCGTCGACGTACGAGACATGCGCAGCGAGGTGCTGCTGCAGCAGGTGGCGCTTGTCTTCCAGGAGCCGTTCCTGGTGGCGGGCACGGTCGCCGAGAACATCCGGCTGGCTCGCCCGGAGGCGACGGATGACGAAGTCCGGGCCGCCGCCAAGGCCGCGGCAGCACACGACTTCATCGTCGGCGAGCTGCCTGAGGGCTACGCGACCCAGGTCGGCGAGCGCGGCGGTCTCCTCTCCGGCGGGCAGCGGCAGCGCATCACCATCGCCCGGGCAATCCTCTCGGATGCGCCCGTGGTGATCCTGGACGAGGCGACGGCGTTCGCCGATCCCGAGAGCGAAGCCGCCATCCAGGACGCGATCGCCCGGCTCACCGTCGGCCGGACCGTGCTGATCATCGCCCACCGGCTGTCCACGATGGTCGACGTCGACCAGATCGTGGTGCTCGACGGCGGCCGGGTCGTCGAAAGGGGCCGCCACGCCGACCTGGTGGCGGCCGGTGGCCGCTACGCGCAGCTCTGGGCACGTCACGAAGAGGCCGCGCGCTGGGGGCTCAC
>NZ_LGKG01000042.1 GCF_001294335.1 Streptomyces chattanoogensis
GTAAGTCGACGGTCGCACGGCTGATTCCGCGCTTCTACGACGTCGAGTCGGGCTCGGTGTGCATCGGCGGCGTCGACGTACGAGACATGCGCAGCGAGGCGCTGCTTCAGCAGGTGGCGCTTGTCTTCCAGGAGCCGTTCCTGGTGGCGGGCACGATCGCCGAGAACATCCGCCTGGCCCGCCCGGAGGCGACGGACGACGAAGTCCGGGCCGCCGCCAAGGCCGCCGCGGCACACGACTTTCATCGTCGGAGAGCTGCCCGAAGGGTACGAGACCGAGGTCGGTGAACGCGGCGGTCTCCTCTCCGGCGGACAGCGGCAGCGCATCACCATCGCCCGGGCAATCCTCTCGGATGCGCCCGTGGTGATCCTGGACGACGGCGTTCGCCGATCCCGAGAGCGAAGCCGCCATCCAGGACGCCATCGCCCGGCTCACCGTCGGCCGGACCGTGCTGATCATCGCCCACCGGCTGTCCACGATGGTCGACGTCGACCAGATCGTGGTGCTCGACGGCGGCCAGGTCGTCGAAAGGGGCCGCCACGCCGACCTGGTGGCGGCCGGTGGCCGCTACGCGCAGCTCTGGGCACGTCACGAAGAGGCCGCGCGCTGGGGGCTCAC
>NZ_LGKG01000043.1 GCF_001294335.1 Streptomyces chattanoogensis
GCCTGGAGACGAGCGGGTCCGCTGTCGTGGGCGACACCATCACGACAACCCCCGCCCCGGCCCCCTCGGTCCCGACCGCGGGCGACGCGACACCGAGCGTCGCGCAGATGGTCCGGGAGGCCATGACCGCGGGCGTCACCGACCGCGACACGGTTCTAGCTCGGGTCCGGGCCTACCGCCCCGAGACGACGCGACAGACCGTCGCCCGCGCCATGCAGCGACAGAGCAGCAAGCTCCCCGCGACAGACCAGGGTCAGTACCTCTGACCCGACCGCGCCACCGCGACACCCCCTGTCGCGGTCGACCGCGACACCGACCGCGACACCGCGACACCCGACCATCCGAGGGGGACCCATGTCCGAGCAGATGACCCGGGACCGAGCCTTAGAGATCGTGCGCGACAGCTACACCACCGGACAGCCACAGAGCACGGCCGTCGAACTGACCGGCTACTCCCGGTCGTGGGTGGCGGCGGAGTACCGGCGGCTCAAGGCCCGGGGGGTCTCCCCCGTGGCCGGGCAACTGGAACTCTTCGACCCCGCCCCTTCGTCCTCCGGCTGATCACGTTCGGGCCCGGCACCCCGCCGGGCCCGGG
>NZ_LGKG01000044.1 GCF_001294335.1 Streptomyces chattanoogensis
TGCCGTGGGCGTGCGGCCCAGCGGGGTTTGCCACAGTGCGGCCAGAAAGAGCTGCGCATCGAGTTCCGCCGGGAGCGCGAGCACGACATGGGGCCGCGTGGTACGGCGGGCGATGGCCTCGAGATCCTGACGGACGATCACGGCGGGGTCGCCGGTTGCCGCCCGGCACAGCTCGTCCCGAAGCTGCCCGTCGCCGCACGAGACGACCCGCTGCACGAACGGGTAACGCCCGCCTTCGTCGTCGACCGATACGGACAACACCACGGCGTCAGGCACGGCACGGCGCAGCGTGTCCACTGCGCGGCTGCGCGCCTGCGGGGTGTTGCCCGAGACGATGCTCAGCAGTCCCCGCTTCGGCGTCCTGCCGGTGTTCACCATCCCACCTGCGCAAGGGCGGCAACGAGTGTGTGGGCGGCCTTTCGTGCCCGCAGCATCGTCAACGGCACTTCTGCTCTCCTCCTGGCTGGCTATCGGGAGGCGTAGGGGATGAGGGCCATCTCGCGGGCGTTCTTGATGGCGCGGGCTATCTGCCGCTGCTGCTGCCTGGTCACGTTGGTCACCCGGCGGCTGCGGATCTTGCCGCGGTCG
>NZ_LGKG01000045.1 GCF_001294335.1 Streptomyces chattanoogensis
CTGGCCCGTACGAAGCTGGGCACGGCGAAGGTGGAGCCGAACAAGGTCACCGTGCCGTACGCGCTCCCGGCCGGGGAGGCGACCAACGCGGACATGGCCAAGAGCCTGCCCCGGGTCGCGTCCGCGCTGGACGTGCCGACCACGGCCGTGCGCTACCGGCCCGACCCCGAGTCGGCGCGCAAGGGCGAGTTGGTCATCGTCCCGAACGACATGCTCAAGGAAGTCATCTGGTACCCGGGCCCGTCCGCCCCGGGCGGCTCCATCGCGGAACCGCTCGTCATCGGGGTGTACGACGACGGCCGGGAGCTGCACCTCACCCTCCCGCAGGCAATCCACCTGCTCGTCATGGGCGTGACCGGCTCCGGCAAGACCGAGGCGGCTCTCGACGTCATGGCGGAAGTCCTCACCCGCCGGGACGTGGCCGTGTGGCTGTCGGACCCGAAGCGCGGCCAGGACCTCGGGGAGGCGTTCGGCGCGTGCGACTGGGTCGTCACGACGCAGGACGGGGCGGCGGTGATGATCGCAGCGTTCGAGGCGGTCATCCCGGCCCGGCAACTGTGGCTCGGCTCGCACTCCTACCG
>NZ_LGKG01000046.1 GCF_001294335.1 Streptomyces chattanoogensis
GTCAAGCTGCCCGCCGGTTCCCACATCGACGCCAGGGCGGCCAGCGCCGAACTCCGGACGGTCGGCCGCCTCGGCGACGTCGTCTTCGAAGGCGCGTACCGTCAGGTCAAGCTGGACGAGGCCGCGAGCCTCCGCCTCACCGCGGTCGACGGCGACGTCGAGGTCGGCCGGCTGGGTGGGGCCGCGGAGATCAGCACCGCAAGGGGCGACATCCGGATCACCGAGGCCATGGGCGGCAAGGTTGTGCTCAGCACCCAGTCCGGCGACATCACCGTCGGCGCCGCCGCCGGCGTCTCGGCCGCCCTGGACGCCGGTACCGGCCACGGCCGGATCCACAACGCCCTCAAGAACGATGGCACCGCCGATCTCGACATCCGTGCCACCACCCCCCACGGCGACATCACCGCCCGCAGCCTCTGATCCGCTCCCTGCAAGGAGCACCCTCAACGCCCCCGGCCATCGGGCCGAACGCGAACTCGCGAACGCCGTGGACGCCGCGCCGGGGAGGCGTCCCGCACGGCGAACGCAGCACGGCGACCGCCCTGGATGCGCGCAGCCATCGCCCGGGACGCGCCCGGCGGCAGCCACACCTCACCGCGACAACCACCCAGCCAGCCACTCACTCAGACACACCCCACAAGGAGCACACAGCCATGTCCCCCAACCTCACCGGCCGGCACAGCGACTTCTCCGAAACAGGGCTGCGCAGAATCCGCGACGTGCTGGCACGGCATGTGGAGTCCGGAAAGATTCCCGGACTCGTCGCCCTGCTCAGCCGGGGCGGTGAGACGCACATCGAAGCGGTCGGGACCATGCGCCACGACGGTGGCGCGCCGATGCGCCGGGACACCATCTTCCGGATGGCCTCGACGACCAAGCCGGTCACGATGGCGGCGGCGATGATCCTGCTGGACGAGTGCCGGCTGCGTCTGGACGACCCGGTGGAGCCGTGGCTGCCCGAACTCGCCGACCGGCAGGTGCTCAAGCGGATCGACGGCCCGCTGGACGACACCGTGCCGGCGCGGCGGCCGATCACCGTACGGGACCTGCTGACCTCCACCTTCGGGCTCGGCATGGATCTGACGGCGCTGGGCACCCCGATCATGGACGCGGTCTTCGAGCGGGGGATCTTCAGCCAGAGCGCGACAGCGCTGCCCGAGCCGGACGAGTGGATGCGCCGCCTGGGCACGCTGCCACTGATGCACCAGCCCGGAGAGCACTGGCAGTACCAGATCAGCCACGATGTGCTCGGCGTGCTCGTCGCCCGGGTCACGGGGCAATCGTTCGAGACGTTCCTGGGCGAGCGGGTCCTGGAACCGCTGGGGATGAAGGACACCGGTTTCCATGTGCCCGCCGGCAAGATCGACCGGCTGCCGCCCTGCTACACGCCGAACCCGCAGACCGGGGAGTTCACCGTCTGGGACGAGGCGGTGGGCGGGCAGTACAGCGCGCCTCCGGCGTTCCAGTCAGGCGGCGGCGGTCTCGTCTCCACCGTCGACGACTACCACGCCTACTTCCGGATGCTGCTCAATGGCGGGATGCACGAGGGCGAACGGATCCTGTCCCGGCCCGCCGTCGAGCTGATGACCACCAACCGCCTCACCCCCGAGCAGAACGCCGCCCGCACCACCATGGCCCGTAACAACGTCCATGTGGGCTTCGGCCAAGGGCAGCACGGCGGCTGGGGCATGGGGATGGCGGTGCGCACCTACCGCGGCGACTACGCGCCCATAGGCCAGTTCGGCTGGGACGGCGGCACCGGCACCTCGACCTACGCCGACCCCCACCACCAACTCACCGGAATCCTGCTCACCCAGGTTGGGATGTCCACCCCGGATTCGGCGCGGGCCATCCACGACTTCTGGACCACGCTCTACCAGGCCATCGACGACTGACACCGCGCCCAGGCCCCCGTGCGTCGGCTATCGTCCGAGCCCGCTTGACCGGCTCGGGCCGCAGCTGGGCGATCTCGGGCGGGGAGACGGTCGCCACGCGGGGAGAACGGGAAGTCGAGCAGCGTGTCAGCGTCCATCATGTTCTCCTCCGACGGAGGCGATGGCGGCAAGGCCCTGGGTTGCGGGAAGCGCGCGGACCAGGGCCCTGCGCGTACAGCAGCCAGGCATCGGCAGCAGCTGGTGCTAACAGTGCGGCGATGACGGAACACCGAGGCGATCCCGGGACTCATGCCTTCGGAAGCGGGAGTTGCGGGTGTTGGAGAGAGCTCGGCCCGCAACGGCTGGGCAGGACGGGCGCGCGCGTGTTGCTTTGGGCGGACGGATAGTCTGGGCCGCCGTCAGTGAAGATCGCAGAAGGGCGGAGCACATGGCAGACATCGTGGAGACGGCGGCGCGGAAGGTCTTCGAGCGCTACGACGTCGACGGGGACGGCCAGGTCACGGCGGAGGAATACCGGAAGGTCGTGGCGGAGTTGGAGGGTTCGCGGATCACTGAGTCGCAGGCCCAGGAGCTGATCGACTCGCTCGACACCAACGGCGACCGCCAGATGTCCTTCGAGGAGTTCTGGGCAGCCATGAATGGCTGACACTGCCGGGTCCGGCGCGTGACACTGCCGGACCGCGCTGATCCGCCGGCACTCCGATGAGGGGCGTCAGCACGAGGTTGCCGAAGGCGTTGACGTGAGGGTTCGCGCCGCATGGCAAAGGCCGTCGTCTCTCTGCATCGAGTGCGGGGGAGCCTGGCGAGTGGGGTGGGCTGCGCTGCTGCCGTCCCACCCCGGCCGTCCTTTGGTGCCCTCCGACAGCGTCCTCCGATAGTGCCCTCGGAGCTGGTACGCGTCAGCCGCCGATGTCGAATTCCACGGCGTGCTCACCGAGCTCCACGCGGTCCTTGCCGGTGTAGTTGCGGCCGTCGGTGGTTCCTGCCGCCGGTCTTCACGCCCGTGACGGTGACGCGGTAGGTGCCCATGGGAAGGTCCTCGAACTCCCGGACCGCGACCAGGTCGTACGGGACGGTTTTCCCGGCCACCGCGATGTCCTCGGTGGCGACGACTGCGCCGTCGGGCCCGGTAAGCGTGATGGTGATGTTCACGGTGGGCTCGAAGCCCTTGGCCACCCCGGACTTCTCCGCATCCGTTCGTTGAAGGCGGGGTAGCCGAGGGCACGGAACGGAAGGACGCGGAAGCCACGTCGACGTACGGCGCCGCAGGCTCGCCGTAATCGGCGGATCGGGGAAGGAGCAACAGGTGGCACTGCCGTGGCGACAGGACGAGGGGTGGCGACGCCGCTACCCGCAGCCGGGCCCCGACTGGACACAGGGCATGCCGCAGGGGCCGACGGATCCGCTCACGCCGATGGGGCGGATCGACCAGTACGGCAGGATGGGGAGCGCGCTGCGCGGTGGCTATCTCGCGTCCTGGCAGCGCAAGGTGATCCTCGGGTTTGTGATCGGGGCCGTAGCCGTCACCGTGGTGTCGTTGTTGCTGGTGTTCTTCGGCTGAGCGCAGGGAGCGACAGCAGGCTGACGGATCCCGTCGGCACTCACGAACCTCCGATGTCCCTCCGACTGGACACCGCATGCCGTGCGATCGTCGACAGGGTCAGCTCCCGCTCCTTCTCGATGACGAGCCAGCCCTTGTCAAGGAGGGACTGGAGGGGAGGGCGAACCTCGTCGCCCAGCTCCTCCGCCAGGTCGTCATCCGTAGGGGAGTGGCCTGTTTGAAGGAGGGCGGCCACGTGGAAGACGAGTGCTTCCTCCTCCGCGGTGATGTCGAAGTCCATGAGGCGAAGTATGCGCGCCCTCGTTCGCGGCATGCCGGCATCTGACCCGGGGCAGCCGTGGACGACGGAAATCGCCTGGTCGAGATCTGGACGTACGTGCACACAAACACGAGGGAACTTTTGCCGGACCGTGCGCCTCCTGGCGGGGTGAACGCGACTTCTCGTACTGGCGAAGGGACTCCCTCATGACCAACAGCGACCGCCCCATGCCCCCGCTGGAAGGGGCCGAGCACCGGTGGGTGACGGTCCGCGGCGCCCGGCTGCACATCGCCGAGTCCGGCAGCGGCAAACAGCCCGTCGTGCTGCTGCACGGTTTCCCGCAGCACTGGTACGCGTGGCGCGCACTCGTCCCGCTGCTGGCCGACGGCCACCGGCTGATCTGCGTCGATCTGCGCGGCTTCGGCTGGTCGGAGCAGACCAAGCGCGGTTACGACACGGACGGACTCGGCGACGACATCCTCGCGCTGCTGGACGCGCTCGGCCTCGACCGGGTGACCCTGGTCGGACACAACTGGGGTGCCGGGGTGGGCTTCCGGCTGTGCCAGCGGGCACCGGAGCGGTTCCGCGCCTTCCTGGCGCTGAACATGGCGCACCCGTGGACGCGCCACCGCGACGTCCTGCCGAATCTGTGGCGGATGTGGTTCACCGCCTTCATCGAGTACCCGGTACTCGGACGGCTCGTCCTGCGGCACTGGCCGGCCTTCACCCGGTATCTGCTGCGACGCGCGGTCGCCGATCCGGCGGCGTGGCGGGACGCCGATCTTGCGGAGTTCACCGAGGCGGCACAGGCCTCGGCCCATGCCGGGCAGGCGATGTTCTGGCAGTACGTCGTGCGGGACATTCCGGCGGGCTTCCGGGGCACCCACCGCCGACGGCAGCTCGCCGTCCCGACGCTGGTCCTGGGCGGTGAGCACGACCCGGTGATCCCGCCCGCCCTGCTGCGCGGCGGCGATCCGAACGCGGACGATCTGACCGTACGGGTCGTGCCGGGGGCCGGGCACCACCTGCACGAGGAGCGGCCGGAGTTGGTGGCCGAGACCCTGCGGGAGCTCATCGCCAGGACCGGATGAATCGCCAGGACCGGATGAGGGGTCAGCGCAGGGCGGCGCGTCGCTCCACCTCGCGGAAGAAGGCGCGAGTGCGGCGTGCGCCGAGCAGACGGCGGTACACGCGCTGCACGGGGCCGAGGGCGGCGGGCCGCGCCGCGCCGCAGACGGCGAGCCGCGTCCCGGTGCCGTCCGGCGCCGCGGCCATTCCCATCGTCACCAGCCGGGACTGCATCAGGCACCACCCGGGGCTCAGCCGTACGTCGAACGGCCCGCGCAGGCCGAGTACGTCCACGGCCTGCGCCGCTTTGCGCTCGCTGTCGCCGGGCGGGACCCTGAACTCCCGGACGAAGGAGATCAGATGGGGCAGCTCGCCCTCCAGGTCGGCGATGACCGCCCACACCTGGTCGAAGGGCAGAGCGATCCGTGCCTCGGCGTACAGGGGGGCGCGCAGTCCAGCGGCCAAGACGCGCAGCCGGGCGACCGTATCGGGTGCGTTCACCGTGTCCATGCCTTCCGGAAGGAGGAACGGGCCCTGTTCAGCCGTGACTTCACGGTGCCCTCGGGTACGCCGAGCAGCTCGGCCGTCGACCGCTCGTCCAGGCCTTCCAGTTCTCGCAGTACCAGTACGGTGCGGTGCTGAACGGGCAGTCGGGCCAGCAAGTCCCGGACTTCCGTGGTCAGTTCATTGCCGACGCCGGGCAGCAGGTCCCGCAGCCGGGCGATCTCCTCGGGGTCGGCGGGCGTCTCGCCTGCGGTACGCCGCGCCACCCGGACGGCCTCCCGCACGGTGACCGCTCGCACCCACCCGTAGAACGCCTGCGGATCCCGCAGTCCGCGCAGCCCCCGGAACACCGCGAGAAGGGATTCCTGTACGGCGTCCGCGGTGTCGGCCGGGGCAATCGGGCTGCACAGCCGGGTGACGTACGGCGTCACCAGCTTCAGCAGGTCATCCATGGCGAGGGCGTCGCCACACCGCGCGGCCCGTACGAGCGGCGCCGCCGCGTCCCAGGGCCGCACGTCGTCATCCATCGCCGCACACCGTATACGTAGCGCCTCGGACGGGGCGGCGCAGGGCGGGTCTCTCGCTCGTTCACTGCCTGTCGGTCACAGGACGAGGTACTCGCGGAGCTTGCCGCGGACGTGGGGTCGCTTGTCGCCGTTGGGGAGCCGCCCGCGCAGGGAGCAGCAATTCCTGCGTGAGCTGTAGGCCTGTGTCGCCGCCGAGCCGATCGGGCCGGGCGCGTGGCTGCCCGCCGTTGCCTGGGGACGGCAATGACTGCGGCTCACTGCTCGGGTCTGTTCACGCGGATCAGCGTCTGTTGGCCGGTGGCGACGAGTTTTCGCCGGCCGTCCTGGACGCCGAACACCTCCAGCTGGCACACGGTCAGGGTGCGTCCGGACTTCAGGACGGTTCCGACCGGCACCCGCGCCAGGCCCGCACCACGGACGAAGGTGGCCGTGGCCTCTTCCTGGTTGCCCAGCTCGCCCAGCTCGCCCAGCGCTGGGGCACTCGCTACGTACGCGACGGCAAGACGATCTGAGGGAACAGCCGCTGCGTCTTCCCGTGCCGAAGAGTCCCCTCCCCGCGCTGAGTGCGGGAGACGGCTTTCGGCTGCTTGGCTGCTTGGCTATGGGGCGACTTCGCTACGGGCTGTGCTCAGCCGAGGCAGTGGGGCTGGAAGCCTGGATCGGCCGGGCCCGTGCGCTCGAGGGCGCGCTGCACCCACTGGGCGACTACCTGGTCCTTCGTGGCCTGATCGTGCTCGGTCGTGTCGAGCGGGCACTTGTCCTGCAGGAGGACGTTTGTGACGTGGTCTGCCGAGCCGCTCAGGAAGGAGCTGGTGTAGGGCACCACGACCTCGTCGTACTTGGTGGCGAGCTGTGTGTAGTCAGGACCCGCGGGCGCCTCGGGGTTGGCGTTGAGCTTCTGGAGCAGTTCGGAGCCGGTGGTCTGGTCCACGCAGGACGGACAGACGGTCGCTCCGGCCGCGAGGGCCAGCGGGTTCGACGTGCCGTGGTTGGAGGGCACGATCCCGACGAGGTCGTCCACCTTGGTCGCACCGCCGAGGAACTTTATGTAGTAGCGCGGCATCATCCCGCCCTGACTGTGTCCTACGAGGTCCGCCTTCTTCGCTCCGGTCGCGCCGAGTACGGCGTTCACGAAGTCGCGCAGCTCGGCCGCCGAGTCCGGAATGGCGTCGGTGGCGGCATGTCCGTAATTGAAGGCGAATACGCAATAGCCCGCGTTCGCGAGTTGCGGTGAAAGCGTGGCCCAATTCTCGGCCATGGTCTTGAACGTGCCGTTGACCAGCACGACCGGTTCAGGGTGCGCCGAGCTCGGCTTGCACGACCAGTCATTGGCGCCGGCCGGCGGGACATCGGTGACGTCGGCGTGCGCGGTGGCGGCAGTGCCGAGGAGGCCGAGGGCCACCGTGGCGCAGGCGGCGGTAAGGATCTGGAGGCGGGAGCGCAGACGCATGGGCCGAACCTTTCTCATATCGGGCGGCGGCCCGAACCGGGGTCGGCAATGTCGAACGCCGAGCCGTATGCGGAATGGTTACTTCCGCGTTAACAAGCGTCAAGGCTTCTGAATCTGGTGGATGTCACACCGGTAAGCCCTTGCGATGGAGGGCGTGCCGTGTTTTACGCGTATTGCCCGTGTGATTGATCAAGGCGCCTTGATCAAATACCTTGATCGAGACGCCTTGATCGAGACGCCTTGATCGAGACGCCTTGATCGAGACGTCTTGATCGAGACGCCTTGGCCGAGACGCCTTGATCGAATAGGGCGTGGCGTGTCACTCCGGGGCGCCGAATTTCCTCGAAATTTCCGAATCCCCGCCGGTTGACGTCATCCAGCCGTCTCCGGGCTGTGACGAGGCGAACGCGATCCGGTGGCAGCATCGCGACTTCTGTCATTCCGCTCCACGGCAGGTGTCGCACCGCACGTGCGAGTGCGAGGGCCAGGACCCTCGCGCCCGCAATAAGCCAAGCCGCACACGTCGAGGATCGCGCGCCCGTCTCGCCAGGACAGCAGAAGTGCGGGCACACTCGCCGGCCCCTCCACGAAGTCAGGGCTGCGCCATCCCGAAGCACCCGCGGCGAGATGCTGGGTCTTGGCTTGGTATCGGCATCCGCATCGGCATCGGCAATTCGTACGGACATTCCGTACGGACATACGGACACGTTTGGCAACGCTGCTCGTTCAGGCCAAGTACGAGGAGACCTCGCCGTAGCTGACTGGCGAACGGAGTGAATCGCTCCAGGTGGCGGCATGCGCCCAAGAAGGCTGGGCATTCCCTTGCGGGCTCTGGGTCGGAGGAGTCCACCTGTCGCGATCGCGTGACGGTTGGCTTCCCGCCTGCCTGGGGCGGTCGAGGGTGGCCGATGTGGATGTCGGTTGGGAGTGCATTCTTCCGTTTCCTGATTTACGCAGGAGCAAGGTCTGAATCCGGAGAAATATGCCACTCCGCCCATTCGCTGGCTTGAAGATGCCTTCTTCGTCCCTTCGCCGGCTGTAAAGATCGTCAGCATTCATCACCTCACGATCTCCGCCAGTGGGGTAGTGGGGTCTGCACGACAACGGGAGGAGTCTCATGAAGAGAGCCGGCAAGTTAGTGTCACGGGCGGCTGTGGTGATCGCGGGGGTCGCCGTAGCGGCAGGGTCCACTACCGCCTTCGCGGACATGGACCGCTATACGTCCGGTGCGCATTCCTGGCGTACGGGGGGCGGCTATCAGGTCGGCCTGCAGGACACCAAGGGAGACGACAACTCCGTAAAGGCCGAGTACAACCGCAACGGCCATGGCAGTGACGTTTACACGCTGTGGAATCACAGTGGACAGGGCACCAAGGTGTACAGCAACAAGGGCGGCAAGGTGTGGGACATGCGTGTCTGCACCGAAATCGACAAGTGGCCCGACGACTGCTCCAACTGGTGGAGCGACGACCACTGATCCACAACGGCCCGTTGTGACATCGCGCTGCCCGGGAGACTCTTCGCCCCGGGCAGCGCACTGCTGATTTCTCTTCTCCTGAAAGGCCGATGGCGTGTCGGATGCGTTGCCCCTTGAAGTCCGCGAGCTGGGGTACGAGGTCGGGGGCCGACGCCTGCTGGACGGGCTCGAACTCACCGTGAGCGACGGCGAGTCCGTCGCCGTCATGGGACCTTCCGGATCAGGGAAGAGCACGCTTCTCTCGATCCTCCTCGGCCTCGTCCGACCTGATGCAGGATCAGTAGTGGTCGCTGGTCGTGATGTTGTCGCCTTGCGAGGCCGGCGCCTGGCAGAGCACCGCAGAAAGCACATGGGGATGGTCTTCCAGTTCGGGGAGTTGCTGCCTGAGCTTTCTCCGGTGGAGAACGTGGCGTTGGCCGCCCTGCTGGACGGTGTGGACCGTGATCGTGCTTATGGCGACAGCCGGAGGCTCCTGGAGGAACTCGGTGTGCCGGTCACCGAGACGGCGACCAGTGAGCTGTCCGGCGGAGAGCGTCAACGGGTAGCCGTAGCACGGGCGTTGATCGGCAGCCCCGCTCTGCTCCTGGCGGACGAGCCCACTGGGGCACTGGACGAAACGTCGCGCGACCACGTGGCCGAGATGCTGTTCGCCGTACCGGCCGCGCGCGGGTGCGGACTGCTCGTCGTCACCCATGACCCGGCCGTGGCACACCGGGCCGACCGCGTCATGCACGTGGAACAAGGCGTTCTGGTAGGCGCCCGATGAAGCGCGGTCGCATCCGCCATATGCTGCGCATCGGCAGGGCGGCCGGGCGGACCGCCGAAGGCGGCAGGGCCCGCTTCTGGGCGTTGCTGGCCGCTACAGCGATCGTGGCCGTGACGCTCTGCTCGCTGTCTGCCACGGCCGCGACATGGCAGGGCCGTGAGCAGCGCGGGGCGGCGCGGGTACCCGTCCTCGCCGGTCACGGGCAGCAGGGCTCGGCTCTGTGGAGCCGGTATTGGGACGGCTACCAGGGGCGCCAGTTCACCGTGGTCGTCATCGCCCCGTTGACCGCGGATGCGCCCTTGCCGCCCGGAGTGGCGCGCTGGCCAGGACCTGGCGAAGTGTTCCTGTCGCCGGCCCTGGCCGAGGGCCCCACAAGTGAGGACTTCGCCCACCGGTACGGAACCAGCGTCGGCACCATCTCGGCCGAGGGACTGGCATCACCGGGCGAGCGGCTGGCTTACGTCCGCCCCACCACGAAGATGCTGGGCACGGCCCGCATGGAGAAGATCACCGGGTACGGAGGCGCCGGTCCGGCCTTCGGCGACCTGCGGGTCATCGGCCCCCAGTCCTCGATGCTGGCCGTCATCGGCGTACTGCTCGGCCTTCCTGCCCTGGGGCTCGCGGCAGCAGCGGCCAGAATGGGCGCTGCCGGACGGGACCGCCGCGATGCTCTGCTGCACACCCTCGGTGCCGGGCGGGCGGCACGTGCCTGGATGGACATCGGCGCTGCGATCCGGCCCGTCTGCATCGGGGCAGTTGTCGCAGCCCTGGTCACCACCCCCTTCCTGCTGGTAGACGTACAGCTGCCGTGGATCGACTACACGCTGTACGCGCCGGACCTGCGCCGCGTCGGCGTGACGCTGGCGGCTGCCGTTGCCGCTTCCGTGGCGATGATGCTCGGGCTGGTCCTCTTGCTACGGCCCGCCGCCGCGCGCAAGGGGGCATCCACCAGGCCCCGCACAGCAGGCAGCGGTCTCCTGCGCCTCCTGGCCCTGGGATCCTGTCCTGCCTTCCTCGTCCTGGCTCTGACGTCGAAGTCCTTCGGCGCGCAACGCTCCGCGGCGGCTTATCTGTTCGCAGTCGTCGGAGTGTGGGTGACGCTTCCCTGGGTGATCGGCTGGGCCGCGTCCCGCATCAGCCGCCGCGCCTCGAGGTCGCCTCACCACAGCGGCGCCCCCGCGCGCCTGATCGCCGCCCGCACCACCGCAGCCCGGCCTGGAATGGTGGTCCGACTGGTCGCCGCAATGATCATCGCCATCGGCGTCATCGGGCAGACCCAGATCATCACCAGCCTCCTGTTCGCCCGCTCCGGGGACGTGGAACAGCTGAACTCCGCGCAAGGCCGGACCATGGCGCTCGTGCAAACCTCGGCACCGCGACTCACCTATGCCTTTACTGCCGCACTTCCCAAGGGGGCGCACGCGGTCGCCATCGGCACAGGGAACATCCAGTCCGACGGTTCCAGCGCCAGCCGTGTCCTCCAAGCACCGTGCAGCAGCCTCCGTGCCCTGCAGCTGCCCTGCCCTGCCCCCGGGCAAGAGGCCAACGTGCAGTACGGAGCCCTCGACAAACGCCTCAGGGTCTCCGGCTACCAGACCTTCGGCGAAACCCCCGCAGCCGTCCGCACCGGCCCGGTCAGCGCAATCAACTCCGCCGCAGGTCTGCAGGCCGTAGTCTTCACCGACATCGACGAACCCATGGACATCCCGGCTGTCAAACGCGCCGCCCACCTCTACCTGAGCGTGAAAGCCCTCACCGAGCCGGTGGCCGAAGACGGAGCCAAGTCTTTCGCCGTCGGCTACCAGTCCCGCTGGATTCCCTTCCTCGGCACCATCGGCACACTCATTCTGCTCACTGCCATGGCACTCGCCGCGCTCTCAGAATTTCTGCAGTTCTCCCAGACACTCGCCCCGCTCACCGTGCTCACCGGGCGCGGCCAGGTCTTCCACACCACAGCCTTCTGGTGCCTGGGAGCCCCGCTTCTGGGCGCCGGTGCCATCGGCACCTTCGTTCATGTCGTCCTGGTCCAGCCCGTCACCGGAGGAGAAAGCGGAGCAACCCTGTCGTGGAACCTCATCACGGCCGTCCTGACCGCAACGGTCCTCCTTGCCGCAGCCGCAACAGCCGCGGGCGGATTCACGGCCGCACGACGTGCACTGACGTGGCGTCCTCGGGCCGACTGACCCCAAGAGCGGCTGGGGGCGGGGCCGGTAGTCGGCCGGTGCTCGGGTTCGTTGTCGAGGACGACCGGGTGTGCTGTTGGCGGAGCCGAACTCCTGTCCCGTCAGCCCCGGCCGAGACGGTGAACCGCGACTGCGACTCGAAGTTGCCCGGCCCCGAACGCCTGATCCGCCCGGGCCGCGTCCCGCCCCGCCGGCGGGGGCGTCCGTACGGCGGCCGCCTGAGTGTGAGTGGCAGCTGTCGGAGCTGGTCAGTGGCAGCTGTCTGAGCTGCCCGCTTTCTCCGTTCTCCTGCTGCACCAGAGAAGCCGCGAGGCGGCAGTCCCTCCCGGCCGAAGCCGTAGGACGCCCGGCGCGCCCGGGCGGCCCGGCGTCGATGTCGCCCCGAAGTGTCCGGGGCAGCCGATATCGTGCGTATGTGCAGATCTACGGGGCGGATGAACGACCGGGGACCGCGTTGCTACTGGCGGCGGCCCCTGCAGGCAAGGGTGCGCTCGTGGATACGAGCAGGGTGATTCCCGCGCTGGCCGCTGTGGCACCGGCCGCGTGGACCGGCATCGCGGCCACCACCCTCATCGAGCTGGCCGACCCCGCAGACCCGCAGGCCGTGCTGACTCGCATTCGGGGTGCGGCCGCCACGGAGGGCCCGCTCACCGTCGCGCTCGTCGGCCAGTTACAACGTGACCGCAAACAGGGGCAGATCCATCTCGCGCTCGCCCGCACCGCGCCTGCGACGGTTCGCTACACCGGCTTGCCCTGGGCCTGGCTCGTCCAGACGCTGCAGCAGCGCCGCCCCCACACCACCACCGTCTACGCCGACCTGATCGCCGACGCCGAGGTCTGGCAACTGCTCCACGACCAGCCGCTCTCCTTCGGCAACGTCCCGGCGTACGGCGTCATCTCCCCGCCCCCGGGCCGCCGGCGGACCGCCCAGCCGCGCTATGCGCATGCCCTGGCCCAGGTTCTGCGCAGCGGCCACCGCCCCGGCGACGAGGAGCTGCACCACGAGGTTCTCCGCCGCGTCGACATTGCCGAGGGCGCTCTCTTCCTCGGTGCCATGCCGCCCGCGGCCCCCGTGAACGTCCCGCTGCCGCCCAGCAATCCAGCCCCGGGGCCGGTCCCCGCAGTTCCAGCGCCCCTGCCACAGCAGGCACGGCGAGCCGCCTCGCCCGTCCACATGCCCAGCGAAGCCGTGGTCCCCGTCGAGGCCGATCCGCACGAGCGCATCGCTGCCGCGTCGAAGGCCGGCCGCCATGACGAGGCAGCCGAGCTGGCGGCCGCCGCTGAACGGCACGCGGTACAGACGTACGGGGCGGATACGTTCGCGAGCGTCCACTGGGTCGAGGTCCGGGCGTTCCTTGCCACGGTCGCCCAGGACCCGAGCACCAGCTGCCGGTTGTGGCTCCAGGCCGCCGAGACCCGCCTCGACGTCCTGCAGCAGGCCCCTGACGCTCACGACGTCGAGACGAGCGTCGACAGAGCCCATCACCAGTGGCTGCAGCTGCGCGATGCCTCTGCGGCCCGCGCCTTCGCACCCCGGCTCGTCGCCCTGCGCCGCCGGGTGCCGGGCCGTCAGCCGGGCGCCCTCGAATCCATCCGGAAGACGCTGGAGCGGCTCACCACCCCGCCCGCGCAGTGACTGCCCGGGCGCGCCGGCCACCTGCGCGGCGATCCGCCGGCTAAGAGGTGGCGCGGATAGGGGCGGTCATGGTCGGCGGTTCGGGCGTTCGTCCCAGCGGTGAGTTGTCCATGCCCGTCGGATCAGACTGCGCACGGTGATGATCGTGTCGGCGAGGCCGAAGAAGGCGTCGACGACGGTGGCGCGCCGCTCGTAGCAGCGGGCAAGCCGAGCGAGCTGCCGCAGCGTCAGCCGTCGGCTCCGCCGCCTGGGGCTGGGCGGGCGGGAAGGCCAGGTGCTGTGAGTTCGGCGGAGCCGACGGTGGGTTCGCGGTGGCGGGTGCGCAGGGCGGGCAGGGGCGATACCGTCCACCGGACAACCGCTGATCTTTCGACCCGCTTCGGAGTAGCCCGTGAGTGACGCTTACTCTCCCGTTTCGGAACTCAATAGGCTCAAGGAGTTCGATGAGCGATGTGGAAGCGAGTACTACGCCAACGGGTTCGAGCTCGTTGAGTTCGGCAGGCCCAGCGGCGCCGAGACATACTCGGAGGAGCAGGAGTTCGTCGACAGCTTCTTGTGCTTCGCCCGCGCCAACAGATCCGGTTCGGACTATGCGTTCTGGCGCGTCGACGACCGTGAGGACCTGGCCGCTTTGCCCGTGGTGGTTTTCGGAGACGAGGGCGGAATATGTGTCGTCGCCAGCAACCTCCGGGACTTGTTTCGGCAATTGGGATGTGACTGGTGGCAGTGGCCTTCCTGGGAGGCGGCCCAGTTTGTGGAGCCCGACCTTGACGACAAGCCCAGCCCACGCCATGGGGACTATCTCGAATGGCTGAAGGAGAACTTCGGCCTTACCCCACCGGACAATCCCAACGAGCTCCGGGACGTCGCAGAGGCCGAGTTCGGCGCTCTGTTGGAGAGCTGGGTGGATCGCTTCTACCAAGACGAGTAGGAGCTGCGACCTGCGATGCTGGGCAACAGGCCGTCAGTTCCCCATCATGCGGCAGTACTCGGCGAGCGAGGCGACGGCCGCCTCTCCGTCGGCGTCGCCCCTTGCCCAACGGGGCTTGAAGTCGTGCGGATAGGCGCCGTTGGGGACACCGGCAACAGAACGGGCACAGGTCCCGGCGATCAGGGAGTTGCGACGCTCTGTAATCACTGAGGAGACCAGTGCCCGCGCTGCCATCATGGCTCACCGAACCGCCCTGGGAGCAATTCGCGGTCCTGCTGCCAGAGCGGCCGGAATATCACCCGGACCCTCCACTCGGCTGTCACCGCCGATCTTCTTGCTGACGTCGGCACCCTGGTCGCGGGCGGGGACGTTGGTGGAGGCCTTGACGCTCCGCGTGTCGATCACGCACGCGGTCGGCTCGGGACGGCTTTGGGTGATGCACGGGAAGTTAGGTGATGCGCAGGAAGAAGGGCGGAGGACGAGTAGGACAGGGCATTGAGGATCGGCCCGGCCGGCCCCCGGTGAACCTGCTGACGATGACTGGCTAGGCAGGCTCGTCGGGGGCGTGGGTGATCAGGTCTCCCGGCTGACACTGGAGGACATCGCAGATCCTCGACAGGGTCGAGAAGCGGATGGCTTTGGCTCGCCCGTTCTTGAGCACGGACAGGTTGACGACGGTGATGCCCACCTGCGCGGACAGTTCGGTGAGCGTCATGCCACGCTCGGTGAGAATCCGGTCGAGGTGGATCCGGATCGCGTGGAGTTCCTCGTCGGGCATCAGATGGTCCCTTCGAGGTCCTCTCGCATGCGCACGCCCTCGCGCATGATCTTCCCCATGATCACTGCGGCGAGGCCGGCGAGGACGAGCACCAGCGGTCCGGTGGCCGTCGGACCGGAGCCCGCGGACGGTGCCATGCTCCCGACGAGCCAGGACTGCGACCACCCCGCGACGAGGCCGGCCACCGGCGTGCCCACGGTGACGAACCAGCCGAGAACGGAGAGCCGTTGCGACGCCGTGTCGGTGAATGGCCCCTGCAGCTGGACGGCCTTCAGCAGCCGGGAGAAGAGCAGCAGTGCAAGGGAACCGAACAGCAGCCAGGGCAGTTCGCTCCCGAGGTCGGCGGCGCGCTGACCTGCGGAGGGGCTGTCCTGGCAGAGGCGCGTGGCGCTGCTGGACGCTTTCACGCCCTTGCCGATCGGCAGGTTGTCCGCCAGTGAGGCGTTGCGCCAGAAGTCCGTCTGCACGCAGACGGCCGCGTCGTCGAGTGCGTGCGCGACCCCCGTACCGATGAAGGCGAGCCCGCAGAGCACCGCCAGCCCAAAGGTCACCGAGGTCAGGGTCCTCGTGAGTCGCGTGTCCATCGCATGCTCCTATCGATTTTCGATATGCCAAGGCTAGAGGACCATATCGATATTCGACAAGTTCGTGGCGTCGACGAGACCGCCCGGCGGCTGGGAGGTCGGCTTTCGCCTGGGATCGGCTGGTGTGGGCGTCCGAGTCTCTCGGTGATCAGGTGGCCGCGAAGCCCTGCCGTGGGAACGTGGAAAACGGGAACACGGTCGGAGCCGGTGACGGCGGTCCGGGCGACCGTGAGCCTCCGACGTTCTCAGGCGTTCTCAAGGGGTGCCGGTTGGCTGGTGTGGTGCGACTGTCGTCGGGTGATGCGCCTGGTCATGAGCTAGCCGCCGTCGGTGGAAACCCGCTCGAACGGGTTGTCTCCTTGCGTAAAGAGGGGACCTGTCCAGTCCGGATCCCTTACCGCGACGGCGGTCCGGCGATCCGCTTCTCGAACCAATGGTGGGCGTAGGGTTCGTCGTTGAAGGCGGGGACCTCCTGGAAGCCGCAGGAGTGGTACAGGCCGATCGCGGCGCCGAGTGCCTTGTTGGTGTCGAGGCGCAGCACGTCGTGGCCGTGCCGGGCGGCGCGCGCCTCCAGCTCGGCCAGGAATCGGCGGCCGAGGCCGAGCCCGCGGGCGTGGGGAGCGACCCACATGCGTTTGATCTCCGCAGGGGCGTCGGGCGGCAGCTTCAGACCGGCACAGCCGATGGGCTCTGCATGCATCCGGGCAACCAGGAACAGGCCCTGCGGCGGCCGGAGTTCGCTCGCATCGGGCAGCAGGCTTTGCGCGGGATCGAAGCCCGTATCGAAGCGTGCCTGCAGCTCGCTGAAGTAGAACCGCAGGCAGAGCTGGGCATCGGGGTGGCCGGGGTCGACGGTGTCCAGCGTGACCGTCGCAGCGGTCAACAGTCGGTCGACCTCGGCCATCGCCGCGACTAGCCGGGCGCGCTGGGCGGTGTTGAGCGGCTCGAGCAGGGAGCCGGCCAGCTCGTCGCTGCGACCGTCGAGCATGGCGCGCTCCGAACGGCCCGCGTTGGTGAGCCGGACGGTGCGCACCCGCCTGTCGTGCTGCTGTGGCTCCACCGTCACCAGGCCGTCGGTCTCCAGCGAGCGCAGAAGACGGCTGATGTAGCCCGAGTCGAGCCCGAGGCGCTCGCGGAGCCGCCGTACGTCCTGGCCCTGTTCGCCGATCTCCCAGAGCAGCCGGGCCTCGCCGATGGGCCGGTCGCGCCCCAGGTAGTGGTCGTGGAGTACGCCTACGCGTTCGGTGACGGTGCGGTTGAACCGCCGTACCTGGCTGATCTGCGCTGCATCCATTCTCTGACTTTAGTCAGAGAATGTTGTGTGGGGCTAGAGACAGCGCGCAACGAGACGCAGCGCATGTCATCAACGCCCTGGGCAAGCGGCGAGACCCTCAGCAGGCCAGGGCCAGGGCCAGGGCCAGGGCCAGGGAGCTGGCAAAGGGGGGAGGTAGTTCCCCGCCCTACTTCCAGGGCCGTCAGCCTTTCCTCCCTCTCCCGGGGGAAGTCGAAGATGGGTCACGTCGGCGATGCCCAGGACGGCTGCCGCGGCGAGGATCCACCTCATGACCAAAACCATGGCCTTCACCACCGCCCCACTCCTCGTCACCGCCTACGCGGGCTTCCGCGCCCTGGACGGCCTGGACGGCGAGCGCGGTCCGGGTCCGGCCTGGACGGCCGGTCACCTCGCGTTCCTCGCCGCGTTGATCCTGTTCGTCACGGTGTTCCTGGAGCTGCGCCGGCTGGCGGGGCGCGGCCTGTTCGCCACGGCCACGGCCGTCGTCGGCCTCGTCGGTGCCGTCTGCTCCATGGCCCAGATCTCCGTCGACATCGTCGTCGGTGCGCTCGCCGCGGACCACGAGGCCATGCGGGCCATGTTCGCCGACGTCCAGAGCGTCCCCGGGGTGAACCTCGTCGTCTACACCGCGGGACCCGTGCTGCTCTACCTCGGCCTGCTCGTCATGTTCTGCCAACTCGCGCTGGCCCGGGCCGTTCCCGTATGGCGGGCGGTGGCGGTGGTGCTCGCCGTGCTGGTCTCCCTCCTGGGACTGGACGCGCTGCCGGCCGTGGGCCTGTTGCTGTGTGCCGCACTCGTACCGTTCCCCCGTCGCGGCACCTCTCCTGCCACCGCGCACAGTTGAGGGCCGTCGAATGCCCCATGGAAGAATCCGTCCCCTTATGCCCGCGCTGCCCATCTCCCCTTCGCTCCGCCGCCTGGCGAGTTCGCCGTGGTCGGAGGTCACGCTCGCCGTCGTCACCACCGTCGCCCAGATGGCGCCCCTGCTGTTCGAGCACAGCGACAGCGGACGCCCCTGGCACTGGTGGGGATACGTCGTAGCGGTCGGGGCATCGCTTCCCCTCGCGGTGCGGCGGCGCGCGCCGGCATCGGTCCTGCTGGTCTGCGCCGCGTTCGCCGGCCTCTACGACCTCGCCGCCCCGCTCGCTCCCCAGCCGCTCTGGTACGGAACCCTCATCGCGTTGCACGGGATGGCGTCCGTCTCCCCGCCCCGGGTGCGGATACCGGTGTTCCTGGCGATCTGCGCGTGCGGCCTCGCCTCGGTGGGCTCGCCGGACACCGCGACGCGCGGCGTCGTCCTGTACGTCGCCGCGTACGCGCTCGGCCGGGCTTCCGCCGGTTCCCGTGCCGAGGCGGCCGCGCTGGCCGAACGCGCCGCCCGCCTCGAACGCGAACGCCAGGTGGACGAGGAGCGCGCAGCCGAACGCGAACGCGCCCGGATCGCACGGGAGATGCACGACGTGCTGGCCCATTCAATCAGCCTGATGGTCGTCCAGGCCGAGGCCGGACCGGTGGTGCTGGACACGGACCCCACCCGCGCCTCGGCCGCGTTCGGCGCGATCGCCGGCACCGGCCGCGACGCCCTGGAGCAGTTGCGCCGGATGCTGGCCGTCCTCAAGGACGAGGACGATCCGCGCGCCCCGCAGCCGACCATCCACGACCTGCCCGCACTGGTCCGCCAGGTCGCAGGAGCGGGCCTGGAGGTGTTCAGCATCGCTGAGGGCGAGCCACGTCCGGTGCCCGCCGACTGCGGTGCCGCGGCGTACCGGATCGTGCAGGAGGCACTGACCAACGTCGTCAAGCACGCCGGCGCCGAGCGCGCCGAGGTGCGGCTGCGCTGGTGTGACGACGGGCTGGAGATACGCGTCATCGACGACGGCCGCGGCGCGGGGAAAGGCCTTCCGTCCGGCGGGAACGGCCTGATCGGCCTCCGCGAGCGGGCCGCCGCCTGCGGCGGGACCGCGACGACGGGCCCCCGGGAGGACCGCCTCCCGGGATTCGAGGTGAGGGCGCGGCTGCCCCTGGCCGCGCCGGAAGTGAGGGTGGTGGCATGACGATCCGCGTGGTGGTGGCCGACGACCAGGAGCTGGTACGCGCCGGATTCGCCATGATCCTGGCAGCGCAGCCCGACATTGAGGTCGTCGCGGAGAGCGGGGACGGGTTCGAGGCGGTCGGCGCCGCCCGTGCACACCGCCCCGACGTCGTCCTGCTCGACATCCGGATGCCGGGGATGGACGGAATCGAGGCGGCTCGGATCATCTGCGGCGAAACGGACTGCCGGGTGATCATGCTGACCACCTGGGGGCAGGACGACTACCTCTTCGACGCCCTGTGCGCGGGCGCGAGCGGCTTCCTGCTCAAGGATGTCCGGCGGGACGACCTCGTGCACGCGGTGCGCGTGGTCGCGGCGGGTGACTCGCTGCTCGCCCCTTCCGTCACCCGCACCCTGATCGCCGCCTTCACCTCGGGCGCCGCCGTACCGCCGCCGAGGAGCGAACGCCTGGACGTCCTCACCGCCCGCGAGCGCGAGACGATGCGGCTGCTCGGCGCAGGCATGTCCAACGCGGAGATCGCCACGGCGCTGGTGGTGAGCGAGCACACCGTGAAGACGCATGTCAGCAACGTGCTCACCAAGCTGGGACTCCGCGACCGGGCCCAGGCCGTGATCGCCGCCTACGAGACCGGACTGGTGGTTCCCGGGCGACTGGCGAACTGAACCGCGGCGGCGCCCTCGCGGACGGACCGGCACCCTGCAGTGCCACCGCGTGCGCCGACCCTCGGCAGCCTTTGTCGATGGCTCCCGGCAGAAGGCGACACAGGTTTCATGAGGGGCGACCCAGGCCTCACAAGGGCGGGCGGCTGGCGCTGTTGCGGCCACTGGCCGCTGCGTGCCGAGCGGACGGACTCGTGAGGCGTCCGCGTACCTGGACCAGGTGCATGGTTTGGGCCGGTCGGGCGAGCTCCCGGAACTGGTGGGTGAGCGTCCCTTTGCCGCTGCGGGGCCTTCTACCTGTGGTCGCCCCGACCCCACCCGGTTGGGACGGAGTTGGGCGACGCCAGGCTGAGCCTCACTCACGGCGCGGTCACCGGCTTTACGGATGGGCCGCGCTCTTCACCGAACCCTCTGCGACTCCACTGTCGGCGCGATGTATGGCAGGGTCCTGATGCTTCGGAAAGACGCGGGTGGGAGGACGGCGGTGCCGGACGCGGGCTGAACCGAGAGTCCGGGGTGGGCCGAGCGGCACCGCGCGCTGCAGGATCGGCAAGAGTTCGACGTGCGTTCCTTGCGTTCCTTGCGTTCCATGCGTTCCTTGCTGTCGATTGGCGAAGTGCCCTATTGCACCCTGTGGGTGTCTGCGGGCTCAGCCAGTGGCGGCGATTGCGAGCCAGGCACATGCAGAGCGCGGTCGGGAAGCCGGACGGCTATGACAACAGGAACCACGAAGAGCATGAACAGGGCGTAGAACACGGCGGGCAGCCCACTTGAATCGGCGAGCCATCCGAACATCGGGGAGCACAGGCCGCCCGCTGCCATCGCCAGTCCCAGGGTCAGCCCACTGGCCGTACCTGGACGATTGGGCAAGTAGTCCTGGCCAAGGGTCACTTGCGCGGCGAACGGCAGGAACATCGCCACGCCGAACACCCCCGCACTCAGCACCAGAACCGGGAACGCCGGAGCCCAGGCGACACCCAACAGGGCCGGAAGCGCCGCGAGATAGCCGACCCGCACCGAGGTCATCCGGCCGTACCGGTCACCCACCCAGCCGCCGAGCAACGTACCGGCCGCCCCGGCCGCGGTGTACGTACTGAGAACGGCGGCGCCCCCCGCCGCAGACTCGCCCAGATCACGCTGCGCGTGAAGCGACACCATCGACGTGACCGTGACGAACGGAATGGACCATCCGACGATGAGGGCCACCAGACGGGTAAAGGAACGCCAGTCATCCGTTTGTCCCTCACCACCGGACCCTGCCCCGGACCCTGTCCCTGCCTTGGCCGATGCGCCGGTGACGAGCGGAGCAGCCGCCGTGTGGCCCCGCGAGCGCATCCAGGGCCCCTTGAGGGCCCACAGGATGACCATGACCAGGGCAGGGATCGCCAGCAGATAGCTTCCGGCGAACCCCGCTGCCCCGATGACGAGGGTGACCAGCGTCGGAGCGATGGCGCCGCCGATGGTTCCGCCGACGGAGAAAATGCTCATGGCCTTCTGCGAGGATCCGCCGGCTGCACGGGCCTGACTGGTCGCGGGCGGGTGGTACGCCGCAATGCCGATCCCGGCCAGCGCCACACACAACCAGGTGACCAGGTAGTTGCCGGACAGCCCTGCCGCCGTCACACCGAAGGCCGCGGTTCCGAAGCCGGCCGGTACCAGCCAGGGCCGTGGCTTGCGGTCGGAGAGCGCGCCGAACAGAGGCTGGAACAGGCTGGATATGCCACTCGCTGCGAACGCCAGGCCAGAGACCGCTGCGTAGCTGTAGTGACGCTGGGACATCAGGAACGGCAGCATCGCGGGGATCGCGCCCTGATAGAGGTCATTGACCAGGTGCGTCCCGGCCAGGAAGCCGAGTTGTCCTTTTTTCATGTGGAAACGTCCGCTCTCGTTCTCCGTGATACGGGCTAGGGCCTCAGCTACTCAGGTCCTCAGAGGAGTTACCTTAGCGAGCGACGAAGGGACGAGTAAAACCCTTATGTGCCGGGCGGGTTGGACCGTCCAGCGGCGCTTCCGCTGCGCCGACTCTGGCACACCCGCACACCCGCACACCCGCTTCGCCTTCCTCTGTCCGACGGCGGCGTTCTCCCTTCCGCCTGGCCTCGGCGCCATGCCCAGTAGACTCAACGCAATCCAGGTCCAGCCATCAGACAAGCTGAGAGGTGAATGCGGTATGCCGCTCGGCGCTCTCCGTCCAAGCCCTCTGGTCGAACAGGCCACCCAGCACCTGCGCGACCAGATCACTGGAGGGCAGTGGCCGGTCGGGACCAAGCTCCCTGCCGAAACCGCCCTGGCCAAGACCCTCGGCGTGGGCCGCTCCACCGTGCGCGAAGCCCTGCGTGCCTTGGCCGGAGCCGGCCTGCTGCAGGCGCGCCAGGGGGCCGGCGTCTTCGTCATCGCCGACGAGCCCGAGAAGGACTGGGCCACCCGGCTGCGCCAGGCCGCAGTCACCGATATCTACGAGGTCCGCATGCTTGTCGAGGTGCAAGCCGCGCGCCTGGCCGCACAGCGCCGTACCAAAGCCGATCTCACGGCCATGCAGGCGGCTCTGGACGCCCGCCGAGCCGCCGCGGACGGTGATGACGCAGCCTTCGTCGACGCGGACATCGCCCTGCATGCGGCGGTCGTCGCCGGAGCCCACAACCCCGTCCTCACCGACCTGTTCGTCGAATTCGTCCCCGCGCTGCGCAAGGGGCTGATCGATCTGCTGGACATCCTCGGCCTACGCGCCCAGGAGCCGAATCACGGAGACGCCGCCCATGACGCTCTGGTGCGGGCCATCGAGCGCGGTGACGCCGATATCGCCGGCGGCACCCTCCAGGCTGAGCTGGAGCAGACCCTCGCCCGCCTCCACCGCCTCTGAATCACGGCGGTATGAAGCAGGAACCGAAGTGCAGGACCGCTCGTGCGGGTTCTCGATGAGGTAATGAGGGCCCGTTGTGGCCGATGACCTGGCCCGATGACCTGACCGATGGCCTGGTCGAAGGCGGGCCGCTGCCGTCGCGGGTGCCTCGTCGCCTGGGATGTTCTGGCCGGTGGATCCATACAGTGCGTCCGGGGTCTCTCGATGTCTGTGATGAGTGGGACGGGTGCGGCCCGGCCCGCAGCCCAGGTCGAGCGGTTTCTGCGGACTGGGCATCCAGTGCGTCGAGCATGGACGGCGGCCTGAGGATGCGGAGCTGATGGTGCGTCAGAGGTACTCGGAGGCGAGGATGGCCTGGGTCGCCGGTTCCCGCGCCTCGAAGACGTGTGCCTGGTCGCCCGGATAGGCCGCGTAATCACCCGGGCTCAGTTCCACGGGGTCGTCGGCCGGGCCGACCAGGGCCCGGCCGGCGGTGAGCAGGACGTGCTCGACGACTCCGGGTGCGTGCGGGGCTGAGGTGTGTGGCGTGCCTGGTTCGGCGTCGATGCGGTAGAGGTCGCGGCGGGCGCCGGGTGGGCAGGCGGAGAGCAGGGTGGCGCGATAGTCGGCCTGGGCTGAGGCGACCGCCTGGCCCTCGTCCGCTCTGATCACCTGGACCCGGGGCCGGGGCGGATCGAGAAGCCGGGAGAAGGGCAGCTCAAGGGCCGTGCACAACGCCCACAGTGTCTCCAGGCTGGGATTTCCCTGCCCGGCCTCCAGCTGGGACAGGGTGGATTTTGCGATGCCTGCTCGATGTGCGAGCTCGGTCAGGGAGAGCCCTGCGGCCTGGCGGCCCCGGCGCAGGGTGGCGGCGATGGAGTTCATAGGGGGCTTCGATGTGCTGCCTGCTTGGGCCATGCGTTCGCTCCAGAAGTCATTCGTTCGCCTTGACGAACACCGTCCAGGGTGTTCATTCTATCGGTCATGTATTCGTTATGGAGAACGCTCGATCGGCCGTTGTTGCGCGACATCGCGCTCGTGTGCCTGGCCGTGGGCGTGATCGGTCTCTCGTACGGCGCGATCGCAGTGGCCTCCGGCTTCCCCGTTTGGTTCCCGGTGGTACTGGGCCTGCTCGTGGTCGCCGCGTCGTCGGAGTTCCTGTTCATCGGGATCATCGCGGCCGGCGGCAGCCCGGTGGCCGCGGTCCTCGCCGGACTCCTGGTCAATGCCAGGCATCTGCCGTTCGGGCTCGCGGTGCCCGACGTCCTCGGACGCGGCGCGTGGCGCTTCCTCGGTACCCACCTGATGAATGACGAGACGGTCGTCTTCGCCCTGGCCCAGAAGGACACCGCCCGGGGGCGCGCCGCGTACTGGGCCTGCGGCCTGGGCATCATGGTCTGCTGGCCGGCCGGAGCCGCGATCGGCGGTCTGGCCGGCACCGTCATCCACGACACCGGCGCCTTCGGTCTCGACGCGATGTTCCCGGCCGTCCTCCTGGCCCTGATCCTCCCGGCGCTGCGCGGGGACAGGGACAAGCGGCGCGCCGCCCTGGCTGGTTCGGCCCTCGCGCTCGCCGCCGTCCCCTTTCTGCCCGCCGGTCTTCCCGTACTCCTCGCATTGGCCGGACTGTCGCTCACCACGGCGCGGAAGGAGGCTGTGCGATGAACTCTCCGATGCACAGCCCGGGCACTCTCATCGTCGCGATGCTCGTGCTCGCCGCGGGGACATACGGCTTCCGGCTCGCGGGCCCGCTGTTGCGCTCCCGTCTGACCTTCCCACCGCGCGCCGAGCGGTTGATGGAGACGTCCGCGATCGTGCTGCTGGCCTCACTGGTGGCCACGACCGCCCTCACGGAAGGGCACGGGGCCGCCGGTATTGCCCGGCCGTTCGGGGTCGCGGTGGCGGGTGTCCTCGCCTGGCGCAAAGCGCCGTTCCTGGCTGTGGTGCTGGCCGCGGCCGTGGCCACCGCGGTGCTGCGCCTGGTCGGAGTCGAGTGAGCGGTGCGGGTACCCGCCCTCGACGCACTTCATCTGTCGCGTCGCGCCACGCGGCAACGGGGCGTAGTCAATTCTGGTGGAGTGAGCACACGGCCTCAACCACCTCAGGCGACACCGCGCCGTGGCAACGCCGTACGACTGGCTCGCGGTCCGCTATGAGACGACGGTCCTCGTCGCGGCCATCAACGAGTGGCTCAGTGCCGTTCGGGACATGCCTTAGACCAGCCACGTCCCCTCACGCATCAGGGTCCGTCCGTTCATCTCGGGAACGGTTCCCCACGCCTGCAGAACCTCTGGGATGACCTGGAAGAAGACGTAAGAGGGATGATCCTCCCGAGGATCCCAGCCGTCCTTGGCCGCGAAGGCATCGCCCACCTCAACGGGGAGTTCCTCGCGGGTCAGCATGCGCGCGGTGCCGTGGACCAAGACCACGTCCCGGGTATGGCCGAAGCAAAGGCGGACCTTTCCCGTGGCAGACAGGTTGCGCCCGGTCGGGTTGGTGACGCGGGTGGACAGCCACACAGTCTCGCCGTCCCACCAGAAGGCAAGCGGAACGAGGCACGGCTCGCCGGTGGCGTCGGCCGTGGCGACCCATACATCGTTGTCCCGCGTGAGCCGTTCCAGCGCCTCGTGCTTGCGCTGCTCTGGGCTGCGGGGCCCGCGGAGACGAGAATCAACTGACGTCATGGCGCGAGGTTATGGCTTCAGGCGCTGCACCACATCCGTCAGTGGAAGTAGGACTCAGGGCCGAGAGTCGGTCTCATCGCGGCAGCCAGATGAAAAATGCAGGGCAATGCACCCCTGGGGAGAAAACGACCTCGGAATGTGTGGTTTTGAACCCGCGTCGGCCGCAGGAATGTCAACTGATCCCACTCTCACGGTCCTTCCCGCAGCAGATGCGAGGTCGGTCGGCAAGGACGGCCCAGGCCCTAACGATTCTTGTCCCTGACGTGACAGCGCGATCTGGTAGACAAGCCGCCTCGGTTCAGGGCACCTGCCGGGCGGCCTGCGCCGGGTCGGTGAGGGTGACGTGCACAGTTACGGGGAGACGGTATGTACAGCTTTTACGTGTTTGAAGGGTCGTTCCACCAGGGTGGAGGTGGGTGGGAGGACATCGAGGTCAGCAACAGCCTCTCAGAGATCAAGCAGGCCGCCATCGACTACATCCGGCTCGGCAACTGGGCCGACTCACGCGACGACTTCATGGTGAGGGCGTACGTGGAGGGCAAGCTGGCCGTGGAGGAGGACCTTTACCCGTTCCTTCAGGTCACAGTGTCCGGACTGACCACCATGAGCTTTCAGGAGAAGGGAGAGCCTCGAGGAGGAGTCCCCGAGCCGGGGAGCGAATACGAGGAGGAGTGGCGCGAGTACGAGGAGGAACAGAGCGAGTGCGAGCTCGAGGACAGGCGCGAGTGGGTGGAATACTTTCTCGTCCACGCGTTTGCGGAGACAGCGGCAGAGCGCCCCGACGACATCGAAGTGACGATCGACTGGGCACGCCTTGCGCTTCCCGAGCTGACACAGCCACTGCTGCCGGAGGGCAGGGGCGTCTTCGTCCGGCGGGACGAGCGCGGAAAGCGGTGGAAGGACGCCGTTGCGGTCGAGCGTGAGATCGGTCCGGACGAGGACCCTGAGGAACTGTTCGAGGGGCGCGGTCGATACCTCACGTATGGCTACAACTCCATGTTTCTGTAAGCGGCTTGGGCCGTCGCGTCCCGCGTCCGGCATCGCGCGTCCCGCGTCCGACGGCAAGGTCGTGCATCGTCCGCGACTCGACGTCGTCGGCTCCGCCGAAGCCGGTCAAGCTCCTACTCGGTCTTGGCACCCCCACAGTGCCAGGTGCGGTTATGTCGTCGTCGGGGGCCTCGCGCCGCGGCGGGTTTGGGCCAGCCATTCCGGGGCCGGTCTGGCGGAGTCGCCGTACGCGTCGTGCCAGTTCCACCATTCGTACGGCGGGGTTTGGGGGTAGCCCTCGGGCGAGTCCTCCCATGTCTCCTGCCGTCCGAGCGCGGTCATGTCGAGGTAGCTCCAGGTGTTCCCCAACGGCTCGTCGCCGCGGGCGTTGATGAAGTAGGTGCGGAACACGCGGTCGCCATCGCGGATGAACGCGTTCGTGCCGTGCCATTCATCCACACCGAAGTCGGTGTCGAAGTCGTCGGTGATGGTGTACCAGGGCATCGTCCAGCCCATCCGCGCCTTGAGGCGTTCGATGTCCGTCTGGGGCGCGGGCGAGGCAAAGGCGAGCGTGGTGTCGCGGGCGTTCAGATGGGCGAGGTGGCCGACGTGGTCGGCGACCATGGAGCAGCCGCGGCAAGCGTGATCGGGCCAGCCGAACACGTCCGGCTGGAAGAAGGCACGGTAGACGATCAGCTGACGACGCCCGTCGAACAGGTCGAGCAGGCTCGCCTTGCCCTCGGGGCCGTCGAACGCGTACTGCTTCTCCACCGCCTGCCACGGCATCCGGCGACGCTTGGCGGCCAGCGCGTCGCGGGCGCGGGTCAACTGCTTCTCCTCCGCGAGCAGCTCCTGGCGCGCGGCCTCCCACTCCTGTGGCGAAACGATCGGGGGTGTCTTCATAGTGACGTTCACCTTCCGGTTCGGTCCGGGGTCATGCCCTGGGCCGGGGACGTGAGCGGGGAGCCGCTCCGCCGGCCCCTGCGTCCAGGGTCGGCCGTCACCTGAACGGACGCACGTCGAGCGCGCCGCGACCCGGCTGCCCCATGAAGAGACGGCAGGGGGGCATTGCATTTCAGCCAATTACTGGCGACAGTTTCGGATCTACTTTTAGGCAGTCTGTAGCTGGGAGATCCGTAGGTTCCGCTGATGGTGACGGCGGTGCCAGTGCTTGCACTGAATGGGGACGAGGCGAATCCGTACGGCGTGACGGGGTGATGGGGTGACGGGGAGCTCCTGCCGTTGGCGTAGGGGGAGTGGCTGGTGGTCTGTGCGGGCCTGGAGGTCCTTTCGACAGGCGGCGGATACCTTCGTGAGCAGGCGAAAATTCGAGTGAGATCGGCGCGACAATGCGGAACACTCGGGCCGACCGATGAGTTTTGCCATGCCTGCCGGTCTGTACCGCTATCACCACCCACGTTCGTGCCGACAGCCCTTGGCTGCGAGGCGACTGTGACCAGGAACCCCAGCGAGGTGCTGCCATGCCAACTGCGATCCAAGAACGACCGGCCGTGAAGACGGGCCGCATACCGACCGTGGTGCGGCTGCTGGTGCTGGCCACGTTCGTGGTGATTCTCAACGAGACGATCTTGATCAACGCCATCCCGCGGTTGATGGACTCGTTGCGCATCACCGAGCAGTCGGCACAGTGGGTGTCCACCGCGTTCATGCTGACCATGGCCGCCGTGATTCCGATCACCGGCTGGTTCCTGCAGCGGGTCACCACCCGCCAGGCTTACGCCATCGCGATGGGCGTGTTCCTCGCGGGTACCGCTCTGTCGGCCGTCGCGCCGTCCTTCGAGGTACTGCTGCTGGGCCGGATCGTGCAGGCCGCAGGCACAGCCGTGATGATGCCCCTGCTGATGACCACGTTGATGATCGTGGTGCCTGAACATGACCGCGGCCGGGTGATGGGCAACGTCACCCTGGCGATCTCGGTGGCGCCCGCGCTCGGGCCTGCCGTGTCCGGACTGATCCTGCAGGTCGGCTCCTGGCGCCTGCTGTTCGTGGTCGTCCTGCCGATCGCGGCTCTGGTGACCGTGCTCGGGCTGCGCAAGGTGGAAAACATCAGCGAGCCGCAGGTGAGCTCCATCGACTGGCTCAGCGTCTCCGTGGCGGCGCTCGGCTTCGGCGGCCTGGTGTACGGCCTGAGCCTCCTCGGCGAAACCGACGGCGGGATCGGGCTCGGCATCGGCATCGTCGTCACCGGCATCGCGGCCATCGCGGTTTTCGTGATCCGCCAGCTCAAGCTGCAACGTAGCGGCGTGCCCCTGATGGACCTGCGCACCCTCGGGCACCGCACCTTCGGCCTTTCCTTGGCCCTCATATCCATCGGGTTCCTGGCGATGCTCGGATCGATGATCCTGCTGCCGCTGTACCTGCAGAACATGCGCGGGCTCAGCCCGCTGGAGACCGGCCTGCTGGTCATGCCGGGCGGTCTGGCCATGGGACTGCTTGGGCCGACCGTGGGAAAGGTGTTTGACCGGTTCGGCAGTCGGCCGCTGGTGCTGCCCGGCTCGATCGGCATGGTGCTCGCCCTCGGCGGTTTCACCCAGGTCTCGATGACGATGCCGTACTGGCAGGTGCTGGGACTGCACGCGCTGCTGATGGTGAGCCTGGCGGCGACGTTCACCCCCGTCTTCACGCTGGGCATGGGCGCGCTTCCCCCGCACCTGTACTCGCACGGCAGCTCGATGCTCGGGACCTTGCAGCAGGTCGCCGCGGCGTTCGGGACCGCGCTGGTGGTGACCGTGATGACCGCGCGCACCGGTCACCTGGTGGCCGACGGCGTCGCCGCCGTGCCCGCCCAGCTGAGCGGGATGAAGCTGGCCTTCGGCGTCGCCGCCGCTCTCACCTTGGTGACGATCCTCGTTGCCGCGAGACTGCCGCGCCGGATCGCTGCCGCCGACTCCCAGGACGACGACAGGGCCGCGGACCAGCCCACCGAAGATCTTCCGCGCGGCTGACCTGCCGCGCCTCCTCGCGTCGCCGACAGGGGGACCTCGATCTCGGGTGGCAGACCGGCGCGGCGCGGGATGTAGCAGCCTCGTAAGGCCCCTGGGTCGTCCCGGAAAAACACCGAAGTCCGGTCCTCCCGGAGGTTCCGCACAGGTCAACGCCGACCAAAGCGGAGTTGCGGCGCGGGACAGAGGGGCTGGTCAGACACCCCATGGCGTTCGAGATCGGCAGCATGGAGGTGGGTGAGCGTTCGGGCAATCCCGCCTTGAACAAAGGAAGCTGACAGCTCGTTAATCGAACGTAAGATTCTCCGCTCACCTGATGCACGATCCGGCCCCGGGAATCGCTATAGAGGGCAGAGGATGCACAAGGCGTCCTCGGGACGCAGTGGGAGGAACGCGTCTCACCAACCATCGGAGGGGATTCCCGACTCCGTGAAGCTTCATCTCGTAGAAGACCTGCTGACGGCCGCAATGGCAGTGAGGGTCTTCGGGCGTGACGCTCTGACGGTCCTGCGCCGTCTGGCCGCAGCAAGCGTGCTGATGGGCATGTCCGAGCTGCGTGGCAGGCGCGAGGCCGGCGGAGGTGAGCAGTGACCCGCCGCAGCGCAACGCTCCCCATGACCGAGCTGCCCGCCGACTTCCGGGCCTTCCACCAGCTCTACCGCGGAGCCTACGTCCACTGGGCGGAGCTCTACCTGAGCAATCGTGCCGACGCCGAAGAAGCCGTCGACCAGGCCTTTGAGCAACTCTTCCTGGACTGGTCCGACGTCCTGGCCAAGGAGAACCCCAACGCCTACGCCTGAGGCATAGTCAAGCACCGCACCATCGACTGTGCCCGCGCCCGCGGCAAACGCCCCGTCCTCATCGACACCGCGGCCTTCGAGACCGCCGCGCTGCGGGACGCCGTCGACAAGATCGGCGAACTCGAAGAGGGCCTGCACATCTACGCGGCCATCCGCGCGCTGCCCGAGCGCCAGCACGACACGATCGTCCTGCTCTACTGCCTGGGCTACAGCGTCGGCGAGGCCGCCGACATCCTCGGCGTCAGCCAGGCCGGCGTCCGCTCCACCGCCCGCTACGCCCGCCACCGCCTGCGCGAAATCCTGGACACCGACAACCGCACCGAGCGGGAGGAGAAGTGATGAGCGAAGCTGTCGACCGGGCGCTCGCCAAGGCCCGCCTGCCTCGCCGGCCCTACACCGCCACCGAGGCGGCCGAGGCCCGGCTCACCGCGCGGATCACCCAGCGGATGTGGCACGGCGCGCTGACCTTCGACGACCAGATGGAACCCGCCCGCACCGCAGCCGTACGGACCCCGGAGCGGGCCGGACTGCCGCGCCGGGTCCATCACCGGCACCTGCGCACCCTGTGCGAAACCGTGGTGGCCAAAGACCTGCACAAGCTCGGCACGTTCCTGTCCCGGCGGATCCTGGAACCAGAGGGTGCGCGGGTGCTGGGCTGTGTCCTGCATCTGGCGGATCGCGTGGACAGCGCCCAGTTCTGGTGGCAGTTCGCCGCCGGCGCGGACGACACCGGCGCCGCCTGCTGCCTGTATCTGCACCACATGGCCCTGGGCGAGACGGGCCAGGCGCGGCTCTGGTACGACCAGGCGGGGTTCGAGGCCCACTTCCCCCGCACTCCCGAATGGGCAGACCGGCGGGATCTGATGGCGGCCCTGCGGATCCTGGAATTCCTGCGAGAGGACCATACGCACTTTTCTGCCGCCGCCACCGCGGTGATCGCCTACGTGCCGCACGCCCTCGGCTTCGTCGACGATGTGGAACTACCCCTGCCCGACGCCGACTTCGCCACCCGCATCGAAGAACTCACCGCGTGCAACTGAACCGGGCCGGCTGCCGCCGTGGCCGCACTGGCGCGGACCGGCTTCGCGGTGTGCCTGCGGCGAGATGACGTGGGCGAGGGATGCTGTCCAGCGTGGCGGGTGCCAGGACCACCTCGGCGTAGGCGCCTGAGGTGGTCAGTGCGGTGACGGCCTTGCCGACACGGCGTGCGTCGATACCCGCCGCGACCGCGACGATGTGGCCGGAGGCCTCGAGCCCTGGGACGAAGGGGCGCGGGGCGGCGGAGTGGCCGTCCCTGACCATGGTGTCGCGTCCCGCTGGATCCGGGCGTAGGCCAGACCTGAGCCCGCGGTCCCCGTCCGCGTCTCCTGGCTGAACCCGGTGGGGAGGCCGGGCCGTGTTCGCCGTACCGGCGCTGGAGTCGGAGGCGGCCGACCTCCGGCCGTGACGAGGGTGTTCGCGGTCTGCGGAGAGCGATGTCAGTGGCTGCTAGTACCTTGAGATGGCCTGCTCGGGGAAGTGCGGGCACCGATGCACCACGGGGGTACACACGATGAGTTCGACCACTGCATGGAGGGCTGCCGGGGACTATGAGCTGACACTCGATCCCTGGGCCGGGCCGAAGCCGGTGCTCCGCTGCCGCACCGCGGCGGGGCGCGAGCTGAAGAAGGTGCCGCCTGTGCTCAAGGCCGAGCCGCTGGTGCGGGAGCTGACCGCTCTGGCGGAATGGATCGGCGACCATGCCGCCCAGGCGCTGACGAGTGTCGAACGGTGGATGACGCAAACCCTGCCGGTGCCCGCCGCGTTGATACGGCAGGTGTGGCCCGACCCGTACTGGCAACGCGCTCTGCGGTACGCGGTGATCGCGCCGTGCGGCGGTGCGGGGGACGGGGCGGGCGAGCCGGATGTACGGCGCGCCGGGGTGCTCACGGGTGTCGCACCGGGGCCGGGCGGTGCCCTGACGGTGACGGGACTCGACGGGGAACGCGAGCTGGACGACGCCATCATCGTGATCCCGCATCCGGTGCTCCTCGACCCGCGCGGCACCGGGCTGCTGCAGCGCTGGCGGAAGCTGCTGGATCCGCTGGGCGGGGAGCAGGGGATCGAGCAGCTGAACCGCTCGGTGTACGTCCGGCCGGACTGCTCGCCGGCGCCGGGGGCGCGGAGCACGCGGGAGGGGCTCACGGTCTTCCACGGCGCCGCGTACGAGTCCGGTGCCCGCTTCGAGCATGTGGTGACGCGCTTCGGCGGACGTATCGGCGGGGAGCGTGCCGGTTTCACCTTCGGCCATCAGGGACGTGCGTACGGCATGGTGGCCGATCTGCGCTACCAGGGACCTGCCGCGCCGGTGACCGTGCATGACTTCTGGTTCACCGACGGCCGGGGGCGGCAGGGGCTGGGGACGTACGACGCGGTGCCCCGGGCCGTCTGGTCCGAGGGGATCAGAGCGATGGCAGCCCTCTACGACGAGCGGGAGGCCGCTGCGGGGCGCTCGTCAGGGACCATGCCGGCCGACTCGGCCTGCGGGTACCAGTCCTTTCTCGTCGCGTGCGCGGAGTACGCCGCGGCGGGCGCACCGGAGGCCGGCCCACCGAAGCCGCGGCAGCCGGCCGACGCACGTCAGCTCCTCGACGCGGGCGCGGTGTTGGCGGGCGACCCCGCCGGTCCGGACGAGGAGCTGCTGACCGCGCGCCGCTACGGATCGCCGTTGCTGGAGGACGGCGGGTGTTTCGTACGGCTGGTCGTGGCGCGGGCGGTCGAGGCGCAGGACGCGGTGGCGCGGGCGCTGGGCCTGGAGCCGGACGCGGGCGAGGCCGCGCCGGTCGGCAGGACGCCGGTACGTCCGCTGGACTTCCTGTCCCGGGTCTGCCGGGTGCACCCGGAGTTGGCACGGCAGGCGATGGGGCTGCTCGCTCCGCTGCGCGCCTGCGCGAAGGCGGCCGGGACGAAGCCGGGCCGGGCCGCGACCCAGCTCCGGACGAGCCTGAAGAAGCTGACCGCACCTCACCCCGAACTCCTGCCGTACGCCCTGGACGAGGGCGCGCGGATCGTGGCCGCAGCGGGCAGTGTCGCGATGGCCAGGCCGCTCTACACCGAGGCGCGGGCCGCCGAGAAGCGGCTGGGCGGCATCGACGAGAGTGTGCTGCGGGAGCTCGTCTCGGAGTTCCGCGTGCTCGGCGTCGTCGACGAGAAGGCGCTCAGGCAGTACCGGGGCGACCTCGCCGCGCGCTCGTCGGCGAGCGAAGCGTACGAGAGCTATCGCCGGCTCGTCCTCGAATGGTGCCGCAGGGAAAGCGAGACCCCCACGTCCGTCGTGCGGGACGGGGTCACCCACTACCGGCAACGTGACATTCCCGCGTCCTTCGCCGACGAGCTGGCGGCGGGAACCGACGGTCCGCCGGCCGCCGACGACACCCACACCGAGATCTTCCACCTGCTGCTGCGCAACGGCGGACTGCAGAAGGCAACGGCGCCCGTGTGGGAGGCATGGGCGGCGCCTCTGGAACGGGACCTGGTGGAGCACCCCGACACGGCCGGACACCTGAGGACCCACCTGCCGCAGCCCCAGGGCTCCTCGGCCGCGGCGAAGACCAGGGCCGCCGAGGCATGGCTCGCCCTGATGGCACGCGTCGGCCTGCTCGAGCGGCTCACCGGGGAGACGGAGCCCGTCTCCGCCGGGTCGGCGAAGGACGCGAACGCCTGGCTGACGCTGTTCCTCCGGCAGTACGCGGGGCTACGGCAGCCCGTCGCCGGCCTGGAGCCGGTGGTGGCGTCGATCGCGGCACGGATGCGCGAGGCGGGCGAGACCCGTGCGCTACTGCTCGGGCTGGAGACCGATGCACTGGGGGGTGACTTCTGGGGCGTCGGTGTCGACCTCGGGGTGCTCGCCCTGATGAAGCGGGTGGGAATGCCGCTCGGTGAGCCGGCGGACGAACAGGGCGTCTTCGCCCTGCAGTGGATACAGCGGCGGGGGACCGACGGTGTCGAATCCGTACTGGCCGACCCCGCGTTCCGGGAGCCGATCCGCGCCGAACTGACCGGCGCCGTACGGGGGAGCCTGGGATACACCGTCACACGGCACTGCCTGACGCCGTTCCCGAAGGTCACGAAGCGGGTGGCCGCGCTGGAACCACTGCGGGCACTGATGACCGGGATCCTCGACGAGCGTGCGCGGCGCGTGCGGGAGGGCGGCGCGGACGCGCTGTTCGCTCTCCAGGACCTGCTGCTCCATGTGGAGCCCTTCGTCGTTGCCGGGGCGGCGCACCACTTCGACGCGTACGTACAGGAGGCACTGGCCGCCGAACCGGCCGCACTGCTCGCGGACACCCTGCGCGCCCGCTGCCTCGCCCACGGGCACGACGGCGACCGGACGGCCGCATGCGGACTGCGGGAGGTGACCGCCGACCACGCGCGGGAACTGCTCGAATCGACGGACGCGGCCACCCGGCACCGCCATGCGCAGATGTTCGCCGTGGAGCCGGCCACCCGCAGGAGCAGGTACCTCGACTTCCACCCGGGATCCGGGTTCGCGCAGGATCTGCTGCCCGGGATCGAGGAGGCACTGCCGGAGATCACGGACGACGCCTGCCGATCGCGGGCCCTGGGGGTTGTGCAGGGCGTGCTGTGGTACGAGATGTGGCAGGCAACGCTCCGGAGGTTGGTGCGCTGACGCCGATTCGGTGCGCCCGCATGGCACTTCGCCCAGTGCACCGGACCGCGCCCAGTGCAACGGGGCGGGCCCGGTGCAGCGGGGCGGGCCGGCCGGGAATCTCCCGGCCGGTCCGCCGGTACGGCGATGAACGCGTCAGCCCGCGGTGCGTGCCGTGTAGTCGCCCGCCGCCTCCACCGCTGCAACGAGCACGGCAGGATCGACGTCGGCACCCTCCTCCAACCGGACGACGCTGCGCCCGGCGCGGACATCCGTGGTCGCCGAGCGCACTCCGGCCAGCTCCTCCAGCTCGTCGTCGATCAGCAGACCGCAGCTGTTGCAGTGCATGCCCTCAACGAGGAGTTCCACCTGCGGGCCGACGGCCTCGGCCTCGGCCTCGGCCTTGTTCCTACGGTGGAAAAGCTTCATTTCTGGCTTCCTTCCGGTCCGTTCCTGAGCTTGTCAGGAGAAGTTGATGGCGCCCGTCTTCATGCCCATGGCGCAGGAGAATCGGAGAGTCCCGGGCTTCCGCCTGCCCAGGTCGATCTTCGTGTCACCGTTCTGCTCGACGATTTCCCGGACACCGAGCTCGGGAAGGGTGAAGGCGCGGGCGCAGCCATTCGCGCCCTGGCCATGCAGCACCAACGTGGTGGGCACACCTGCCTTCGCGGTGAACTGAGACGGCGTGTAGAAATCCGTCACAGTCACGGTGACGATCTGCCTGCCGGACGCGTCGGTACGCACCGGAGCACCGGGATCCGACACCTCCTCGGCTCCAGAGCCTCCCTGATCACCGCCCTCGATGGTGAACGGGGAACTCGCCGCGGCCGTCTGCCTGTCCGGGCCGTCGAAGGAGCCCCAGCCACCCGCCTGCAGTGCCGAGGCCATCGTCCACACGGCAATGCTCAGCACCACCACACCGGTAAGCGAGGCCAGCCGACCGGAGAGCGCCCTGGCACTGCGGCGGAAGGCGTAGCCGATGACCGCGAACAGCGGCGCGGTGCCCAGCACGAACCCGGCCATCACCGCGGCCCCGGCCACCGAAGAGCCGGAGGTGACGGCGAGCAACTCCATCGACAGCGTCACCCCGCACGGCACCAGCACAGTGGCAAAACCGATCAGCGCAGGCGTGACGACCGCATCAGTCTTGGCGCTGCGTCGCATGAACCGGCCGAACGAAGCCGGCGGCCGGGGCACCAGCCTGCCCACCGCCTTGACCCCGAACAGATCCAGCGAGAACAACACCATGAGCACCCCGGCAGCCAACAACAGCACCGCCTGGGTACGGGGACCGGGCTGCAGCGCATCACCGAAGGCGCCCAGCAGAGCGCCGAGCGCGGTGTGGGATACCAGCTTCCCGGCCAGGAACGCCCCCACGGGCGCCAGCGGTGCGGCCCCTTGCACGAGGCGCGTAGAGCCGGAGAACCGGGGAAGCGACTTCGAGACGGGGGACGAGTCGGGGACGGAGGTGCGGCGGCGGGTGACGGCGCCGGCCAGCAACCCCCCTTGAACGGCGGCACATGAAGCACCACCGGCGAGCAGACCGGTGCTTGCACCGGTGATCAACAAAGCGACGGACGACGGCATGCGTCGTTACTCCTGTTCTGCAACGACGGCACGCGCACACATGGAATCCGGGCGTGCCGAGGCGGACGTGAGGAACGTGGCGTCCCGCGAGGCAACTGCCTTACGGGCGGGGCACCATCACGTCCGTGACACGCACAACCGCTGTAGATCAGGAGGAGCCATGTGCGGCGGGGCATGGGGCCGTGCCACCAGCAGTGCTGGGGAACACGTCATCGCGTCTGACGCGTTCGCCGGAACCGGGACCTGCCCCGTCGGCCCGTCCTGGGCGAGGGTGGCCTTCAATGTCCCGCACCGCTGGTCGACCATGGGGCAGTCCGGGGCATGGTCCGGCGAGCCGTGCACGGCCGGAGCCGGGGCGGGGGCGGGGTGTCCGGCAGCCATGGCGGCCTCGGCAGCCGGGGAGGCCATCTCCATCGGTTCCGGCATCGCCGTCAAGGGACGCGTCATCCCCGACAGGCATACGAAGAGCGCGCACACCAGCAACGCACCGGACCACGTCCGGAGCGACAACGGCAAGCGGCGCACCATGCGCGCCATGCTAAGCCAGGCACCACACCCGACTCACCCACCCACCCACCCCATCCCGAGCCGCGGCCTGCCACATGACGCGGAACAGCGACCGCTACGGCGAGATGCCGCCCCGCCTTGCCCCGCCCCGTCCCTCACCGCTCCCGTCGGCCGCTATCGCGCACCGGCAGTCGGCGGCCGGGCGATCCCGATGATCGAGGGTGAGGCCGGATTGGGCCGCCCCTCGGGCCGGAAGTCGAAGTGCCGTACCTTCTCGACGGCGAATCCGGCCTCCGCGATGGCGCGCTCGGTGTCCCGGGTGAGGTGGCATCCGCCGCCCAGCCGTCGCCACAGCGGGTTCAACAGCTGCTGCCACCGGAAGGCGCGGGCGTTCTGCGATCGGACATGTTCGTAGAACCGCAGCTCACCGGTCGGTCTGAGGACCCGCGCAGCCTCCGTGAGCGCGCCACGGACATCCTCGATCGTGCACAGGACGAGCGACACCACGGCCACATCGACGCTGCCGTCCTCGACCGGCAGCCGCTCCGCCCGGCCCGGCCGCACCTCCACGGGCACGGCAGCGTCTCCCGCAGCCCGCTCGGCGAGGGCACGCAGCCTCGGCTCCGGTTCCACCGCAATGACCTGCTCCACCTCCGCCGGATAGTGCCGGAAATTCGCGCCCGTACCCGCGCCGATCTCCACCACACGGCCGCGTACCCCCGCGAGCAACTCCCGACGGTGCTCGATCGAACCGTGCGCCTCCATATAGGCGTTGATCTTCGGGTAGACGCGCGCGAACAGCGGATGCGAAACCGCCTTGACCATGCTGTGCTCCTCGCCCGGGCAAGTGCCTTACGGGAACCAGTGAAGCGCTGCCGCGAGCCGCCGCTCAGCGACTCGCCGATGGCCAGACCGTGCCGCCCCGTCAGCCCAGAGCCCAACGGCCACGCTTGGTCCTCATGGTGGAGAGCGGCCGGGGGGGACCAGCCATCGCGACGCGGTCGGCCCGTGCGACGCCCGGCAGGCGCCGGTTCGTCGCACTGATCCCACGAGGACCGGGACGAGGAGCCCGCACCGCGTCGGTGGCGCGTGCTCCTCACCCTGGCTTGTTGCTCAGCCGAAGAAGCGGCGGAGCGGGGCGATGCGGCGGATCACCAGCCAGTCCAGCGCCAGGATGAGCGCCATGGAGATCCCGGCGAGGGGCATCACCACGCCGAGGACCAGCATGATCAGCGCGACGCCGCGGGTGGCGCGGGCGTCCTGCGCGCGCCGGGGTGCACCGAGGCCCTTGCCCGTCGGGCGGCGGTGCCACCACATCACGACACCGCTGACGGCCAGGCAGGTGCCGAGGATCGCTTCCAGAGGCGTGGGTTGCGGCACCCACCCGGTGTCGGTGCCCCGGGATACGTTTCCTGGTGTTGACGGCCCGCGCACGCCGGGTCGCTCGTGAAAGGTGGGCCGTGAGCTTCCACATGCATTTGCGCGCCGTCCCAGACTCCGAGGTCCGGCTCGATTACGCCTGGCTTGAGGAGTTCATGCGGGCTGCCTGGGACTGGGACGTCCATCAGGCGGAGTATCAGGCGGGGATCGCCGAGTCCATCGAGAAGGACTTCCGTTCGGTGCACGAACTCTACGCGGCGGGCAGGGGGCTACCCGAGGGGCGAGATGGGTTTGGGAACTGCCCATCTTCGGCGGTGACATCGTCCACCACCCTGACGACAGGCAACCGCCCTTCGTTCACCTGCCCCCGGACACGATGCGGCAGGCGTCAGACTTCCTGGCCGACGTTTCGTTCGACGCCCTCTGGGAGGCGGTGGGCCCCAAGCTGCACACAGCCTTCGGCCCCGGCTGGGCTGAAGAGGGGTTGCTAGGCCGCCTCGAGCGCGGCGGCCAGGAGGGCGTCGACGTGGTCGGCCTCCGGGATCAGTGCCGCCTCGATCTCGTCGTCCGTGCGGCCGGCCAGGGTCAGTTCCTGGATGCGCCGGAACAGGAGGCGGTCCGCCCCGGCGATCAGGGCGGCGGCGGCCCGAGGCGCGATGGCCTGGGCGGGGCCTGAGTCGGAGCCGGGGGCGGCGGTCGCCAGCGCCTCGGCGAGTGCCTCCTCGCGCTGGTCGTGCAGTTCGCGCAAGCGGGCGATGAGGGTGGGGCTGTCGGCGACCATGCGCGCGAACGCGGGACCGGTGAAGCCGATGACCGGACTGTGCTCCAGGAGCGCGGCGCGGCGGGCCCGCGCCAGCGCCGCGAGCGGCGTCTCGTCGGGCTCGCGGTCGGCGACGGTGCGGGCGAGACCCTGGGTGAACGCCTCGTGGTGGTCGAGGGCCAGGTCTTCCTTGCGGGGGAAGTAGTTGGTGACCGTCTTCTTGGCGACACGGGCTGCGGTGGCGATCTCGGTGATGGTGGTCTGCTCGAAGCCCCGCTCGATGAAGAGCGTGGTTGCGCAGTCGGAGATCAGCTGCCTGGTCTCCTGCTTCTTGGACTCGCGGAGCCCCGGGGCGTTGGCCATGAAGGCAATCTTACCCTCGACGTAAAAATATCCTTGACCGTTGGGTGCGTCGATTGTAAAGTTACGTCCGTAGTAAATTTTTCCCCAGGGGGGAGCCGGATGCGCAAGCTCACCTCCGCACCGAGTTCGCCCCGCACCACCTCACGCTCGCCGACCACCGGGCCTTCGAGGGCGGCAGCCTCGTCCTCACCTGCACGCAAAGGCCCGCCTGGCGCCGCCCCTCCGCCCTGGATCCGTCTCCCGCCTGAACCGCCCACCAGGAGTCCCGCTTGAACGTCACCACCTCCACCCTGTCCCTCACCGTCGCGGACGTGGACGCCTCCCGTGACTTCCTCTGCACCTACCTCGGCTACCAGGTGGCCATGGCCGCCGACGGATTCGCATCCCTGACCCGCGGGGATGCCGCCGCCGACATCGTGCTGCTCCGCCGGGGCGCGGAGGTGCTTCCGCCCGAGCAGCGGGACCGGCTGGCCACCGGCCTGATCCTCGCTCTCACGGTCACCGGCATCGAGACGGAGGAGCGGCGCCTGCGCGAGGCCGGCGCACCCATCACCATGCCGTTGCGTCAGGAACCCTGGGGTGAACGACTGTTCCAGCTGACCGATCCGAACGGCATCGTCGTCCAGCTCGTCGAGTGGGCTGCACCGGAGGACGAGAACGCGGCATAAGGCCACCCCTGGTGCCCCGAGTCGGAGAGGCCTGGGTGACTCGGGGCACCAGTACCGCGCCGGGTTGGGCCGGGCAGTCACGCGAGCGACGGCCACCGATCGGTGGCCCACTCCGGCCATCCCGGCCATCCAGGAGGCGGATCTGCAAGCTCACGTCCCTCGAGTTCCGCGGCGTCGGGCTCCTCGAACAGCGTCCGCCAGTGGGAGAGTTCTGCCTCGCTCATGGCGAAGGTCTGATCCGGGGTGGCCGACTGGCGATGGGCGATCCGAGCACGTTGGGTCTCATGGTCCACCGGTACGTACACAAGACGACAGGACGCGCCCGCAGACTCCACCAACCAGCGGATCGCGGACCTCTCGTCACGAGACCAACATCCGAAATCCAGCACCACGTTGGTTCCCAGCCTCAGCGCCTCCAGGGCGAGCCAGAGCAGCCGTCCTTCCAGCACATCGCGCTTCCCGCCCGCCTCCGGCTCGCCGAACAGCGGGATCATCCACTCATCCGGCGTCAGCCGCAGCGCGCGGTGCTCCTTGGCGAGCTGCCGAGCCCTCGTGGTCTTTCCGGCCCCGGGCAGGCCGACGGTCAGGAACAACGTGGTCATCCCCGGATCGTGTCAGGAAGACCAGGTGACGGACGAATGCATTCTCTGCCGAGGTCGACGTGATGTGACCAATTGCCAGGCAGCCATGGGCCGGCCACGTTCAACCGGACAGGCATGCCGCTGCGTCGCACCGCTCCGGCCAGTGAGCGTCCTCAATCTGGCGCAGCGCCACGCAGCCGCCGAACGCGCCGCCCACCTCGATGACCCAGGTGTGCGCGGGTCCGCACCCGTCCCGCAGCCGCTGCCACCCTAGGTCCGGTCAGGAGCCTTGATCGGGACACAGGGGAACTTGTCGGTGTCCACCTCGGCCTGCTTCGTGGGACCGCACAGCTCGAACGACGTGGCCTTCTCCGTGTCCGGCAGGCTGAACCCCACCACGCCGATCTTGGTCGCGCCTCGCTCGACGTTGTCGCCGAGGAAGGATTCGCTCCAGCTGTAGTTGCGCCACTTGCTGCCTGCGTCCTCCTGGACGTCCTCGAGGTCAGCGAGCGCGCTGCTGGGGTACGCCTCGGTGAAGCAGTAGCCGCTCTCCCCGAAGTCGCACGGCCGCTCCGTCGACTTGAACTTCAGCCGGAGGTAGCTGAGTTTCACGTTTTCCACCCCGCGGTCGGCAAGCTCCCCGGTCACGGCGACATAGACGGAGACATAGTGCTTGCCGGGGTCGGCCGACTTACCTACCAATTCGGGTGTCCAACGGGTGTCCACGGGCTTCACCCGCACGCCGAGCTGCATCCCCGGTTCGGTCGTCACGAAGTCCTTGCCCGGGAAGTCGGCGAACTTGGTGTACCTGGGCTGCGAGGCGGTCGGTGCCGACGTCGCGCTGGTGGACGGCGCGCCGCTCTTCGCGTCACCGCCGCCGCCCGAACATCCCGCGACGAGTACAAGAGAGCCCACGGCAAGCGCCGTCAGCATGCGAGTCGACACGAAATCCCCCTCAGGCCAGAAAACCGAGCCGCATCATAGCGGGGACCGCATGCGCGCGCTCCGGCGAACGGTGGGCAGAACTGGGAATGCACGCATGCGATCGTCCCGGTCGGGAGGGAAGGCGTGCCGCGGGTGGCCGGAGTCGCCAGAGTTGCGGGTGGCCGGAGTCGCCAGTGTCTGGTCGGGCTGTGTACAGAGGTGCCGGTACCTTGCCCACAGTCCGGCACCTTGCGCACGGCGATCACTGGTTCGCGACGACCTGCTCGCCGAAGGCGCGGATGCGGACTCTCTGGCCGCGGTGGCGAGCACCGTGGGCAACGATGCCATGGTGCCTGGCACGCATGGCCAGGCATTGTTCACCGCGCACGGGAAGCTCGTGCGGGAGGATGAGCTGCCTCTCCCTCCCGCACGGGACACCGCTCACTTCGGCAGGCTGCCCGACACCATGTCGCTGATCGTGCAGCACGCGCCAGGCATCCCGTACGTGGCAGCGCGTGTCCAGTACACAGGCCGCCACTCCACCGATGCCGAAGCCACCGTCCGCGTAGATGCCGAGGCAGGGGTCTGGCCCGAGGCGAAGGTCGCGCCCCAGGGACGTCTTCACGAGGAGATCCCGGTCGGCGAATGGCTGCCCACCGCGGAGCAGCTCGGCGACCATCTGGACGCCCTGGCCCGGCGTAACGGCTCCCGAGGTGCTCGTGCTCGCCGGGGATGTCTGGGCCCGGGGCATCCTGGCTCGCCGGCTCCCCACGTCTCTGCACGGCCGCATCCTCACCGCAGGGGGAGGCCCTGCGCCCCAGACCGGACGGGCCCTGCTGGAGGGCCAGCTCGACCGCTTGTTCACCGGTCGCATGACGTCGCACGACCGCGCCCTGGTGGGCACCGGAGCGGAACTGATCCTCGTACGGGAGGAACAGGTCAACCTCCATGAGGGAGTCGGCGTACTCCTGCGCTACGCCGACCGAACGGCGTGACACCGATAGGCGCGGGGGTCTGTTGTGAAGGTGCGTGCGGCGGGGGGCGTTCCGTAGTAGTCCTGGGGGTGTCCTGACACACCATTACTTACTTGGAGCCGTCGATGGCCGTTCGCCGTGTCATGCCCATCCTCCAGTCGGACGCAGTGCAGGAAAACCGGGAGTTCTATGGCCTGTTGGGCTTCGCGGAGGTGATGAACCTCGGCTGGATCATGACGCTTGCCGCGCCGTCCACTCCGGCGGCACAGGTCAGCTTCATGTCCAGTGACAAGACCGCGCCGGTCACGCCGGACCTGAGCGTGGAGGTGGACGACGTGGATGCGACCTATGCGGTCGTGCGGGACAGCGGCGCGGAGATCGTGCACCCCTTGCAGGACGAGGAGTGGGGTGTGCGGCGGTTCTTCGTGCGCGACCCCAACGGCCGGGTGATCAACGTGCTGAGCCACCGTTGACATCGACCTCATGCTGCGGCCCGCACCGCCCGGCGGCACCGGGGCCTTCGCCGTGTGTCAGGCATCCGTCGGTCAACCTTCAGGCACCGCCGTGCAGAGATCGGGCATCATCGGCCACCGCCCAGCGGGGGCGGGGCGGTGGTGTCGGCCGTTGCTGCCTGGGGTGCGCAGCCCCGCTGCTGTTGGGCGGGCCAAGGAGCCGTGGACGCGCGTCGGCGGAGGCTCGGGCGGCCCGGCTGAGCTGGGACATCTCCTGCTGAGACACGCCGAGCAACCGACAGGCGTCGCCCGGGCTCATCTGCAGGTCCTCGGACAGTGTGCGGGCGGCATCGGCGAGTGCCGTCCGCTCCGCGGCCTCGGCCGCGGCACGCTCCCTGCGCGCCACCAGCACACTCTCCAACAGTCCGGCGATCTCCGGAACCACCAGCCTCAAGTCGACCGTCTCCGGCCGTATGCCCAGCGCTTCACCGATGGCGTCGCGCGCCATGTCCTCGGCCTCATCGAGCGTGCGGCACTGGGTGTGGATCGCGAGTTCCGGAACATCGACGGCCCACCACCGGCCGATTCTGTAAAGCCGGGTTTCGTAGTGAGTGCTCACGGGACTCGGCCTCCTTGCGTTCTTACGGTGTGCATTTCGCGGACGTGCCGCGCCTGTCGCGGCATGCCTCGGGTACCTCTCGGCCGATCGGGCGCGGAGGGGCGGGGCGCACGGATTGGGGTGCGCTTCCGTCAGTGCGAAGGGTTGCTGACGTCTGTGACAGCAAAGCCGTCAGCCGACGCGTGCAACTCTCATCAGGTGCACCCGCGTCGGTGATGCCGACTCGGCCGCCGGCGTTGTCCGTACGAGGCTCACGGGTGAGGTGCCCGCGTAGTAGTCCATCTGCGATCTTTCTGTGTTGACTGCGCCATCGGGGCACCGGCGACCTTGATCAAGTTCGCACGTGGGATCGAGCGGCTGCCACGCTAACGGCCCCCGCATAAGGCGGCACGCAGACTATGTGATGCTTCCGTGCACATTCCTTGGCGGCGGTTCTCTCATCCGGTCATGTCGCCATGAATGCCGGGATGAGGCGGAGGCGCGGCGCCTGACCGGACTGCGCCGGCCGAGAGAGAGCGCCTGCCGACGTCGACCCCTGCAGCCCTCGCGGTAGTAGAGCTTTCCTCCCCGGGTGGCGCGGACACGCGCTTAAGCGGAAGTGGCTGTTTGAGGCATGAATGTGAAATGGAGGTGAAGACGGTTTCGGAAACGCTGGGCGGGCAATGCGCCGGGCCATGAGTTACCCCAACGACGGCATGCCGCAAAATGCCCCATACAATCCCAGTGCAAACCCTACCCGCCGCGGCGGTTCAAACGCCCCACAGAGCGGCGACACGGCCCCTTTGCCCATGGCCGGGGCGTACACCCCGCGCAATGGCAATCCCCCTTCTCCTTATCATTCCGAGCCCGGTGCGCCGTACGCGGGTGTTCCGGACGCTCCGTACGACGTGCCCAGGAACCGGGCGAGTAGCCGGGAGGGTAACCGGGCCGGCAGCCGGAAGGGTTTCGGGGTGGACCGGACGGCATTGATCATTCACAGTCTCGGCGATATCGCCGCGATATTCCTCGGGTTGTGGATCCTGCTGTATCTGCTCGACGCGAACCAGGCGAACGTCTTCGTCGACTTCGTGCACGGCATGGCCGACTGGCTCGCCGGCTGGTCGCAGGACATCTTCACCATGGACACCGAAGGGCTGCGCGTCTTCTTCAACTACGCCCTTCCCGCGGTGGTCTACCTCGGCATCGGCCATGGCGCCGCCGCCTGGCTGCGGCGCCTCTGAGGCCGCTGTTGTTCGGCTCAGGGGCCCGGCCGTTCGGCGCTCCTGAGCACACGACGGGCCTGCGCCTGCACCACTGCGGGCGCCGGCGCCCTCCAGCACTGCCGCGGACCGGCCGTTCCGGTACGCCGCGAAGCGGGGCGGTAACGGGATCGCCTCGCGCGGCGCTGAGGGGGGTGTGGAGCCGGAGAGCTCATCATCAGCCCGCCGGGCGACCGTTGCGACCTCCGCATCGACACCACCGACCCAGCCCCACGCCAAGGAGATCCCATACCAGGCAGAACAACATCTGCCGCCGTTTCGGCGGCGGCCCCAATGTGTGATGCCGAGGATCTCATCTTCCCTGCGTGATCGATCCCTCTGCTGACCGCGTATATCCGGTGCCGCAGATATCCGGTGCCGCATACATCTGATGCCGCCTTGTCGGAATTCCTGCGATCGACCGCGAGTGCCCGTTCAGGTACTCCTTGCGTTGCATGCCAGGACATTGCAGGTAGCCCCCTTGGCGAGCATGCATCGATTCTGAAACACTCCAGTGTCAGCCCGTTCCTCGATTTGCTTTCGGGGGGTGCTGAGGAATGCACACTGCCGGGCATGAATCAGAGGCCCGACGGCAGGAACGTCGATTTTCAGGACCGGTATCAGCGCGGGCATGCCACACCTCGCCCGGACGCGACGCATGTCACGGAACCCCAGCGGCCGTCGGTGCCGCCTCAGCCAAGGGGCAGCGGCCCGTACGACGCCGGGCGGTATCCCCGCCGGGGCGGTAAGGCCAAGCGGATTCTGATATCCGTCCTCGTGATCCTTCTCGTGGTGGCCGGCGGCACGTATGTGTGGGCCGACTCCCAGCTGCACAAGGACGTCGACCTCAGCAAGGTCATCGAGCGCCCCGCAGAGGGCGACGGCACCAACTACCTGATCGTCGGCTCGGACAGCCGCAAGGGCATGTCGGCGGTCCAGCGCAAGTCCCTGCACACCGGCGGCACCGCCGAGGCGGGCCAGCGGACCGACTCGATGATGATCCTGCACGTCGGCTCCAACGGCCCGACGCTGATCTCCCTGCCGCGCGACTCGAACGTCACCATCCCGAAGTTCCGCGGCTCCGAGTCCGGCCGGACCCGGGCCGCGATGGGCGCCAACAAACTCAACGCCGCATACGCCTACGACGGCCCACAGCTGTTGGTCCGCACGATCGAGTACAACACCGGGCTGCACATCGACCACTACGCCGAGATCGGCTTCACCGGCTTCGCGAACATTGTCGAGGCCATGGGCGGCGTCGAGATGAACCTCGACAAGGGCTTCAAGGACAAGTGGTCGGGCGCCGACTTCAAGGCAGGCAAGCAGACCCTGAACGGCGCCCAGGCGCTCGCGTACGTCCGTACCCGGCACGCCTTCGCCGGCAGTGACCTGGACCGCACCAAGAACCAGCAGAAGTTCCTGGCCGCGCTCGCGAACCAGGCGGCCTCGCCCGGCACGCTCCTGAACCCGTTCGAGCTCTACCCCGTCATGGGTGCGGGCCTGGACACCCTCGTCGTCGACAAGGACATGAACCCCTACCTGCTGGCCAAGATGTTCTTCGCCATGAAGGATGTCAACAGCGGCGAGGGCAAGTCGATGAACATGCCCCTCTCCGGCAGCGTCGGCGGCAACCTTGCCTGGGACATGCCCAAGGTCAAGCAGCTCGTCAACGAGCTGAAGAACGACCAACCGGTCACGGTCACCAGCGACCGGTGACGGGTGACGCTCCGGTGAGAACTCCGTAGGCCCAGGCCCCGACCCCGGCTCCTCAGGGAGGCGGGGCCCGGCCTCCCTCGTGCGCGGACAAGTGATCGCCGAAGGTGCGGGGCCTGGCCGAGTAACGCGCAGCACACCGCCGGCGCAGAACTGGGTACGGGGCGCGGATGAGCGCCCCGTACGCGATCACGGCCAGGGCGACTCCCGTGGGGGGTGGCCGCCCTGGCCGTCATCACTCGGCCGTGCCGTCCAGGCGCTGCCCGCGCCAGATTGCGACTCCACTGAGCAACGTCCCCGACTCCACGCCGATGAATGATCAGTACAACCGGGGGCGGGGCGGCACCGCCGCCCAGCGGACAGCCCTGATCGTCCACACCGTTGCCGACATCGCCGCCGCGTTCCTGGCGCTGTGGATCCTGCTCTACCTGCTCGGAGCGAATCAGGGCAACGCCTTCGTCCAGTTCATCGAAGGCGTTGCCGACTCGCTCGCCTGGTGGGCGCGGGACATCTTCACCATGGACACCGAAGGGCTGCGCGTCGCCCTCAATTACGGCTTGCCCGCCGTGCTCTACCTGCTCATCGGGCACGGGATAGCCGGGCGGGTGCGCCGCCTCTGACTGCCGGCTCAGGTGGTCACCGCCCGCGGTTGGGGCTCCACTCGTAGGCTCCCGGGGCCGTCTCGACGACTTCGCGGGGCCAGGCCAGCCGGACCCGTTCCAGGCGCCCGCGGTGCTCGGCGATCCAGTCTCCCTGGGGCCGGATTCCCAGGACCGTCGTCAGGCGGTCCGGATCGCTGACCTGGATCGTCAGCCAGTCGTCTCCGTGCATGTGGATGTCGAGGCTCAGGGCGCGGCCTGAGCCGATGCCGACTGTTCGGCCGGGTTCCAGGCGGGACAGCTCCTGCTCCCAGGCGTCCAGGTCCTCGTGGCGGAGGGAGAGGTCGAGCCGGGCGTCGACGAAGCTCGCGGAGGCCAGCACGTCCGCGCACAGAATGTCGTGGCCGGTCAGCACGCCTGGCCTGGACCGTCCCGTGACGCGCACGATACAGCGGTTCCCGTCCGGATCGGCGAGGTGGATCAGGTCCATCGGTGCGGGTTCCGTCATGTAGGTGCTCGCTTTCGTGCGCCGGTGTGGGCTGCATCGTCTCCTGTCGCCGGACGAGCGACACCGTCAGGCCCATGCCTGGAGAATCACGTACCCGGGGCCAAGCTGGTGGCCGGCGACCGGACGACGTCGGTCGGATCTCCCGGACTGTGGAGAGCTGCCGGGACCGCTCACCAGGCCTGTAGCAGGTCAGACCCGCCATCGCGAGTGTGCAGCGGCTCTTGGGCGCCGGCGTTCGCACGCTCGTGACGAAGCAGTTCGCCGTGGCTACCTGTCCAGATGCCGGGCCGCCTCGGCGCGGGCCGCGGCCCCGGGTTTCTGCTGCCCGGCGACTTGGTTGGACAACAGGCGCAGTGCGTCGGCCGAGGCGGTGTCGTTGGGTGTGTAGACCTCCAGCCGGTGGTCGGGGCTGTCGGGCTGGAGCCACACCTGGTAGTCGATATCGATGTCACCGACGGTCGGGTGCTGCAGGTGCATGGTGCCCACGGTGCAGTCCGCGACGTCGCCCTCGGCCCACAGCTTGGCGAAGTCCCGGCTCCGCATGGCGAGTTCGCCGATCAGTTCGGCCAGCCGGGCGTCGGTGGGATACCGGCCCGCGGTGAGCCGCAGATAGGCCACGTGGATTCGGGCGAGTTCGTCCCAGTTCCGGTGAAGCTCTTGGGTGAGGGGGTCGAGGAAGAACATCCGTGGGATGGACGGCCGTCGCGCGGGATCGTGGGGAGCCGTGAAGTCGATGTGCTCGGCGACGAGGGCATGTCCGGTGCGGTTCCAGGCCAACACGTCGCCGCGGCGGCCGAGCACGACGGCCGGCGTGCGGTCTCCCAGGGACTCCAGGAGCGCGAGCACCCGTTGCTGCGGCCATTCCGGGCGGGGGCGGACCAGGCGCGGTGTGGTGGGCTGACGTGCGAGGTTGTGCAGGTGGGCGGTCTGGGCCGGATCGAGCTGGAGCACGTTGGCGAGCGCATTGAGGACCTGTGGGGAGGCAGTACCGGTTTGACCTTGCTCCAGTCGCGTGTAGTAGCCGACGCTCACTCCGGCGAGTTGGGCGAGTTCCTCGCGGCGCAGGCCCGGTACCCGGCGGGAGGTGCCGTAGGTGCGCAGTCCGACGTCGGCGGGTGTGACCCGGTGGCGGCGGGACTTGAGATAGGCCCCGAGACTCTCCAGTTCCATGACGTTGAGCGTAGGTGCCGCGGTCCCTGCCTGGGTGTCCCTGTGAGGTGTACCCATGACGGGGGGATGGTTGCCGGGCGGACGGCATCGCACCGTCGGTGGCATGAATGCACAGCGTGTTTCTCACTCACCCGGCCCCCGGGCGTGGCTCGGCCTGCTGGTGGTACTCGGCCCGGTACTGCTGGTCGCGATGGACGGCTCGGTCCTGTTTCTGGCGATGACCAAGATCTCGGAGTCGCTGTCGCCGACTGCCGATCAGACGTTGTGGATCCTGGATGTCTACGGATTCGCCGTCGGGTCCCTGCTCATCGCGTTCGGGAACATCGGCGACCGGTACGGGCGGCTGAAGCTTCTGATGACCGGCACGGCGGTGTTCGGCGCGGCCTCGGCGGGAGCGGCGTTCGCCCCTGGGCCGGAACTGCTGATCGCCTTCCGGGCGTTGACGGGTGCGGCCGGTGCCACGCTGCTGCCGTCGGCGCTGGCGGTACTCAGCGAACTGTTCACCGACCCGCGCCGGCGGGCGAAAGCGATCGGGATCTTCGCAGCCACCTTCGCCGCCGGCTTCGCGATCGGCCCGGTCGTCGGCGGACAACTGCTGAGCAGCTTCTGGTGGGGGTCGGTGTTCCTGATCAATCTCCCCGTCGTCGTGCTCTTCTTGGTCCTGGCCCCGGTCCTGCTCCGCGAGGTACGTGCCACCCGGACCGGCCGCATCGACGTCCTGAGCGTGGTGCTCTCCGCCGCAGGCATCCTGCTGACCGTCTACGCGATCAAGCACGGCGCCACGGAGGGGCTGACCGCGACGCCGGTGGCCACAGGGATCGTCGGCATCGTCACCCTGGGCTGGTTCGCGCGGCGGCAACTCCGCCTCGCGCACCCGCTGATCGACTTCAGCCTCTTCCGCGACCGGGTGTTCACGATCGCGGCCCTCACCGGGCTGCTGCCTCTGGCCGCATGGTCGGCAATGGCCTACCTCGGCGGCATCTACCTCCAGTCCGTCCTTGGACTGACGGTCCTGGACGCGGCTCTCGTCGCGCTGCCGGGCGCGGCTGTGCTCACCGTCACCTGCATCGTCACACCGGCACTGGTCGCGCGTACCGGCACACGGACAGCGCTCATCGGCTGCCACTGCTTCATCGCCGCCGGTCTGCTCCTGCTGCTGGTCACCAGCGTCTCCAGTGGTATCGGCTGGTACGTGGCCGCCACCGTCATCGCCGGCCTCGGCTACGGCATCTCCTTCAGCGTCGTCGCCGACACCGCCGTGGCCGCGGTTCCCGCCGAACGCGCAGGGTCCGCGGCAGCAATCGCCGAGACCAGCAACGAGATCGGCAACGCCCTCGGCATCGCGCTCCTCGGCTCGCTCGCCGCCCTGATCTTCCGGCTCCAGGGGCCCGGCGTCGCCGGTACCCTCAACGAAACCCTGCAGGTCCCCGGCCTCACTGCCGCGGTCATCGGCGAAGCGAAGTCAGCCTTCGTCACCGGTCTGCACCTCGCCGCCGTCATCGCAGGCATCCTCCACGCCGCACTCGGCGCCTTCGCCCTGCGGCACCTGCCGAGGGCCTTCACCAGCACCGACGACGCCAGTCCGGACCCTGTGTCCTAGGCCCGCAGCCTGGATTTCCGCATTCCCACTGGCTCCGCTCATGACCGGCTGTCCGCGCTTGGATCAAACACAGCGGTCCGGCCGACCGCGGCAAGCAGTTCGAGCGGCAGCTCCTTGTCTTCCTGGCCGATGGTGAGCGCGAGCCAACGGCCGGACCCCTGGTGCGTCCACACCTGCATGCTGCCCGCCAGCTGGCTCAGGAAGTTGATCGGTTCGGACACCGCCTCCCCCTCGTAGCCGGCTTTCGAATACGGCCACAGGTCGACGACGCGCGGCTCGCCCCAGCGTGTCGTGAGCGCTGCGCTCAGGGCATCGAGGCATTCCCGCAGGCCGGCGTCGGCCTCGCGCGCAGCGTGGCCGTCGCCGTCAACCCCAAAGTCCTGACTGGCTCGGAGGATGCGCACACGATGCTCAGGGCCACCGCACCCGGTGTCGTCATGGAAGTTCGTCTCCGGGAAGGGCTGTGCGAGCAGCCCGTCCATCAAGGAGAGGCACTCCTCAAGAGCTGCGCTCGAAGAGGCTCCGGACTCCGTGGTGGTCATGAGCGCAGACTATGGGACTGCACAGACAACCAACCTGGCGGACCACCAACCTGGCGGACCACCAACCTGGCTGCGCTCGGTGCGGTGACCGGGGTGACGGGCGGGCCGTCTGCGTCTGCCTGGTATCCGCACCGGGCCGGGCGGTGGCGGGCGCCGGGGCATGCTGTTGGGCGCGGCTCAAAGAACACGCAGCCCGGCCGTTGTCAGAGCCTGTCCGGCGGATCATGTGCCTGTGTGGCGCAGCGGCTCGGCCGTCTGCACGATCTCGGGCACCGGAAGGGCACCCCGCCCCCAGCAGCTTACTTATCCGATTATCCATCTATTGAAATGTATCCCTGTCACAGTTTTCCTTAAGAGGGAGCTGGGAAATCTCGACCCGAGAGCCTGAAAGGGCAAACGAATACGAGACCGAAGGGGTGGGGTTTCCTTATGGTGGACCGGCGTGCCGAGGGCGATCTGCTGGAGCGAAAGATTGACGTCTGTTTCGGACATGTGGACGTCGACGGAGACGGATTCTTCGACGAAGCTGATGTGCTGGCAATGGCGGCCAGGATCATCGCTCACCAACATATCCCCATCGATTCGGAACCGGCGGTAGGCCTCTTCAAGAGCTACCAGGAGTTCATGCACAACATCCTGCAGCATCTCGATTTCGACGGGGACGGAAGGGTCAGCCCCGAGGAATGGCGCAAGGGAATCATCGGCGTGTTCGGTGACCAACCCGAGCAGTTCGACGTCCTGTTCCGGCCGCTGGCCGAGGCCATCTGGCGTGTCTGCGACCGCGACGGCGACGGCACCGTCAACGCCGAGGAATTCCTCTGCTTCCAGAAGGCCATGGGGAGTTCCCCGGAAAACCGGCAGCTCGCCTTCGAAAAGCTCGACGTCAACGGCGACGGATCGCTGTCCGTCGACGAAATCCTGAGCGCCTACCGGGAGTACTACACCAGCCGCGACCCACAGGCGCGCGGCAACTGGCTGTACGGCGACGTGTGGGACACCGCAGTCCCGGGGGCGGCGGCGAAGGCCGGTCTGTGAGCTCTGAGATCACCGGGCGGAGGGCCGGATCGTCCGGGGGCGAGGCTGCGCGGTGCACCACCGTCGCGGTGAGCCACGGGACGCTCGAGCCGTTTCTGCACGCCGCCTTCGAGGCGTACGAGGGGTGCTCGCCTGCCGAGCCCCCCTCGTCCTTCGCCCTCCTCTTGGGCACCCTCCGCAACGGCCGGGCGCTGATCGCCGCGACAGAGTTCGCGCGCAACGCCCGGTCCGCGGACCGGACCGCCACGGAAGAGTTCCGCACGACGATCGTCCCGCGCTTCGGGACGGCCTACGACAACATCCACCGCGGATTCTGGTGCGATTCGCGCGATCTGCTGCGCATCCACCGCCAGGCGGCCGCACAGGGCCTGGAGGTGCTCGGTTCGATCCATCTGCATCCCGACTGGCACCGGATCGGCCCACCGAGCGAACGCGGCCTGCGAATCAGCGAAGCACCGACGCCTATGGACGCCTATATGTTCGCCAGCACCGGCTGGCTGGTGAACATGATCTGCTACGTGGAGCGCCAGGAGGGCCTGCTCTGCTACACGCTGGGAGCCTGGCGCCCAGCTGGTGGCCCCGACGCAACGGCCTGCGCCCCGCTGCGCATCCAGCTCCACGAGCACCGCGAAAGGGGCGTGCCGGCATGACCGCGGCCGATGCCGACGCGGCGGAGATGCGGTCCGCTTTCCTGGCCCTGGAGACGGCCTGGGCCCGGTCCGACGCCGATGCCTTCGGCCGGGTTTTCTCCGTCGACGCGGATTTCACCTCCGTACGCGCCGACCATTACCGCGGCAGCGCGCAGATTGCCGCGGCTCACCGGCGCCTGTTCGCCACGGTTTATGCGGGAACCCGCCTGACGGTGACCGTCCTGCGGGTGACCCATCTCCGGCCGGACTTCTCCGTGGCGCGGGTGGAGAACAAGGTGCACGCCCGGAAATCGGGCGCCGCTCTCGTTCTGCACGCCCAGGCGGTATTGGAGCGCCGACCGGAGAACTGGCTCATCGTCGCCTTCATCAACATGCTGCCGGTCCGTCAATAACGGCGGCTGGCGGCAGACACAGAAGACAACAGGAAACCAAGGCCAACTGACGCCGATAGAGAAAGGAGTACCCTCTCGTGCCTGTGCCCAGAATTCGTCATCTTGCCCTGTACGCCCGGCAGCCGGCAGAGCTGGCGCGTTTCTATCGAGAGCGCTTCGGTATGGAATTGCTCGCCGCCGACGAGTCCGGTAATCATTTCCTTCATGACGGCTATCTCACCCTGGCCCTGCTCAAGCTCGATATGGGCGGCGAGGCCCCCGCCGGAATAAACCACTTCGGATTCCACGTCGACGACATCGGCCGACTCTGCTCAGAATTGGCGAACGAACCCGTCGAGCCACCCGAACGCCGGGCCTCCCCGCGCCCCTACGCCGAATTCCGCGCCATCGATCCTGAGGGCAATTGGTTCGACCTGTCCGAGCACGGCTACGGGGTTGACTAGGCAGTTTCGTGGGGATCGCCGATCGTCGGTCCAGGTGTGCCGCCTCGCGGCGATCGCGCCGTCGGCCCGAGCAGTACGGCAACGGGAGAGGGGCGCCAGGCAGACCGCGCTGCTCGTGGCGATGGCCAGGTGGCCGGTGCTGCAGGGAGCCTGGCCGGTGGGCCGGGGCGCGGAGCCGCTCGCCCAAGGAAGACCGACAAGGAGATCGCCGCCGACCTGACGATCTCCCGGCGCACCGCAGAGCGCCCCGACCGCTCCGTGACCAGCCGCCCGCCCCGCCCGTACCCGCCGCCTCGAAGCCTGGCCGCCCTGTGCGGTTCGTGGTTACACTCCGCCCGTGACCAGCGCGGATGCGGGGCTCGACCGCCGGAGTCTGCTGGGGATCGGCGTCGGCGGGCTCGTCGCCGTGCTGGCCGGGTGTGCGGCGGAATCCGGACCCGTACGGCGGCTGCGGTTCGCGACGGGGCCGCAGGGCGGGCCGTACCACGCCCTCGGCCGGGCGCTGGCCGAGGCCGTCCGCGCGAGCGGTCACCGGCTGGAGGTCGTGCCCGTGGGCACTTCGGCGAGCGTGGACAATCTGCGCCGGATCGATCGGGGTTCGGTGGAGCTGGCGCTGGCGATGGCGGATATCGCCGAGGACGCGGTGCACGGGCGGGCGGAGTTCTCCCGGCCGGTTCCGGTCAGGGCGCTGGCCCGGGTCTATGTGAACTACACCCACCTCGTCGTCCCCGCGCACGGGCCGGTGCGAACGGTCCGGGCACTTGCCGGGCGACCGGTCGCCGCGGGCGCGTCAGGGTCGGGAGTGCAGGTGCTGGCGCGGCGGTTGCTGACGGTGGCCGGGCTGACCGGGGACCGAGCGGTGCGCGAGCGGCAGCTCGGCCTCGCCGAGTCGGGGCGGGCCCTGCGCGCGGGCACGGTCGATGCGCTGATCTGGTCCGGAGGCGTGCCGACGCCCGCGCTGTCCGAGCTCGCGCGGACCATGCCGTTGCGCTTCCTGCCGCTGGACGGCTTCGTGGGCCCGCTGCGCGAGCGCTACGGCCCGGTGTACTCGGCGGTCACGCTTCCCGCCGGGGCGTACGGACTGCGGGAGCCCGTGGGCACCATCGGCGTCGGCAACTACCTGGTGGCGCGGTCGGATGTGCCGGAAGGTGCGGTGCGCGAGCTGCTCGAGGTGGTCTTCGACCGGTGGCGCGACCTGCTGCGGGACGTCACGGCGGGGGCGCGGCTGGAGCCCCGCTTCGCCATCTCCACCGGAGGCGTGCCGCTGCACCCGGGCGCGGTCGCCTACTACCGCTCCGCGTACGGATAACCGGCGGCGCGGAACGGCGGCGGGAACCAGGCGGTCATGGGCGGGAACCACTCGGTCATGGTCTCTCCGCGCTCTCCGGCAGCAGCAGCTCCACCGCCAGGCCCCGCGGTGCGTGGTGGCCGACGGAGAGCCGGCCGCCGCTGAGGCGGGCGATCTCGTCGGCGATGGCCAGTCCCAGCCCGCTGCCGGGCGTGTTCTGATGCTGGGCCCCGCGGACGAAGCGGCGCAGCAGTGTGGGCAGTTGGTCCTCGGGCACTCCTGGGCCGTCGTCGGCGACACGTACCACGACAGCGCCGTCCCGCAGCGTGGCGTGCACCTCGACCCGGCCTCCGGGCGGTACGAACTTGGCGGCGTTGTCCAGCAGCGCGTCCAGGATGCGGCCCACCGCGTCGGGCAGGACCCGTCCGTGCAGGCCGTCGGCGACATCGGCGGTCAGCTCGATACCGGCCTTGTGGAAGACGGAGCCCCAGGCTGTCACCCGCTCCTGCACCGCCGCCGACAGATCCTGCTCGGTCAGTTCGGCGGTGCCGGACTCCACCCGGGCCAGTGCGAGCAGCCCGTCGAGCAGTTCCCCCAGCCGTTCGGCCTCGTCGAGTGCGCGGGAGACCTCGGCCCGGCCGGGGCCGGGGCGGAGGTGCGGTTCGATGTTCTCGAGCTGGAGCACGAGGGTGGCCAAGGGGTTGCGCAGCTGGTGGGAGGCGTCGGCGACGAAGTCACGCTGGCGGTTGAGGGAGGCGGTCACCGCCTCCGCCATGCTGTTGAAGTGCTGCCGCAGACGGCGCAGTTCGGGCGGCCCGGTGTCGGAGGCGGCCCGCGCCTGGAGGCTGCCGGCGGCCAGTCCTTCCACGGCCCGGTCCAGGTCACGGACCGGGCGCAGCAGCCACCGGGTGATGCCCACCGCGACCAGGGCCGCCGTGATGAAAGCGGCGAGCGCACCCGCGGCGATGAGCGCGGAGCGCACGGCCACGTCCCGGCGCGCCGCGTCGGTGGGGGCGGCCAGCACCACCGCTCCGCTCACGCGCTCGTCCTGGCCCACGGGCTCGGCCAGCACCACGGTGGACGGGCCCCAAGGCCGTACCGTGGGCAACTGTGCTGTCGGGCGGCCGGTCAGTGCCTGGTTCCGGGCGTCCACCGCCCGGTCGGCCGACGCCGCCCGAGCGCCCGCCCCGGCCCGTGCCACCGCATGTCCTGCCGCGTCCACGACCAGCACACCCGCCCCGTACAGCTCGGCGTACCGGCCGATTTCGGCGGACAGCTCGGCCCGGTCGGTCGGGGTGCGCACCCGGTCGGCGAGATCGGCGAACCGGACCGCGTCGGCCCGCCGTTGGAGCAGCAGGTGCTCCGTCCTGCTCCGGGCGAGGGTGTCGGCCAAGGGAACGGAGAGCAGCAGCACCGCCGCTCCCATGAGCACAATCAGCACCGCCAGCAGCCTGCGTCTCATGGACCGTCCCCCCGGCCCCCGTCACCCAGCTGGTAGCCGAACCCACGCACCGTACGGATCAGGCCCGGCCTGCCGGTCTTGGCGCGGACGCCCGCCACATGGACGTCCAGGGAACGCGAGGCGGCCAGGAACACATCGCCCCAGATGCGGTCCAGGATCTCCTCGCGGGAGTGCACCTCGCCCGGCCGCGCGGCCAGGAACGCCAGCACGTCGTACTCCCGGCGGGTCAGCCGCACCTCCGCCCCCGCCACCCTGACGGTACGGGCCGCCAGGTCGATCTCGACGTCACCGGTGCGGACCGGCTCGCCGCCGTCTCCGTCGTCGGTGTCCCTGCTGCCGGAGGGTGTGTCGGTGCGGCGGCGTACGGCGTCGATGCGGGCCATCAGCTCGGCGGTCCGGAAGGGTTTGACCACGTAGTCGTCGGCGCCCGCACGCAGGCCCTGCACGATGTCGCGCTCCTCGCAGCGGGCGGTGACCACGATGAGGGGGGCGCTGCAGAGGACCCGCAGCCGCCGCAGCAGCTCGAGGCCGTCCAGGTCCGGCAGGCCCAGGTCGAGCAGCACGAACTCGGCCTCGTGCGCATGCTGCAGCGCGTCCGAGGCCCGGCCGACCCTGCGGACGCTGTGCCCGCGCTGTGCGAGGGCCGTGCCCAGGGCGTGGGCCATGCGGTCGTCGTCCTCGACGAGAAGTGCATGCATGCGGGTTTACCTCTGTCATCCCCCTGTCACCTGGGACAGTGTGCCTCCTGGAATATCTCATCGGCAGCCTGCGCGGAAGAGGCGGACCTGACCACACGGTGCGGTCGCAGGCCGGCGCCGAGCCCCGGCCTGCGACCGCAGCCGCGGACGATCAGCCCCTGGCTTCCGCAGGAGCGCCCGGCACCGCGTCCGTTGCAGACTCGGCCTCGGCCTCGGCCTGGCTGAGCGTGGCGTCGCGGGTGTCCGGCATCAGGACGTACGTGACCAGGGAGACCAGCGCACACCCGGACACGTACCAGAAGAACAGGTTCTCGTGGCCCGCGTCCTTGAACCACAGCGCCACGTATTCCGCCGTGCCGCCGAAGAGCGCGTTGGCGATCCCGTAAGGCAGCGCCACACCCAGGGCGCGCACCCCGGTGGGGAACAGCTCCGCCTTCACGGCCGCGTTGATCGAGGTGTACCCGGTGACGATCACCAGCGCGAGCAGCGACAGCCCCAGCGCCGGCCAGTACGACGACGCGGACCGCAGCGCGGTCATGATCGGGTAGGTGCCGACGGTACAGCCGACCGCGAAGGTGATCAGCAGCGGACGCCGGCCGATCCGGTCCGACAGCGCCCCGGCGAAGGGCTGCAGCACGGCGAAGACCGTCAGCGAGGTGAAGCTGACCAGCGTCGCGGTGGACTTCTCCATGCCCGCGCTGCCGATCAGGTACTTGGTCAGATACGTGGTGTACGTGTAATAGGCCACCGTGCCGCCGAGGGTGAGCGCCATGACCAGGAAGGCCTGACGGCGGTGCAGCCACAGCGCCTTCAGCGTGCCGCGGGTGTCCTGGCCCCGGCCGTCGGCCCGGGACACCTCGGTGAACGCCTCGGTCTCCTGCAGCCGGCGCCGCAGCCAGAACACCACCACCGCGAAGAGCGCTCCCAGCACGAACGGGATCCGCCAGCCCCAGCTCGCCAGCTCGTCCTTGCTCAGGGTGTGCTGCAAGGTGATGAGGATGCCCAGACCGAGCAGCTGGCCGCAGGTCATCGACACGTACTGCATCGACGAGCCCAGCCCCCGGCGGCCGCGGGCCGACGCCTCGGTCAGGTAGGTGGCGCTCGCGGCGTACTCGCCGCCGATGCTCATGCCCTGCAACAGCCGCGCCAGCAACAGGACCAGCGCGCCGAAGTAGCCCGCCTGCCCGTAGGTGGGCGCGACGGCGATGAGCAGGGCGGCCACCGACATCATGGCGACGGTGAGGGTGAGCGCGCTCTTGCGTCCGTGACGGTCCGCGGCACGTCCGAGGATCCAGCCGCCGACCGGCCGCATCAGAAAGCCGACGGCGAAGATTCCCGCCGTGTTCATCAGTTGGGCGGTCGGGTTCTCACCCGGGAAGAACGAGTCGGCGAAGTAGATCGCGAAGGTCGCGTAGATGAACCAGTCGTACCACTCGACGAGATTGCCGAGCGACCCGCCGACCAGGGCGAGACGGCGCTTCGCGCGCTCGCCGCCGGGTGGTGTTTCGCGCATGCTGGCGGACGGTGACATGGCGGCTCCTGATGAGAAGACCCCTGGCAGGAGGGGTGATGACGTGCCCAGAGCATGCGCGCGCGGACAGACCGGAACAAGGCTGGATCGCCAGATCTAACATCCCGCTAAGAAAGGAACCGGGGGCGCTGTATGCCCCGCCCCCGGGGGGGAGCCGACACACGCGTAGGCAAGTACGTGGTTCTCCCCCGGGGGACACGTCCCCGTCCAGGATTCTCCTTGCGTCGACCGCAGCTCTCGCATTCCGATACGGAGATCTTGCGGCGGCGTGCGCACGGAGCTACAGCAGGCCCTTGGCCGGGTCTCCGGTCGGGAAGGCGTCCATGACGGCGATGTCGAGGGGCTCGGCGAGTGCATCGGTGATCGCGGTGGCAATCGCGCCGAGGGCCTGGCCCTGGCTGTGGGCGTCCAGGGCGGCCTGGTCGGCCCACTTCTCCACTACCGTGACGCGGTCCGCTCCCACGTGGACGGCGTACAGCTGGCAACCGTTCTCGGCATGAACGGCCGGCGAGTGCTTCTCGAACGCGTTCAGGACCTCATCGCGTCGGCCGGGCTTGGTCTTGATCGTCGCAATGACGACGGGCATACGGTTTCCTCTTCCTCCTGGAATGGGCAGATACGGCCATCCTATCGATCTTCGATCTTGAAGGAGTACCGGTGGAGCCCGATGACCGTCCGGATAGTGCTCGCCGACGACCAGCCGTTGGTGCGGTCCGGTCTGCGCGTGATCATGGCCGACCACCCCGACCTGGAGGTCGTCGGCGAAGCCGCCACCGGCGCCGAGGCGGTCCAACTGGTCAGGGACGTCTGCCCCGACGTCGTGGTGATGGACATCCGGATGCCCGGCATGGACGGGATCGAGGCCACTCGCCTGGTCACCGCCGGTCCGGCAGCGCCCCGCGTCCTCATCCTGACCACCTTCGACGAGGACGACCACGTCTACAGTGCGCTCCGGGCCGGCGCGAGCGGGTTCGTGGTCAAGGACATGGCACTGGACGACATCCTCGCGGCGATCCGCGTGGTCGCTGCCGGCGACGCACTCATCGCACCGGGTGTGACGCGCCGTCTGATCGCGGACTTCGTCCGGCGCCCCGCGACCGCCGCCCCGGAACGCTCGCCACGGCCGGTCGAGGGCATCACCGAGCGGGAACGGGAAGTGCTGACCCTGGTCGGACGAGGCCGGTCGAACACCGAGATCGCCGAGGAGCTCTTCATCACCGTGGCCACCGCCAAGTCGCATCTGTCACGGCTGCTCACCAAGCTGGGCGCCCGGGACCGGGTCCAGCTCGTGATCACCGCCTATGAGATGGGGCTGGTCACGCCGCCTCGCTGAGCGTGTCCGATGGCCCATGGGGGAGTGGGGACGTCGTCCACGATGCCTGAGGCCGTACTGGACGCGCGGCGCCGACCGGGCCGTGGCCGGGCGGTGGCCACGGCGTCCGCGCCCGGCTTCCACCGGGCCGGGCATGACGACGCCCGCCGGGGCTGTGGCAGCCCGGCGTGTAGCCCTGGGGATGCAGCCCAGGGACGTACCACCGCTCGCGATGACATCCCTCAGGTGGTTGGCCGGACCACCGTCGATTCCTAAAGGCTGTCCCGCAAAGCGGGGGACGTCACTTCAGCGCCCCAGCAGGCCCGCCCACCGATTCCGGTTGGCTGCTCCGCTTTGCCCCAGCAGCTGGGCCTGCTCGCTCTTGAGCTGGGCGAACCGGTCACGGATGTACTCCCTGAGCTCCCGTCCGGGGAAGGATATGAGTGAGAGGTGCTCCCCGTAGTTGCCTTGGGCCCAGCGCGCAGCCGTGATCTCGTAGCCCGAGACGTGGGCGCAGAGCTGGAGCAGGGCTTGGGGCATCTCCTCTTCGATGAGGAGGTCGGCCTTGGTGACCACCACGTCGCGCATGGCTTGAATGTTGGGGATGAAGACAGTGCTGGCCCAGGTGCGCCACTCCGCAAGTTCCTGCTCGGTGGGTGGTGTGTCGTGGCGGAAGGGGTCGCGGCCGTCGGGGCGGGCGTACTTGTCCGAGAAGGTGTTGTAGGTGCGGCTGTTGGCTTCCATCAGGGCGAACAGTGGCCCGTAGAAGTCACTCAGCTGCTGGTTGACGCGCGTGAGCCGGGCCTGTCTCTGTGCGAGGCGCAGCCCGTTCAGGTACGTCGCGAGGTAGCCGATGAACGCCAGCCCGACGGTCACGATCACTGTAGCCATGAAAGGCGATGTTATGGGCATGCTCAGCAGCTGCTGAGGGCAAGGTTGTGGAGGCGGGCGATACCGAGCATGGCGTGGTGAACGCCGTCGCCTTTCAAGCGGCAGTCGCGGAGGATCTTCCAGCTCTTCATACGCGCGAAGACGTGCTCGACGCGAGCGCGGACTTTGCGGTGCGATGCGTTGTGTTGCTCCTTCCAAGCCGGCAACTCGATCTGGCCACGACCGCGACGGTGCGGGATGAGCAGGCCGGTTCCCCGGTAGCCGCCGTCAGCGATCACGGTGGTCTTGCCGACGGCGTCCTTCGCACCGGACAGCCCCCACGCCTTGCAGTCGTTGCGATTGCCGGGCACCGGCCGACCGACGGCGACGACGAGCCGGGTATCGGCATCGATGACGACCTGGTGATTGGTGGAGTACCTGTAGTTCTTCGACTGCTCGGCAACCGTGTGATCGCGGGTGGGGACCATAGCGTTTGGGCATCGCGTCACGACGTGGTTGTCGCGACGCGGCCTCGACAGAGAGAGATGTCCATGAGACGCAGATTCCTGACCGGTGCGGTCGCCGCCACGGTCATGGTCGGCACCTTGTCCCCCTTGCTCACCGCGTCCGCCCACGCCGACCGGGCGCCGACGCCGACACCGCCGTCCCCGGTCGCACTGCGCCTGCCCGAGCCCGGCGGTGACCATCAGATAGGCATGACCACGGTGCACCTCACAGACCGGAACCGTGCAGACCCATGGGTGCCCGACGCACAGCGGGAACTGATGGTCTCCCTCTGGTATCCGGCCGAGAATCCCTCCGCAACGCCTTCGCCGTACATGACCACCGCGGAGTCCACGACATACGTCGAGGCCGGCGGAATCCCCGTGCCGCCTGATGTGTTGAGCACCGTGGGCACCCACTCCACCCTCGACGCCGAGCCGGTGAAGACCCCCGCCAAACACCCCCTCGTCGTCCTTTCCCCAGGCTTCGGAATGCCGCGCGCCACACTCACCGGGCTCGCCGAGGAACTGGCCGGCCGCGGCTACGTCGTTGCGGGCATCGGCCACAACCACGAGGCCAACGGCATCACGTTTCCCGACGGGCACACCACCGGCTGCGCGATATGCAAGAACCCGGACTCTGCCAAGGTGGGGGACGTTCGCGCCGCGGACGTGTCCTTCGTCCTCGACGAGCTCACCGGAAAGTCACCGGCGTGGCGGTACGCGGAATGATCGACACCGACCGCGTCGCCATGGTCGGTCACTCGGCCGGCGGCTTCAGCACGATCCCGGCCCTGCTGTCGGACGCACGCCTCAAGGCGGCGGTCAACATGGACGGCAACTTCCGCTATCCCCACCCCAAACCCCTGAATCGTCCGATGCTGATGCTGGGCAAGCCCAGTCACGTACCCGGCGGTCCCGACCCGACGTGGGACGATACCTGGCGTGAACTGACCGGCTGGAAGCGCTGGTTGACCGTCGACAGCACGGAGCACACCTCCTTCACCGATGTGGCGCCGCTGGCCAAGCAACTCAACATCCCGCTCCAAGACCTCGACGGCGACCGCTGCGACGCCCTCACCCGCGCCTACGTCACCGCGTTCGTCGACAGACATCTGCGGCCGCAGAACTAAGGTGTCTTTTATGAACAGTTTGACGATGGTCGAATTTCCTACATCATCGGCTGCACAGTCGGCTCGGTTCCTCCAGGCGGTCTTCGGATGGGGCGCGACCTCGTACGGCCCCGAATACACGGACGTGGACTGCGGCAGCGGTGTCAGCCTCGGCTTTCAGCAGGACCGTTCCGAGGCCCCGGCCGCGCCGTTGGCCGTGATCGAGGTCGAGGACCTTGATGCGACACGGCGGGCCGTGATCGAGGCGGGCGGCACGGTCACGGTCGACGCGTTCGACTTTCCCGGCGGCCGGCGTTTCCACTTCCGTGAGCCGGGCGGGAACGAACTGGCCGCCTGGGTTCCGGTGAGCCAGGGGTAACGCCACGCTGTGGGCCGATCCGCACCACGGACGGATGAATCAGCCCGGCCGCGCGCAGTCCTAGAGGCTGCCGAAGTCGGGGAGGGTGATCGAGCCGTCCTCGGCGAGCGGGATCCCGGGGTTGTGCGCGATCTCCCAGGCGTGGCCGTCCGGATCGACGAAGGCACTGGAGTAGAAGCCAATGGCGTTGACGGCCGCGGGCTTGGTGATGGTGCCGCCGGCCCGCTCCACTGCCGCGAGTAGTGCATCAACCTCCGCCTCGGACCGGACGTTGTGTGCCAGGGCGATCCCGCCGAAGCCGACCGTCGGCCCGGGCTCCAGGCCGCAGTCCTCCGCCAGTTTGTCGCGACTCCACAGGACCAGTCCCAGGCCGCCCGCCTGGAAGAAGACGGTCTCCTCGACTTCTTGTCCCCGCCAGCCCAAGGCTTCGTAAAAGCCCTTGGCTCGAGCGAGATCGGAGACTCCTAGCGTGACGAGAGTGATGCGTTGTTCCATGCGCTCACGGTACTTCGCCCATGTCGTGGCCAACCATGCCTCTCACAGCCACATTTCCAGCACGAGACAGGAGAGAGCTGGAACTCACCGGCCACCCCGTCGACGACCGCGCGGGTGCGGGCGTAGGGGCTATATCTCCTCATCCTTGACCTCCAGCGCTTCGCGCGCCAGGCCGATGAACGTGACGTAGGCTTCCCGGAAATCCCGGTAGGCGTCGGTGTTCGGGCCTGGGCCAGCGCTGCACGGAAGGCCGCCCGCCCGGTGAGATAGCTGGCTGCCAGCGCGGTCAGGCAGTGAGGATGCCGACCCACAGTCCACTGTTCGCCATGGTCCAGGAGTTTGTCAGCCGGGGGCACCATGGAGCCAGCTCGCGAGACGTTCACTGATGAATGGATCTTCCCTTTCGGCGACTGGCAGCGGACCTCGCCGCGCGCTGTACAGCTTGTCGCGCTTGCTGCGCAGATCGCCGGTCGGGAATATCCCTGCCCACCTGGGACTTTGCAGTGACGTCCAACTGGATCAGCAGTCCTGGGGGTAGGAATGAAGAACGAACGCGCGCTGGTCATCGGCGGTGGGGGAGTGGCTGGAATAGCCTGGGCGACGGGCGTGCTGGCCGGTCTCGCCGAGGCCGGGGTCGATGTCACCGCGGCGGACGCCCTGTTCGGCACCTCGGCGGGGTCGGCGGTGGCCGCACAGCTCACCAGCGGTGTAGGGCTGCCGGCGCTGTTCCAGGCACAGGTGAATGCTGCGCTGCAGAAGGAGGAGCTGACGCCACGGGACGGCGCGCTCGTCGAGGCCTTCGAGTTCGGCGAGAAGGTGTACGCCGAGGTCACCGACCCGGTGGAACGTCGGCGTCGGATGGGCGAGATGGCACTGGCCGCCGAGACCGTGACCGAGGCCGAGCGGCGGGCCGTCATCGAGGCCCGGCTGCCGTCCCACAGGTGGCCGGAGCGGAACCTGTCCGTGGTCGCCGTGGACGCCGTCACCGGTGGGACCCGGGTCTTCGACCGTACCTCCGGTGTCGGCCTGGTGGACGCCGTGACCGCGAGTTGCGCCATCCCCGGTGTCTGGCCTGCCGCGACGGTCGGCGACGCCCGCTACATCGACGGCGGTATCCGTTCGCTCACCAACCTCGATCTCGCGACAGGCTACGCCCGCATCCTCGTCATCGCTCCGATGCCCGACCCGGTGCTCGACGCCGACGCTGCCTCGATCGCCGGGCGCGGCGGCCTCATTGAGGTGATCACCCCCGACGAGGCCGCTCTTGCCGCCTTCGGAACCGACCCGCTGTCCCCCGCCAGCAGGACCCCTGCGGGCCACGCCGGTTTCGCCCAGGGCCGGGCGGCCGCACAGGCGGTCGCCGCCCTCTGGAGCAAGGCATAGCCCGGGGCGCGACGGAGGCGGACCCGGCGCCGGAAGGCCGTGCTGCTCGACGGCGCCGCTGACCTGGCGGGTGGTGCTGAAAATGCCCCGGTAGTCGGTGGACCGAGGGTGCCTGGCCATCTGACGGCGTGCCCCCGCTTGACCTTGACACCGTGACAAGGACTTGACTGCAGCCGAGGAGGTGGTCCCGATGACCATGCCGAAAGAGGACACGAACATGATGCGAGCTCTCCAGGGGCTGGAGAGCAGCAGCTCGTCGGTGCGGCTGCAGGCAGCGCTGGCGGTCGGCACGACGCCAGACACGCGGTGCATCGACAAGCTCATCGAACGATGCGCGATCGAGCCCGAATTCTCTGTGCGCGAAATGCTGATGTGGGCACTCACCCGCCACTCATCATCAATGACGGTCCCAGAGCTGCTCCATGAAGTCCGTTCGGAGTGTGCACAGGCACGAAGCCAGGCGTTGCACACGCTGTCCAAGATCGGGGACCGGCAAGCGTGGCCGGCGATCACACGGGCCCTTCTGTCCGACGCCGACGATGAGGTGGCGCGGAGTGCCTGGCGGGCAGCGGTCGTGCTCGTGCCCGAAGGCGAAGAGCCCGAGTTGGCCGCAGTGTTGTCGACGCAGCTCGGGCGCGGCGAACGCGCGATGCAGCTGAGCCTCAGCCGGGCGCTGATCGCGCTCGGCGAGGTGATCATGCCGATCCTGCGCGCGGCGATGACGGATCTCGACCCTCGCGTGCGCGCGCACGCGATCGCCACGGAACGGCTCCTGCGCGACCCGGATGCCGGATTCGAGTTTGCCATCGAGGAGGCGAAGCGCATCGTAGCCCTCGGCAGGACCAGCCAGGAGGAGTGACAGGCAGTGTTGATCGGTGACGTGGCACGACGATCCGGGGTCAGCGCCCGCATGCTCAGGCATTACGACTCGCTCGGCCTGGTGCAGCCAACGGGTCGTACCGACGCCGGCTATCGGGAGTACTCCAGCGAGGACATCCGGCGGATCTTCCATATCGAGAGCCTGCGGTCATTGGGGCTGTCCCTGCGTGACGTCAGGCGCGCGCTCGATGATCCCGGCTTCACGCCCTCAGAGCTCGTCGACGACCTCATCCGCCAGACACGGGAACGCATTGCAGCAGAGACGGAGCTGCTCACGCGACTGTGCCGGATCGATGCCGCGGAACCGGCCGGCTGGGAGGAGGTCCTCCAGACCGTTGCACTCCTCCAGGCGTTGGGGTCAAAGAGCGCCGGGATGCGCCAGCGCGCGGCCTTGTCCTCGGTCGATGAGGTTCCGGTGCCAGTGGAAGCACTGGTCGAGGCGGCGCTGAGCGAGACGGACCCGAACGTCGCCGGAGCCCTGCGTTGGGCTCTGGCGCAATGGGGCGATGGCGGATTGGCGCTGCTCGCGGAGGGCCTCGGCTCACCGGCAGCCGAGGTGCGGAAACGCGCCGTCCAGTCCATCGCCGAGCTTCCGAGCGGTGAGGCGACCGCGCGGTTGCGGGACGCCCTCACGAACTCCGACGTCGTGGTCCGCAGGTGTGCGGCTCTGGCGCTCGGGGCGCGTGGAGTGGCGGACGCGGTCCCGACGCTTGTCGACATGATCGTCGAGGAGACGAACGACGTCGATGCGGCCGATGCACTGGCCGCGCTGGCGCGTGATCCCGCGTTGGCGGATCAGATCGCCACCAGGCTCGTTGATTTCCTCGCCGATGGCACCGTGGAATCGTCAGCACGTCGACGGTTGACACAGGCACTCGCGGATATCCCTGGAATCACCACGTCACGTGCCCTCGCAGATCTGTCACACGACGAGGACCGTGCCGTTGCGCTCACTGCGGCATACATCCTCGGGATCCGCAACGCACGATGACGGCTCTTTCCTGGGGTGCCTGTGCCTGTCCCCGTGCCTGTCCCCGTGCCTGGGGCCCCGGTGTTGTGTTGCTGGTCACCGCCGATCATTTGTCGGGCAAGCCCGGGGCCCACGGGGAGCGGACCGTACGGCACAGGCGGGTCGTGGAATGCCGGGGCGGAATGCCAGGGCGTTCACGGAGGTTGATCACAGCATGACTCAAGGACCAGCCCCTCGTTCCCTGTCCGACGAAGCCCTCTCCGACCTGCTCGCCAAGCAGCAGTTCGGCACCCTCGCCACGGTGAAGCAAAGCGGCCATCCCCACCTGACCACCATGCTCTACAGCTGGGACCCCGAGGCCCGCATCGTGCGGCTGTCCACCACAGCGGACCGCATCAAGGTCAAGCATCTGCAGCGCAACCCGCGTGCGGCGCTGCATGTGCAGGGCGGCGACGTTTGGTCGTTCGCCGTCGTCGAGGGTGCGGCCGAGGTTTCCGAGACCACGACGGTCCCCGGCGACGCGGTGGGACGGGAATTGCTCGCGATGATCCCGGCGGCCGCGAAGCCGGAGGACGAAGACGCGTTTCTTGAGCAGCTGGTCGCCGAGCGGAGGATCGTCATCCGGCTGAGGGCGGATCGGCTGTACGGGACGGCCCTGGATATCAATGGCTAGGTTCGATGCGACCGTGCTGCTCGTGGCCACTCGTTGACGACTGCGACTGGCACGGTCGCGTGGCCTTCCCTCTCGCACTCGGGCGGGTGGGTGGGCCAGGCGTTGCGTTGCCGATCGGTGGGGGAGACCCCCGGCGCTTGAACCCGAACCTTCCTGACGGCATCAGATATCGAGGTGCGTCACACATGAGGGCCTGCGCCGGGCACCCCCGGCGGCAGAGCACAGTTTCGCGACCGGCCCTAGTCCGGAAGGCGGAGTGCAAGATCCGTACGAAGGCCGTTTCGTCGGCGCAGGCGGTGCCGCGAAGGTGAACGGGACCCGCCCGACTCACCTTACGGAGGCCGACATTGGACACGCCGCACCCGACCGCCCGCTCAGCAGCCACGGACGCCGAGGCCACGGCGGACGCAGCGCATCTGATCGAGCAGTCCCTGGGCCACCTGTTCTCCGCGGCGCTGCGGACCGCCGCCGTCCTGCGTCTGGCCGATCACCTGGCGTCGGGACCCCGTTCCCCCGCCGAACTGGCCCGTCTGACCGGTACCGACGCCGTGTCCCTGCGGCGCGCCCTGCGCTACCTCGCCACCCGGAAGGTATTCCGTGAGGGCGACGACGGCGCCTTCCACCTCACCCCCGCAGCGCGACTCCTCCGGACCGACGTGCCCGGTTCGCTGCACCCCGCGGTGATGATGCTGACCGACGATCTGTTCGTGCGGTCCTCGTCGGCGCTCGACGAGACCATACGGACCGGCGAACCGGCGTTCCCCAAGGTCTTCGGCGCCCCCTTCTTCGAGTACGTCACGCAGGAACCCGCCACCCGGGCACTCTTCGACACCGGAATGGCGGCCTTCTCCGAGCCGATGGACGACCTGATCGCCGGTACCTACCCCTTCCCCCGGCAGGGCACGGTCGTCGATGTCGGCGGTGGCCGCGGCGGGCTGCTGCGCCAGGTGCTGCTGCGCCATCCCGGCTTGTCCGGGGTTCTCTTCGACCAGGAGCCCGCGCTGCGTGAACACGCCTTGTCCGAACCGGAGTTGGCCGGACGGTGGCGCGCGGAACCGGGCGACTTCTTCGCATCCGTACCGGAGGGCGGCGACATCTACCTCCTGAAGCATGTGCTGCACGACTGGGACGACGACAGCGCCGTGCGCATCCTGCAGTCGTGCCGCAGGTCCCTGGCGCCCGACGGCCGGGTCCTGGTCGTCGACTCGGTCCCGGCACCGGGCAACGCACCGCATCCGGGAAAGGCCCTGGATCTGGCGATGATGACGATCGTGACGGGCAAGGAACGCGGCCCGGCGGAGCTGGACGCCCTCTTCACCCGGGCCGGACTGCGCCGCACCCGGATCCTTCCCACTCCGACCTTCGCGTCCATTGTCGAGGCGACCGCGGCCCAGGACCGGTAATCGGCTCGCCACATCGCCGGCCAGGGACCGGACCTCGGCGAGCCGCACGAAGACGTCCGGTACGTGCCGCCGCCCGGAAAGCAGGGCCCCTGGCCGACGGTTACCGCAGCGCTTCGCGGATGCGCCGGGCCAGGGCGCGTCCCGCCGGGTTGCCCGGACCTCCGGCTCGCCAGGCGAAGGCCAGGCGTCCGCGCAGTGCGGGACGGTCGATCGGGATCACTCGCAGCCGCTCCGGCCGTGTCTTCGCGAACTCACCGGGCAGGATCGCCGCGCCCAGGCCGCGGGCGGCCAACTGCGCGAGGACGACGGGATCGCTGGCTTCGAAGGCGATCCGGGGAGTGAACCCGGCGGCGGTGCATGCCTCGTCGAGCTGGGAACGCAGGCCCGTGCCGCGGGGCAGGCTGATCAGGTCGCGGTCGCGCAGCGCGGCGAGGGGGACCGCCGCCTGCGCGGCGAATTCATGGGTCTGACCGACTGCGACGACGATCGGCTGCTCGTCCACCACCTGGATCTCGATGCCGTCCGGGGGTGTGCTGCCCACACTGATCAGGGCCATATCGAGTTGCCCCGTACTCAGGGCGTCGACCAGCGGGCCGGTGTCCGCTTCGGTCAGGGTGATCTCGACTGCCGGATGGGCCTGGTGGAAGTCCGCCAGGAGGCCGGGCAGATCGACATCGTGCGAGATCACGGCTCCGAGGGCGAGCCGCCCACGGAGAAGTCCGGTCAGTTCGTCGACGGCGAGCCGGGCTCTGTCCACCGCGGCGAGCGCCGACCGCGCGTGGGGGAGGGCGACCTCGCCCGCCTCGGTCAGCCGCACCGTACGGCCTGAGCGGTCGAGCAGCGTCTCCCCGAACTCCCGCTCAAGACGGCGTATTTGGGCGCTGACCCCGGACTGGGCCACATGGAACCTCTCGGCAGCTCGGGTGAAGCTTCCCTCCTCGGCCACCGCCACGAAGTACGCAAGCTGTCGCAGTTCCATAACCCATCATGCTAGCCACCATGCTCACCATCTCTTGGACATCTGGCACGCGTCGCCTCAGGGTGGAAGGTGTGAGAAAGGGGGCGTTCATGGATACACCCCGTGAACACGCCGTCGTCTGCAACCAGTTGGGCCAACCGCTCGTGCCAGGACTCCAGGGGGAACGATGACCGTACTCATAGCCGGGGCGGGGATCGGCGGGCTGACCGCCGCGCTGAGCCTGCACGCCACGGGCGCTGATGTGCTCGTGGTGGAAAGCGCCCGTGAGATGAGGCCGCTCGGCGTCGGCATCAATCTGTTGCCGCACGCCGTACGAGAACTGACCGAACTCGGCCTCGGTGAAGACCTCGCCGCCCTCGGCGTGGCCACCGCCGAGCATGTGTACAGCGACCGGTTCGGCAACGAGATCTTCAGCGAACCCCGCGGAACGGCGCAGGGCTATCGCTGGCCGCAGTACTCGATTCACCGCGGTGAACTGCAGATGCTGCTCCTCGCGGCGGTCAGGGAACGGCTCGGCGCCGACGCAGTCCGCTCCGGAACGCGTCTGGTGGGCTTCGACGAGTCGGGGGAGGCGGGCACCGTCCGAGCCCACCTCCTGGACCGGGCGACCGGGATCGTCGGGGAGACCGCCGCCGACGCTCTCATCGGGGCGGACGGGCTGCACTCGGCGGTCCGCGCCCGGTTGCATCCCGACGGCGGGCCGCTGCTGTGGTCGGGGATCCGGATGTGGCGGGGCACGGCCGAGGCGGAGCCGTTCCTCACCGGCCGCTCGATGGCGATCGTGCGCGACGGCGACGTGGAACTGGTCGCGTATCCGATCGGTGGTGGCAGGATCAACTGGGTGTGCGGGGTGCGGGTGTCGGAGCCTCAGCCCCTCGCCGAGGACGCCGGCTGGAACCGCAGGGGGCTCCTCGCGGACGTGATGCCGTACTGCCAGGACTGGCAACTCGGCTGGCTCGATGTGCCCGCACTGCTCGCGGGCAGCGGCGAGATCCTCGAGTACCCGATGGTCGACCGGGAACCGCTGCCCGTCTGGGGACGCGGCCGGGTGACCCTCCTCGGTGACGCCGCGCACCCGATGTATCCAGTGGGCGCCAACGGCGGCTCCCAGGCCATCGTCGACGCCCGTGTCCTCGCGCACGAACTCGCGCGGGCCGACGATGTGCCGACCGGCCTCGCGCAGTACGAGAACGCGCGCCGGGACGCGACAGCAGCCGTCGTCCGCGCGAACCGCGACATGAGCCTGGCCGGAGGCCGGACCATGCGGGAACTCGCCCGCATCACCGATGCCTATCGATCCGCAACGGGGAGCGACATGCAGGCACTCAACACGCGCGCTTCCCTGACGCCTTGCTGACAGACCTCAGCGGGGTGTGGTGCCGCCGAAGCGGAACATCGAGCTTCGGCGGCGTCACCAACCAGCCAACCAGCCAGCCAACCAACCTCGTCGGCGCATACGGCGTTGAGGAGGGGGTCAGGTGGTGGCCAGCAGCAGGTCCTCCCCGGTTGTCGGGCGCAGGCCGTCGGTGCGATCGGCGAAGTAGCGCTCGGCGAGCGAAGCTCCCGACACATGTCTGGCGTCTGTGAAGCCGGCTTCGCGGGCCAGTGCGAGCATCTCGGGTGGGGTGTAGAAGCTGATGAACGGTGTTCCGGATGCTTGTGCGCCTTCCTTGCTCCTCTGCAGGCCGGCGCGGTCGGCGTCGTCGAGCAGGTCGGTCGGCAGCAGGAAGGTCATGGCGAGGGTCGAGCCGGGTGCGAGAGCGGTGATCTGGCGCAGGGTGGCTGCGGTGGTGTCTTTGGTGAGGTACATGGTGACGCCGGTGGAGACGATGACCGCCGGGCGGGTGGAGTCGAAACCGGCCGCGGTCAGCTTCGTCAGCCAGTCTTCGTTCGTCTCGAAGTCAACCGGCACCAGGTGGAGCCGGTCGGGGATGCCGTAGCCGAGTGCTTCCAGGCGGTGGCGCTTCCATGCCTGGGTTCCGGGCTGGTCGACCTCGAAGACCTGCAGGCGGGAGGCGGTCTCCGGCCTGCGTTGGGCGAAGGTGTCCAGGCCGGCCCCCAGGATGACATATTGGGTGACGCCGCGGTCGGCCTGCTGGAGGATCAGGTCCTCGATGAAACGGGCGCGGGCCACGATGGCCGCCCTGAATCCTCTGGTGGTCTGCGGGTCCATGTCGGGGCGGCGGCGCCAGTCATCGCCGGGTGCCGCCAGCTGCAGGCCGATCTCGTCCTCGAGTACGTGCGGTGGCGGGTCGGCCTGGACGTGCATGGCCCGCCACAGGGCGGTGCGCACCGCGGTGTTGTCCGGGGCCTGGGTCTGCTGGTCTGCCATGGTGTTCCCCCTTTTTTTGACTGCGGTCAGTTTTGACTGCGGTCGGTTTTGACTGCGGTTAGTTTTTGGCAGGAGTCTGGAGGCTCCACAGACGCCCGTCGGGGTCGCGGACGGTCATCTCCTTGGTCCCGTAATGGGTGTCCTCGAACGGTGTGACCACCTCGACGGCGGGATCGGGACGGAAGGTGTCCGCGTCCGGCACCTTCAGCACGATCTGTGTCTGGGGCTCCTGGTCCTCGGGGACCTCGGCGATGAAGACGTAGGGCCCGTCGCCGTTGCGGAGCCGGCCGGAGTTGTGGTCGGTGGAGAACTCCAGCTCGTAGCCCAGGGACTGGAAGAACTTCGCCGCCTTGCCCCAGTTGTGGGTTGTCAGGAACACGGCCTCGATGCCTTCGGTCGCCATGTCAGGTCTCCTTCTCGGTGGATCGCTGTGTGGGTCCTTGGGTGTCGTCGAGGTAGGCGCGCAGTGCGTCGGCGACCAGCGCCGACAGGGACGTGCCCGACTCGATGGCGCGGTATTTGACCTGCTTGATCAGCCCGATCGGCAGGTACACGTTGAACTGCTTGACTTCCTCATCGCTCACGAAACGTGATGCTAGCATCCTAGCAAGCTAGATCACAGTGTCGGTGTCGACTTTCCGGGCGTGTGTGAACGGGCCGGGAGCCAGACAGCCGCCAGGAAGTCCTGATATCGGCCCTCCGCAAACAGCCGACGAGCGCGCCTCGTTGACCGGCTTCCTCCAGTGCCAGCGCGAGACACTCGCCATGAAGTGCGCCGGGCTGACGGCTGAGCACCTGAGGCAGCGAGCCGTTCCGCCATCCGGCCTGTCGTTGCTCGGCCTGGTCCGGCATCTGGCCGAGGTCGAGCGGAGCTGGTTCCAGGTCGTGTGGAACGGCGAGGACACCCGCGCGTACTGGCCGTGGGAGCGGGTACGGCACATTCGCCGAATTCGATGTCGACTCGGCCGACCCTGACGATGCTTTGACGACCTGGCAGACAGCGTGCGCGCGGTCCCGTGCCATCGTGGACGCCGCCGAATCCCTCGACACCACCGCGCAGTGGGGCGAAGACGTATTCACCCTCCGCTACGTCCTCACCCACATGATCGAGGAATACGCGCGGCACAACGGCCACGCCGACCTGCTCCGCGAGCGGATCGACGGTGCCACCGGAGAGTGATCCCTCACGGGTGGTGCCGGTGCCGCCGAGGGGGCGCGTGCTCGGGGGCCGGTCACCGATCAGACTGTGACCGGGCGGTTCTTCGGCACTCGGTCGGTGTGAAGTGGAACCGGGGCGTTCAGACGCACCCTCACCCCCGGGGGAGACTTTGACCAGAGGTTGCAGAAACGGTGAGAGACAGTTGCTGGACGAGATGGTGTTCCGCAGTGAGGATGTGCCCGCGTCGGACCGGTTCGACTACTGGGTCGACCTGTTGGGCCGCACCCATGCCCCCATGGAGCTGCGCAGCGACTGCGCCGACGACTTCCAGGCGTCCCAGCGCGTGCTGGACCTCGGTGCCGTCACCGTGTGGTCCGCCACGTTCCAGCCGCTGGTCTTCCGGCGCACGCCGGAGCTGATCCGGCAGTCCGACCCCGAGGCCTACCATCTTTCCCTCATCGTACGAGGGGCCGGGGTGGGCGTGTGGCGGCACCGGGAGACCGAGTACAAGCCGAACGACCTGTTCATCAACTCCTCCTCGCTGCCGAACGACGTCCACAGCACCAGCGACCCGGCCCAGACAGTGGCGCTGGAGGTTCCCAAGGCACTGCTGCCGCTGCCTCGCGACACAGCCGGCCGGATAGTCGGGGCACCGGTGTCGGCCCGGGACGGGATGGGTGCCCTGCTGGCGCGGGTCCTCACCCAACTGACCGCGGACACGACCACCTTCCACCCCTGCGACGGACCCCGGCTGGGCGCCGTCCTGACCGATCTGGTCGCCGCCCTCTTCGCCCACATACTCGAAGCGGGCCCGTGCCTCCCCCCGGAGACCCACCGGCGAGCCCTTGCCCTGCGCATCCAGGCGTTCATCCGGGAGCACCTGCACGACCCGCACCTCACCCCGAGCAGCATCGCCGCAGAGCACCACATCTCCACCAGCTATCTGCACCGCCTCTTCCGGGACGAGGACACCACAGTCGCCGCGTGGATCCGCCGCCTCCGCCTGGAGGCTGCCCGCCGCGACCTCACCGACCCCGCGCTCCACGCCATCCCCATCCACGCCATCGCCACACGCTGGGGTTTCCCCCGTGCAGCCGACTTCAGCCGCACCTTCCGCGCCGCCTACGGCACCACGCCCAGGGGCCACCGGCACCAGTCCCTGTACGGCCACGAGTGAACTCATTGCCCATGTCCGTACGGCCGGGCCGCCGGTGTGGGCGCGCGCTACCGCCAGGCCCTGGCGCGCAGCGCACGCCGTGACCACCATCGAAGTGGCGGGAGGCGCATCGATCAACCCGTGGGTGGAGGCGTTTCTCTCCCCGCGGTTCAACCCAGGGGTTGGTGACTGGCGGCTGAGGGCGAAGCAGTCTTGGAGCCGTGAACATCATCGATTACTGCGTCAACGGGATCCTCGTCCTACTCGTCGTGCGCCAGGTGCGTGGCGGTCGCCTGGACCTGATCAACCTGGTGCTCCCGGTCGTACTGGTCAGCGCCACCGCTGTGTACTACCTGCGGTCGGTACCGACTGCCGGCAACGACCTCGTCCTCGAACTGGTGCTGGGCGGCTCGGGAGTGGCGCTCGGGATGCTCTGTGGGCTCACCACGCAGGTTCGGCGTAAGACCGATGGTGTCTACGCCAAGGCGGGGTTCACCGCCGCAGTGTTGTGGGTCTTCGGTATGGCGTTCCGGATGGGTTTCGCTTTCGCTGACGACCATGGCGCTGGTGACGCCATCGCCGACTTCAGCCGTAACCATCAGATCTCTTCGGCCCAGGCGTGGGTTGCGGCCTTCGTCATGATGGCGCTCGCCCAGGCGGTGACCCGGCTGGTGGTGATCCGGTACCGCGCCTACCGGTTGACCTCATCCGCAGACCGTGGCCTGGCGGCGGCGTGAACGGCCTGTACCAGCAGCCGGGCCAGGGCCCTGCACCAAAGGGCAGACACCCACCCGTACGCCGCCCTCAGCAGCGCCTCTGCCTTTCGGTAGAGGCGGGATCGTCCGCAAGGCGCAGGGAGCCCCGGGGGGTGAGGGCCCCGATCATCGGCGGTATGTCATCCGGAGCACCGACCGTCAGCGAGCACCGCCCCGCCGGACGCCTCTTCGCGGGGCCCGGGGAGGGCGGACGGCAGCTGTGGCGGGCCGCGGGTGAGGCGGTTTCTGGCCGGGGCGCTGGTGCTGCTCACCCACCAGGGGGAGACGTGGATCGATGCCACTCTGGTGGGCGCGGTCCCGGCGTTGGCAGTCATCGGCGTCGCGTTGGTGCTGGTGCGGCACCGGTTCCCGGTGGCCAGTGTGGTCGGGCCGGCTGCCCTGATGGGGGTGGCGCCCGCCGCGGCGCTGCTGAACCCCCACGGCGAGCCGATGCCCTGCGGCTTCGTCGGCGTGCTCGACACGAAGTACCCGGTCGTGCAGACCTCGGCAGCGGTGAGGGGCAAGGCGGCGTTCGACTACAAGTACGGGGCCACGGTCGGCCAGGACACCAGCCAGACCAGTGGCTGGTCCGTCGGCGAGGTCCCGGACCGGGTGAACGGCTGGGTCGAGGGCCGCGCCAACGGCGGTGAGTACCTCGGGTACATCGTCTACAAGCTCGACTTCACCGACGGCAGCGGCAACCGGAAGCAGAAGATGGCCCTCATCCCGGCACGTGTCCTGATCCAGGCACCCGGCAACTCGGTTCCGATGACGTTCGTCAAGCGCCAGGGGTAAGCGTCAGGGATAGCAGCACACACCCCCTGAACCACCTGGGGTGGCCCGCGTTCCTGCGACGGATGCACAGGGCGGGGCCACCCTGCGGCGACGCGGGCCGCACGTCCGGAACGGCATGCTGGGGAAGCTCGAGTGATCGTTCGCTGTCCTCCAGGCCGGACCGGGAGGACAGCCGGCCGGGACGGAACGGTTGGTGGCTCTCGCTCCCTTCGGTCGGCGGCCGCAGTCTCATCCGCCTCAACCGCTTCATCCGCCTCAACCGCGCTCGCGGAGGTACGCCTCCAGCTCTGCGGCCCCGGTCAGCATCGCCCGCCCGCGGGCGGACAGCCGACCGTGCCAGTCGCACAGTGCGGCCTCCAGCGGCTCCAGCCCGCCGGCCGCCCGCACCTGGGCGATCAGCGGGGCGATCTGCTCCAGCAGGTAGCCGCCGCGCCTGAGCTGGTGGGCCAGCCGCGCATCCCGTACGTCGGCCTCGTCATAGACGCGGTACCCGGTCTGCGGGTCGCGGCGCGGGCGCACCAGCCCGGCGCGCTCCCATTTGCGCAGCGTCGCAGGCCGGATCCCGAGCTTCCCTGCCAGCGGCCCGATGAACGTGCCGCCGGGCTCGGGCGCCGCGGCCGGCTCGGACCCCGCACCGGGCTCGGGCGCCGCGGTGGGATCCAGGTCGCGCAGGGCGCTCTCCACGGCCTGGAGGGTCACCCGGTCGTCGAGGAGCTGGGCGTGGCTCTCGTCGATGAGGCGGAACGCCTCGTCGACGGCGCCCTGGTTCACGGCCCGCATGATCGACGTCGCCGTCTGGTGGCCGTGGCCGGGCACCAGGGCAAGAAACGCGCGCAGGGCCCCCGCGTGCAGCGAGGTATAGGTGCGGTAGCCGTGGGGTGTGCGACCGGCGGCCGGAAGGATGCCGGCCTCCTCGTAGTTCCTGACCGCCTGCGTGGACAGACCATGCCCGCGCGCCAGATCAACCGGCCTGAGCCGCCCACCGTTTTGAAGGTTTCTCCCCATAGCCCCGACAATATCGCGGAAAAGTTTCCACCGAAGGTTCAACGATACCGTTGAAGGCATGGCTACTGACATCAAGGACACCACCCATGCCGTCGAAGCCGCCGCCGTCATGAAGCTGCTTCGGGCCCGGCCGAGGCTGCTCGCCCTGGGCGAGCCCACCCACGGCGAGGACACTCTCCTCGACCTGCGCAACGAGCTCTTCCGGCAACTCGTCGAACAGGAGGGCTACCGGACGATCGCGATCGAAAGCGACTGCCTGAGGGGCCTGGTCGTGGACGACTACGTCACCTCGGGCACGGGCACCCTCGACGAGGTCATGGAGCACGGATTCAGCCACGGCTGGGGCACCTCCGCGGCCAACCGCGAGCTCGTGCGCTGGATACGCACCTACAACGACGGCCGGCCCGCGTCCGAACAGCTCCGCTTCGCCGGCTTCGACGGCCCGCTGGAGATCACCGGCGCCGCGAGCCCCCGGCAGGCCCTCACCGCACTCCACGGCTACCTCGCGGCCCAGGTGGACGCGGATCTGCTCCCCTGCACCACCCAAACCCTCGACCGCCTGCTCGGCACCGACGACCGGTGGACCGAGCCCGCCGCGATGATGGACCCGACCCGGTCCGTGGGGCAGTCGGCCGATGCCAGGGAACTGCGGCTGCTCGCCGACGACTTGGCGGCGCTGCTCGACGCGCAGACGCCGCACCTGATCACCGCGACCTCACGGCACGACTGGGACTGGGCGCGCCTGTACGGGCGCACCGCCACCGGCCTGCTGCGCTACCACTACTGGATGGCCGACACCGCACCGAACCGGATGGCGCGGCTGTGCGCGCTACGGGACTCGATGATGGCCGCCAACCTCCTCGTCCTCGCCGAACGGGGCCCGGCAATGGTCCACGCCCACAACGCCCATCTCCAACGGGAGAAGAGCACGATGCGCATGTGGGACCAGCCGCTGCTGGAGTGGTGGAGCGCCGGTGCGCTGGTGAGCGCCCACCTGGGCGAGGAGTACGCCTTCGTGGCCACGGCCCTCGGCACGATCCGGCACCAGGGAGTGGACACGCCCCCGCCGGACACCCTCGAAGGACTCCTGTACGCCCTCCCCGAGGACCGCTGCGTCATCGACTCCCCGCGGCTGGCCACCGCCCTCGGCGACACGCTGCCCGCGCCCCGCGTATCCCCCTGGTTCGGCTACTCCCCGCTTGACCCGGCCCACCTGGCGGACAGCGACGGCATCGTGTTCGTCAAGGACGTTCCGCAGAGCTAGCGCCAGCATCAGCCTGTCGCGGCACAGGGCCACCCCGTGTGGGCCGCCGACGCATGGCCATGCGGTGCAGCGCGTCGGGACTGCGTCCCGTCGCAGGTTCAGCTCGGTGTGTGGACCGGTGTCTGGGGCGGGGCGTGTTCCGGCGAGGGGCTGGGGAGGCGGAGGGCGGTTGCCAGTGAGGCCGTCAGGATGCAGGCGATGAGGGCGTAGGCGGCCTGGTAGCCGCCGGTGGTTTCGGTGAGGAGTCCGGTGAGGGAGGGGCCGGCGAAGCCGGCGAGGCTGCCTACTGTGTTGACGCCGGCGAGGGCCGTCGCCGCGCGGGGGCCGGACAGGACGGCGGTGCACCGGCTCCAGAGGACGGGAACGGCGGCCAGGCTGCCTGCCACCGTTACGGCCAGCGCCGCCAGGCCGAGGCCCGGCAGGTGTGAGAGCGCGGCCAGGGCGGCGGCGAGTGCGGCGGCCGCCATGGGCACCGTAAGGAGGTATGTCCTGGAGCCCGTCCGGTCGCCGTGGCGGCTCCAGGCGAGCATGGCGACGGCCGCGACCGCGTAAGGGAGGGCGGCGAGGGCGGAGACGGCGGAGGCGCCGGCATCGGGGAAGAGGGCGGTGGTGGCCTGGGGCAGGAAGAACTGCAGGGCGTACAGGGCGAAGCCCAGGCCGGCGTTCACCAGGCCGAAGTGGGCGGCGCGGCCGAGTGTGGTCCGGCCGGCACCGGGGGTCGGGGGATTCTGGTCCAGGTGGGCCTCGAGCGCGGTGCGTTGGGCCGGGGTCAGCCAGGCGGCCTCGCGCGGGGTATCGGGCAGCAGGCGCAGTGCGGCGGCCCCCAGGACGAGAGCGGGTGCTGCCTCGATCAAGAACATCGACTGCCAGCCGCTGAGACCGAAGATGCCGAAGTGCTCGACCAGCAGGCCCGAGGCGGGCAGCCCGACGATGTTGGATACGGGGATGGCCACCAGGAAGAGGGCCAGAGCGCGGGTGCGCTGTGCCTCCGGGAACCAGGCGGCCAGGTAGGCGACGACGCCGGGGAAGAAACCCGCCTCGGTCAGCCCGAGCGCGAACCGGGCCAGATACAGTCCGTGCGCGTCGGTGACGAGCGCCGTGCAGGCCGAGCAGATTCCCCAGGCAATGACCACGCCGGACAGCCAGCGGCGGGCGCCGAACCGGCCCAGTGCCACCGCCGCCGGGACCTGGAAGAGGACGTACCCGACGAAGAAGATCCCGGCGGCGGTGCCGTAGGCGGTGGCGGTCAGCCGCAGGTCGGCGTTCATGGCCAGCGCGGCCACACCGATGTTCGCGCGGTCGAGGAAGTTGACCACGTACAGCGCGAACAGCAGCGGGAGCAGCCTGCGGGTCACCGTGCGCACCGCCTCCGGTGCGTCCGCCGCCTCCGTTCCGCTTGCTGTCTCCGCTGCGTTCGCCGTCTCCGCTCTGCTCGCCGTCTCCGCCTCTTCTCGCTCGTCCACGTCTCCGTGTACGTACCGCTCCACACCCGCCGTCATCGCCCGCCTCCGCTCTCCCGGTCACGCCGTAGCTCACCCAAGGAACGCGTGGACGACTGGGCAGGATGTGCGGCGCAGGGGAAGGCGGGTACCCGGCAACCCGAACGGGGTGCGCGGCTGCCCCGTTCGGCGTCAGATCACCGGGCTCCCCGCAACGCGATGTGGCTGTGGCGGGCGGCCGGCAGCGGAACGTGTACAAGCCCGTTGCCCGTTGCCCGTTGCCCGTTGCCCATTGCCCATTGGTCACGGGTGTGATGAGGCGGAGCGGGGCTGCCCAGGAGTGACCGTCTCCACGGGGACGTTCATGGCGCGGATGGCCGCGATCTCCCCCTCAGCCGTGGCCGTGTCGGTGACGACCGACGCGTACACGGCCGCCGTGCCGTACGCATACGTGGCGGTCTTGCCGAATTTGGAGTGGTCGGCGAGGAGGACGGCCTTGTTGGCGGAGGCGAGCATGGCTTCCTTGACCTCGGCGTATTCCCGGAGGGGGTGGAAGAGTCGGCCTTCGAGAACGGCGGTGGCGGACATCAGGGCGAGGTCGGCGCGGAGGCGGGAGAGGGCGGCGACGACCTCGGGGCCGGTGCAGGAGTTGAATTCGCTGTGGTAGCGGCCGCCCAGAAGGGTGATCGCGACGCCGGGGGCGGCGCCCAGGCGTTGGGCCAGGCCGATGGAGTTGGTGACGACGGTGAGCTGGGCGATGCCGGAGAGGAGATCGGCCAGGGGGTAGACGGTCGTGGAGTCGTCGATGAAGAGGGTGCTGCCGGGGGTGATGCGGTGGGCCACCGCGGTGCACAGGGCGGTCTTGGCGGCGAGGCCGGCGCCTTCCCGGAAGCGGGTGGCAGTCTCCATCGTCAGGGCGGGGAAGGCGACGGCCCGGCCGCGTTCCTTGCGGAGCAGATGGCGGGCGGCGAGGTCGTCGAGGTCGCGGTGCATGGTCATCAGGCTGACGCCGAAGCGGGCGGCGAGACCGTCGGTGCGGATCTCGCCGCATTCGACGACATGGCGCAGGATGGCCTGCCGCCGCTGTTCCACCTCGGCCTGCGACAGCCGTGTTCTGGCGGGCACACGGTCCTCCTTGCTCGTCATGCCGATGACGTTCCATCCTCCCAGGACCCTGCCCCGGCACCCGCCCCGGCTCCTGCGGTGATCAGTGCGGCTGCGGACGCACCAGCGGCTTGATCGTCGTCCGGTCGCGGGCAGCCGCGGTGAGCCCCTGCTCGGCGTCCTCCAGGGCATACCGGTGGCTGATCAGCCGGTCCAGCGCCACCTCGCCGGAGGCGGCTAGAGCGATCGCGGTCGGCCAGGTGTTGGCGTACCGGAAGGTGCCGGTGACCTCGATCTCGAAGTTCTGCACACGGGCGAGAGGGAGCGGGACGGTGTCGCCGCCCATGCCGACCAGCACGGCGCGGCCGGCCCGGCCGAGGGTGCGGATCGCCTCGTCGATGACGGCAGGGACGCCGGAGCACTCCAGCAGAACGTCCGGCGCGAAGCCGGCGGAGGGGAGGGAAGAGAGGGGGGTGTCGTGGGGGTTCACGGTGGCTGTGGCGCCCAACTCGCTCGCAAGGGCGAGGCGTTGGGGGGAGATGTCGGTGACGATGACCTCGGTGGCGCCGAAGGCGCGGGCGGTCTGGGCGGCGATCAGCCCGATGGGGCCCGCGCCCGTGACCAGCACCCGTGAGCCCGGAGCGACCCGGCCCTTACGGGACGCCCATACGCCCACGGACAGCGGCTCCAGCAGGGCCGCGGTCTCGGCGGTCAGCCCCTCGGGGAGGGGGTGGGCGAAGTTCTCGTCCACCGCGACGTATTCGCACAGGGCGCCGTCGACCGGCGGGGTCGCGTAGAAGGAGACGTCCGGGCAGAGGTTGTAGCGGCCCCGGCGGCATTGCGGGCAGGTGCCGCAGGGGATGCCGGGTTCGAGGGAGACCAGCTGTCCCGGCCGGTGGCGACGTGCGCCGGGGCCGAGGGCGACCACGGTGCCGCCGGGTTCGTGACCGAGGACCATGGGAGCGCGGACGACGAAGTCGCCGATTCTGCCGTGCTCGTAGTAATGGACGTCGGAGCCGCAGATGCCGACCGCTTCGATACGGACCAGGACCTGGCCGGGGCCGGGGCGCGGCACCGGGCGTTCCTGGATCGCCAGCTGCTTGGGGGCGACGAGGACGGCGGCACGCATCGTGGACGGGATGTCCGAGGGAAGGGCGGACGGAAGGGGCGAGGGCGCCCCGCCGCACCCGCTGCGGCGGCGCCCCGCAGAAGGGAGCGGCGGCTGAGGGGGCGTAGGGCGCACAGGGGAGGTGAAGGGCATAGAGGTACGTCCCTTGGGATGCGTCGAGGCAGGCATCGATCGGTTCGATGGGGAGCATTCTTAGCAGAAGACTGCCGCGCTGTTAACGCATCTTGCGTGAAGTTCTCTATGTACTTATCTTTCGAGTGATCCGGTGGGGAGGCGTCGGCGGTACGGGGAGGTTTCCCGTCAGCTGCACTGCCAGGTGAACATCGCGCGGTCGAAACGGCGTTGGGCAAGGTCTTCGGGGCGTATGAGCCAGTAGAGGGCGCCGCCGTCGCCCCACATCATGTCGGCGTCGTCATCCGTGTCGAACTGAGCGAGCAGCACCCAGCGGAGGGCCTCTTCCTTGATGCGGGGGTCGTCCCATGGCGGGCCGCCCAGGGCGCCGCGGGCGACCTCGGTCTCCACCTCGTCCTGCACCGGGGTCGCGTGGCCACCGATGCGGTGCTCCGTGCCCTCGGTGTGGTCCCACAGGGCCTCCTGGAAGTCCTCGTGCCACAGCGGGTGGTCGTCCGGCATCGGCGCGAACTCCCGGTAGACCACCGGGTGCCAGAGATACGGCGCCGTCGCCTCCACCCGTGCGGTCAGCGGCACCTCGGGGTACGGCCGAATCTCCTCCGGCGCCGCCCGCTCGGCGACGGAGACGCAGGCTGGTACGTAGAGCACGCGCGCTCCCGCCCAGCTGTCGGGCTCATCGGGCGCGACCACCGCACAGCCGTCGTCCAGCTGCCCGTCGAAGTGGAAGAAGAGCAGCGTGCCTTCTGTCGGCAGGGTGATGTCGAGGACCGTGGAGGGGAGTTGGGCGCAGTCGAGTGAAGCGACGAAGGAGAGCGGGCCGTGCCCCTGCCATACCGGCCACTCCTCGTCCTCCGGCAGCTCCGGCAGGCCGCCGAGCCGGCCGACGACCGGACCGGCACCCGTGCCGGTGTCCTTCTCCAGGCGCAGGCTCGGCCGCAGCAGGCCGATCCACCGTTCGGCGATCTCTTCGGGCAGGTGCTCGTGGGCGAGCGTGTGCAGCGCGTCGGGAGTGCTCTGTGTCATAGGAACGATGATTCACGAGCCCACTGACAATGGGCCGTCCGCGTCGTGAACCAGCAGACCAGGCACGGGCTGCCGCCTGAGTGCCGCGCCGGGCTACGTACGGGTCCTGGCCCCCGTGATCCCGGCGCGGGCGGCGATGCCGAGTGCCGCCTCCCGGCGCTCGGGCGGTGTCCCGTCGGGGCACGCCGCGTCCAGGAGCTCGACCACCGCCGTCTCGTCGGCGGTGCCGTCCTCCACGCGCTGCCGGAACCGGGTGGTGGCCTCGAAGCGGGCCACACGCCGCTCGGGCGGCAGGCCGTCGGCACCCAGCGCTGCCGCCAGGCTCAGGAACTCCTCCTCCGAACCCACCCAGGGCGCGGCGCCGTCGAGCCCGTCCTCGTCCACTTCATCGGGGTACGGGATCCGGTGCCAGGCATCGTTCTCCCACCAGTAGACGAAGCCGAAGAGGTTGCCCGCCTCGTCCTCGCGCAGCTGGTCCCAGGGCAGCCAGTCCGGGCCGCCCGCCAGGAAGTCGATCTGTCGGCCGCCGACGTGGGTGTGGCTGCCGTCCGGATCCTGGCCGACGAACACGGCGCGCCCGCCGTCGAACACGGTCAGCCGCCACCAGCCGCCCGCGCCGGTCGAGTGGCACCACAGGCCGTGCTCGTCCAGGGCGTGTTCCTTCCAGTGGGTGCACGCCCTTTCCAGCACGGCGAGGGTGAGGGCCCGCGCCCACAGGCGTTCGGGACGCTCGAGGTCTTCGGGCCGGCCAGGCGCGTGCATGGTGACGTTCCCCCTTCGATCGGTACGGGGACAAGCCTCGCACGACCGCCCGGGCAAGCCCCGCGCAACGGCACGGCCGGCTGACGGGTCCTTCCGGCCTCCGCGCGCAGTCAGGTCACGGGCGCAGAGGCGGCTGTGGTTCAAAGGCCTCCACCGCGTCCTGCCATGCCTGGGGGACGGGGATCGAGTGCTCCTCGACGGCGTTGTAGGCGATCATGGCGGACTGTCCGGTGGCGGCCGGGGCGCCGTCGCTCTCGCGCCACACGGCGTAGTCGAAGTCGAACGACTTGCCTCCGAGCCGGGAGATGCGGATGCCCACGCATACCGGCTCGCGGAAGCGCAGCGGCTGGAAATAGGCGAAGGAGATCCGGCCGACCACAAAGCCGCGTCGGCCGTCCACGTCTTCCTTGAGGACGTCTATCTGGTACGTCGCGCGGGCGCTCTCCGCCCACCGCAGATACGCAACGCTGTTGACGTGGCCCAGCATGTCCACGTCGTGGAAGGGGACTTCGAAGCGGGTGACGCAGCGGAAGCGGGACGGGTCGAAGTCGCTCGGGTCGGGCACCGGATCTGTCCTCCGTCTGGGTGTGGTGTCGTGGCGTTGGGTGGTCAGCTCGAGTCTGCGCCACCCGGGTCGGGTGCGGCACCGATGGCGATGGTTTCGGCCACCTGAGCCTGGCGTACGGTCAGTTCGCGTTGTTCGCGCTCCGCCGCTTGGGCCATGTCCTCGTCCCTGGCCATCAGGGTGTCCAGGTCGTACTTCGCGTACTCGATCACGCCCAGCTTCTCGTAGGCCGCCGCCACCGGCTCGCCCCACAGGCCGATATCGCGGAGAGCGGGCACCACACGGCTGAACAGCAGGCTGCGGAAGGCCTTCATCGACGGGGAGTTCTCGATCGCCGTCACACAGTCGGCGTGATCGAGTCCCAGCGCCTGCCACATCTCGTCGCCGCGGAACCTGCGGAACAGCAGCCGGGAACCCTCGATCACGAACTCCTGGCGGTCCTTGCGCTCCGCGCTGGACAGTTCCGCGTACAGCTGCCTCAGCGCCAGTCGGCCGAAAGCCACATGGCGTGCCTCGTCCTGCATCACATACGCCAGCAGCGCGTGCGGCAGGGGAGCGGCGCCGCCCGCCGTGGCATCCCGCAACAGCCCGAAGGCGGCCAGCGCCAAGCCCTCGATCAGTACCTGCATCCCGAGGTACGGCATGTCCCAGCGGGAGTCGGCAAGAGTCTGCTCCAGCAACTCGCGCAAGGCAGGGTTGATCGGGTACATCAGGCCCAGCTTTTCCTGTACGAAGCGGTTGTACGCCTCCAGATGCCGGGCTTCGTCGACGACCTGGGTGCTGGCGTAGAACTTCGACTCCAGATCGGGAACCGTCTCCACGATCCGCGAGGCGCACACCAGGGCGCCCTGCTCACCGTGGAGGAACTGGCTGAACTGCCAGGCGGTGGTGTGCAGAAAGAGATCGGCGACGAACTTCCGGTCGTGGCCGAACCGCTCCCAGGTACGCGAACCATGGATCGGGATCAGTTCCTCGGGCTGGCCGAGCGGGTTCGCGCGGTCGACCTCCAGCTCCCAGGGGATGCGCGTGGCCGCATCCCACTGACGGTCTTTGCCGCGCTGGTAGAGCGCCATCAGCCGTTCGTCCCGCAGGTCGTACTCCCAGGTCATCCGGGCGTCTCCGGAGGCCGGTACCTGGAAGTCGGTGCCCGGGTCGGTCCCGGTGTCCGCGATCTCCACCGCCCGTGGGCCCGCCCCCGTGCCCGTCGCGTACGTCGTGTCCATGGTGTTCATCGTCAACCTCGGCTTCCGGTGGCGCTCATCGGCTGGCTGCGCAGGGCGTCGAGATACGGTTCGGGGTGCTCCCGAAAGCAGAAGTGGCCGCCGGGTACGGCTCGGAGGGTGAAGCCGGCCCTGGTCCACCGCGCCCAGCCCGCCATGGTCTCGCCGGGGCGGAAGGGATCATCGGCCCCGTACAGGCCCACGACGGGGATGCCGAGCACGGGCGGTGTCGCCGTGGCCCCCTGTTCCAGCAGGGCCAGGTCCTGCCGGCCGGCCTCGGCGGCGGCGTCCCAGACAGCGGAATGGTCGGCGCCCGCGGACACGGTGGCCCGCAGTTCCCGGGTGGCCGCCTGCAGCAGCTCCTCCGCGGTGCCGTCCAGCCGGCCGAGCAGATGCGGCGGCGGACAGCCGGAGACCACCAGCAGGGCGGGCGGGCCCGCCGCCGACCTGCTCAGCTCGGCGGCGAGCCGGTGCGCGAGCAGGGCGCCGAAGCTGTGCCCGAGAATGCCGTAGGGGCCGGAAGGAGGCCTGGCGCGCAGCTCTTCCTGTACCTGTCCGGCGAGCGCGGCCACCGCCTGGGGGAGGGCCCGGGCCGGGGGCAGGCTGCGCCGGAGGCCCCGGCCCGGCAGATCGAGCCCGGCCAGCCGCAGCCCGGGCCCGGCCCGGCGGCCGAGCCGGGCATACGCCTGGCCCGTGCCACCGGCGTACGGTACGCAGTACAGGGTGTCGGGGAAGGGTGTGGTCATGCCGCGGCCGCGGGCACTTCGGCGGCGAGCCGGTCGGCCAGTTCGCGCAGGGTGGGCTGGTCGGCGAGGGTCTCTGCGCTGAGGGTGACCCCGATGTCCTCGGCGATGCGGTCGCCGAGCTCCAGGGCGAGCAGCGAGTCGACGCCGACCTCGCCGATGGGCCGGTCGTCCGGTATCGGCTCCTGCTCGTCGAGGTCCAGTCCCTCGCGGACCAGGGCGGTGAGATAGCCGAGCGCGGCGTGCTGGACCGGCGCCCGGTCCGGGGCGTGGGGCCGGGCACGCAGGTCGTCAAGGATTTCCAGCAGTGCAGCAGCGGTCACGTCGTCCTCCGTTGGGTTCCGTCGATCCAGTAGCGACGCTTTTCGAAGGGATAGGACGGGAGCCTGACCCGGTACGGCAGGGGTCCGTTGACCGCACGCAGATCGAGGTCGCCGCCGAGGGTGTAGTAGAGGCAGGCCGCGGTGCAGAGCGCCTCGAAGTCCACCAGGTCCACGGGTACGGGGAGACCGGTGCCGGGCGCGGCGGGGAAGTGGGCGCGCAGGACCGCCCCCTGGCCGGCGGCGTCCTCCTCGGTGACCGGGATGCCCCAGCCGCGCAGGGTCCCGGCCGCGGCCCGCGGGCTGAGCGTCCGTTCCGTGGTGGTGCTGCCGCCGGCGGCGAGTCGCAGTGGGGGTGCCGAGGTCACGGGGACGGTGCGCGGCGGGTCGGTGAGCCATTTGTCGAGTGCGGCCAGCAGTTCGGGCAGGGAAGCGGCATGGAAGGCCGCCCGGTGTGCGAAGCGGGTGCGGTGCTCGGCCAGTGTTCCGGCGACGGCGGTGAGTTCGGGCGCGTCGGAGCGCAGTGCGGCGGCGAGCCGGGCGACGGCCTCGCGCAGTGCGCCGTCGGTCCTGGCCGACACCGGAACGATCACACGGCGGCCCGTGGGCGCCGGGCAGCGCTCGGCGGGTGGGGCCTCCTGCAGGACGACGTGGACGTTCGTACCGCTGAAGCCGAAGGAGCTGACCCCGGCGGCGCGGGCGGTGTCGTCGTGCCGCGGCCAGGGCAGCGGTTCGGCGGCGGCGGCGAGCCGGGCGCCGGACCAGTCGGCCTTCGGGTTGGGGCCGTGCGGCAGCGGCAGGGCCGGGAATGCGGCGTGTTCGAGGGCGAGGACCGTTCTGATCAGTCCGGCGATTCCGGCCGCGGCCTCCAGGTGCCCGAGGGACGACTTGACCGAACCGATGCGCCAGGTGTCCCCGTCCGCCCGGCCGGCGCCGTACACCGCGCCGGTGGACGCCAGCTCGATGGCGTCGCCGAGCGCGGTGGCCGAGCCGTGGGCCTCCACATAACCGATGCTGGAAGGCGCCAGCCCCGCATCGCGCAGGGCGTCGGTCATCACCTCGCGCTGGGCGCTGCCGGAGGGGGCCGTGATGCCGTTGCCGGAGCCGTTGTGGTTGAGGGCGCTGCCGCGGATGAGCGCGCGGACCGGAAGACCCTGGCGGCGCGCGGCGGAGAGCGGCATCAGGACCGCGACCCCGCACCCTTCGCCGCGGACATATCCGTCGGCGGTCTCGTCGAAGGGCCGGCAGCGCCCGCTGGGCGACAGCACCCCCAGCCGCGTCAGCGCCTCGGTCGGCTCATCCGCCAGCACCAGGTTGACCCCGCCGACGACGGCCCGTTCACACTCGCCGTGGCGCAGCGCCCGGACCGCGAGATGGACCGCGGCGAGCGAGGACGAACAGGCGGTGTCCACCGCGAGGCTGGGCCCGCGCAGGCCGAGGTGGTACGAGATCCGCCCGGCTGCGGATGCGGGGCTGGCACCGACCCCGGTGAACCGGGAGATTCGTCCGTGCTCGGCGATCCGTGCGTAGTCCGCCGACGAGATGCCGACATAGACCCCCGTGCGGGAGCCGCGCAGCGACCGCGGATCATGCCCGGACTCCTCCAGCGCGGCCCACGCCGTCTCCAGCAGCAGCCGGTGCTGGGGGTCCATGGCGCGGGCCTCGGGCGCGCTGACCTCCAGAAGCGGCGCGTCGAGGCAGTCGATGTCGTCGAGAGCGCCGAGCCTCATGGACGAGTCGTCACCGGCCGGGAGTCCGGGCAACTCGCGTCGCTCCGGAGGTCTTCCGGTGGTGAGATCGCGGCCATGGCGGGTCAGTTCCCAGAAGGCGTCGGTATCGGCGGCTCCGCCGGGCATCCGGCAGGCGAGGCCGATCACCGCGATCGGCTCGGCGGGCTCCGGCCGCGGTGCCGGGACGTCCGCTCCCGCCCCGGCCGCCGCTTCGCGGCGCGACAGCTCGTCCGCGAGGGCCACCACCGTGGGCTGCTCGAAAAGCAGTCCGACCGGGACGTCCCGTCCGAGCCGCTCCTGGATCGCGGTGGCGGCCTCGACCGTGCCGAGGGAGTCCAGGCCGAGTTCGGTCCACTTGCGGTCGCGCGCCACTTCCTCCACGGGGACGGCGAGCACCTCGGCCACGGCCCGGGCAATCAGCTCCGCCATCGCCTTGCCCGGCCCTGCGGGGCCGTCCGACGGTGCGGATCCGTCGCGGGCCGGTGGCCCGTCCCGGCGCTCCGGCCCCGCACCGGACGCCCGCGCCTCGAAGTCCGTGCGGTGCAGTTCCTCCAACGCGGCCCGGCGCAACAGGTCGCGGCAGAGCGAGCGGCGGACCTTGCCGCTGCTGGTTTTCGGCACGGCTCCGGACGCCACCACGACGGCGAGCCGCACCCCCACTCCACAGGCTGCGGTAACGGCGGCACGCAACCGTCGGGCAACTCCGGCCAGCTGTTCCGCATCCAGGTCGGTGCGGCGGGCCTCGGCCACCAGCGCCACCTCTTCGCCGTGCACCCCGTCCAGGGCGAAGGCGGCGGCGCAGCCGGGCCGGAGTTCGGGAACGGCCCGCCAGGCCGCCTCCTCCAGCTGGGCCGGTGCGATGTTGCGGCCGCGCACGATGATGAGGTCCTTGATGCGGCCGACCACCACCAGGTGCCCGTCCTGCAGATAGCCCAGGTCGCCGGTGCGCAGATACGGGCCGTCGCCGTCGGCCAGACGTGCTCCGAAGGCGGCCTCGCTCTCCTCGGGCCGGTCCCAGTAGCCGGCGGCCACGCTCGGCCCGCGCAGCCAGATCTCCCCCTCCTCGCCGTCGGCCAGGACGCGCCGCTCGTCCGGTGCGACGATACGGACCTCCAGACCGCGCGGTTCTCCACTGGCCACGGCCTTTCGCCCGGGGACGACCAGCGGTTCGCGGTGCCTAGCCGTTCCTGTGGCCATCAGCGTGGATTCGGCCATGCCGTAGCAGGCGAGGAAGGCGCTGCGGCGGAAGCCCGCCGGGGCGAAGGTGTCGGTGAAGGCGTCCAGGGTTTCGGGGCGCAGCATTTCGGCGCCGTTGAACGCCACGTTCCATGCGCTCAGGTCGAGTTCCGCCACGTCCTCGGGGCGCGCCTTGCGGGCGCACAGCGCATAGGCGAAGTCCGGTCCCCCGCTGGTGGTGGCGCCGGTGCGGGAGACGAGCCGCAGCCAGGAGAGAGGATCCTGCAGAAAGGCGAGCGGTGAGGTGAGGTGGACGGGGAAGCCCTGGTGGAGCGGTGTCAGGATGCCGCCGATCAGCCCCATGTCGTGGTAGGGCGGCAGCCAGATGACACCGGTGGAGTCGGCGGTGTGGCCGAACGACGACTCGATCACTTCCAGGTTGGCCAGCAGATTGCGATGCCGGACGACGACGCCTTTGGGGTGCCCGGTGCTGCCGGACGTGTACTGGACGAACGCCGTCGCATCGGCGCCGGGGCGGGCGAGGGCGTCCTCGGCCAGGGGCTCGGTGACGGTGTCGGTGGCGACCGCCCGCACGTCGGCCGCCCCCGCCGCGGCCAGCGCCTCCCGGACGCCCGGTGCCATGGCCTGCGTGGTGCACACGAGTTCCGCCCCGCAGTCGCGGACGATGGCGGCCAGTGCCGCCCACTGGTCCGCGGTGAGCGGAGGGTAGGCGGGCACCGGCAGCACATCGGCGTACATGCAGCCGAGGAACGCGGCGATGTAGTCGGCGGACGGCGGCGGGTACAGCAGAACGGCGCGGCGCCCGCCGGGCGGCCGGTGGCCGTCGAGCAGCGCCGCCGCGACGCACCGGGCCCGGGTGTGCAGCTCGCCGTACGTCAGCTGCTGGTCCTCTTCCCCGCCCCCGGGAGCCGGCAGGTGCAGGTGGTAGCCGACGGTGTCGGGAGCGGACTGCGCCCGTTGTCTGAGCACGTCCACCATGCTGGTCACCGCGGTGCGGCCGCCACTGGTGTGGTCGGGGACACTCCAGTCGCCTTCGTTCACGCGCCCTCCTGGTAGGACGGGTGGAAGGGGGACCAGGAGAACTGGCTCCAATAACTCTCGGCGAGCTGCACCCAGGTCCACAGCTGCTCGGCGGACTCCGTGAAGCGGTGCGGACTGACCATCAGCCAGCTGAACACCGCCTGGCTGTCCCGGCAGGAGGCGCAGTGCCCGCTGGTGCAGCAGAAGTGGACGGTCTCCAGGTCCGCGGCCCAGGTGTTGAACATCGGCAGCACGGGATTGCCGTTGCGGATCCGGGCGTTGTGGGCGGCGTTGGCGGAGCTGACGCTGGGGCAGACGTCGTAGCCGAACTCTCCCCAGTGGCTGCGACCGGTGATCATGACCTCGATGGAGTACGGATGGCTGATCACCGTCTCCGGGTAGGCCGCGCGGACCCGCAGCGCCTCGGTGAGCAGCTCCCGGGTCCGTACGGCGTACAGCGGATCGTCGCTGTCGTAGCTGCTGTAGAAGTTGAAGTGGACACGGTTGCCGTTGTCGCGGATGCGGCGGACGGTGTCGTCGATGTAGTCGATACCGTCCTCGGAGAGGGCGTAGATGAATCCGGCCCGTGGGTCGTCGCGGTAGTTCTCCAGCGCCGTGTCGAACAGGTCGGTGAAGCGCTTGCCGTTGGGGCGGATGGCCCGCAGCTCGTCGTCCAGCGGTCCGCCGCCGAAGAGCGATACGGCCACCGTGATGTCCTCGAAGCCTGCGCGCGGCAGCGGCTTGAGACCGTTGGTGGAGATCGTCACGTACGGCATGGCGTCGCGGTAGACGGCAATACGGTCGGCGAACAGGGTGGGCTCCCCGCCGATGAGCAGGGCGGCGTTGATCCCGCGGGCCGTCTCGGCGGCGACGAACGCCTTCAGGTCCGCGAGGCTGGTGTTCTCCTTCGCCGACTTCTGGAACTCGTAGGTGAAGAACCAGCAGCCCTTGCAGCGGATGTTGCAGGCGTTGGTCAGGTGGTATTCGGAGGAGCGGATCCCCGCCCCGAAGCGCCGTACGGCGTCGAAGCGTGCCTGGAGTTCCGGGTCGGCGGCGAGGAGTTCCCGCAGGCGCCGCCCCCAGCCGGTGAGGCCGGGTGCGGAGCCGTTGCGGGCCGAGGGCAGGGTGATCGTGACGTCCTGCTTCATGCGTGTGTGGGGCCTTCCGGCTGGGCGGGCGCCTGCGGGGCGGGCTGGTCGGGGACCGTCAGCCCCATCCTGTTGAGTTCGGGCACGATCCGGGCGACGAAGAAGTCACGGGCCTCGGCGTTGGTCCGCTGCCGCAGACCCCAGCGCAGATACTCCGGGGAGCGGCGGGACGTGTCGCTGCCGAACAGGCTGAGGACGAAGGGCCACATGGCGTTCAGCGTCTGCTGCACCTCCTCCCGCCCGGCCTCGTCGCGCAGCATCTCGCGGACGATCCGCCGCCCGTGCCCGACATGGACGTGCTCGTCCCGGATGACCTTGCCGAAGGAGTTCGCCCAGGGGCGGTAGCTGGACTTCGCCATTTCCTCGATGTGGTCGAGGACCGCGTTCTCGCCGATGTAGGAGAACAGGGCGCGCTGGGTCCAGGTCTTGATGTTGTGGATGGCGGGGGAGGCGTACAGGCCGCGCTCCAGCAGCTTCTGGTCCAGCATGTGGTCGGTGTTGATGCCCAGGTCGTTCAGGACCGCGGCACCGATCATGTAGTGGTCGATCTCCTCGGCGGCCCGCTCGCAGCACACCTTGCGCTCATAGGCGTTGGGCGCGATGGGGAAGAACACCTGCAAGTAGTCGTCCGCGCCCGACAGTTCGCCTTCGGTGTGGACCATCATCTGGTGGATGGCCAGCTCCTGGTACTCCTCGGGCATCCGCCGGAAGTCCTCGGGGGTCTCCACCACGGGCACGGTCTCGGCTGTCGTCTCGGTCATGTGCGTCATCTCCCTCTGGGCCGGTCAGTGGGCGGAGGCTTCGGCAGCCGGTTCGGCGGTGGCCGGGGCGGCAGGATCGGCGAGGGCCGTCTCGATGCTCTGGTGGAACCAGGCGATGGCCTTTTCGTAACGGCCGAAGGTCAGGGCCGGATGCGCTCCGGAATTCAAGCCCTGCTGGATGGAGAGAAACCTTTCTGCATCCTCGCGCTTCACCTTTTTGACGACCTTCAGGCTCTTTTGCCACTTCTCCTTCTCCGCCTCGGACTCGTAGAGCCGCCGGGCGATCAGGGCGTAGAAGTTCATCGTCGAATGCTCGACGCCGTCCGGGTACACATGCCAGACCGCGGCATGCTCCGGAAGTACGGCGATCATGGTGTTCGGCCACACGACGTAGAGCAGCGTGGACTGCTCGACCAGATCCCATTTGCTCTCGTCGATGTGCCGCAGTTCGGTGATCTCACGCCGGGGGAGCACACAGCGGATATGCGGGCCGAAGGCGTCGAACTTCCCCACGTTCGACAGGAACACCGGGTAGATCGTGGACCGGTGGGTGAATTTGGTGTGGTAGTTCTCCAGGAAAATGTCGAACGGCAGCTTCCAGTTCACCGGATGGCGCACCGTGGACGGCTCCAGGGCCGCGTAGTCGTCCAGAGCCAGGTCCTGCAGGTCCCTGCCGACTTCGTCCAGCCAGTCCACCAGCTGTTGCTCGGGGGTGTTCCCGTCGGCCTGGACGTACACGAAGCCCGCATGGACCTGCGACCAGAGTTCCCGCAGGCCGAACCGGCCCTTGTCGGCCGCCACATCGGGGAATCCGAAGTCGTCGGGGACGTGCCGCAGGCCCCCGTCCTGCCCGAAGGTCCAGGCGTGGTACGGACAGGCGAAGGCGTTGGCCCGCCCGCACTCCCCCTCCACCAGGATCGTGCCGCGGTGCCGGCAGACGTTCACGAAGGCCCTGATCCGGTCGTCCTTGCCCCGGACGACGAGTATGGGGACCTTGCCGACCCGGAGGGTCTTGAACGAGCCGGCTTCGGGAAACTCCGCGACATGCCCCACCGCGAGTGGCCGGCGGTACCAGATGCGGTCCAGCTCCGCCGTCAGCCGGTCCGGGTCGGTATAGGCGGCGACCGGGTTGTAATGCTCGCTTTCCTGGCCGTCCATGTCCGTGGTGCGCTGTTCCTCGAATTCGAGCAATTCCTGGATGATGCGAACTTGAGTGGCGTGGTCCATTGATGCTCCCCTCATGCGGGTATTGAGCAGGACTGAGACGATCTCGCTTGCCGGACAGCACGTGAAGATGTCGGACGCATCGCAGCGGGCATGCGCAGGCACGCCGCCGGACGAGGTCAACAGCGGGCGCACATGGCTGACGGAGAGGAAGGAGAGGGGGTTTGGGAGGAGGGGTTTTCCCGGAGGAGGTCTACGGAGAACGGGTAGACGACTATGAGCCGAGTACGAGCCGATTACGAGCCGTGTCGGAGTTTGCGGGCTGGTTACTGGAGAGTCAACCCTTCGAAAGCCGGATTCGGTCAACTCTGTCAGGCCGCCGCGCCGCGCGCGTCCGACACCGCGGGAACCCCCGCGTGCCTGCGCCGGGGCGGCCGTACCGCACTCCGCCGTCGGCGGCCGGACATGCCGGGCCCCTGGTCGCTTATGACGGCCGCATAGTCGCCACCGGGACGGCAACGCCGCAGATGATCTGGGCTGTCGAACGCCGGCCACGCCGCTTCGGGGCGTGCGCCGGACGCCACGGCGCAAGCTTGTGCGACTGTGGCCGATTCTCGCCCTCGTGGCGCTTCCCCGGCAGTCCCGGCCGCAGCGAACGTCGCGTACCTGGCGGTAACGTGCGGGCCCATGGAGCTCAGAGCCCGGACGCTGTGGCTGCGTACCGAACCCCTTCATGCAGTGATCTACTTCGACGAGCAGTGCCGCGGGATGGGCAGAGCCCTGGGCCTCAAGGGCTTCTGGATGGGCTACTTCGCTGCCCGCACGGCTCCCATGGGACCGGTGGGGCCCTCACTCGCCACCGCAGTTCTCGCCGTCTTCGCACCCGGGATGGTGGAACGCGCCCTGCCCGCCGCTTGGTCGACCGTCAGCCCGGAAGAGATCATCGACACACGGGCCAGGCGGGCCGCAGCGGCGCTGCGGTCGATCGTTCCCGGGATCGACGACCACGCCGCCAAGCTGTCGACACCGCTTGCCGCCATGGTCGAGGACGCGCCGGCGCCCGCCCGGCCGCTGTTCACCGCCAACCGCGCATGCTGCCGCCGCGACGATCCGGTCGAGCGGCTGTGGCAACTGACCACCTGCCTCCGGGAGTTCAGGGGCGATGCGCACGCCGCCGCACTGGCTGACCACGGACTGGACGGCTGCGAGGCCCTGGTGCTCGCCGCCGCCACCGGCCGGGTGCCCCAGGACGGCATCCGGCTCGACCGCGGCTGGAGCGAGGAGGAGTGGGCAGCCGCCGTGGACCGGTTGCGCTCCCGCGGCCTGCTGGACGCGGAGACCCGAGCCACCGCACACGGCCACGAGGAACGGGCCCGTATCGAGGACACCACCGACCGCCTGGCCGCCCGGCTCCTGCAACCCCTCCCCGACCGCGCAGCGGACGCACTGCTCACCGCCCTGGAAGGCCCGGCCCGGCAGGTGGTGGACGCCAAGGTGCTGCCGTTCCCCAACCCCATCGGCCTGCCCCGTCCCTTCTGAACACACCGGAGGCCATGCTCCGAGGCAGGCATCGTCGCACCGGCCCACTTGGTCAGGTCCGGCAGTTCCTGCGCGGCAGGTTGAACAGCAGCCAAAGCGCGAACTCCCGCACCAGGCCGCGTGGTTCGAGCGTGGTCAACCGTCCCGCGACGTGGCCCAAGGCGCCGCCGCCGGTGAGGGGCCCACGGCCGGAGCGACCACCTCGTCGCAGGACCGCACAGCAACCCCGAGGATCCGTCGGCGGGGCGACGCCCGTCCGTGGGAGCCGTCCGTACAGTGGTGGGGAACGACCGCTGAGTCCGCGTTCGCGCAGCAGGAAACGAAGGCGGAGCACGGAGAGCCGAGGCCCATGACATCCCAGCACCCATCGTCCCGCACCTTCCGGGGCAACCTCGTTCTGATCCTGCTAGGCGCCCTGGTGGCGGCCCTGGTGGTCGGCGGAGTGCTCTGGGCGCGGAGCAACACCACGTGGATCAAGGAGAAGGCGGGCGGGAGCGCCTGGTACCTCACCTATGAGGGCAAGTCCGTACGCGGCGAACCCCGGGCCACCGTCGTGCGCTACCGGCACAATCCCGACCGGTACAAACCGGAGAAGCGCGATGAGCGGCTCGGCTCCACCAGGCTTCCCTGGAGTACGAAGGTCGTCGTCAACACCGGCGCGGAGGCCCGCGTGGAGGTGACCCCCGCAGGAGACGGGATCGCGTCCTGCCGCATCCTGCTCGACGGCGTGAGGCTCGTCGCCCAGGGCAGGTCTCCGGGCCCCGGGAAGCCAGCGGTGTGCCATGTGATCACCAGCAGGACACCCGAGAAGTGGCCGCGCTGAGGCCGTAGCCGGCTCCCCTCGGCCGGCGGAGCGGCACCCTGGGCGGACGACCGACCGTCTGCCGTGACGTCCGCGGGGCGTTCAGGTCCCGGCCGCTCTCGCACACAGCCTGGTCGTTCCGTCTGCGCTCAGGGGCGCAGCAGCGGGTAGTGGTGCATGCGCCACAGTTCCCGGCGGCCTTCGATGAAGGACTGCGCCGGGGTGGAGTCGTCTTCGGCCGCCCAGACGCGGGGAGGCGTGGTGGACATGTCGAGGGGCTGCCAGCCAGGGTCGCCGTTGGTGGCGAAGGCGGCCCAGGCGGCCACCATGTTCTGCGAGAGGCGGTGGTCGGATGTGCTGGGCGGGCCGCCGATGAGGAACTCGACACTGGCGGCCGTGATGTTGCCGAACGCGAAGGGTATGTCGGCAGAGTGCCAGGCGTGCACCTCTCCCCGTGGGCCGGTGCGCTGCCTGGCGAAGCGAGACATGAACGCCCGGCCGCCTGCCTGGGCGTGGATGTCGGCGAGGCGGCTGCTGTACTCCCCGAAGAGCATGTCACCGTAGAGGGTGAGGTAGATGTCCTGAACAGGTGCGTGGGGCATGAGCTCGCGGTAGCCAGGCACCAGGTCGTCGGGCAGCCCGAAGTCCTCGGCGAACCGCGCCAGCTGTTCGTCGGTGGTGACTTTCTTGCAGCTGCCGACGGCGTCCATCAGCCAGAACTCCCGCGTGGTGTGGCACACCAGCAGGTCCACCCCGCGTGCGGCTCCCGCGGCGATCGCGGTGAGGGGGTCCGTGGGGAGGACGTCGCCATCGACGACCGGTCCGTAGATGACGGGGTCGTAATGGCGGGCTCCCGAGTCCGGGTCCTGCCGGTAGCCGTCGACAACCCTGTCGGAGGCAGCCACCAGTGCCTCTGGCGACGCGGAGGCCAGCGCTTCGGCAGTGTGGGCAATGCCTGCCGCGGCGGCGACCTTCCTGGTGGTCTCCGCGGCGAGTTCCACGGAATAGCACGGACTGGCGACACTGTGGGCGATGGCGCGGCGGAACAGCCCCCGTGCCCGCTCCATCACCATCAGACAGGCGATCGACGCTGCTCCTGATGACTGGCCGGCCACGGTGACGTTGCCGGGATCGCCTCCGAAGGCGGCGATGTTCTCGCGTACCCACCGCAATGCGGCAATCTGGTCGAGCAGACCCCGGTTCTCCGGATACGGAGATCCTTCGCCGGCGGGAATGCTGCCGAAGCCCTCGAAACCCACTCTGTAGTTGAACGTGACCACCACCAGCCCGGCGCGGGCCAGTGCCGTGCCGTCGAAGTCCGGCTGTGCGGAGGACCCGAAGGTGTACGCACCGCCATGGATCCAGACCAGAACGGGGAGTGAGTCACCAGGCGTTGCCGGTGTCCAGACGTTGACCGTGAGAACGTCCTCGTCGCCGGGCGACCAGGACGGAGCACCGGGCAGACGTGCCGACTGCGGGGAGATGGGGCCGAAGCTCTCGCAGTCCCGGACACCCGTCCAGGGCCGGGCGGGGCGCGGCGCGCGGAACCGGTTGGCACCGAACGGCGCGGCGGCGTAGGGAATGCCGAGGACCGCGGCTACGTCGGAGACTGGACGACGGCCTCGCACCAGTCCGTCCCTCGTCCGGAAAGTGTCCACTGATGTTTCCTCTCATCAGGCATCACAACGTCAGGCATCACATCGTCAGGCATTACAACGTCAGGCATTTCCCGGTAGGCGTACGGGGCTCACAGATCCGCCGGGGACTCGTGCAACACCGGCCACGGTTCGACCGGGTCCGCATCGGCGAACGGCCTGCCCGCGGCGATCTGCTGTGCCCGCTCCAGCCTCTCGCAGTCCAGCAGGTAGAAGCTGGCCCTCCTGCCTGGCGATGGCCTCCGGCCAGGCCTCGGCCGGGAAGGAGTCCCACCTGGCCTGGTTGCCGTAGACCATCGCGACGTACTTCATCCCGGGTGTCCTCCCCAGTCCGCGCACCCCGTTGGCACGCTGTCACCCCTTGGTCGGTGCAGGACACCGGTCCTCGACATCCTGGCGACAACGTTCTTCGGCAATTCTTCCGTGCCGTGCTCGACCAGGCTCCACCGCAGGCAGCGAGGATGATCAACGTACGTCCCGGCCTTCCGCCACGCCACCCGATCCTGAAGAAAGGATCACTCCGCCCGGTCCTGGAGAACGGACCACGCCACCCGTCGTCCGGCTTCTCCGGCGGTGCAGCAGCGCCCTCAGCCGGCCCAGTGCCCCGACAGAAACGTGACGGCGAAGACCGTGGTCACCGGCGCGACGAGGCAGAGGTAGACGTTCTTGATGCGCGGTGTCCGCAGGCTCCATCCGGCGAGGGTGATCCACAGTGGCCACCACAGGAGGGAGGCGCGGGGAATGGACATGTACCAGTAGGAGGTCCCCAGTGCCCACAGGCTGAGGCCGATGTAGAAGGCCTCGGGCCAGCGGCGTTGGCAGATCAGCAGGCCGAGCAGGAACAGCCCGACGAACATGGCGAGGAGTTCGGCCTGGAACATGAAGGCGTAGCCGGTGGTCTGGGAGTGGCCGAAGGCGCTGTGCCAGGTGTGGGCGAACGCTTCCCACGGCGTGTGAAAGGTGCGGAACCAGCCGCGTTCCTGAGCGTGTTTCCAGCTCATCCAGTCGCCGGTATGTGCCTGCAGATACCAGCTGTAGAGGACGGCGGGCAGGGCGGGGAGCGCCAGCCAGGGCAGCGCACGCCAGTCTCGGCGGGTGCGGGCGGTCAGGGTGAAGTGCAGGGCGATGGCGGCCGCGAGGAAGAGGCCGCTGATGCGCACGGACGTGGCCAGGGCGGTCAGGGTTGCGGCGAGGGCCCAGTTGCGTCGTTGGGCGGCGAGCCAGGCGGGCAGGGCGAAGGCGAGGAAGAGCGCTTCGGTGTAGCCGACGGACAGGAAGATCGCGCACGGGGAGAGCAGGAAGAACAAGACGGTGCGCCGGCCTGCGCTCGTATCGGGCACGTACAGCCTGGCGATCCGGGCCAGGGCCAGGACGGCGACGGCCCCCGCGATGAAGGAGATCAGCAGTCCGGCCGGCGTCCAGTAGGGGAGGACCGTGTGGACAACGCGCAGCAGGAGCGGAAATCCCGGAAAGAAGGCTTCGCGGTTGTCCCAGTCGCTCTGCCAGGGGCCGGCCTGCCCGGGAAAGTAGCCGTCACGGGCTATGTGCAGATAGTGCCCCCAGTCCCAGTGCTGAAAGGGAGCCAGGACCGGAGCGGGAGTACGGCTGTCGCCGCCCGAGGGGAACACCCACCGGGTGCAATAGGCCGTTGTCCAGATCCCTATTCGGGTCAGCAGGTACAGCCACAGCACCTCCCGGTCCTCAGGACGCAGCGGGAGAGGCGGGCGTCCGAAGCGGGGCGTTCGGCTGCGGCGTGGACCGGGCGTGCCCACCGGCGGAGCATGCGGGGAGGGCCGTTGCCGGACCACCGAGCGTTGCGGCGGTTCCGGGGCGCGCTCCCGCACCCGGGGTGACGTATCGAAGATTTCGGACTCCTTGGCGTGTGCGTAGGCATGAGGCATGAGGCATGGGGCATGGGGCATGCGGAACCGCCTGGTGGCAGCTCGCCGATTGCGGAACGGGACGAGATCAGGGCGGCGAAGTGCTGGCCATCCCGTCGGTGCCGTTGGTGCCGTTGGTGAGGGACGTGGGCACGCCGCCAGGTGCTCCGGGCGAGGAGGTCTCGGCCGACGGCGGCCGGACCGTACGGGCAGCCGACGGCGGCCGGCTCGTCTCGACCGGCGACGGGGGCCGGGTCGTCGGCGCAGGCGACGGTTGGCGGGGAAAGGGAGTGGTGGCCGGGGGCGTGGAGGGCGGCTTACCCGGGAGGAGCTTGGCCGCGGCCGCACCGCCGCCGGCCAGAACCAGACATGCTCCCGCCACGACCGCGGCGACGCGCCGCCGGTGCATCCGCTTGCCCCGCTCGGCGATGTGCTCGACCGGCGCAGTGATCGCCCGCCGCTGCCCGGAAGCGGCCGCTTGCTGGAACAGGGACCGCAGCGGGTCCTGGGGCTCAGGCACCAGGGTCCTCCTCAATGCGTGGATCCTGAAGGCGATGGGCGAGCGCGGTCCGACCGCGGGCCAGATGCGTCTTGATGGTGCTGGCGGACTGGCCGGTCTCGCCGACGATCTGCTCGACGGTGAGGTCGCACAAGTAGTGCAGGGTCATCGTCCGGCGCTGCTGGGCCGGCAGTTCACGCAGCGCCTCGACCAGCGCCACCTGATCCGGCCCGGGCCCTTCGACATGCGGTGGAGCACCACTGCGCTTCCAGGCATCCGCGGCCCGCCGCCTGAAACGCCATCGGCTCACCGCCAGCCGCCAGGCAACCGTCCGGATCCACGCCTCGGGCCGGCCGTCACTGTCGAGCTGCCGTCGCCGACTCCAGCCCTTGACGAACGCCTCCTGCACAACGTCCTGCGCCTCATGCAGATCGCCGAGCATCACATACAGCTGCCCCGTGAGCCGGGCGACCGTCCGGGCATAGAACTCCTCAAACTCCTCGACGGTCAATCTCCACTCCCGGGTCTCTCGCTTCACCAGGCATACGCCTGGCGCGGGGCATCCGGTCGACACCGGGCACGAAGAAACAGCGTGAGGCTCTTCACGGAACCGAACACGGCGGACACGCGTCGGGGGCGGCTGACCAGCCGCACAGCCCCATCCAGCTGACCGGCCCGGGCCAGGTCCTCCGGATGGTGCCGGACGGCAGCACATGGGGTTCCGAACTCACGCTGCCCGAAGGCGAATCGGGGCCGTGGCATGTCGTCGTTCACGCACGGGGCCGGAACCCGGAGCGTGAGGACGGCGAGTACCACGTCACGGTGTGGCCTGCGGGCTGCTGGGCGGCGTCACGAGAACGGCCCGGCTCCGCGGCACACACCCCGGGCATCATCCCCTTCGCCCTCCCGCACGGTGCTCTCGCCACACAGATCAGGCGGCTACAAGGCTGAGCGTGACAGCCGGCCCGTGCGTGGGAGCCAGGAGTCGCGCGGGCTGCTCACTGCCTGAGCAGCCCGCGCATCACGGTCACGGGCAGCGCCGGGTTGGCGGCGGCGTGCTCGCCCAGTTCCTCGTCGGCGAGGAGGGCGAGCAGCCGCTCGTGCGGCAGGTGGGGATGGCGGGCCGCCCCCGCGCGGACCGTCGTGTTCGGGTCGCGGGTGAGCCGGTCGGCGGTGGCGGGCGCGAGCCCGGGGTCGAGGACGGCCAGGCGCCGCTCGCCGGCTGCGTCCGCGTCCGCGAAGCGTGGCCCCAGTCCCGCGACGGGGAAGCGCGGGTGCTCGATCAGCAGGTCGCGGGCCTTGCCCCGGTGTTCCAGGTAGCTGCGCAGCAGCAGCTCCGGCGGTGGCGCCGGGTGGTTGTGGGCGAGCAGCATCCGTACGCCCGGGTCGTCGTCCCGCGCGAGCAGTGCGACGAGCGCGGCGGGCAGCGCGGGGTCCTGAGCGGCCCGGCGGCGCAGCAGAGGGTGGCGTGAGCGGGCGTACACGGCGGACGCGGCCGGGTCGGGGGCCGGATGGGCGTGGTGTTCGTACGGCCCGAAGTTCTCGTCGGCGTCCACCGTGTAGTCGATGGCCGCCCGCTCGTCCTCGCTCAACCCGGGCCGCAGCGAGATGGCGGTGCGCACCTGTGGGGCGTCGTCGCGCGCGAGGGCCCGCACGAGCTCGGGGGCGAGGTCGCTGCGGCGAGCGAGCTCCAGCCTGACCTTCGGATCGGCGTGTGTGACGAGTCCGGCGACGACGTCCGGGGGAGTGCTGTAGTTGTGGGCGAGGACCCAGGGGTTGTCGGGGTGGGGGTCGCTCAGCAGCCAGTCGACAATGGTCCGCGAGAGGCGGTAGTTCACGAGGATCAGCGCGGTTCCGTGATGGTGCGGCACCGGCAGCGGACCCAGCCTGCGCTCCATCGCCTCTGCGTCGTCCGTCTCCTGCATGCGCTCCGCACTCGCTCGTACCTCCGGGTGCGGGTCCTTCAACAGCGCGGTCCGTTCGCCCGCGGACAGGAGCGTCCAGGTGTGGGTGGCCATCTGCCGTACCGAGGCCAGGGGATGGCGGCAGTACGTGCGCTGGACTCGGTAGGGGATCTGCCGGGAGAAGACCAGCTCCTGCAGGCATTCGTTGTCGTACGTCGTCAGCATCCGGTCGATCACCCAGTCGGGGAGCGGTCGGACAGGCCTCGTCCGGTCCGGCCGGCCGGCGAGGCAGAGCCGGACGAACCAGTCAGGATCGTCCACGAGCAGCCCGCGCACCTCAGGGTCCACGAAGGGGTTGCGGGCCAGGGCGCGTCTGACACGGCGGTGCGGGTGCCTGACGATTGCGGCGGTGACTTCCTCGGGGAAGGAAGCGCGCAGTGCGGCCAGCGCGTGCCAGACGCTCTCGTACTCCGGACCCAGCAGTCGCAGCAGCAGGTCAGTTGGGACGGCAGGATTGACGGCCAGGCCGTCGAGCGGTGCGGTTATGCCACGGCCCTCTTCCCGGCCGCGGACTGCGCCGTATCCGGGCGGTCGCCTTCGTCTGACTCGTCTGACTCGTCGTGCTCGTCGTGCTCGTCGTACTCGGGGAAGGGGACCGGCTCGGCCACCCACCCGGCCGCCATCACCAGACGCGAAGTGCGGTGCACGGTCAGGAAACCGAAGGGACGGTCGAAGACGGCCTCGATGCGGCGGACCGTGTACCGCGGCGGCGGTGGCACCCCGGCGGCCAGCGCCCCGAACGCCGTCACGGAGGCCGATTCGAAGCCCTCGGCGTCGAAGACCGAGAGGCTCGCCTGGCGGGCCGAACCGATTGCCAGGGGCTCCGGGCTGACCTCCGGGAAGTGCCCGCGGCTTCTGTCCATGGCCGCCGACAGGCCGAACAGCGCGGGCCGTTCCAGCAGATCGTGATCTGCCTCGAGACGGAACGGGACGGTGCGGACGTCGAGCACGGGCTCCGGGGTGCGACTGCGCTCGGTCGACACCCGCAGCCCCGGGCCTGCCTCACCAAAGGGAAGACGGTCACCCGGGACCGGGGCGCCGATGGCGGAGAGCGTGCCGATTCCGTTGCACAGGACCTGGGAGGGCGTCATGTCCGGTGTGCCCATGACGAGGTGGACGTCAACGCCGGTGTCGCCGAGCACCTTGAGCACCGTCACAGGTCCGCTCGGGGTTTCCGCCACGGCCACCCGGTCCGGGAGCGAGGTGGTGCGGCACAGCCCGAGGAGGTAACGCCCCTGCCACGGACCGCTGTCGGGGACCATCTCCGTCTCGTGGAACGGCCGTAGCCAGCGGGTCCGCACCGTCTGCGCGGCGGCCAGGACGAGTTCGGTGTCCTCGTCCAGCACGACCGGCATGCTGCGGATCAGGCCGCCTGTGTGACGCTCGGCCCATGCGTCAAGGCATTTACGGTCGGCCGCCGGATCGCCGGTGAAGGTACCGGCCGTTCCGGCGGGCAGCTGTGACGTCCACCGTGCGTGAAGCGGCAGGGCGGCCCTGGTCCACAGTCCAAGCGCGGCACGCGTGCCACGGATGGACCCCAGCGCCTCGAGGAAGCCGCGTGCGGCTCCGGCGGCCTCGGCAGCCGGCAGCCCTGTCGCATCCTCCAGTTCGGCCCGCGCCGGCCCATCGGCAGCGTGCGCGAGAAAGGCAAGAAGCGGCCACAGACTCACAGCCGAGAGGGTGGTCCCGCCGTGCCCCACTCCGGTAGCTGCCCACCGCTCGGTGAGCCTGTTCATGGCGCGTACGGAATGTGCTGTCGGCTGCACGGCATCCCCCCGGTTCCGTAAGGCACCGTGACCGTCGATTCGTCCACAACACGCAACTCACGAGCCTCGTCGCCACCCTAACCGGCCGTGACGGTGGTGTGTAGCTGGTCAGAGGGTGAGGGGCCAGTAGTTCGGCCGTGTGCTCGAAGTGCCTTGCTCACCCCAACAGTTGAGCCCCTCTCGGCAGTCGCCCGGTTGCGGATGGTGCCGGCTGAGCCGTGCGGGACCACTCCTGCCCCACCGGGCAACGCCATGCTCATGCGGCAGGCAAGGGCGCATTTCGCTGACTGATTCACGACTACCTCTGTACGCCAGTGCGACGTTGCGCAATTCTTGTCCCGATGGACGAAAGCGCTGGAACCCACAGCTGATATACGCAGGCAAGTCCGCCAGATGCTCTACCAGGTCCCTGAGGAGCATTACCGTGTCACAAGCCGCGCCATACTGTGAAGATCGGTCATACCGCCTACTTGCTAGCCCGCGATTGATCTTGGGGTCTGTTGGCGCTGTGCCTCGGGCCAACTTCCGTGTGTCGGGGCCTGTGCCACTGCCGAGACGGAATGTTATGACTGCTGTTGGTGGATGCTCGTGCGGCCGCCGGTGAGGCGCTGATGACTTCCGATTTCAGTCTCTCCAACATCGACTTCTACATGCCGTTCCCTCCGTTGGAAGCCAACCCGGCAGTGGAGGAAGCCGGGGCAGCGACTTGGCTCTGGCTCGACGAAGTCGGCATCTGCCCCGCAGCGGCCACTCGACGCTATCTCCGACGGACTCAGCCTGAGTTGGTCACCGCTCTGTACTACCCGCACGCGGCACCCGAAGTCGTTGCCCTGATCTCTCAGTGGACGGCATGGGCGTTCATCCTCGATGACGAGTTCGATGACGGGCCGGCCGGATCGGTGCCGTCCTTGGGCGCTGAGGCGATCGAGGGGATCGCGGCCGTCATGTATGGAGCGAAGCCTGCCAGCCCTCTGGGTGAGGCGCTGCTCGATCTCTGGGACCGGTTAGTCGTCGACCGATCTCCGAGCTGGCGCAGGACTTTCCGAAATGACGTCAGCGCGTGGCTGTGGACGTACTACGCGGAGTCCGTCGACCGGACGAGCGGTCGACTCCCGTCGATCGACGACTATCAGCTGCACCGCCTCTACTCGGTGGGGATGCCCATGTACCTCGACATGTGCGAGATCGCATGCGGCATCGATCTTCCAGAGGCAGTGCGGCGGCTGCCGGCCCTGAAGAAACTTCGCAATGCGGCCTGCCAGAGGATTGGTTTGTACAACGATCTTCTCTCGGCTCGCAAAGAGCGTGCTGCCGCGTACACCCACAACGCGGTCTTCCTCGTGGAGGAAGACACGCAGTGCACAACACAAGAAGCCGTCGAGCGCGTCAACAACCTGGTCACGCAGCATGTCAAACGAGTGATCGCCTTCGAGGAGCAGGTTCCTGACCAACTGGAGGCACTCGGAGCGGATGGCCATCTCCGGTCGGTGGTTTTGAGGTGCGTGGCCGCCTACCGTGAGCTGGTACGAGGCGATCACGATTACGCCACCCGGACCCGGCGTTACATGGAGCCGGAGGAGGACCAGCTGAAAGAAGCCCGGTACGTAGGAAATCTCCTCGGCGCCAAGGCAGAAACCGCCACATGAAGCCATGCCAAAGATGAAGCCTTCTGGAGCGCTGGGAAGCGTTCTCCCCATGAGTCACGGAAGCAAGGTCCACTCGCGACTGCAGTCCCCTGCCTCTACGGGCTCTTGGGGAAGATTCGTACGGGCTGGCGTCGCGCACAGTCCGTCGATCTGTCGGTCGCTGATGAGCGCTGCACGAGTCATGTTCCCCACCACACGACCATGATCGACGATGGAGAGCTCGACGCCTCACCGCCAAGCATGCACAAGCTCGTCAGGTGTTCAACGCACACCATCATCCTGTATTGATGAATAAGTGCATGCCGGGGCACTGAATTACATGCATCAGTGCCCCGGCATGCGACTATTGCAGTTTCGAGAGGCATACAACATGCGCTCCCGTGACAGAGCTATTTTCCTAGCAGCCACCCTTTCAACAGGCCCCACCAGGACGAATGTGCCCTGGGCGTGCGGGCAGAGGGGGCCGCCCTGAGAGTCTCATCTGCGACGTCCGGGTCGTTGGCGCTGGAATGCTGGAGGGCGTGCTTGCTGGGCATATCGTTCCCCCATGTACTGGGTGATGCGGGGTGCTTCTTCTGGGCACCCGCAGTGAACTTCACTGGTAGCGCAGTCAGATGGCGGGCGATCCAATGGGACACCCAGTTCAGATCGCTCTCGGGAACGGCCAGGTCGAGGTCGGGCAACCGCATCAGCAGGACGTCGATTCCTGTGTCGACAATGGCCCGACCGATCTCTTGGCCCGGGCACTCGTGCGGACCGCCGCTGAAGGCGAGGTGGGAGCGGTTGCCATGCATCGGTACGGAGAGATCGGGGCGGATGACAGGGTCGACGTTCCCTGAGGCCAGACCGAGTAGGAGCATGTCGCCGGCCTTGATGGACTGACCGGCCAGTTCCGTGTCGCCGGTGGCCCACCTGGCGGGCGCCACTGTGGTCGGCGGCTCGTCCCACAGCATTTGTTCCAGCGCGTCGGGCAGGGTCATGCTGCCGCCCGTGAGCGATGCCCGGAAGCGGGGATCGGTGAGCACCATGCGCAAGGTATTCGCGGTCAGATTGGTGGTGTTCTCGTTCGCGGCGATGACGACGAGCCGCAGATGCTGCAGGACTTCCTCGTCCGTGAGCTTGGCCGAGTGAGCCATCAGCCATGATGTGAAGTCGGGACCAGGGCTTGCTCGTTTCTTGGCAACGAGCTGCTCCAGAGTCTCCACGAGGTATTCGTTGCTCTTGAAAGCCGTCTCGGTGCCCTTGAGCAGGTCTCGGGTGGCCTCGACCAACCCCGGGCCGGACTCCTCGGGCATTCCAAGGAGCTGCGTCACGACGCGCAAGGGCAATTGCTCCGCAAACTGGGCAACGAGGTCAGCCTCTCCATCAGCGATGAAGTCATCGATCAGCTGATTGGCAGACTGGGTGACACAGCGACGGATCCCGCGGCGGTCGAATCGCGCCATACTCTCAGTGATCGCGGTGCGAAGCCGCTCATGCTCTTCGCCGTCCATGAAGAGGCAGATGGGCTGCCAGGCGAGGGCCGGCATGAGCGGTGAGTCTGCTGCGACCTTGTTCTCCTTGAAGCAATGCCAGATACGCGAGTCGTGGCAGAACCGGGACGGCGTACGCAGTACTTCGAGGTTCTCTCGGTAGCCGAGGACCAGCCAGGCCGGCAGGTCACCGTCCACGAGAACAGGCGCCACGGCGCCGTGCTCGGCGCGAAGTCGTTCGAAAAAGCCCGGCGCATCGTTCACCGCCTCGGGCCCGAAGAGCCGCGCCAGTCCGTCGGTGTTCCCGGCCCGGGCATGAGCGGGACATTCCGGAGGCGGTCCAGATGCGGAGGAGGTGCTGGGCTGGTTTGCGGAAGACGTGGTCACCGGGGCTCCGGGGCTGTGGTGGTAAGGGCGTACAGATAGCGCATGAGGGTCAGCAGGGCATCGCGGCTGGAGGTGCGTTCGCGGGCGTCGCAATCGACCATGGGTACGTCATCGGGGAGATCCATGGCCGCGCGCAGCTCCGACATGGGGTACGAAGGGGCGTCCGGGAAGGCGTTGATGGCGACGACGAAGGGCAGTCCGCGTTCCTCGAGCCGGCCGATCACATCGAAGCTGTCGTCCAGGCGCCGGGTGTCGATCAGGACCACTGCCCCCAGCGCGCCTTCGAAGAGGCCGTTCCACAGGAACCAGAAGCGCTGCTGGCCCGGGGTGCCGAAGAGATACAGCACCAGTTCGTCACTGAGGCTGATCCGGCCGAAGTCCATCGCCACGGTCGTCTCGGTCTTGCGCTCGACTCCGGCGATGTCGTCCACCCCGACACCGGCCTGCGTCATGGTCTCCTCGGTGGTCAGCGGACGGATCTCGCTGACCGATCCGACCAGGGTGGTTTTTCCCACCCCGAAGCCACCGACGATCACTACCTTGACCGCGGTGGAGGCCGAGGCCGGCAGGGTGTCTTCGCTCCGGGGACCAACGACGGGCTCAGAGATTTTGCAGTCCATGCATCACCGCCTCCAAAAGTTCGACATCGGGCAACGACGCGGCCGGGATCGGCGCCCGGGCTTCGACATGGCCACTCCCCAGCAGCTCCGCGAGCAGTACCGTGACCACGCTGATCGGCACATGGACGTATGCGGAGATCTCGGCGACCGACAGCGGGTAGTCGCATATGCGGAGGATGGTGGCCTGCTCGGGCTGCATGCTCGAAGTGGGCCGGTTCCGGGTCACGATCAGCGTGACCATGTCCAGGGGGGCCGGTTCGGCCGGCGCGCTCCGGCCGGACGTAAGGACGTAGAGACGCTCGGGAGCGCCCTCTTCCCAGTTCTGGCGTTTTTCCGGTTTCGAGTCGCTCATGGGACCTGCCGGTCGGCACGCGGCGGACTGGTGAGGTGCTGACCGATCCGGGCGACCAAGTCCCGCATTCCCTGTCCCATGAGGCCGGCGTCCACGTCGTCATCGGCCAGCACCGCCAGATATGCTCCGGCGCCGGCCGCCATCAGATAGAAGAAGCCGCCGTTGACCTCGATGACGACGAGTTTCATCCGCCCGTCCCCGTGCGGGAATTCCGTGGCGATGGCCGCCGACAGGCTCTGCAGACCGGCACAGGCGGCGGCGAGGCGGTCCGCGGTGTCCTCGTCCGTACCGTACTGAGCCATGCACAGACCGTCCGAGGACAGCACCACGACATCACGGGTGTGCGGAACACTGGTCGCCAGGCCCTCAAGCATCCAGTTCATATTGAGCCGCTGCTGTGTCACCACTTACTTACTCATCCTTACCTAATGACTCAGTTACGCTCGGACTCTTTGTCGCTCAGGCCATCGGGACGCTGTTCTGGGGACTCAGCTCGGGGCTCGCCGGAGATGCCCTCCTGGAAGGCGGCCAGCCACATCCCGGCCTGTGGGGGTGGGGCGTCCGACACCGGGGTCCTGGATCCAGTCGTGGTGGGGGCTGCGGGCTTCTGCCGCATGGGCGGAATCACGGCGCGGGTACGGCGCCTGCGCTGCGGGAGGCCGTTGGCGCTAAGCGGAGCGGCGGCGGGCACGGGCTCCTCGGCGGCCACTTCCGGGCGACGCATCGGACCGCCGCGGTGCCGGGGCGGCGGCAGGACAGCGGCCTTGGCCAACGCCCCACCGGGCACCGGAGTCGCGGTGATCAGCTCCGGCGGGACGATCAGAACGACGCGCACACCGCCGTACGCGGAGCGCCGGAAGGAGACCCTGAAGTTGTTCGTACGGGCCAGTCGGCCGACTACGGCCAGGCCGAGCCGCGGTGACTCACCCAGGTCGTCAAGGTCGATTCCCGTGGGGGAGTCCTGTGCCAGGGCCTGCTCTGCGCGCATGCGGGCTTCATCGGTCAGGCCGATCCCGGCGTCCTCCATCTCGATGGCCACACCGGTCTGGATCTCGGTCGCGGTCAGATGGACTCGTGTCTGGGGCGGCGAATAGCGAGTGGCGTTGTCCAGCAGCTCGGACAGGGCGTGGATCAACGGCTCGACCCCGCGTCCGAGAATGCCGACCTCGGCCACGGAGTGCAGATCGACGCGCTGGTAGTCGATGATCCGGGACATTGCACCGCGGAGCACGTTGAACAGCGGGATGGTCTGCTGCCACTGGCGGCCCGGCCGGGCCCCACCGAGGACGGCGATGCTGTCCGCGAGCCGGCCGACCAGCGCGGTGCGGTGGTCCAGCTGCAGCAAGTCGCCGAAGACTTCCGGGTCCTGGCCGTGCTTGTCCTCCATCTCCCGGAGTTCCTGGGCCTGTTGGTGGACAATGGCCTGGACACGTCGGGCGATGTTGACGAAGGCCCGCTGGGCGGAGTCGCGCAGGTCCTCCTCGGCCTCGACGGCCTCGAGTACGTAGCGCAGCACCGCCCGGTGGGCGGTTTCGAACTCGGGGCTGACGCGGGAGACTTGGACGACGTTGTGCAGCACCTCCTCGGCCCGTGCCCCCTGCTGAAGCTGGGCCATGGCCGCGGGCAGGGTCTCCTTGGCCATCCGTACGGTTTCGGCTTCCTGCTCGACCAGGTGGCCCTTCAGGGTGGACTCCCGCTCGGCGTACTGCTTACGCAGTTCCTCGAGCGCACGCCCCCGGCGTGCCGTCGCCCCGGCTGCGACGGCCACTGCCACCGTCGCGATGACGCCGATCCAGGCGACATGGGCACGCGCCATTGACGGCGTCAACGACACGGCCACGGCCGTACACACGGCCACAAGTACGGAGGGCAACAGCCATATCGGGGCGGAGGCGGGCCTCGACCCTTCGGGCGACGAACCAGCACGAACCATCGGCATCCTCAGACCACTAATGGAATGGATAGGGCGACATACATGGCGTATATGGGCACCAGGGGAAGGCCGCCTGAAGAAGATCGACGACCGTGGAATCACGCTCACCAAAATGCTTGGCCGCAGCGCATTCCAAGGCGGCGTTTCCCACGCATGAGACCGGGTCCCAGGACGCCCGAGCCTTTGTGCGATCGGCGGCACCACGACAGCCAGCGGCGACGTATGGAAATCGCCACAACTCGCTGCGCGACAGCGAGCATAGCGGGGTCAGGGTGCTTGTGTGGCGTGAGTGCGTATAACACACAACTGCACGCATGTGCGAAATCCAGAAGAATCGTTTAGCCCGTGGATTCGCCGGGGAGCCAGCGGAATTGAGAAAAGGGTGATCCGCTGCTGCGTCAACGGGAAGGTGTTGTTGACCTGCGAAGACGCGAGGAAGTGAGCATCGAGGTCGTAACTGGTGCAGGGGCGGGGGCGGCGGCTGTCGGTGGAGGCTGTCGGATGGAGGGGGCGGGAAGGGGCTGTAGGGGATGTGGGGGGTTCCGGAGACCTACGAGGTTGACGGATGAGGTTGACGGGTGGGGCGGCCGAACCGGTGTCTGGAGGGCGCTCCGGTTGCTGAGCGCACACGGCTCGCCCGCGCGCCCGCGCCTGGCGATGGATTGGCTGTTTCCTGAGGCCAGTTAGGTGCGTTCGGAAAGGTATGTCGGTCGGTGCAGGGTGGGATCAGCCGGCGAACATCCGGGATATTCGCGCCCGCGGAGGAAGGCGGAATTCCCGTACGTGAGGTCTTCGCTGTTCTGGTGCTGTCGCCCTTTGCAGGCCCCTGCCTTTATGCGGCCTACGCCAAGCAGTTCGGCAAATGGGTCGACGCTCTGGCCGTCGGCACCGGGCCCCGGCGCCGCGCCCCGCCGGAGACCGATGAAAGGATCACTGTGCTTCAGTGAGCAGGCGACCCGGCAGGGCTCGCTCCTTGGCTCTGCTGGCCCCGTCCGGCTCTACCCGGTACAGGTGGGCCCGTGGTGTGCGGGTCACTGTCTCCGTCAGGACGCCGTCGGTGAAGAGAGCGCCGACGCCGTCCTCCAGTGCCCACCCGGCGGGGAGCACGCCGGTTGCCACGGCCGCTTGGTAGGAGGGGCGGCGGCCCGGTTCGCTGTCGTAGTGGGGGCAGACCGAGCCGGGCAGCAGGGCGAGCCCGTCAGGCAGAGACGTCAGTGGTCCGAAGGAGTCGGTGTGCGAGCCTTCGGCCCAGCAATTGGCGCCGGCGCTGATTCCGCACAGCAGTGTTCCAAGGCCGTAAGCCTCGCGCAGCAGCTGATCCACGCCGTGCGTACGCCAGACCGCCAGCAGGTTGGCGGTGTTGCCGCCGCCGACGTAGACGACGTCTTGAGAGAGCAGGAACGTGCGCAGCGTGTCGTCATCGAGCTCCCTGCGGAACAGCGGCAAGACACTGGGCTCACAGTGGCGTGGCTGGAATGCCGTGAGAAATTGCTCGATGTACGCCGGGGCGTCTCCACTGGCCGTGGGGACGAAGCACACCTTGGGCCGAGACGTGCGTGCCTGACCGAGCACCCAGTCGTCCAGCAGCCCGTCGTCGTCGGTGGAGAAGCCGCCCCCCAGCAGAGCCAGACGACGCACGGGAACGACAGCCATGGAGCGCCTCCTCGTCAGATGGGCCCACAAGAGCGGGCGGTGCCTTGAACGATGCCGGACCGTCGATTGCCTCTGCAATCGAAGAGAGCGGGCGCCGCGGGCTGTTGAGGGGCAAGGCCAGAGCCGTAGGCCGGGGGAAGCTCAGCGACCAGCACTTTCCCAACAAAGACCCTGGACCGCCTCCCCCGTGCGGCGGAGGCGGTCGTCGGTGTGGACGAGGCGACGGGGGAGCGGGGCCGGAAAGGTGGTTGCCATGACCATCCGTACCGGCCGTCGCGCCGTCGCCGTTCCGTTTTCCGCCTCCGCCTCCGCCTCCGCTCCCGCCCCGCGCCGAAGAGTCGGCGAGGTGCTGCGATTCACCGCGATCGTTGCCTGCCTCCCGTACCTCTCCCTCAAGGTCGCCTGGGCGGCCGGGAGTCGTATCGGTATTCCCGAGGGCAGCGCGCTGCGCCATGACGGCGACTCGCTGATGGTGCTCAATGGGCTCACTGTGGCGATGGACGGTGTGGTGGTCCTGCTGGCGTTTCTGCTGACGCGGCCCTGGGGGCGGCGGGTGCCGTCCTGGCTGCTGGTGGTGCCGATGTGGTGCGCGTCGGGGCTGCTGGCGCCGGTCGTCGCGGCGTTCCCCGTCCAGACGTTGATTTCGCTCATGCGTGGCGGTGCGGTCACCAGCGGGCGCGCCGATGCGCTGCTCGATCCCTGGGTGTGGTGTGTGGTCTACAGCGGCTTCATCGTGCAGGCCCTGACGCTCGGCGCGCTGTTCGTACGGTACGCCAGGGAGCGCTGGGGTCATCTGTGGCACGGGCGGATAGGGGAGCTGCCGCCCTCCCCCACCGGGTCCGCCCGTCGGCTGAGCGCGGGGATGGCGAGCGCGTTGGCGCTGTTCGCCGGTGCGATGCATCTGGTGTGGGCGGCCGGCGGCACGTTCGGCCTGAGCCCGGGGCGGGCCGCGGCGCAGGACCTCGACGCTCGTGTGAACGACGCGTCTTACGTGCTGTTCGCCGCCCTCACCCTCGCCGGTGGGCTGCTGCTCGCCTATGGTCGCGGGCGCCGTGTCCCCGTGCTGGCGGCGCTGGCCGCCGCCTGGATCGGCTCCGGCGCGCTGGCGGGCTGGGGCGGCTGGCTGACGCTGACCACACTGACCGCCCCTGCTGGTGACCCCCACCTGCCCGCACCGCCGATGAGCCTGACCTACTCGGTGCAGATGATCGTCGGGGTACTGGTGGCCGCTGCCGGTGCCCACTTCTTCGCGGAGCGGGATGCCGCACGGTGCGGGTGAGGCCGGCGTTCCGACCTGGCGAAGCCCCTGGCGGGCGGCCATCGCTGAGAGCGGTCCGCCGGCCAGGGCATGGGTGCAGGCCGTCAGGCGTCCGCACCTTTGGCTCGGGGCCCTCTCGCCTCTGCCCGGGGGTCGGTGCTCGGCGTCCGCCAGTCCGAGTGGGGCACGGACGGGGGGCCGGCCGTAGTGGCCGGCCCCGTGTGCTGAGAGGTCTTCGGGAGTCTCGCGGCCCCCGGATGATCAGTCCTAGGCGACAATGATGACGAATCCGTATGTGCCGTAGTCGTATCCGTAGTCATAGTGGTGGAAGCCGTAATGGCCGCAGTCGTCACAGCAGTCCGAGTAGCGGCCCCAGTCGTCGTCGCAGTACCAGGAGGAAGAATGGGACGGTGCGGCTGCCGGTGCGGTGGCGGGAGCTGCGCTTGCGGCGCCGGCCCCCACCATGACGAGGAAGGGCACTGCGCACAGTGCCGCGGCTATGCGGTGAGTCCTGGTCTTTGCGCGCATGATCGTCCCCTCTCGGAGGGGTGCCTTGCCGGTGTATCGGCGTAACAATGTGGAGTTCTCCTGGCCCCACCGCTGTGCGCCGGGAACGCGCGAGGCCCTGACGCGCCAGGCGGGGGGCGGCTTCGCAGGACTCCGACCTGCTTCGCTGAGATCGTTGCAATCTCAATCAGACATTGGCTTCGAGCGTAGGCACGGCGCCTTGAGAAGGTCAAACATATACTCTCCGTATGGGGTCGGTCACGGTGCGGGGTCGCGGCGTGAGCGGCTGAGGATGTGCGATGAGCACCGCCCGGCGGGTTACGACGGAGCCGGGGGCGAGCGTCGCGGGCGCTGTGACGGCCGCCTCCGACTCTCACCCGCGGACTGAGCTCGCCGAGCAGCCGCGTCGGCCCGGGCGGCGCGAGCGGCCACGGGGTCGGCGTTGTCAGCCCACCCACGCGAACACCCACGGCCGGCCGTCGCGTCTGGTCCCGTCTGCCTTGGCGCCCTCGAGGCGGACCGGCAGGGCGCGCCAGTCCTCGACCGCTGACCCTCAGCTCCCTGCCGCAACCGTAATCACGCATTGGCGATCTGTAACGGTACAGCCTCAAAGCACACTCTGACGTTGTCTCAGGGTGGGCTTGTGGTGCACTTGAGGAACGTGGGTCCGTCTCATGTACGGGGGAATGATGACGCGTTCGGCTACGTGCCCCTTATGCGGTTGGGACACAGTGTCTGGCGCCGCGTTCTGCGGCAGGTGCGGTGCGGCCATGGCGTCCGGCGGGTCCGGCGCAACGCCTGCGCAGTCACCCGGCCAGTCACCTCCTGCGCCGCGCCCGTCCAAGGGATCCACCTTCTCGAGCCCCACCGGCAGTGGCCCCGCCGCGACGCCGCCCAAGGGGTCCACCTTCGCGCCCGCCACCGGAAGCCGTCCCGCCGCGACACCGTCCAAGGGATCCACCTTCGCACCCGGCGCCGCCCGCCGCCCCGCCGCCGTGCCGCGCTGGGGCGGCGGCCGGGATCTGACCCGGTACCTGTGCGCTGCCGCGTATCTCCATCGCGAGTACGCCAAGTCCCTCATCAAGGAGATCGCCGCCGAGCCCCATCTGGGGGTGGCGATGGCACCGGCATGCGACGTCCCCGTCGTCCTGCGGCACGCCTACCTGGCCAACGCTCGCCGCCACAGCCGGGATCTGCTGCTGGCCGTGCTGTTTCTGTTCGCGTACGTCTTCACTTTCTGGGGCGGCCGCGCGGACGTCACCCTGCTGATGCTCCTCGGTGCCTGGGTGACGGTGTTCTCGTTCGAGCTCTCGACGAAGTACGGACGCCACCTGCAGAGCCTCCGCCCGGACCAGTTCGACCCCACTGCGGCGCCCCCACCGCTCAATCCCGAGATCGCGGCGGGTCTGCACCAGATCGGCCAGTACGCCAACGGCAACGTCACGACATACAGCGGCTATTCACCGTTCATCGGGTACGGGACCGAACTCGAATCGTGGTCGCTGGCATTCGACGTCACCACGAGCGGGGCGGGGGTGACGGCGCGGGACTTCGACGTGACGGACCTCTACGCCCATATCACCCAACGCGTCGGCGCGTTGGCCCTGCCCTGTCTGGAAATCGAAGAGCGGCTTTTCGTGGACGGTGCGACCGTCCTGGACGACAAACGTTTTCTGCCGAACCCGCTCGAACGGCCCGTTGCCTCGATCTCATCGGACCGGATGGACGAGCTGAAGCGGGCGCCCGAGGAGGGGGCCCGTCCCTATCTCGTCGTGCATTCCACCGGCTGGGGAGGTGAGTTGGTCACCTCGCTCTTCCTGCGTTTCTTCCGGTCGGACTCCAACCTCTCTGTGGAAGCCGTGCAGACGGTGCTGTGCCCGCTGCTCGACCGCTACCGGATGATCGACACCCTCATGCCCCGCCCACCGGTGCGTGATTTCTTCGAGCTGTGCGCGCAGACGCTGGTCAGCAGCCCGTTCCTGCTGCTGGCCTCGCCCGTGCGCGCGATCGCGGGGTTCTCTCCCGACTACTGGATGTCCTGGCGCCTGCGGCGGCAGTACAAACTCATCACCCAGCTGCGCAAGTTCGACTACGGGGCGCGGCAGAGTGTGCGTCAGAGGGCTGCGGACAGCAAACACCACCGGTATTTCCAGAAGGCCGACAGCGGCATGGTCCTGAAGACCGTCGAAAAGCGGGTCCTGGACGCTCTCGTGGAATTCGCCGTGGCGCATGGCATCGACGTGAGCGAACTGGTCCAGCGTCAGGAAGTCATCATCAACAACGGCATCATTGCGACCCAAGGGGCCAAGGTGGAATCCAGCGCGGTCGCCGCCGGTGAGAAGTCGCGGATCTCGATGGGCATTCTCAAGAAGATCCCCCTGGTAAGACTGGACTGACAACCGAGAAGGGATGAGGAAGAGCGATGCGGAGGAACGACGGGATCATCGCATCCGGCGGCTCGGGCGTCGTCGGCAACGCCGTCGCCAGCGGCAAGAACGCGCAGGCCGAGGTGCACTACGGCGAGCCGGCCCAAGGTGACGGCGGGCGGCAGCCGTCGCCCCAGGAGATCGGTGATCTGCTGTCCCGGCTGATCGACGAGCTCGGCCGGTCCGATCACCCCGACCGCGGCGACCTGATCGAGGCCGCGGAGGATGCGCGCGAGGAGGTCACGGCGGAGGCGCCGCGCAGGGGCAAGCTGAAGCTGTTCGCGAAGGGGCTCGTGGAGGCGGTACCGGGATTCACGGCTCTCGCCTCCCTGGCGGTGACGATCGAAGAGGCGATCCGCGGGATGTAGGCGGCGACGGCGGGGCGGTGCGCATCCGCGACGGTGTGTATCCGCGACGGTGCGGATTCGCGACGGTGCGGATTCGTGACGTTGATCCCAGGTTGCGGGGTGGCGTCCGCGTCCGTGCGGTCGTTGCCGTGGTGAGAGTGACCTCGAGGCCGCGAACGCCGGCCGTCGGCCGCCCCGTCGGCCGCCGGGCCGTCACGCAACAGTTCCTCGCCCCGGCCCAGGGGACCGCCGCAGCACGTGGGCGGACCCGTAGGCGCGGGCGAGGTGATGCTGCAGGCGGGCGTGGCGGAACTGGTAGACCGCGCCCGCCTGGCGGAGTACGCCGCGCTGGTAGGCGTCTTCGAGGAAGGCGACGAGGGACCAGGGCAGCCGGCCGGTCAGCGGCAGCCAGATCCGGGAGAAGACCGCCCACTGGCCCCAGGCGGTCAGACTGAGCGCATAGCCGACGGCGCCGCCGAGCCCGCTGATGACGCCGAGCTTGAGTGCAGCCGTGAGATTCCAGACGACCGGGCCCAGGATCACCGCCATCGGCTGGATCACCGCCAGGGATCCCAAGCCGACCAGGAGGCCGAACGCCGGGGCCCAGACAAGGATTTGGGTGGCGACCGTCCGGCAGTTCGTGCGCAGCAGGCTGACCGGATTGACGGCGGACCGGATGTCCAGAGGGGTTTCGAAGAGGGCCAGGAGGCCGAAGGCGGGGCCGGCCGCCAGCGCGAACACCAGGCCGTAGATGAGACCGTCGCCGAGGCCGACGGCCAGGACGGTCGGGAGGCCGACGTGAGAGAGGACGCCGTTGAGCGCTCCCCGTACGAAGCCGTAGCCGACGCCGAACACGAGCCCGCACAGTAACCCGATCAGCAGTCGGCGGAGGGGGCTCCGCCTGGTTTTCCCTTCCCGGCCGAATATCTTCATGCGCACGCCGGACGGCTCCACAGCCGCGTTCTTGGCCGCGACCATGAACCAGTACGCGATCCCGAACAGGAGCCCGGAGAGGATCCCCGCCGCCAGTCCGTCCGCGAGCTGGTATTCGAGGGAGTCGAAGAGGGTGCCGACGGCACCGTCGACGAGCCCGATGGCCAGACAGATCACCAGCGCGGTCACCAGCGTGCGCGTGGAGCGGCGCAGCCCGCAGCCGAGCCGCCACCACTCCAGGTTGGGGGTGTCGAGCCGGGTCAGGTGGTGGGCCAGGTAGCCGAGCCAGTACTGGGCGCGTTCCGGGTCGACGGCGCGGCGGGGCCCGCTGTCCGGGAGGTGCTGGGGCCGGGGGCGGTACACGGTCGCGGTGAAGTTGTCGAGGAGGTGGTCCTCCAGCTCCTCGGGGCTGGAGAACCGCTGGGTGTCCAGGAGCGAGGCCGGGTCGTTGTCGGGGGTGTCGCTGTAGACGGCGCGGGCGAGCGTGACCATCAGCGGAGTGGTCAGCACCGCGGCGAGGTGGGCGCCGGCCCGGCTGTGCGGCTGCTTGCGCAGCTCGTTCAGTACGGGATCCCAGGCGGTCGTCGGGAGGGCCCCGCCACGGGCCTTGCGCGTGGTGCGCGGCAGATAGTCGGCCAGGTCGCTCAGCGCGAGATCGGTCAGTTCCACCGCGGCGGCGGAGGTGAGCACGTCGGTCTCCGCCACCGCGGCGGCGTACTCGGACGGACGGCTCGTCAGCAGCAGGGGAAGGGTGGTGGCGTTGAGCGCCTCCAGCGCGGGACGGCGCAGGCCGCCGGCGATCTCGTCGAAGCCGTCCAGCACGGGGAGCACCCGGCCGGTCTCGACCAGTGCGGCGGCCAGGCTCGACCCGCCGGGTCCCGGCGCGGCAAGACCGGGGTGATCGCGTGTCAGTTGCGCGGCCAGCCAGTCGCGGAACGTGATGGCGGTCGGATCCCACGAGCCGATGCTGAAGATCACCGGGACGGCCTCGGTGCGGCCCCTCGACTTCAGATAGTCCAGGACGAACCGCACGGTGAGAATCGTCTTCCCGGAGCCCGAGCGGCCCAGCACCACGAGCCGCCCGGACGGGATCCGCCGGTACACACCCACGATCTCGTCCAGCTTCCCGCTCAGGTCCATGGGCCCGTGCGTACCCCCGGCGGGCAGGCGGCGGATGTTGGCCCAGTGGTCGGTCAGCTCCTCGGCAACCGGCTGCCAGCGCACCGGCAGCGGGTAGGGATCGTGGACCTGCCGCTGCTCCTCCTCGCGCTGCCAGCGCGCGGCCACCGTCTGCGCGAGCTGCTCGGCGATGTCGGCCAGGGTTTCGTGCAACGCCGATCCCGGCCGGCCGCCTGCGTCGGGCTCGGGGCGGTCGGATGCGTCTTCCGGCCGGCCCCCGCCCCCGGCTGAGCCCTCGGGCCGACTCTCGTCCCCGGTCGACTCGTCCGGCCGGCTCTCGCCCCCGGCCCGGCGAACGGCAGCCGCCAGCAGATCCTCGCGTTCCTCGGGGCTCAGCCCGAGCGCGTCGGCCAGCAGCCGCACCGTGGTCACCCTGGGGTCGGCGCGCTCGCCGGTCTCCAGCCCGCGGATGGTGCGCACGCCCACTCCCGCGCGCTCCGCCAAGGCCTCCTGAGTCATCCCCGCCTCGCGTCGCAGCCGCCGCAACAGCGCGCTGAACTCACTGGTCACAGGTCACGGCCTTCCCCCGGCATATTGCTTCCCCGTATGTCGATTTCCCCAGGTGAGGGACTCTAGCGCGGTCACCGGCCGGATACGGCCGGTCTGCTGGCCTGTCCGTTTCCCGGCGCCGCGACCAGCGTCGACGTCATCCGCCAGACCGCCCGCCGTCACCAGGGGAGCCGCGATGCCGCCGACCGCGACCATCGGCCAACCGACCGCCACCACGCTCACACACGAGGAGCGCGAGGTGCTCCATGGGGTCGGCTGTGGCCTGAGAGACGCCGAGATCGCCTCCGCTCTCGCCATCCCCAAGGACGCCGTGGCCGGACACCTCGCGCGGATCCTCGCCAAACTCGGGCTGCGCGACCGGGCGGCCGCCATCGTCCACGCCTTCGACTGCGGGCTGGTCGTCCCCGGCCGTGGCCCCCGCAGGCAGGCGCCGAGCCCGGTGTCGCGGGCCGCCATCCGACCGGTGCGGGAACCGAAGCTGCGGATCTCCGTGCTCGGACCGCTGCAGGCATGGCGCGACGGACAGCCCGTGGATCTGGGGCACCTCCGTCAGCAGGCCGTACTGGCCACGGTGGTGCTGTGCCCGGACCGGACGGTCAGCCGGCAGGAACTGCTCGACGGAGTGTGGGGGATGGAGCCGCCGATCACGAACGTGGTCCCGGTGTACATCTACCGACTGCGCAAGACCCTGTGCATCGGGGACGGCCCGGACTCGGTGATCCAGCGCGACCGGTGCGGCTACCGGCTGGCCCCCGGCGCGGCCGAGGTGGACGTGGCGCGCATGGAGGAACTGGTCACCGCCGCCGGGACGGCCGAACGGGCCGGCGAACTGGCCGAGGCGGTCCGCAGCTGCTCCCAGGCGCTGGATCTGTTCCGCGGGGAGCTCCTGGCCGGTCTGCCCGGGCCGTTCGCCGAACTGGAACGGCTGCGGCTCACCGAGCGCCGGATCGCCCTCGTACAGCGGAAGCTGGACTGGCAGCTGCGGCTGGGCCGGCACTCCGCGGCGATCGCCGAGCTGTGGGCCCTGGCGGCGGAACAGCCCCTGAACGAACCGGTCGCCGCGATGCTGATGAATGCGCTGTACCGCAGCGGCCGGCAGGCCGACGCGCTGACCGTGTTCGACCGCACCCGCCGCCGACTTGCCGACGACCTGGGGGTGCCTCCGGGCCCGATGCTGAGGCGGACACACCAGATGATCCTGCGTGGGCAGGACGCCGGCATCGGCCTCACCCGCACCACGCCGTGACCCGGCCGACGCCACCCACCCGCGGTGAGGAACTGCTGCTGGCGAGGATCTCCGCGGCGGCCGGCCGCGAACACCTCGGCAAGCGACGCGCCACCTACGGAGTGGCTGCACACCGGACACCTGCACATGCCGCGCCGGTCCGGGGGATCCGGGCCCTGCTGGCCTTCGTCCGGTACGGCCGGTCTTTCGCGGCGAAGGCGAGGGCGGACGCGCGACTGGACCTGTACGAGCACGGGATGACGGTTGCCGCCAAGGGACGGATCCACGTCGTCCGCTACGACACCACCTCGGTGTTCCAGAAGAGCACCCGTCACCACCCGTACGTCTGGGGCCGAGTCGGTACCACTCGCGCCTACACGCTCACCGACGTCGAGGGGAAGCGGATCGTGCTGTACATCGGGCCGCAGGACAGCGATGGGGAGGACGGCGGTGCGGCGGACTGGTGGCTCGAGATCCGGCGGGCCGTCACCCACGCCCAACTCTCCCCGGCACTGGCCGCGCTCGACGCGGGCGAACGGCTCACCTTCGGTGATGTCTGGCTGACCAGAAGGGAGGTCGGATGGGGAGAGGTGTCCGCGCGGTGGCCGGAGGTGCGGCAGATCGAGATCACCCATGGGGCCATATGCCTTGACACCGGAGGGAGTGGGCACAGGAGGCACACGACAGGGCCAACTGTTTCCGGGATCCCGAATCTCTTCGTCTTCCGTGCACTTGTGGAGCACCTCCGGACAGACGGCGCGCACTCATGAGGATGAGGCGGTCCCGAGCTCGCGCTCATCGTCAATTCATCGCAATTCCAGCGCCGGTGGTTAACGTCAGCCCCGAGCACTTCAGTTGTGCACCACCTCAATGCGTCGAGGAGAAACAGAGCATGACCCTGGCCAGCAGATGGAAGAGGGCGATCGGTGTTGCCGGTACGGCGGCAGCCATGGTGGCCGTCAGCGCCGCCGCACCCACCGTTGCCCACGCCGCTCCGGTGCATCACTACTACCTGGAGGTCGGCGGCACGGGGTCGGCGGCGCCCGCGCCCGACTGCACCTCCACCTACGCATTCGCCAACAAGCACCTCAACGGTGGTATCCCGGTGCCGGTCTGCTATCCGGCGAGCGCCGGACCCTGGCTCAACGGCCACAACGCGCCGGACGTCGGCGCACCGAGCTTCGACGCCAGCGTGCGTGAGGGCTACCGCAATCTGCTGGCCACGGCCGAGGAGACCTACCGTCGCGATCCAGGCGCCCGCTTCACGATCGTCGGCTACTCCCAGGGCGCGCAGGTGGCCGACCAGGTGCTCCAGACGATAGCCAACGGCGGCACCGACATACCCCGCTCGCAGGTGAACGGCATGCTGTACTCCGACCCCATGCAGCCCGACACCGGTATCTGGTCGCGGGTTCCCCAGGGCTGGAGCGCCCTGGGCTTCACTTCCACGGGCGCCGGCCCGGCGAAGTTCGACGGCGTCCCGGTGCAACGCTTCTGCATCCGCACCGACCTGGCATGCGACGCCACCTCGGTCCAGTCCATTCCCGGTTTCCTGAACCAGCACCCCAAGTACTGGCAGGACGGCAACGTCATGGCGCAGACCATCGGCCACGACGGCGGTGACGGCGTCGTGTGGTACGAGCCTGACGGGCGCGTCAAGGCCTCGTAATCGCAGATGCGCACAACGGTCCGGCCGGGGCAGTCCCCGGCCGGACCGTTCATGTGGACGCCTGCTTGTCGTCCGCCCGTACGCCGAGGACCGCGTAGGGGTGAATGTGCAGGGACTGCGTGGTGTTTCAAGGTCAACTCCCGCCAGTCCGCTGCTTGTTGATCTCGCCGTTGATCTCACTACCGATCTCAAGGACTTCCTCTCCTTCATGTCGGGTCGTCAGCGGTCGAGCGCCTATGACTCGCTGCTCACCGAGGCGTGAGCGAGCGCACGGATTGACTGTCGGCCGGCCGGCGAACGCCGCGAGGACTGCGGCGGGATTGTCTGGTCGGCCACCTCTCCGACCCTCTCGGCTCGGCGCTCAGCGCTGGGCGGCCGGGATGAGGCTCGGGGCGAACCTGTGGGAAAGGGATTCCAGCAGGGACTTGCGCTTGGTGTTGTGGAAGGCCGCGATGAGCCACCTCCCGTCGGGCTGCCGGATCAGCGTGTAGGTCTGGACCTTGGTGAGCTTGTGCGGCCGTTTTCCCTTGTAGGTGTCGCCGCGCCCGTTGACGACGGCCACGTCCGGCCCGTGGAAGCGCAGGTCGACGACCTCGTCCGCGAGCTTGGTGCCCTTCAGGAAGGTCGTGAACAGAGTGCGGTGGCTGTCCACGATGTCCTGGCGTCCCTGGTAGAGGGTGCCGACGTAGGTGACATAGGTGGCGTCCTCGGTGAACAGCTCGCCGTAGGCGTCCGCATCGTGTCGCTCCCAGGCGGAGACGAGTGCGTCCAGCGCTGAGGTGACTGCGGCGGTGTCATGGTGGTGGTTGCTGGACATGGCGGGCGACTCCCCAGCTAGTTAGACTAGAGCAGATTCTGAATTTGGGCAGTATCTGCATGTGTGCAGATATATTAGGAGCGGACTCCGGAGATGGCAATCCCCTTGAGCGGCACAGACGAGCATGTGATCTTCCGTCAGTACCTGGATGCGGTAGGACTCCAGGGCCTGGCCAGTGCGGAAGCCGCGGGACTGCACACATCGGAGTGGTACGCGCTCAGCCTGATCGCCCAGGAAGGCAGCCTCTCCTCGGGCGAGCTCGCCACCCGGACCGGGCTCACCACCGGCGCCACCACCCGCCTGATCGACCGCCTCGAGCGGGCCGGGTACGCGCGCCGCACCGCGGACCCCAAGGACCGCAGGCGGGTGATCGTCGAGCCGATCCCGGACGCGCTCGCCGGGATCGAGGAGGTTGTCGCCCCCGCCCGCCGTCATATTGCCGACGTCTTGGCGCGCTACACCCCCGAGCAGCGGGACCTGCTGTTCGACTACTTCGCGCACGCCGCACCGGCGTTTCGCGCGGCCACCGAGGAGATCCGCAAGTCGATGCCCCCCAGGCGCGGCGGGGGCGCCCGGTCCAAGGGCGGCAGCTGACCACAGACACCGCGGATGCGTCGGTGTCACGTTGCCGCAACGCCCGCAGCGCCAGCATGGACATGAACCCTGTCAACCTAGGGGACTTCCGGAAACCGGAAGGTCTTCAGCGGTGGACGGGAAGGGGCCTTGCGTCGGCGCGACGGTGCACTGGTGGACGCGGTGCCGGCAGCGGTCAGGTCCTGGACCTGACCGCTGCCCCGCCTTGGCCCTCGACAGGCAGCCCCCCGTAGCGTCGCGCGTGGCCTGGCCTCCGTTCTGGCACCCGTCCGCCCGGGAGGAGGACGCCATGGCTGCACCCATGACGGCGGACCGCATGCTCACAGCGCTCCGCGACGAGCATCTGACGGTGAAAGAGATACGCGACTGGCGCCACCACAACCGCAACCACAAGGGCCCGTTCAGCAATGTGAACGGGGTGATGATCCACCACACGGTCACTTCCGGCATCGAGGGAACCATCAAACTCTGCTACGACGGTGACTCGAGCCTGCCCGGCCCGCGATGCCACGGTGTCATCGGCAAGGACGGTGTGGTCTACATGGTGGGCAACGGCCGCACGAACCATGCCGGCAAGGGGGACGACGACGTGCTGCAGGCCGTCATCGAGGAGCGGCCGTTGCCTCCGCGCAACGAGCTGAACACGGACGGCAACGCCAGGTTCTACGGGTTCGAGTGCGAGAACCTCGGTGACGGGGACGATCCTTGGCCGGAGGCGCAGCTCGAGGCCATCGAGAAGGCCGCGGCCGCGGTCTGCCGTGTGCACGGATGGCACGCCGCCAGTGTGATCGGCCACCTGGAGTGGCAGATGGGCAAGATCGACCCCAAGGGATTCACGATGGCCGGCATGCGCGAGAGGGTCGGTCGGCGCCTCGCCGGTCCGCCCAGCGGCTGACGGCTCACCGAGGAGCTGACCACCATGACGATCAAAGGAATCGACGTTTCGGGACACCAGTCGGAGAAATACGCCACGGACGGTTTCGACTTCGTCTTCATCAAAATCACCGAGGGTCACACGTTCGTGAACTCCAAGTGGGTCGCGCAGCGAAAGACCGCACGCAACGCCGGACTTGTGACCGGTTTCTATCATTTCGCTCGCCCCGGAGCGTTTGAGCAGCAGGTCGACTTCTTCCTTGACAAGATCAATCTTGTGGAGGGGGACATGCTCGTCCTCGACTGGGAGGACAAAGGCATCTCGAACGCCTGGAAGGACAGCTGGCTCAAGCGCGTGCAGAAGAAGAACCCCGGTCACAAGACGCTGCTCTACTGCAACCAGGATTTCTGGCTGCACCGTGACACCACGTCCTTCGCCGGAGACGGCCTGTGGATCGCCCACTACAACGGCAAACCGGGGAAGCCGGACATCCAGCATCCGTGGGTGTTCCACCAGTTCACGGACCACCCGATCGACACGAACGTCGGAAACTTCAAGGACAAGGCGGCGCTGCAGAGCTGGGCCTGATGAGTTGGCGGGACCCATCACCGTGCGGAGTCAGAGCCCCGCTTCGTTCTCCAGGTTGTGGGTCATCCGTTCCAGGACGGTGACGGCGGTCCGGTACTCGTCATGCGTGATGCCGGCCGTCGACAGCTCGCGGAAGGCGTGGATGCGCTCGGCGACGTTCGCGAGGCGGGTGCGGCCGTGTTCGGTCAGGGTGAGGCGGCCCGGCTCCGGGCGGCCGGCCCAGCCGTCGGCGATGACTGTTTCGATGGCGGCGGTCAGGGTGGCGACGGTGGCGTTGGCGGTCAGGGTGGCCAGAACTTCGGCGTCGGCGGCCTGCGGAGCTTCCTTGACGACGTTGAGGACCTGCCAGGCGGTCCGGGTGAGGCCGAACTCGGCCAGCATGGCGTTCATGTAGCGGGTGAGGGCTTTGTCGGTGCGGTTGAGCCAGTAACCGATGGGCTTCGTGTTGCTGGGTTTCCTGTCGATGGCTTCATGCCGAGGGGGTTGGCCGAGGGGGTGCATTTCCTGCTCCTGAGGGGGTCAGTGATGTCGCGGCCGGGCTTTGCGCGGCAGCAGGCCCACGAGGGCGCAGCAGACGAGGACGGCCGCGGCGACCACGGCGAGACTGTGGACGGCTGCGGTCGTGGCCTCGCCGCGGGTGTGGAAGTAGACGGTGGTGACGCCCGCGGCGCCGATGCTGTTGGCGAGCTGCGCGACGGCGGAGAGCGAACCACTGGCGCTGCCCGACTCCTTGGGGCCGACGTCGCCGAGGGTGACCTCGTAGACGGTGCCGAAGCAGGAGCCGAGCCCCAGGCCGGTGACGAAGACCGGGGCGACGAGCATCCACGCGGTGGGGCTGGTGGCGTGGGCCAGGATGAGCAGCGACAGTGTGCCGGTCAGTGTGAGCAGCAGGCCGATGAGGATGAGCGTGCGGCCGAGGCGGGCCATCAGACGGTGCCCGGCGATCGAGGCGAGGATGATGCCGGCGGCGACCGGGGCGAGGCCGAGCGAGGTCTGGGTCGGGGTGCGATGCAGCCCGTTCTGGAGGAAGAGGGAGAGGACGAGCAGCAGTCCGGCGACCGCCGCGTTGAAGACGAGGCCGAGGATCAGGCCCGAAGTGAAGCCGCGGTTCTTCAGCAGTGAGGGTTCGATGAGCGGGTCGGCGGCGCTTCGCTGACGCAGACAGAACAGCGCGAAGAGCAGGGCGCCGGCGGTGAGGGAGAGGACCGGTACGGGCGTCCAGCCGTGGCCGGAGCCGTCGATCAGGCCGTAGAGCAGGCCGAGCATCGTGGCGGCGAGCAGTCCGGCGCCCGGGGCATCGACGGTGACCGTCCGGTCGCCGCTGTCGCGGGGCAGCAGCCGGGCGGCCAGGGCGATCGCCAGGCCGCCGAGGGCGATGTTGATCAGGAACATGGAGCGCCAGCCGAAGGCGTCGATGAGGACCCCGGCGAGGACCGGGCCGCTGATCGCCGACAGGCCCAGGCAGGGGGCGAAGACGCCGAACGCCTTGCCGATCTCGTGCGGGGGGAAGACCGCGCGGAGGATGCCGAAGCCCTGCGGGATCACGAGGGCGCCGAAGGCTCCCTGGAGCAGGCGGAACCCGATGACCGAGGCGGGTCCTGCGGCCAGGCCGCAGGCGACGGACGCGAGCGTGAAGCCGGTCAGGCCGGTCAGGAACAGGCGGCGGCGGCCGAACTTGTCGCCGAGCCTGCCGCCGACGACCAGCAGAACGCCCATGGCCAGGGCGTAGCCGGCACCCAGCCACTGGACCAGGGCGTCGCCGCCGTGCAGGTCGGTGGCGATGGTCGGGGCGGCGACGTTGGTGATCGTGGCGTCGAGGAGGTCGAGGACTGCGGAGAAGAGGACGACGGCGAGGACGGCCCATCGTCGGCGGTCGGTCTCCGGCTGCGGGGTGGCGGGGGCCTGGGTCAAGGCCGTGGACATGGAATCCCTTGGGTGGAGGGGACGGGCCTCTGTGGTGTGGGCCCGTCCGGATCGGTGGGGGTTGAAGCCGATGGGGGTTGGTTGACGCCGGATCGGTGCCGGGTGGAGCCGGATCGGTGCCGCGTGAAGGCGGATCAGTGCTGGGGGAAGGCGGCGGAGTTCTCGTGGGCCCACTGCCGGAAGGTGCGGGCGGGGCGACCTAGGAGGGTCTGGGTGGTGTCGGCGATGGCTGCCGGACCGTGGTTGGCGGCCTCCCACAGGTCGAGCAGCGAGGCGACCATCGGCGCGGGCATGTGGCGGCCCATCTGCTGCTCGGCCTCGGCGCGGGTGATGTGCTCGACCGGGATCCGGCGGCCGAGGGCGTCCTCGAGGACGGCGAGTTGCTCGCGGAAGGTGAGCGAATCGGGGCCGGTCAGGGTGACCGAGCGGCCGGTGAGGGAGGTGCCGGTCAGCGCCTCGACGGCGATGTCGGCGATGTCCTCGGGGTGGATGGGCGCGATATGCGCGTCCGGGTAGGCGAGCGGGACCGGCATCGACCGGCCGATGAAGTAGGCCCAGCCGAGGGAGTTGCTGGCGAAGGCGTCCGGACGCAGGAACGTGCAGGTGAGGTCCGAGTCGGCGAGGGCGCGTTCGACCTGGAGGCTGTGGCCGGCGAGCGGGTCGTTCTCGGCGTCCGGGCCCAGCACCGAGGAGGACGAGAGCAGGACGACGTGCTCGACGCCGGCGGTCTCGGCGGCCTTGACCAGCTCGTGGATGCCGGCCGGCTCGGGATAGAGGAAGACCTGGCGGACGTCGCGGAGTGCGGAGTCGAAGGTCTCGGGCCGGTCCAGGGCGAGTTCGGCGACCTCGACGCCGTCGGGGACGGTCAGTTCGGCGGGGTGCGCGCTGGCGGCGCGGACGGTGAGACCGGCGGAGTGCAGGCGGTCGGTGATCGCCTGGGCGACCTTGCCGCGGGCGCCGGTGATGAGGATGGTCATGGAATGCTCCGTTCGCTGTGTGACTGCATATGCATGCTTGCATGCACACGTTTGCGAGTCAACACATGCCTTCACGGGGTCATTCATGTCTGTACGATGAAGGGCATGACGAAGCGCGAGACGATGACGGCGGAGGAGCTGCTGGACGCCGTGGGTCCGGCCTTCGGGAAGCTGCGGCGCTCCTCACTCCTGGAGGTCGAGGAGCCGATTTCCCAGAAGGACCTGAGCCGTACGCTGGTGCTCAGAGTCGTCCTGGAGGCCGAACAGGACGCCGCGGAGGGCGAGTCGGCCGACGCGTCGGGCGCCGGTCGGTCCGAGGCCGGCGAGATCACGGTCGGCGCCGTCGCCCGGCACCTGGGCGTGGATCCGTCGGTGGCCAGTCGCATGGTCTCCGACAACATCTCGGCCGGCTATCTGGTCCGCGCGGCCTCCCAGCAGGACGGCCGCCGCACCGTCCTCCACCTCAGCCCCGAGGGCCGTGAGCTGATGGCCCGCTTCGCCCGCCATCAGCGCTCGGCCTTCGAGTGCATCACCGCCGACTGGCCCGAGCGGGAGCGCCTCGAGTTCGCCCGGCTCATGCTCAAGTACGTCGACTCCCAGGATGCGCTCCGCCACCGAATCCCAGGCAAGGACGCTCCGCGCTGAGCCGTCCCCTATGCAGTCGCCGTCGTCTCTGCGGTCGCCCCTGCCCCGGCGACCACGGCCTTGTACGCATCCAGCGCGGGCCGGGGTTCGCGGCCGAGGAGTGTGCGCAGGGCGTTGTCCTCGATCCCGGTGCCGTCCAGGAAGCCTCCGGCGATCGCCGAGTAGGTGCTGACCAGCATCGGAACCTGGTAGGGCAGCGCCTCGCCGGCCGCGGTGATCGCTTCGCGGGTCGCGCCGAGGGGTCCGGGTTCGTAGGAGCCGCCGACCGCGGCCGCCAGCTCGGCGCCGCCCAGAGGCCGTTCGCCGACGAGCTCGTACACCCGCCCCGTGTGCCGTTCCGGCTCGGCCGCCACCCGGGCCGCCACCGCCGCGAGGTCGGCGCGGGCCACCGCGGCCAGACGTCCCTCGCCCAGCGGCGCCGCGATCGTCCCGTCGGGTCCCGGTGCGGCGATGCCGGCGAGGAACTCGGCGTAGAGCCCGTTGCGCAGGACCGTCCACGCCAACGGGCTGCGCCCGAGGCGGCGTTCGGTCCACCGATGGGCGAGCGCATACGTCAGGTGATCGCCGTCGCCGCTGAGGCTGGTGTAGACGAGGTGCCGTACGCCCGTCTTCTCGGCCGCCGATATCGCCGCGTCATGGCGGGCGATGACGACATCGTCCTCGCCGTACCCGGCGGAGATCAGCAGCAGGGTGTCCACGCCGGTGAAGTCGAGCGAGGCCGGATCATCGAAGTCGATGCGCCGCTCCGCGGTGGAGCGGGGGGCGCGGGTGCCGAGCACGACGTCGTCCCGCCCGGCCAGTTCGCCGGCGACCAGCCGTCCGAGCGCGCCGCCTGCACCGGTGATCAGAATCATGAGATCTCCCTCTTGAGCCGTGTGCTTCCATCTTCAAGAGCCAATCCCGATCAGGTAAGGAGGCACTTTGATGTCAGCAGGGCACACCGCGGTAACCACCCCGGCACCGGACGAGCCCGTGATCGTCTGCGAAACGCCGCAGGACGAATGCGGCGTCCGGGACGTGCTGGACCGGCTCGGCGACAAGTGGTCCGTCTACGTGGTGGTGGAACTCGCCTCCGGCATACGGCGGTTCAAGGAGCTGCAGCGCGCCATCCCCGGGAACATCTCGCAGCGCATGCTCACGCTCACCGTCCGGCGCCTGGAGCGCGACGGGCTGGTGAAGCGGACCGTGTACGCCGCCGTCCCGCCCCAGGTCGAGTACGAGCTGACGGAGCTCGGGCACAGCCTGACCCACCTCATCAAGTCCCTCGCGGACTGGTCGATCGCCCACCGGCCGGCCATAGCCGCCTCCCGTACGGCATGGGATGCCAGTCACCCGAAGCCGACCGGCGGCGAGTGAACGGGCCAGGTGCCCGCTCAGGACGCCCGTGCCGCCTTGGAGACCTCCGGCAGCGGGTCGGCGCGGCGGGCAAGATCGAGGAGGATGCGCAGCGGGGGCTCGGCCAGGCCGAGGCGGGGGCGCCACTGGGCGACGATGCTGACGGGGCGGAGGCGCTCGGCGAGCCGGAGCTCCACCAGCTCGCCCTCTGTCAACTCCCGTGCGACCGCCAGCTCCGGCAGCAGCGAGACGCCGTGACCGTGCCCGGTCAGCCGCAGCAGCGCCGACAGCGAGCCCTGGATCATTGCGAGCTGTGCCCCCGCGAGCAGGTCCCGCCCGAACTGGTCCACCAGCATTTCCGAGGTGCAGCCCGCCTCGGCAACCAGGAAGTCGTACGCGAGCAACTGCTCCGGCGTCACCACATCCTGCTGTGCCAGCGGATGGGTGGGCGCCGCCACGAGCACCGTGCGGTCGTGCCCCACCACCGCATGCGGCCCAAGGGCCCGCACCCCGTTGTCGTACTGGAACACCAGATCCAGCTCGCCGGCGCCGAAGGCCCGCTCAAGTCGGCTCCGGTTCGCCACCGTCAGCTCGACGTCGACGCTCGAGGCGGATCCCCCCGCGCCGTACTCCAGCGCCACCAGCAGATCGGGCATCCACACATGTGCCAGTGATTCCTGGGCGCCGATCCGCAGCCTGGGCCGGTCGCCGCGCGTGGCGCGGCGCATCCGCTCCTCCAGCTCCAGTGCCTCGCGCGCGTGCGGCAGCAGCCGTGTCCCGGCCTCGGTGAGCGTCGCGCCCGTCCCGGCACGCACCAGTACGGTGGCGCCCAAGTCCGCCTCGAGGCGCTTGAGCTGGGCGCTCACGCTCGACTGGGCATACCCCAGCCGCTGGGCGGCAGCGGAGATCCCGCCGTGATCGGCGACCGCGACGAAGGCGCGCAGATAGCGAGTGTCCACCTCGCCAGCCTACCGAGGCCCCATCGGACTTTCCGATGGGGCCATCGACGTTACGCCGTCGCCCACCACAGGGCCGCCAGGTCACTCTTCCCGCATGACAACCGAGACGGCCAACGAGATGGCCAACGAGAAGACCGATGAGAAGACCACCGATGCGTCGTCACCAGCCGCGCCTCCCTCATCAGCGCGGTCTCGCCTCACCTTTGCCGGCATCGCGACCGGAAACCTGCTCGTCCTCCTCGACACCTCGATCCTCAACGTCGCCGTCCCCGACCTCGACACGTCCCTCCATCCCTCCGCGGCCACGCTGCCCTGGGCTGTCGACGCCTACACGGTCGTCTTCGCCGGACTGCTTCTCGCCGGTGGGGTGTTCGCCGACCGGTGGGGTGCGCGCCGGGTCTACGGCTCCGCACTCGCCGCCTTTGCCGTGCTGTCCGCGCTGTGCGCCGCCGCGCCGAACGCCGGTGCCCTCATCGTCGGCCGCGCCCTGCTCGGAGCCGCCGGTGCCGGTCTGGTGCCTGCCTCGCTCGCCCTGCTCATCCATCTCCACCCGGACCCCGCCCGCCGCACCCGCGCCGTCGGTGCCTGGACCGCACTGAGCGGCCTCGGTGCCGCGGCCGGTCCCGTCCTCGGCGGCGCACTGGTCGAACTCGGAGGCTGGCAGCTGGTGTTCCTGGTCAACCCGCCCATCGCGCTCGCCGCCCTGCTGCTTGCCCGGCGCCTGCCGAATCCCCGCACCCGCGCCGTACGTGCCCTGGACCGGACCGGCCTGCTGATGTCCACCGCCGCCCTGGGCGCACTCACCTTCGGCCTGGTCGAGGCGGGCATCGAGGGCTGGAACTCACCGTACGCATGCGGCCCGATCGCCGGTGCCCTGCTCGCCTTCGGCGCACTGACCGTGGTGGAACGCCGCGTCGCCGCACCGGTGCTGCCTCCCGCGCTGCTCGCGTTGCCCCGGGTGCGGGCCGCCATGGTGGCCGCGGCGGTGTCCTGCTTCGCCTTCTTCGGCGGTGCGTACCTGCTCGGCGTCTGGCTGCAGCACACCTACGACCTCTCCCCGTTCAAGGCCGGTCTGGCCTCGCTCCCGCTCACCTTCCCGGTCTGCGTGATGCCCTTCTTCACCGGCCGGCTGGTCGCCCGGTACGGGGCGCGGCCGGTGCTGCTGACCGGTATGTCCGCGTCCGTGGTGTCCGGCGTGCTGCTGACCTTCGCGACCGCCCACCACCCCCCGCTCGCCCTGATCATCGCGGCCGAGATCACGCTTGCCGCCACGGGCACCCTCTCCATCCCCAGTGCCGCCGCCGAGATGGCCGTCTCCGCACCGCCCGAGTACGCCGCCACCGGCCAGGGCGCGCTCAACGGAATCCGCCAGGCGGGCTCGGCGCTCGGCGTCGCGGTCCTCGGCACACTCGGTGCCCTGTCGGGGGCGGGATGCGTCCTCATCGGCGTCGGACTGGTCGCGGTCCTGCTCGTCGCCCGTGCCACCGCCAAGTCCGGCAGATGACGGCAGCCGCCTGATCCCCGGACCGCCGACGAGGTTTCCCGGCCGGACCGGCCGGGAGCCCGCTGCTTCGGTTCTTCTCCCCGACTCCCCGGGGCTCGTCCGGCCGGCACCGAGCCGACCGTCTTCGGCGAGGCCACAGCCGTCAACGCGGGCACCGTGGACCGCTTCGTCCTCGATCGTGCCGTCCGGCACACGTTCGCCCACGGCGCCGAACTCCTCCCGGCGCGCTACGAGACGCACTTGGCCGGTCCGTGCCACTCACGCGGGCCGGTCGTGACCTTATGGACCAGTGAGACCGGCGCGCTTTGGCTCTGTCTTACGGACCATAGCCGCGTCAAGGTGAGCGGACCTTGAACTTGCGGAGGGCCCCTTGAGTATTGCGTTCCTGCTGACCACCCTGGTCATGGTGGTCACCCCCGGCACCGGTGTGGTGTACACCCTCGCTGCCGGGCTGTCCCAGGGCCGACGGGCGAGCGTGGTCGCCGCGCTCGGCTGCACCCTTGGCATCGTGCCGCATCTCGTAGCGACGATCAGTGGCCTCGCCGCGTTGCTGGGGACCAGCGCCGTCGCCTACGAGGCGGTGAAGTATCTCGGTGTCGGCTACCTGCTCTACATGGCATGGGCGACGCTGCGCGACAAGGAGGCGCCGGCCGTCGACGAGGAGGCCGAGCCGCGGCCGGCCGCCCGTGTGATCGCCTCCGGGGTGCTGATCAACCTGCTCAACCCGAAACTCACCATGTTCTTCGTCGCGTTTCTCCCGCAGTTCGTCCCGGCCGGTGAGCCCGGCTCGCTCGGCATGATGCTCCGGCTCAGTGCCGTCTTCATGGCGCTGACCTTTGTCGTCTTCTCCGCGTACGGGATGTGCGCCGCCGCCATGCGCCATCGCGTGCTGGCCCGGCCGAAGGTGATGACCGGCATCCGCCGGGTCTTCGCCGTCTGTTTCGTGGGCCTGAGTGTGCGGCTGGCGGTGGCGTGAGCATGCGCTTCCGGCACGCGGACGCCATCTGGTCCGACTACCCCGAACTCGCAGCCGGCGCGCTCCATGCCACCGGCATCGGCTCCGCCGCCGACGTCGGTCCGCGCGTCGCGGAGTACACCGCCCGTGCGGCGGCCCGGCTGGCCGGTGCCAGGGAGGGCGAGTTCCCCGAAGTGCTCGCCTGGCGGCGGGCCTTCGCACGGATGGGGCTCAAGCCGACTCAGTACCGGTGTGCCTCGGAATCGCTGCTGCGGCGATTGCGGAAGGAGGGGGAACTGCCGCGCATCCACCCGGTGGTCGACCTGTGCAACGCGATCTCGGTCGCGTACGCAGTCCCGGTCGCGGTCCTCGACGCCGACCGCATCGCCGGCCCTCTGCTCGAGGTGCGCCATGCCCGCGGTGACGAGCGCTGCACGACCTTCGGCGGCGGCATCGAGCACCCCGCACCCGGCGAGGTGACCTTCGCCGACTCTGCCGGACGGGCGCACGCCCGCCGCTGGACCAACCGGCAGAGCGGCCACTCCGCGGTCGGCGAGCGCACCAGCCGGATCCTCGTGGTGGCGGAGGCCCTGCACGACCGCGGCGCGGAGGTTGTGCCGGAACTGCTGAAGACGGTCGCCGAGGAGTTGGCCGCGCAGTGGCCGGCCGATGTCGCGGCGGCCGTCCTGACCCCTTCGGCACCGGAATTCGCTTTCGGCGCCCAGGCCCTGGTCCAGGCTCAGTCCGACGCGGAGTGATGTGGCCGGGAGCGGTGGCGGGTGCGGCGCGCGACCCCGACGGTACGAGCGCTGAATTGACGTAATGGCTGAGTAAAGCGGCTGATAGTGTCGTCAGCTCGACCATTTCGACCTTTTCGAGGACTGTGCATGACCGTGCCCCCTCCGCCCGATGGCCGGAAGCCCGGAGACCAGGCACCGGAGGACCACAACCCGTGGAGCCCGCCGTCGCCCGGCCCGGCCCCTGCCCACTGGGCGCCGTATCCGAGGGCGCCGATATCGGTGCCACAGCCTCACAACGGCATGGGCATCGCGGCCCTGGTGCTCGGAATCGTCGGCGTGGTCCTCGGTCTGCTCGTCATCTTGTTCTGGATGTCCTGGCTGCCGGCCTTGCTGGCCGTGATCTTCGGCTGCGTCGGGCTGAGCCAGGCACGCAAGGGTCTGGCGACGAACAAGGCGATGGCCGTGGCCGGTGTGGTCCTGGGCGGGGTGGGTCTGCTGACGGCGATCGGCGGCGCAGTCTTCACCGTCGTGGTGGTGAAGAAGGCTGCGGACAAGGCGCGCGCGGAGGTCGGGAAGGTGAAGGCCTCGGCGTCGGCGGCGGACAAGGCCCGGCACCTGTCATTCGGCGAGTCGTACACGTTCGAGGACGGTCTGAAGGTCACGGTCGCCAAGCCGGAGCCGTTCATCCCGGACGCGTACGCCCATGGCCACGCAAAGGGCAACAAGGCCGTCCAGGTGACGGTCACCGTGGTCAACACCGGTACCGAGCGAGTCGAGGTCGAGACCGGGCTGCCCGATGTGAACGACGCCGACGGAGCCTCGGCGGAGCTGGTGATCGACGGGAGCGGGCGGCAGAAGGTCATCACCGGCTATGTCCTCCCCGGCAGGCGGGCCGTCGGGAAGTACGCCTTTTCGCTGCCGCCCGATGCCGCCGACAAGGTTGAGGTCGAGTTCAGCCCGGACGCCATGCGGTGGAAGGACGCGTACTGGAAGGGCCCCACCAACTGAGGCCCCCCACCACCGAGGCCCGTCCCGGCGCGCCGGGACGGGGCGGCGGCGGGTGGTCTCCCACAGTCAACCGGCCATCATGTAGGCGCTGATGGCCAAGGCCATGGGGAGCAGCAGGACCACACCCGCTATGGCCGCCACGAGGAGGACGGCCTTCATCACTCTTTCTGCGGTCCGATGGTCGCGGGCGGGGTGCATAGGGAAGGGGGAATGACTCTCGTCGTGTTCAGCCACGCAGCCATCCTGACGATTGCGAGGGTGGCCGGCCATCCGTAGAAGTACTCACGTGCCACGGTCGCTCGAGTACACCCCGCCCGGTGGCTCGTCAGTACAGCGGTCACTCGGCCCGTGGCATCGACGGCAACGGCTGCTCCGCCCAGATGGTTTTGCCGTTGTGTACGTAGCGGGTGCCCCAGCGTTCGGTGAGTTGGGCGACCAGGAAGAGGCCACGGCCGCCTTCGTCGGTGGTGGCGGCATGGCGCAGGTGGGGGGAGGTGCTGCTGGTGTCCGAGACCTCGCAGATGAGGTGGCGGTCCCGGATGAGCCGGAGGGTGACCGGGCCGCTGCTGTAGCGGTAGGCGTTGGTGACCAGCTCGCTGACGATCAGCTCGGTGGTGAGGGCCATTTCCTCCAGGCCCCAGTCACTGAGCTGGGCCACCGCGAGCGTACGGCCCTCGGCGGCCGCGGTCGGCTCGGCCGACAGCTCCCAGGTGGCCACCTTGTGTGCGGCCAGACAGCGAGTACGGGCGGTGAGCAGCGCGATGTCGTCGCTGGGGCGGTCGGGCAGCAGCGCGTCCTCCACCGCCTTGCACGTGTCTTCCAGCGAGCGGGCCGGATCGCTCAGCGCCCCACGCAAGAGCGCCAGGCCCTCGTCGAGATCACGGCGTTGCGCCGCCAGGAGTCCGTCGGTGTAGAGGGCCAGCAGGGTGCCCTCGGGAAGTTCCAGTTCGGCGGTTTCGAAGGGGAGGCCGCCCAGGCCGAGGGGCGGGCCGGCCGGCAGGTCGGGGAAGTCCACCCGTCCGTCCGGCGTCACCACCGCGGGCGGCGGATGGCCGGCGCGGGCGAGGGCGCAGCGCCGGGAGACCGGGTCGTAGACCGCGTACAGGCAGGTCGCGCCGACGACCTGCGGGGAACTCTCGTCGGTCGCTTCCTGCTCGGCGGCCAGCCGGTCCACGAGGTCGTCCAGGTGGGAGAGCACCTCGTCCGGGGGCAGGTCGAGGTTGGCGAGGGTGTGGACGGCGGTACGCAGCCGGCCCATGGTGGCCGCCGCGTGGATGCCATGGCCGACCACGTCGCCGACGACGAGGGCAACCCGGAGCCCGGAGAGCGGGATGACGTCGAACCAGTCACCGCCGACGCCGGCGGTGGCGTCGGCCGGCAGATACCGGCGGGCGATCTCGACCGCCTGGTGCTCGGGCACCTCGCGCGGGAGCAGACTGCGCTGCAGCGCGACCGCGGCCTGATGCTGCTGGGTGTAGCGCCGGGCGTTGTCGATGCAGACGGCGGCGCGGGCGGCGAACTCCTCGGCCAGCGTCAGGTCGTCCTCCTCGAACGGCTCGGGCCGCCGCCACCGCCACAGGCTCACCACGCCCAGTACGAGGCCGCGCGCCACCAGCGGCGCCACGATCAGCGAGTGGACGCCGAGTTCGAGGACCCGCTCGACCTGGTCCGGGTCGAGGGACGACCAGCCGGGAGAGAACTCCAGGACCGGCTCGAGGACGGGACGCCGCTCGGCCAGGCATCTGGCCTGCGGTGCCTGCGGAGGGAAGTGCATCGTGTGGCCCACCGGATACATCACCGGCGGCGCCTCGGGCGAGACGCTCCGGACGGCCGTCCTGCGCAGGGGCGCCAATGCCTCCTGGCCGGGCTCCTCACCGCGGCTCACCGGTTCTAGCAGGTCGACGGAGGCACAGTCCGCGAGTTCGGGGACCGCCACCCCGGCCAGCTCGCGCGCCGTCCGCTCCACGTCGAGGGTGGTGCCGATACGGGCGCCCGCCTCGTTGAGGAGCGCAAGTCTCCGGCGGGCCCGGTAGCGGTCGGTGACGTCCTCGACCATCTGGGTGACGCCGAGGGTCCGGCCGGAGGAGTCCTGCATCCGGAAGGCCGAGACGGAGACGACCAGCTCCCGGTCGGGGTCGTGGCGCAGTCGGCAGGGCTGCTCGGTGAAGATCAGCGGCTCACCGGTTTCGACCACCCGCCGCAGCCGCGATTCCACCGTTTGCGCGTCCCGGTCGATGACGAAATCTCCGGTGCGCAGCCCCCGGTAGTACTCGGCCGGGATGCCGCCGAACCGCGCGATCGCCCGGTTCACCCGCAGAAGGCTCAGGTCAGGGGCGTGGACGGCGAGACCGATCGGGGACCGGCGGAACATCCCGTCCAGGACCGACCGGTCCGTCTCCCACTGGGCCACCTGCCCCGCGGGCGCGCCCACGAGGAACCACTCGACACCGGCGTCGGACCGCACCACCGCCCGGACCCGGCAGCCCAGCTTCACCCGTGTGCCGCCGCGGTCCCGTACGGGGACGACCCCGAACCAGCCCCCGGAGTCCACACAGGCCGCCACCGCCGCCATGACGACGTCTTCATCGCGCGGGTCGAGCAGGAGCTCGCGCGCCGTCCGGCCCAGCACTTCCTCGGGCGCGTAACCGAGCAGCTCCTCGGCGCGCTCGCTCCAGCCGACGACCCGCCCTTTGCCGTCCAGCACCGCGGAGGCCGAGCGACGCACTGCGAACGGGTCGTCCGGGCCCTCGCTGAACGTCGTCACCGGTGTGTCCATCACCTACCACCCTCGTACCGTCCCAGTGGGACCGCGCGTCGGCGCGCAGGGCGCTGACCGGTCTCCCGCGGTCCGCCGACGTCCGGTGTGACGGAACCCAGTATCGGCCCGGGGAAAGCGCCCCGCGCTCCGTACGGAGACGCAGGGGGTTGTGTACGGAGTCACGACCAGGCGCCGGGCCAGGCGCCAGGCACGGGGCGGCGAGGCCGCTCACCGGCCTCTCGGCAGCCCGGCCTCTCGACGGCCCGCGGACTCCGGGCTCAGTCCCGCGGCTCCCGCTCGTCGAGCGGCTGGCTGCGCTTCTCGGACAGCCGCGAGACCCGGCTGGCCAGGTCATCCGGCACGGGTACCCCCATCCGGCGCGCGGCCCCGATGCGATGCCGGACGAGCCCGAGGATCCAGTCCAGCTGCGGATCACTGCACGCCGCGTATTCCTGGAGCGCCTCAGCCATCAGCTGCTGCCGGTCGATGTTCGCGGCGTCCTCTGTCATGGGCGCTGAACCTACCTGGGCCCTCGGCCGTGGTACATGCGCCGGACGCAGAAGTTATTCGACTGCTATCGGCGGGAAAGGCTCCGGCAACCTGGGCAGCCGGTACCCCAAGGGGGAGTGTCGAGAGGCACCGAGCCGCAGCCCGGGGGGCGGAACAGGGCCAGGCCGTCCTGGCACCGCTCACCGGGCCCGCCGCCCGCGTCACCGCCGTCGCCCGGGACGGCCTCCGCCTGCGGCACCGGATGCCCAGCCGCAAGCCGCCCCGTGCGGGCCCGGTCGGGGATCAGTTCTTGACGGGCCACTCCAGCGGCTTCTTGTAGTAGCCCTGGCTCAGTTCGACCGCGGCGGGCTTCTGGCCCTCGGGAATGAGGAAGGCGGTGCAGATCTTCTCCGACTGCCCCGCACTCAGCTTCTTCTGGGTGTCGGGCGCCGGGCAGTTCGGCCACTTGGCCTCGCCCATGATGACGATGAGGGCCTTGGTGCGCTCGCCCTTGTCCGTCTTGACGATCAGGTCGTCGTCCATGTCGCCGATTTCCATGGCCTTGCCGCTCTGGTGGGTGAGCGTGGACCACACGTACACGGGGACCTTGGGGTCCTTCTGCTTCTCCAGGCCGGAGTTGTCCATGTCGGCCTTCGTCCCGGCCTGCACCTTCGTGGGCGTCACCGTGAACTTGCTGCCCTTGGACTTCTGCATGGTGCTTTCCTGCGGCGGGCTGGCCTCACCCAGGCGGTAGGCCGTCTTACCGTCCGCCGAGTCGGATCCGGAGCCGGACGCGTGGGAGCCGGAGCTGTGCCGACCCTTCCCCGACCCCGAGTGGTTGCAGCCGGTCAGCGCCACCGCCAGCGCCAAGGCGCCCACCGCCGCCGGAACGGCACGAGTCCACGTGCGCATCTCATTCCTCACTTTCCCCGTTGAATCCCCGTTGCCAGGCCGGGAGGCGCGGAGCCCCGCAGCCAGGCCATCGTTCAGGCGCACGATCCTGCCAGAGCGGAACCGTCCGCTCTGGGGAGGGGGGTGTTCCGGAGCGGCCGACGTGCCGTCTGCTAATTCTTGTTCAGGGTTCGGGTCACGCCCGCGACTACGGCTGTGGTGAGCACCCAGCCTGCGGCGATCAGCGCATAGGCCAGCCACTGGGGGCCGCTGTCCGTCCAGTACCAGCCGGCGCGCTGACCGAGACCGCCGATGGGAATCAGCAGGTCGAGGGTGTAGACGAAGGACTGGAACGGGGCGCCCTCTCCCTGCTTCACCGGCGTAGGGGAGTGGTTGGCGAAGACCAGCGTGCCGAGCAGAGCCAGTGCGATGAGCCATAGGCCGGCCAGCCATGGGCGGTAGCCGTAGCCGACGGTGGCATCCAGCAGCTGACCCCATACGCGTCCCGCCGGGTGCAGTGTGCGGCGGCGGTGGCGCTGCTTCGCCAGGAGCACCCGGCGCGCGTCGCTGTCGTGGCCCATCTGCCGGTACCAGCCCGCGAGTTGCTCGTACGGCTGCGGAGCGTAGCCGGGATGGCGACGGATCCACGCCAGGCGGCGCGCCACCTCGTCGCCCGCGGGCGTCTGCTCCCCCGCGGATGCCCTCTCTCCCCCGGGCGTTTCGTCTCCCGCCGCCGGGCCGCCGTCCGCACACGGCGTCTCCCCGAAACGTATGGAGCCGTATGTGAACCCTTCCAACAGCACTTCCTCCGGCCAGCCCCGCTCGCTGTCCTGGCACCAGGAGGCCTGTGCGGACCGGAGATCCACCGTCCCCGAGGGCGGTTCGGCGGGCCGGAAGTCGAAGTCCCCCACCTGCATCGCCGTGCAGACCACGGCGGTGCCGTCCCCGTTCAGATGTGCTCCCTCGAAGGTGAGCAGATCCTCTATGCGAGCGCTTCGCAGCCGTACAGTCCCCTGCGCGGTGAACCCCTGGGAACAGTCCACGGTCGAGGCGGCCACATGGCCTGCGGCGAGTGCGACGCCGCCGGGGTTCTCCAGCCGCGCGCCCTGCAGGAACAGGCCCCTGGGCAGCTGTGCGCCAGGCAGTCGCAGGCCGCCGCGCGTGGTGAGTTGATTGCCGAAGACACCGCCTTCCATGACGAGGCCGCCCGCGAGCACCGCCCACTCTCCGGGGCCCGAGATCCGGGCGCCGGTCAGGACCAGCTCGCCGGCCACCCGGGCGTTGACGAGCGTGAGAGAGCCGCCTTCGAGGGTCGATCGCCGCAGGTCGAGGGCGCCTTCGATCCGTGCAAGCCCGGCGTCGATCCCGGGAGCCCAGCTGTTCGCCAGTCCGACCGTCCGGGTCGTGGCCCCCCACATGCTCACCGCTTCCTCGAACCGGCAGCCGTCGAGCGAGAACGCGTGGCGGATCTCCGCTCCGGACAGGTCCAGACGTCCGGTGATCCGCGCACCGGTGAGCAGCAGGGCGGCGACGGCGCCGGACCGCTCGTCGTTCGCGCCGAGCAGCAGCGCCGCCACGACCTCCGCACGAACCGAGCGTTCGGGGCCCCACTGGGCGCCTGCGGCGGGGTCGTCCGCCTCCGGTGTGCCCGTACGCAGGTCCACTCGACGCCCCTCGGGGAAGGCGTCCCACAACTCACGTTCCGGCGGGGTCAACTCATCGTATGACAGCACCCATGCAGGGTAATGACGTGCTTGTCCTGCCGTCTGGCCCTCTGGCTCGCCAGGCGTGGGACGGGTTCATTCGGTCAATACGCCTTCTGTCGCGTAGCGGTTGTGTGTGCCGGTTGCCGGTTGCCGGTTGCCGGTTGCCGGTTGCCGGTTGCGGGTTGCGCTTTCCGCTGCGTCAACTTCTACGGTCGTGTGTGTGGCCGGAGAGACCGGCCGGCGATGGAAGGGGCGGGGCAATGGCCTGGTCGATCGCGGAAGTGGCCCGGATGTCCGGGGTGACGTCGCGGACGCTGCGGCATTACGACGAGATCGGCCTGCTGCCGCCGGCGTGGATCGGCAGCAACGGGCACCGCTACTACGAGCAGGCCGATCTGCTGCGGCTGCAGCAGATCCTGCTGATGCGGGAACTGGACGTGGGACTGCGCGAGATCCGCGCCGTCCTGGACAGCCAGGCCGACCAGGTGGCCGTACTGCGCGAGCACCACCAGCGACTGCTGGTGGAACGGGACCGACTGGAGACGCTCGCCCGCACGGTGGGACGCACCATCGCCGAACTCGAGGAAGGCAAGGACGACAACGACATGGTGAAGATCAACAGGCCGGAGAACCTGTTCGAGGGTTTCGAGCCCTCCCGCACCGAGGCGGAGGCCGAGGTGCAGGAGCGGTGGCCGGCGGAGTGGGAGCAGTCCCAGCAGGCCCTCGAGTCGATGACCGCCGAGGACACGGAGCGCTGGCAGCGTGAGGTGACCGCGCAGATGATCCGTTTCGCGGAGTTCATGGTGGCCGGCACGCCGGTTGCCGACCCTGCGGTGCAGGCCGAGGTGGACGCGCATTACCAGGGCGTGTGCCGGTTCTGGACCCCGTGCGCGGACGCGTACAAGGGAGTGGGCCAGACCTACGTCGATGACCCGCAGATGCGCGCCAACTTCGACAAGATCGCCGACGGACTGGCGCTCTACCAGCGCGATGCGATGGTCTTCTACGCCGATGCCCGGCTGAGCTGAGCTACGGGCCACACTGCCGGGGGCTGCAGACCCCGGCAACGAGCCCGCACGCTCGGAACACCCGCCTCACCGGACAGCCTCTGGAGGGGGCAGCGTGTGGTGACGCCACCACCGTGGGCTCGTTGGCACGGCATGACCACCACACGCCGAGTACTCACCGGCCTCACTCTGACAGCCGTTCTTCTCTCCCCTGCGGCGGCGCAGGCCGTGGCCGCTCCACAGGACGATCCGACCCCGGTTCAGCCGCACATCAAGGCTCCCCTGAGTGGCCTCCTCACGCGCTCCAGCACACCGGTTGACTGGAGCATTCTCGGGGTCCGCCTCTGACCGACCGGACGCGCCCTGGTGTCTGGCCCGGTCCTTGTGGGGGAGGTCGTGACCGGCCGCCCCGCTCGCACCAGTTGGCCCCGCCCTTTCCGGGCGGGGCTTCCTCGTGTCGGCTTCTTGCCGATGGTGAGGTGTCCGGCAGGGCTTCGCGATCCCGGCGAGGGAGTCGAACGGAGGTTCGTGTTGGTGTGCTCGGATGGGCGGTGCTCGGATGGGCGGTGGGCGGTGGGTGGTCTGTCTCTTATACACATC
>NZ_LGKG01000047.1 GCF_001294335.1 Streptomyces chattanoogensis
GGCCTCCTCGATGTGCTCCATGACGCCGCCGAGGTAGAGCTCCTGGCCGTCGTAGAGTGCATCGACGTCGATCTCGATGGCGTCGTCCAGGAACCGGTCCACCAGCACCGGACGGCTGGGGCTGATCTCGGTCGACTCTTCGATGTAGGACGACAGCCGGGTCTCGTCGTAGACGATCTCCATGCCGCGCCCGCCCAGGACGTACGACGGCCGCACCAGCACCGGGTAGCCGATCTCGTCCGCGATCGCCTTCGCTTCCGCGAACGTGGTGGCGGTGCCGTGCTTGGGCGCCGGAAGACCGGCCTCCGCCAGGACCCGCCCGAAGGCGCCGCGGTCCTCGGCTGCGTGAATGGCCTCGGGCGAGGTGCCCACGACCGGCACGCCGTTGTCCTTGAGCGCCTGGGCCAGTCCGAGCGGGGTCTGGCCGCCGAGCTGGACGATCACACCGGCGATCGGACCCGCGAGGGACTCCGCGTGCACGATCTCCAGCACGTCCTCGAGCGTGAGCGGCTCGAAGTAGAGGCGGTCGGAGGTGTCGTAGTCGGTGGAGACGGTCTCCGGGTTGCAGTTG
>NZ_LGKG01000048.1 GCF_001294335.1 Streptomyces chattanoogensis
GGCCTCCTCGATGTGCTCCATGACGCCGCCGAGGTAGAGCTCCTGGCCGTCGTAGAGTGCATCGACGTCGATCTCGATGGCGTCGTCCAGGAACCGGTCGACGAGGACCGGCCGCGAGGGGCTGATCTCGGTCGACTCTTCGATGTAGGACGACAGCCGGGTCTCGTCGTAGACGATCTCCATGCCGCGCCCGCCGAGGACGTAGGACGGGCGGGCGAGTACCGGGTAGCCGATCTCGTCCGCGATCGCCTTCGCTTCGGCGAAGGTGGTGGCGGTGCCGTGCTTGGGCGCCGGAAGACCGGCCTCCGCCAGGACCTGCCCGAAGGCGCCGCGGTCCTCGGCGGCGTGAATGGCCTCGGGGGACGTGCCGACGATGGGCACGCCGTTGTCCTTGAGCGCCTGGGCCAGTCCGAGCGGGGTCTGGCCGCCGAGCTGGACGAGGACGCCGGCGACCGGTCCGGCCTGGGTCTCGGCGTGCACGATCTCCAGCACGTCCTCGAGCGTGAGCGGCTCGAAGTAGAGGCGGTCGGAGGTGTCGTAGTCGGTGGAGACGGTCTCCGGGTTGCAGTTG
>NZ_LGKG01000049.1 GCF_001294335.1 Streptomyces chattanoogensis
GGGGTTTGCCACAGTGCGGCCAGAAAGAGCTGCGCATCGAGTTCCGCCGGGAGCGCGAGCACGACATGGGGCCGCGTCGTACGGCGGGCGATGGCCTCGAGATCCTGACGGACGATCACGGCGGGGTCGCCGGTTGCCGCCCGGCACAGCTCGTCCCGGAGCTGCCCGTCGCCGCACGAGACGACCCGCTGCACGAACGGGTAACGCCCGCCTTCGTCGTCGACCGATACGGACAACACCACGGCGTCAGGCGCGGCACGGCGCAGCGTGTCCACTGCGCGGCTGCGCGCCTGCGGGGTGTTGCCCGAGACGATGCTCAGCAGTCCCCGCTTCGGCGTCCTGTCGGTGTTCACCGTCCCACCTGCGCGAGGGCGGCAACGAGTGTGTGGGCGGCCTTTCGTGCCCGCAGTATCGTCGACGGCATGTCTGCTCTGCTCCTGGCTGACTTATCGGGAGGCGTAGGGGATCAGGGCCATCTCGCGGGCGTTCTTGATGGCGCGGGCTATCTGCCGCTGCTGCTGCCTGGTCACGTTGGTCACCCGGCGGCTGCGGATCTTGCCGCGGTCG
>NZ_LGKG01000050.1 GCF_001294335.1 Streptomyces chattanoogensis
GGGGTGCCGGCGCAGGTGCGCGTGCCTGCCTCAGCCGGAGGTGACCGGCAGCACGTCCGGCGACAGCGCTGCCGCTCGTGCCGCAGCGCTGGTCATCCGCTTACGGTGATGGCGTCGGCACAGGACCTCGTACCCGACCTCCTCCGTGGCCATGTCCACATCCCCGACCACCACCTGCTCACCCTCGACCACCATCTCGCCACCCACCGTGCGGGCATTGTGAGTGGCCCGAGCGCCACACCAGCACATCGCCTCGACCTGCAACGTCTCCACCCGGTCCGCCAACTCGATCAGCCGCTGAGACCCTGGGAAGAGCTTCGTCCGGAAGTCCGTGGTGATGCCGAAGGCGAAGACATCCAGGGAAAGGTCGTCCACGATCCGGGCCAGCTGGTCGATCTGGTCGGGCGCGAGGAACTGGGCCTCATCCACGATGACGTAATCGACCTTGCCGCCGTACGTCATCTGCTCCACGAGATACCCGTAGAGGTCCATCCCCGGGGCCGCCTCCACCGCCTCCGTCACCAGCCCCAGACGCGACGACAGC
>NZ_LGKG01000051.1 GCF_001294335.1 Streptomyces chattanoogensis
GAGATACAGACCGCCGGGCTGCCCGCCGACATCGCCGGTCCGATCAGGGACCTGATCGCCGAGTTCGAGGCGAAGGAGACGCCTGAGGCGCGGTGTGCCAAGGACGCCGACAAGATCGAGTGCCTGCTGCAGGCCCGCGAGTATCAGGCACAGGGCCATTCGCTGACCCAGCCGTGGATCGACACGATGGTCGCCGCGGTGAAGACCGACGCGGGGCGCCGGCTGGCCGAGGCCGCCGTACGGACGTCGGTGGATGCGTGGTGGCGAGAGATCGTGTCCTCGTACGGGGTGAAGCGGGGAGGTGCTGCCCGGTGAAACTGGAGCGCCGGAGAGGCCGGGTCTCGCAAGAGGCGGCGGTGTACTGGTGCTATGACCAAGCCCGCAACCTGCTCTATGCGGGCATGATGTTCAACCCAGGGTCCCGCCCTCCGGACCGACTTCGACGGGCCGAGTGGTGGCCGCTGGTCGATGAGCGGTACACCAAGGTGGTGTGGTACCCCACTCGATGGGACGCGCAGGTGGCCCTCAGCAACAC
>NZ_LGKG01000052.1 GCF_001294335.1 Streptomyces chattanoogensis
CTCCCAGCGGATGACCCGCTTCTCCCCGTACTGCGCCGAGAACTCGTCGGCCTCGGTCTCCCAGTACGGCGGATCGAGGTACGCCCGGATCACCGTGAACCGGGTCATGACCTCGTCGAACGCTGCCCGGACCTCCAGCCTTGGCACTTGGCCGTCGTGGTCGGCCGGGTTCCACACGCACGGCAGCTTGTCGTCTCCGTACGTGGGGGTGAACTGGTAGCCGTCCTCGGTCTCGCAGCGGATCGCCGTCCAGTCATCGACGTCGGACCCGTCGAGCGCCATCACAATGGCGGTCCCGTCGGGTACCTCCCGAGGCCTGGCTCGGGCGTCCCACTTCTCCCCGTCCAGCCAGGATCCAGATCCGGCGTCGGGGATGTTCCAGTAGTAGCGGATCGCCTGGCCGGGGTCCTTCTCGGCGATCTCGACAGCCTCGCCGTCGATCCGGTCCAGGTCGACCCACTTGCCGCGACCCATCGAGTCGCCGTAGGCGATGCGGAGCGCCTTGCGTCGTTCGGCCTTGTTCGCC
>NZ_LGKG01000053.1 GCF_001294335.1 Streptomyces chattanoogensis
CTTCTCCGAGATCACCATCTGGCCGTTGTAGGTGGGGTTGTCGGGGCTGCCGCCGGAGATCGGGATGGACTTGAGGGTCTGGCCGTCCCGCTTGACCGTCATGGTCTGGGTGTTCATGTCGACGGTGGAGACCTGCGAGCGCCCGATGGTGAAGGAGACCGTCTTGGACTGCACGCCGGTGATGCCCTCGCCGCCCTTCACCCCGTCCAGGTCGATCTTCATGGTGATCTTGGAGCCGGCCTTCCAGTAGTCCTGCGGCCGGAAGTCCAGGCGCTGGGCGCCGAACCAGTGGCCGACGACCTGCTGGCCGCTGCTGGAGGTCACCTTGATGTGGGACTGGACGTCCTTCTTGTTGGTGATCACCTTGTCGAAGTTGAAGGACACCGGCATGCCGACACCCACGGTCTTGCCGTTGTCGGGGGTGTAGCTGCCGATGAAGCTGTTGGCCGACGAGACGGTGGTGAAGGTCGCGTTCTCGGTGGCCGAGCGGCCCTTGGCGTCCTTGGCGTT
>NZ_LGKG01000054.1 GCF_001294335.1 Streptomyces chattanoogensis
CGACCTCCCCGGTCACGTTCGAGACCAGCGGGATCTGCGGCGCCTCGTACGACAGCCCCTCGGCGACCCGCCGGAAGTCCTCCAGCATCGGCTCCATCAGCGGCGAGTGGAAGGCGTGGCTGACCGGCAGACGACGTGTCCTACGCCCCTGGTCGGCAAACTCCTCGGCGATCCGCAGGACTTCGGGCTCCCCACCGGCGATCACCACCGACTCCGGGCCGTTGACCGCCGCGATCGACACGCCATCGACCAGCCGCGCCGCCGCCTCTTCCTCTGTTGCCTGGACGGCCACCATCGCGCCACCCGTAGGCAAGGCCTGCATCAGCCGCGCCCGGGCCGCCACCAGCGCACACGCATCAGCCAGCGAGAACACCCCGGCCACCTGCGCGGCCGCGATCTCACCGATCGAATGCCCGGCCACGAAATCCGGCCTCACACCCAGGGACTCGGCCAGCCGGAACAACGCCACCTCGATGGCGAACAGCGCAGGCTGCGTGAACCCGGT
>NZ_LGKG01000055.1 GCF_001294335.1 Streptomyces chattanoogensis
CGCTGCTCGAGGCCGAAAACCGGATCCGGGCGCTGCTCGGCGACTACAAGACCGCGGTCGCCGACGGGCGGCGGGTCGCCCAGCGGTCCGTCTACGACACCACCCGGATCGACACGAAGCGGCTCAAGGCCGAGCAGCCCGACGTCTACGCCGCCTACGCCACCACGTCCACCGTCAACAAGCTCATGCCCTGCAAGGAGTCCAAGTGAGCACCGTTTCGAATGCCGTCGCCCGCCGCGACGCCGGCCCGGCCGCCCTCGTCGAGCAGTACCGCGACGACCTGGCCATGGTCGCCCCCGCCCACGTCAACCCCGACAAGCTGTACCGAACCATGATCGGCCTGCTGCGCGGCAACGAGGCGCTCGCCCGGGCCGCCGGAGCGAACCCCGGCTCGTTCATCGCCGCCGTCTTCGAATGCGCCGAACTCGGCCACCGACCCGGCGACACCTACCACTTCGTGCCGTTCGGCAACAAGGTCACCGGCATCGAGGACTACAA
>NZ_LGKG01000056.1 GCF_001294335.1 Streptomyces chattanoogensis
GGTACGATCGGCACACCCAGGCGGTCGGCTTGGGTGTACACCCAGGCCAGCGCGACCTGAGCCGGTGCCGCCCCCGCCTGTTCGGCAACCTGCCGGACGGTGTCGGCGATGGCTTGGTTGGCGTCGGTCTGGATTCGCTCATTGCTGCTGCGGAAGTCGGAGCTGTCCAGGCCCGCCCGGTCGACTGTGCCGGTGAGGAAGCCGCGGCCCAATGGTGAGTACGGCACCAGGCCCACACCCAGTTCCGCCATCGTCGGGGTGACCGCCTCGACGTCCCGGGTCCACAGGGAGTACTGGCTCTGAACCGCTGTGATCGGGTGGACGGCGTGGGCGCGGCGCAGTAGGTCGCCATCGACCTCGGAGAGCCCGAGGTGGCGGATCTTACCCTCCTTCACGAGGTCGGCCATGGCTCCCACGGTCTCCTCGATCTCGGCGTTCTGCGGCGGACGGTGCAGGTAGTAGAGGTCGATCACCTCGACCCCGAGGCGCAGCAGTGAC
>NZ_LGKG01000057.1 GCF_001294335.1 Streptomyces chattanoogensis
CCCCACAGCCCCGCCCCGCCCGGCGGCGCCCCCACGGCCGGCGGCCCCGCCGCCGCCCAGGCAGCCCGCCTCCTTCCGCGACACCGCCGCCTTCCACCTCGCCAACAGCGAGAAACTCTGGAACGCCGACCGCGGCCGCACGGCCGGCAGCACCCCCGCAGCCCCGCCGACTCCCCGTCCCGCACAGGCAGTCGGCCCGGGGGCCGGACCGTACCCGGGTACCGCCGCCCCCCGCGCCCCCCGGCCGCGCCGCTCCCGACGGCACCGCCTCGCCACCGCCGCCTGCCTCGTCCTCGGCATCGGCCTCCTCGGCGGCGCGGCGGCCGGAAGCTGGCTCACCGGCGGCCCCGACGCACCCCCCACCGCCGCGGACAGCTTCGCCAAGGGCCGCGACGTCTGGCACCGGACGCCCGTCGACACCCTCTTCCCGCGCACCGTCGACGGCCTGGGCGTCGGCCCCGGCGGCTCCGACCGGCGCTGGACCCGGATCGCCGTCGCCCCCGACAGCACCTGCGCCAAGGCCCTCGACCCGGGCCTGGCCACGGCGCTCGCCCCGGCGGGCTGCACCCGCCTGCTGCGCGCCACGTACGTCGACGCCACCCGCTCCAGCGTCATCACCGTCGGCGCGGTGACCACCAAGACCGACGCGAAGGGCATGCTGGCGCTCAACTCCCGCTTCAGCACCAGGAACCTCAGCGCCCGCACCACGATGATGCCGCTGCCGTACGCCCCCAAGGGCACCCCGGCCGCCGGCTTCGGCCCCGCCCAGCGGGCCAGCTGGACCCTCCGGATCCTCACCGACATCCCGGTCGTCGTCTACGCGGTCTCCGGCTTCGCCGACGGCCGCGCCGTCACCGGACCGCAGCCCGCCGAGGCCGCGGTCCGCCCCGGCACCACCACCGCCCCTGCCGAGTCCGGCCTCGGCCACGACGCGAAGGCCCTCGCCGACCGCACCGAGACCGTCTTCCGCAAGGCGGCGGGGATCCCCGGCCAGAACACGGAGGAGCCGTGAGCCGTACGACCCTGCTCCGCGGCGCCGCCACCGCCCTCGCCGCCACCGCCTTGGCCGTCCTGCCGTCCCTCCCCGCACGGGCCGACACCATCCGCGCGCAGGAGTGGGCCCTGCAGGCGATGCACGCCCAGCAGGCCTGGCAGACGACCAAGGGCGCGGGGATCACCGTCGCCGTCCTGGACACCGGCGTGGACGCCACCCAGCCCGACCTCAAGGGCCAGGTGCTCCCGGAGAAGGACCTGGTCGGCTTCGGCGCCGGGCCCGGCGACCAGGCCTGGGCCGACCACGGCACCGGCATGGCCAGCGTCATCGCCGGTCACGGCCATGGTGCCGGCCGCCAGGACGGGGTCCTCGGCATCGCCCCCGAGGCCAGGATCCTCCCCGTCCGCGTGATCCTCGAGGACGGCGATCCCCAGCGCGAACGGGCCCGCACCGAGAAGGCCGGCGCCCTCGCCGACGGCATCCGCTGGGCCGCCGACCACGGCGCCGACGTCATCAACATGTCCCTCGGCGACGACAGCGAGACCGCCCACCCCGAGCCCCGCGAGGACGCCGCCATCCAGTACGCCCTCGGCAAGGGCATCCCCGTGGTCGCCTCCGCGGGCAACGGCGGCGAAAAGGGCGACCATGTCTCCTACCCCGCCGCCTATCCGGGCGTCATCGCGGTCACCGCCATCAACCAGCAGCACGAGCGGGGCGAGTTCTCCACCCGCCACTGGTACGCCACGGTCTGCGCACCCGGCGACGAGATCATCATGTCCAACCCGGACCGCTCCTACTACAACGGCAAGGGCACCAGCCCCGCCGCCGCCCTGGTCTCCGGCACCATCGCCCTGATCCGCGCCGAACACCCCCGCCTGAGCCCCGCCCAGATCAAGCAGCTCCTCGCCGCCACCGCCCAGGACACTCCCCAGGGCGGCCGCAACGACGACTTCGGCGCCGGCCTGGCGGACGCCGCGGCCGCCCTCGAACGCGCCGCCACCCTCGAGCCCGCCCCGCAGAAGCCGGCCCCCGCCGCCTACTCCCGCCGCTACTTCGGCCCGGGCCCCACCCCCGAACCGGACGCCGCGGAGCCCACCGACTGGCTCCCGTGGACGGCGGCCGCCGCCGGCGTCCTCCTGCTGGCCGCCGGCGCCGTCATCCGGCGAAGCCGCCCGTAGGCCCGGTGTCGCGGGGCAACAGCCCCGCGCAGCGGCAACAAAAACCCCAGCCGATACGCTCACCAGCGTGCAGAAAAACATCCCCGACCCAGGCTTCTCGAACGACGACGGCTCCGCAGATCCGGCCCTTGCCGCAGCGCTGGCGGCCTACGACAGCGACCGCACCACAGAGCCCCGGCTGTTGTCGGCCCTGGCCGGCGCACGCGTCCTGGTGCCGGTGGTAGCCGTGCTCGGCGAGGTCGAGACCGGCCCGGACGGGCTCCGGCGCGAGAAGACCAGCGATATGGCCGTCCCCACCCTCACGGCACCCGACGGCCGCCGCGCCCTCCCCGCCTTCACCTCCATGGACACCCTCCAGCGCTGGCGCGCCGATGCCCGCCCGGTGGCCGTGCCGATGCGGCAGGCCCTGCTGGCCGCCGCCCACGAGAAGGCCGACACCGTCGTGGTCGACCTCGCGGGACCGGTCACCTACCAGCTCACCGGCGCCGCCCTGCGGGCCCTGGCCGAGGGCCGCGACACCGCCGACCCGCTGGCCGACCCCGCCGTCACCGACGCCCTGCGCACCCTCCTGGCCGCCGAGCCGGCCGTCCTGGTCGCCCATCTCGTACCGTCCGACGAGACCGACGCGACCCTCGCCGTCGGCCTGGCCCCGGACGCCGCCCCCGCCGAGGCGGTCCAGCGCCTGGCCCGGTCGCTGGCCACCGACGAGGTCCTGCGCGAGCGCCTGGTCCACGGCCTTGACCTGGCACTTCTTCCCCCGGGGGCGGAGCGCGCGAAGGCCCCGCTCTACCGCCGCTGACCGCCCGCGGCACCGCACCGCGCACCCTCTCCAGCAGGCGCACCGGCCCCTCCGGCCTCACTATGAGAAGAGCTCAAGATCGCAGAGCTCAGATCCACGGGAGGAGAGCCCATGGAGACCACGGAGACCCGCACCGTCATAGCCGAATTCCTCGGCACGCTGCTCCTGGTGTTCTTCGCCGTCGGCGCGGCCGTGCTGGCGGGCGAATACATCGGCACCTTCGGCATCTCGCTGGCCTTTGCCTTCACCATGCTGGCGCTGGCCTACGCGTTCGGCCCGATCTCGGGTTGCCACATCAACCCCGCCGTGACGCTCGGCCTGCTGCTGGCCCGCCGGATCACCGTCCGTACGGCGGTCGAGTACTGGATCGCCCAGGTGCTCGGTGCCATCGTCGGCGCCGCCCTGCTCTTCCTGGTCGCCAAACAGGTGCCGGGGCTCAGGACGCACGACGCCTTCGGCACCAACGGCTGGGGCGACCGCTCGGCGGTGCACCTCAACCTGGGCGGCGCGTTCGTCGCCGAGATCGTGATGACGTTCCTGTTCGTCTTCGTGGTGCTCTCGGTCACGCACCGGGTGGCCGTGCTCGGATTCGGCGGTCTGGCGATCGGCTTGGCGCTGGGCACCGTCCACCTCATCGGCATCCCCCTGGACGGCACCTCGGTGAACCCGGCGCGCAGCATCGGCCCGGCCCTGTTCGCGGGCGGCGGCGCCATCACCCAGCTGTGGCTGTTCATCGTCGCCCCGCTGATCGGCGGCGCGCTGGCCGCTGTGGTGCACCAGGTCACCCACCCGCCGCACGAACCGCGGCTGATCGCGGACGAGGCGGAGCCCGGCGAGCCCAAGCCCGGCGAACGGGTCTGAGCCCACGGGAAACGGGTCCGGCCCCACCGGAACGGACGGCGAGCCGGAACGGACAACGAGCCCCGGCCGCAGCGGCCGGGGCTCGTCGGTGCGCGGTGAGTGCAGGCGCTAGCCGTACACCGGCCCGGTGAACTTCTCCCCGGGCCCCTGCCCCGGCTCGTCCGGCACGACCGAGGCCTCCCGGAAGGCCAGCTGCAGCGACTTGAGCCCGTCCCGCAGCGGCGCCGCGTGGTAGGAGCCGATCTCGGTGGCGCTGGCCGTGACCAGCCCCGCCAGCGCGTGGATGAGCTTGCGCGCCTCGTCCAGGTCCTTGTGGGCCTCGCCGCCCTCGGCGAGGCCGAGGTTGACCGCCGCCGAGCTCATCAGATGCACCGCGACCGTGGTGATCACCTCGACCGCCGGCACCTCTGCGATGTCACGGGTCATGTCCTCGAAGTCGGGACCCGGTGCGCCGGGCGCGCCGGCCGCGTCCGCGGGGTCGGGCTGCTGCGGGGTCTGGTCGCTCATGTCCTGGTGCTTCACTTCCTGCTGAGGGGTCCGCTCAAGACTAGGGCCCGCGTCCGCGGACGCCGCGCCCGGGAGTGCCCGTATGCGCGCGGGCCCGTACCGGCCGCACCGGAGGCGGGCACAGGAGTGGGGACTGCCCCTTGACTCGTGTATTCTGGGTTGACGACCGGCCGGACACCCAGGTGACCGGCCCACAAGTGGAGGCTCCGATCTCCCACCCGAACCGACCTCAGGTCGGCGGGTCAATGGTCCGGCTGCGCCCCGCGGAGATTTCGCGGCGGTGCTCCTGGTTCAGTTCCGGAGCCCCGCCTGTGTCCCGTCCGGGGCGTTTTGCATGTACCGGCGCGGTTGGTCACACCGAAACAGACGTTACGCGGCAGTCCGCCAGGCCGTCGCGTGGTGCTACCGAGGAGGATCCATCAGCGCCGAGCCCCGCATCAACGACCGGATTCGCGTCCCTGAGGTGCGACTCGTCGGTCCCAGTGGCGAGCAGGTCGGCATTGTGCCGCTTGCTAAGGCCCTGGAGCTTGCGCAGGAGTACGACCTCGACCTGGTCGAGGTGGCGGCGAACGCCCGTCCGCCGGTCTGCAAGCTCATGGACTACGGAAAGTTCAAGTACGAGTCGGCCATGAAGGCCCGTGAGGCGCGCAAGAACCAGGCGCACACGGTCATCAAGGAGATGAAGCTCCGGCCGAAGATCGACCCGCACGACTACGACACCAAGAAGGGTCACGTCGTCCGGTTCCTCAAGCAGGGTGACAAGGTCAAGATCACGATCATGTTCCGTGGTCGCGAGCAGTCCCGCCCCGAGCTGGGCTTCCGACTGCTGCAGCGGCTCGCGGAGGACGTCCAGGAGCTCGGCTTCATCGAGTCGAACCCCAAGCAGGACGGCCGGAACATGATCATGGTCCTCGGTCCGCACAAGAAGAAGACCGAGGCGATGGCCGAAGCCCGCGAGGCGCAGGCCGCCCGCAAGGCGGAGCGCCAGGGTGGAGTTCCCGCGGAGCAGTCCGTGGAGGAGCCCGCCGGGGAACCCGCCGAGGCGTGATTCGCGGGCGTGCGCCCCGGATGCATGCCGGGGCACCCGCCCCGGACACAACCGATTACATCTGACGCTCCCGCGGGCCGGTCCGTGCCGGTGGGGGCGCCACTGACGAGGAGAGTACGGCGCATGCCGAAGAACAAGACGCACAGCGGTGCCAGCAAGCGGTTCAAGGTCACTGGCTCCGGCAAGGTGCTGCGCGAGCGCGCAGGCAAGCGCCACCTGCTCGAGCACAAGTCGTCCCGCGTGACGCGTCGCCTCACCGGCAACGCCGAGATGGCCCCGGGCGACGCCGCGAAGATCAAGAAGCTTCTCGGCAAGTGAGTCCGGGCGCTCCGCCGACGGCCGGAGCGCGCAGGACCAGGACCGGGACCCAATCGAACCGGGCCGCGTGACGACAACCGCGGCCCCGCTACAAGGAGTTAACAAGTGGCACGCGTCAAGCGGGCAGTCAACGCCCACAAGAAGCGCCGGGCGATCCTCGAGCAGGCCAGCGGTTACCGCGGCCAGCGCTCGCGCCTGTACCGCAAGGCGAAGGAGCAGGTCACCCACTCTTTCGTCTACAACTACAACGACCGCAAGAAGCGCAAGGGCGACTTCCGTCAGCTGTGGATCCAGCGCATCAACGCCGCTGCCCGCGCCAACGGCATGACCTACAACCGCTTCATCCAGGGTCTCAAGGCCGCCAACATCGAGGTGGACCGCAAGATCCTGGCCGACCTCGCGGTCACGGACGCCAACGCGTTCGCCGCGCTCGTCGAGGCCGCCCAGAAGGCGCTGCCGAGCGACGTCAACGCCCCGAAGGCTGCCTGAACCCCAGCCTGACGACGTGATACGGACCCGCAGGCCCCGGCCTGCGGGTCCGTAGCTTTTCCGGACCGCGGTCCACCACGCACCGAAACAACAGAAGCGAGCCGCCGCCCATGGGCACCCCCGAGCTGATCTCCCCGCGTTCCCCGCGTGTCTCCGCCGCCCGGCGGCTGGCCCGCCGCGCCTTCCGCGGCAAGGAGCGCCGGTTCATCGCCGAGGGGCCGCAGGCCGTACGGGAAGCCATCGCGCACCGCACGGACGGGACGCCCACGCTCATCGAGCTGTTCGCCACCGTCGAGGCCGCCGAGCGGCACGCCGAGATCGTCGAGGCGGCCCGCGCGGCCGGCGTCCGGGTGCACTTCGCCGACGACCGGACCGTCGCCGAGATCTCCCAGACCGTCACCCCGCAGGGCCTGCTCGGCGTCTGCCGGTTCCTCGACTCGCCGTTCGAGGACATCCTCGCCGCCCGCCCGCAGCTGGTCGCGGTGCTCGCCCACGTCCGTGACCCCGGCAACGCCGGTACGGTGCTGCGCTGCGCGGACGCCGCGGGCGCCGACGCCGTGGTGCTGACCGACGCCTCCGTGGACCTGTACAACCCCAAGTCCGTCCGGGCCTCGGTCGGTTCGCTCTTCCATCTCCCGGTCGCGGTCGGGGTGCCCATCGAGCGGGTGGTGGACGGGCTCAAGGGTGCCGGGGTGCGGATCCTGGCCGCCGACGGCGCGGGCGACCGGGACCTGGACGGGGAGCTGGACGCCGGTTCCATGGGCGGCCCCACCGCGTGGGTCTTCGGCAACGAGGCCTGGGGCCTTCCGGAGGAGACCCGGGCTCTGGCGGACGCCGTCGTACGGGTCCCCATCCACGGCAGGGCCGAGAGCCTCAACCTCGCCACGGCCGCCGCGGTCTGCCTCTACGCCTCCGCCCGCGCCCAGCGCGCGGCGGGCGGATGCCGCGCCGCATCACCCGCCTGAGGGGTCTGGGGCGGATCTCCTGGCACAGCGGACCCGAGCTAGTAGTGTGGCGTGCTCGGGGGCCCGGAAGGGGGTAACGGGGATGAGTGTGAGGACTTCCGGCATCACCGTCACAGCTGACAGCGCACCGTCGCCCGCCGCCGACGGCCGGCCAGTGGGCGCCGGCCTCGATCCCGACGACCTGCCCGACGGCCTCGTGGTCGCCGACGCAACCGGCCGGGTGACCGCCTTCAACGCCGCGGCCGCCCGGATCACCGGCATCGCCCCCCGGGACGCCCTCGGCCGCCCCCTGGAAGACGCCCTGCCGCTGCAGGACCTCGAGGGCCGAGCCTGGTGGCAGCTCACCGCCCCGTACGGCGGGCTCGCCATCCGCCGCGGCCAGCCCGAGCGCAATCTGCTGCTCGGCGGCCGTGAGGTGCTGGTCTCCGCCCGTTACGTCCGCAGCCGCCCCACCGGCCCCGTGGAGCGGCTGGTGATCGCACTGCGCGGCACCGAGGCCCGGCGGCGTACGGAGCTCAGCCATGCCGAGCTGATCGCCACCGTCGCCCATGAACTGCGCTCGCCGCTGACCTCCGTCAAGGGCTTCACCGCCACCCTCCTCCAGAAGTGGGAACGCTTCACCGACGACCAGAAGCGGCTGATGCTGGAGACGGTGGACGCCGACGCCAACCGTGTCACCCGGCTGATCGCCGAGCTGCTGGACATCTCCCGGATCGACTCGGGGCGGCTGGAGGTGCGCCGCCAGCGGGTCGACATGATCGCCGCGGTGCGCCGGCACGTACAGGCGCAGACCACCGCCGGCCAGCGGCCCGACCGCTTTCTGATCCGGATGCTGGAGCCGCTGCCCGATCTGTGGGCGGACCCGGACAAGGTGGACCAGGTGCTGGGCAACCTGCTGGAAAATGCGGTGCGGCACGGCGAGGGAACGGTCACCATTGAGGTCGGTCCGGCAACGGACATGACCGGCACAGAGGCGACCAGCGCAGAGGGGACGACCGTCACCGTGAGCGACGAGGGCCCCGGCATCCCCGAGGAGTCGATGAGCCGCGTCTTCACCCGCTTCTGGCGGGGCAGCAAGCGCGGCGGCACGGGCCTGGGCCTCTATATCGTCAAGGGCATCGTCGAGGCGCACGGCGGGGCGATCACGGTCGGCCGGGCGCCGGCCGGCGGTGCGCAGTTCCGATTTAGCCTGCCCGTCGCGGCTCCGGCATTTATGGCCTGAGAGACCTCGCGGCGGGCGCCCCGAAGGGGCTCGGACCTGCCGCGTCGGCCGTCCCCCTTAGACTTGACCTTTGGCACCTTTGGCGCACCAGCATCGCGGGCGAGCCGAGGCGACGCGAGCCAAGCCAAGCCAGTCCACCGGAAGCACGGGAAGAGATGTCCGCACCCAATAAGTCGTACGACCCTGTCGAGGTCGAAGCCCTGAAACCGGAAGAGATCGCCGCCCGGCTGGACGAGGCGCTGGCCGCCGTCGCCGCCGCGGACTCTCTGGAGGCGCTGCGCGAGGTGAAGATCGCCCACACCGGCGACCGCTCGCCGCTCGCCCTCGCCAACCGCGAGATCGGCGCGCTGCCCCCGCACGCCAAGGCGGACGCCGGCAAGCGCGTGGGCCAGGCCCGCGGCCGGGTCAACCAGGCGCTCAAGGCCCGCCAGGAGGAGCTGGAGGCCGAGCGCGACGCCCGTGTCCTCGTCGAGGAGGCGGTGGATGTCACGCTGCCCTACGACCGCACCCCGGCCGGCGCCCGGCACCCGCTGACCACCTTCATGGAGCGGGTCGCCGACGTGTTCGTCGCGATGGGCTACGAGGTCGCCGAGGGCCCCGAGGTCGAGGCGGAGTGGTTCAACTTCGACGCCCTGAACTTCCTGCCGGACCACCCGGCGCGCCAGATGCAGGACACCTTCTTCGTCCAGGGCAACGGCAAGAAGGGCGATGAGTCCGGCGTCGTGCTGCGCACGCACACCTCGCCGGTGCAGGCCCGTACGCTCGTCGACCGCGAGCCGCCGGTCTACGTCGTCTGCCCGGGGCGGGTCTACCGCACCGACGAGCTGGACGCGACGCACTCCCCGGTCTTCCACCAGATCGAGCTGCTCGCCGTCGACGAGGGCCTGACCATGGCCGACCTCAAGGGCACCCTCGACCACATGGTCCGGGCGCTGTTCGGCCCGGACATGAAGACCCGGCTGCGGCCGAACTACTTCCCGTTCACCGAGCCGTCCGCCGAGATGGACATGGTCTGCTACGTCTGCCGTGGCGAGTCCGTGGGCAACCCCGACCGGCCCTGCCGCACCTGCTCCAGCGAAGGCTGGATCGAGCTCGGCGGCTGCGGCATGGTCAACCCCAAGGTGCTCATCGCCTGTGGCGTCGACCCCGAGAAGTACAGCGGGTTCGCGTTCGGGTTCGGCATCGACCGGATGCTGATGTTCCGGCACAACGTGGAAGACATGCGTGACATGTTCGAAGGCGACGTCCGGTTCACCCGGCCGTTCGGGATGGAGATCTGATGCGGGTCCCGCTTTCTTGGCTGCGGGAGTACGTCGACCTGCCGGCGACGGAGACCGGCCGTGACGTACAGGCCAAGCTGATTGCCGTCGGCCTCGAGGTCGAGACCGTCGAGCGCCTCGGCGAGGGCCTCAAGGGCCCGCTGGTCGTCGGCCAGGTGCTGACCATCGAGGAGCTGGAGGGCTTCAAGAAGCCGATCCGCTTCTGCACCGTCGACGTCGGCCCTGCGACATCAGCCGCTGACGCGGCGGGCAACGACACGGGCCGCCAGATCCAGGAAATCGTCTGCGGCGCGCGGAACTTCGCGGTCGGCGACAAGGTCGTGGTGGTCCTCCCCGGCGCCGTGCTGCCCGGTGACTTCAAGATCGCCGCGCGCAAGACGTACGGCCGCACGTCACACGGCATGATCTGCTCCGGCGACGAGCTGGGCATGGGCGACGACGGCTCGGGCGGCATCATCGTGCTGCCGCCGGAGACCGCGGTGGGCACCGACGCGATCCAGCTGCTGGAACTCGTCGACGAGGTGCTGGACATCGCCGTCACCCCGGACCGCGGATACTGCCTGTCGCTGCGCGGGGTGGCCCGCGAGGCCGCCACCGCCTACGGGCTGCCGCTGCGCGACCCGGCGCTGCTGGACGTGCCGCCGCCGAACGCCGGCGGCTACCCGGTGAAGGTCCAGGACCCCATCGGCTGCGACCGCTTCACCGCCCGTACGGTGACCGGCCTCAACCCCGAGGCGCGTTCCCCGATCTGGCTGCAGCGACGCCTCCAGAAGGCCGGTATGCGCCCGATCTCGCTGCCCGTCGACATCACCAACTACGTGATGCTCGAGATCGGCCAGCCGCTGCACGCCTACGACCGCGCCACGGTGGACGGTCCGATCGGCGTCCGCCGTGCCACGGCCGGCGAGAAGCTGACCACCCTGGACGGCGCCAAGCGGGTGCTGGACGCCGAGGACCTGGTCATCACCGACAACCGCGGCCCCATCGGCCTCGCGGGTGTCATGGGCGGCGCCAACACCGAGATCGCGGGTGCGGTCGCGGACCCGGAGACCGGTCAGCTGCGCGGCACCACCGACATCGTGGTGGAGGCCGCCCACTTCGACGCGATCGCCATCGCCCGTACCGCCCGCCGGCACAAGCTGTCCTCCGAGGCGGCCAAGCGCTTCGAGCGCGGCGTCGACCCGGAGGCCGCGTCCGCCGCGGCGCAGCGCACCGTCGATCTGCTGGTGGGCCTCGGCGGCGGCACCGCCGAGGACGGCGTCACCGAGATCGTCTCGCCCCGCGGACCGCGCACGATCAGCATCCCCGCCGACCACCCGGACAAGGTCGCCGGTCTCACCTACGGCCGGGAGACCGTCGTCCGCCGCCTCCAGCAGGTCGGCTGCGATGTCTACGGGCAGGACGAGCTGGTCGTCACCGTGCCGTCCTGGCGGCCGGACCTCAGCGACCCGAACGACCTGGCCGAAGAGGTCATCCGGCTGGAGGGCTACGAGAACCTGCCCTCCACGCTGCCGCTGCCGCCGGCCGGCCGTGGCCTGACGGAGCGTCAGCGGCTGCATCGCCGGGTCGGCCGCGCGCTGGCCGGTGCGGGCTATGTCGAGACGCTGAACTACCCCTTCACCGGCTCGCACGTCCTCGACCAGCTCGGCATCGAGCCGGACGACCCGCGCCGCGCGGCGGTCACCCTCCTCAACCCGCTCTCGGACGAGGAGCCCGACCTCCGTACGACGCTGATCCCGGGTCTGCTCAACGCCCTGCGGCGCAACCACGGCCGCGGCACGCACGATCTGGCACTCTTCGAGACCGGACCGGTCTTCCGGGCCACCGGCGACGAGAAGCCGGCCAGCCGTCTGGTCGTCGACCGCCGGCCCAGCGACGACGACATCGCCGCGCTGGACGCCTCCCTGCCGCAGCAGCCGCGGCGCGCCGCCGTGGTGCTCGCCGGGGGCCGTGAGCAGGCCGGCTGGTGGGGCGCGGGACGCCCCGCCATCTGGGCGGACGCCATCGAGGCGGGCCGTATCGTCGCCCGCGAGGCGGGGGTCGAGCTGATCGTCCGTCAGGACCAGCACGCCCCGTTCCACCCGGGCCGCTGCGCGGCGCTGCTCGCCCTGGCCGACGGCGAGGAGATCCTCGTCGGCAACGCCGGTGAGCTGCACCCGCGGGTCATCAAGACCCTGGCCCTGCCGGAGCGCACCTGCGCGATGGAGATCGACCTGGACCGCATCGAGCGGGCCGCCGCCGGACCGCGGCGCGCCCCGAAGGTCTCGGCCTTCCCGGTGGCGACCCAGGACGTGGCGCTGATCGTGGACGACAGCGTCCCGTCGGCGGATGTCGAGTCCGCGCTGCGCGACGGCGCCGGCGAACTCCTCGAATCGCTGCGGCTGTTCGATGTCTTCACCGGTGAGCAGCTGGGCGCGGGCAAGAAGTCCCTCGCCTACGCGCTGCGCTTCCGCGCCGAGGACCGCACGCTGACCGCCGAGGAGGCCTCCGCGGCCCGCGATGCGGCGGTCGCGGCGGCCGTGGAGCGCACGGGAGCGGCGCTGCGCGGCTAGCGAGTGACGGATGAGGGCGCGGACGGCGGTGAGCCGTCCGCGCCCTCACCCCTTTTCGCCGCCGGACGGGGGAGGTCCGGCGGCGTCCATTGTCCTGGGCAGTCACGGAATGGCCGATTCCCCGGTCAACCGGGATGCCGGTCCTTGACCGTGGGGCCGCGCTGAATTTCGATGCATGCGGCAGATGTCATTCCGCTGTTCCGGGGGGTCACAGTGTTCGGGGGAAAGTCCATGCGAAAGCTCGGGGGAAGGCCCGGGGTGAGCAAGACCGTGCGGGTGGTCGTCGCGGGGGCATCGGCGGCGCTCGCCCTCGGCATCACGGCGTCGGCACAGGCCGTACCGGCTGCCGACGCACCGGCCGGACCCGGTGGTCCCGTCGCGTCCGGCTGGGAGTTCTTCGACGACTACTGGACAGATGACGGCTGCCGGGCCGAGGGATCTCACGGAGTGGACCACCATGAGTGGACCGCCTTCCGTTGCCGCCCCGGTACGGGCGACCGGCATCTGTGGGTGCTGCGGCCGTAATTCCGCAGAGCCCTCCGCTCATCACTCCATCGGGTGATATCGCACGCATCGTCACCGAATCGGGCGGGCGACGTCGTGAGAATCGGTGCGGTCGAGCTAGGGGGACCGCCGGCATGTTCCGAGCCTGGGTGAGCGGTGGCGCACATGGGGGCACGGCGCGTGCCCGGAGGGCTTTTCTCCTTGTGCTGCCCGGTGTGTGGGTCCTGGGTGTGGTGGTCTGGGAGCTGTGCCGCCCGACCGGCGGCCAGCTGCTCCAGCTGCTCGCCGCGGCGCCCGCCATCGCCTGCGCAGGCACCGGCCGCCGGCAGTGTGTGCTGCTCGGCGGGCTGTGCGCCCTGCTGGCGCTGCTGCCGTTCGGCGTGGTGGAGCCGGCGGCCGGGCTCGGTGCCCGGGCCACGACCTGCGGGGCGGTTTTCGCGGTGATCTGCGCCAGCTATCTGACGGCCGGCCGGCGCCGGCGCCTGCTGCGGGATCTGGTGCGCAGCAGGGAGGTCGCCGCCGCGGCGCAGCGGGTGCTGCTGCGCCCGCTGCCGTCCCGTATCGACGGAATGGCGCTGGCCGCGGGGCATCTCTCCGCGAGCGAGGGGGCCGTCGTCGGCGGGGATCTCTACGAGGTGGTGGGGACCCGGTACGGCGTACGGGCGGTGATCGGGGACGTCCGCGGGCACGGCCTGGAGGCGATCGGCACCGTCGCGGCGATGCTCGGCAGCTTTCGCGAGGCGGCCTATGACGAGCCCGAACTGGGCGGTGTGCTGCGGCGGCTGGAGCGGACGCACCAGCGGCATCTGCGCGAGCGGGTGCGCGACGGGCAGCCGGCGGGCCCGGTGGCGGAGGAGTTCGTGACGCTCCTGCTGATGGAGATCGCCGAGGACGGCACCGTCACGGCGCTGAACTGCGGGCACCCCTGGCCGTACGCCATCGCCTCCCGGCAGGTCACCCCGCTCGCACCGGCCGAGCCGATGCCGCCCCTGGGGCTCTTCCCGCTGCCCGGCGAGCTTCCCGCGGTGGGGTGCGGGCGGCTGGGGCCCGGCGAGGGGCTGTTTCTGCACACCGACGGCGCGGCCGATACCCGGGACGCCGCGGGGGAGTTCTTTCCCCTGGTGCGGGAGCTGGGCCGGTCCGCCGGGACGGCCGGCCGTTCGCCGGCCGGGGTGGTCGAGGGCGTACGGCAGGCCCTGCTGCGGCATTCCGGCGGGCGGCTGACCGATGACGTGGCACTGCTCATGCTGTGCAACGACCGGCCGCGGGTCCCCGCCCCGGCTCCTGCCCCCACACGCCCCGAGCGGCGGGCGGGCGGTGCCGCGAGGTGCGGGTGAACGCCGGTGCCGCCCACGGGACGGGGTATCCGGGACCGCCCTCGACCGGCCCGAAGCGCGGGCGACGCCGCCGCGACCGCGGCGCCGTTCAAGGGTGAACTCTCCCTTGAACGGCGCCACTTGGCGGCGCCGCCGCACTCGCTAGTACGAGTAGAACCCCGACCCGGACTTCCGCCCCAACCGCCCCGCGTCCACCATCCGCGCGAGCAGCGGCGGAGCGGCGTACAGCGGCTCCTTGTACTCCTCGTACATCGAGGCGGCGACCGAGGCCACGGTGTCCAGGCCGATCAGGTCGGACAGCTTGAGCGGGCCCATCGGGTGGGCGCAGCCCAGCTCCATGCCGTTGTCGATGTCCTCGCGGCTGGCGATGCCCGACTCGAACATCCGGATCGCGGAGAGCAGATACGGGATCAGCAGCGCGTTGACGACGAAGCCGGAGCGGTCCTGGGCGCGGATCGCGTGCTTGCCCAGCACGTTCTCCACCAGCGCCTCGGAGCGCTTGATGGTCTCGTCGGCGGTGGTCAGCGCGGGGATCAGCTCCACCAGCTTCTGCACCGGGGCCGGGTTGAAGAAGTGGATGCCGATGACCTGGTCGGGGCGGGAGGTGGCGACCGCCAGCTTCACCAGGGGGATCGAGGAGGTGTTGGACGCCAGGATCGCGTCCGGACGCGTGACCACCTGGTCGAGGACCTGGAAGATCTCGGTCTTGACCTGCTCGTTCTCCACCACGGCCTCGATGACGAGGTCGCGGTCGGCGAACTCCCCGAGATCGGTGGTGAAATTCAGCCGGCCGAGCGTCGCATCGCGTTCCGCCACGGTCATCTTGCCGCGTTCGGCGGCCTTGGTGAGCGAGTTGGTCAAGCGGGTGCGGCCCAGCTCCAGGGCCTCGCCGGTGGTCTCGGCGACCATCACGTCCAGTCCGGCGCGGGCGCAGACCTCGGCGATGCCGGCGCCCATCTGGCCGCAGCCGACTACTCCGACGCGTGCGATGTCGGTGAAAGTGTCCGTCACCTCGTGCCTTTCGCTGATCTTCAGGACCCTGCGGTACGCCGTAAGGGTCCGACGCCCGCCTCGGCCCCGACGTTACTCCGCGCCGTGCTGTGTTACGGGCGCCGGGGCGGGCATCCTGAGCCCTCAGGAAGGGATGAACCGGATAATTCTCTGCTTTTCACTTGCGGAGTCATGAGAGGGATCATGAGACGGATCACACGACGGGGATTCACGGCGGGCATGCTGGGCGTGGCGTCGTCGCTGCTCGCCGAGGGGGCCGGGACGGCGGACGCGAGCGCGGCGGACGGTGCGCGACGCTCCGGGGTGCGGGGCATGTGGCTGGCCACCGTCGCCAACCTCGACTGGCCCATGAAGCCGGGACAGCCGCCCGCCGAGCAGCAGCGCCAACTGCTGAACCTCTTCGACGCGGCCGTCGAACGCCGCCTGAACACGGTGTTCTTCCAGGTGCGGCCGACCGCCGACGCGCTGTGGCCCTCGCCGCACGAACCCTGGTCGCAGTATCTGACCGGCACCCAGGGCAAGGACCCCGGCTGGGACCCGCTCGGCTTCGCGGTCACCGAGGCACACCGGCGCGATCTCGAACTGCACGCCTGGTTCAACCCGTACCGGGTCGCCCACCACACCGACCCCGGCCGGCTGGTGCCCGGCCATCCCGCGCGCCGGCACCCGGACTGGGTGCTGCCGTACGCCGGCAAGCTCTACTACAACCCCGGCCTGCCCGAGGTCCGCGCCTTCGTCCAGGAGGCGATGCTGGATGCGGTGCGCCGCTATCCCGTCGACGGAGTGCACTTCGACGACTACTTCTATCCGTATCCGGCCGAGGGCCGGCGGTTCGAGGACGACGCGGCCTTCGAGCAGCACGGTGCGGGCTTCGCGGACCTGGCCAGCTGGCGGCGGGACAATGTCGACCGGCTGGTGCGGGAGATGAAGCAGAAGGTCGCCGCCGTGGGGCGGCCGGTGCGGTTCGGCGTCAGCCCGTCGGCCATCTGGCGCAACAAGGACACCGACTCGTCGGGCTCCGACACCCGCGGGCTGCAGGCCTACGACACGCTGTACGCCGATACCCGCCGCTGGGTGCGCGAGGGGTGGGTCGACTACATCGTCCCGCAGGTGTACTGGAACATCGGTTTCCCGGCCGCCGACTACGCCAAGCTCGTGCCGTGGTGGTCGCAGGCCGTCGCCGGCACCGGCGTGGACCTCTACATCGGCGAGGCCCTCTACCGCGCGGGCGACCCGGCGCAGGACGCCCCCTGGCAGGACCCGGCCGAACTCTCCCGCCATCTCGCCTTCGCCCGCGACCATCCGCAGGTCGGCGGGCATGTCTACTTCTCGGCGAGGGATGTGGTCAGGGACCGCGCGGGTGCGCTGGCCCGGGTCGTACAGGACCACTACGGCGGCGCGGTGCGGCCGTAGTGGTCACGGTTGCCCGGCCGGTGACGTCCTGCCGGCCCGTGGTCTCCTACCTGCCGGTGATGTCGGTGGACTTGCCGTGCCGTACGACGGAGTCGGGGCCGGGCGCCATGATCGTCTCGTGCCCTGCGGCGTCCCGGACGCGGTAGGGCGGTTCGCCGTTCGTGCCCAGTACCTCGACGACCTCGACGGTGTGGTCTTCGTGCCCGACCGTTCGGCCGTGCACCACCAGCCGGTCGCCCTTGCTTGCGTGCATCAGAGGTCCTCCCGCTTCGGGGGGCCGTGCGCCCGGCGGGGCCGACAGCGGACTGGCCGGGCGGTGGAACGGCCGACGGATTACCTGATCGCGGGCCGGCTGACGGCCCGGACGGCGGTACATGCCATCGCCGCAAGTTTACGTCCGGACCGGGTCCTCGCACCCGGCAGGCGCCGGCCGGCTTCGGTGCGTCAGCCGCGGGTCCGCTGGGTGACCGCGATACACACCAGGACGGCGACCGCCGCGATGGGCGCGGCCGGCGGCAGCTGCTCGCCGAGCAGCAGGACGGACCACACCAGGGTGAGCAGCGGCTGGGCGAGCTGCAGCTGGCTGGCCCGGGAGACGCCGATCGCGGCCATTCCGCGATACCAGACGACCATGCCCAGGAACGAGGGGCCGAGCCCCAGCCACAGCAGCCCGCCGACCGCGTGCCCGGTAAGCCGCAGCGGCTCGGCGGACAGCGCGAAGGCCGCGCCCGTGGCCGTGACCGGCAGGGCCAGCACCAGCGCCCAGCCGATCACCTGCCAGCCGGGCAGATGACGGGCCAGCCGGCCGCCCTCGGCGTACCCGGCCGCGCACACCAGCAGCGCCGCGAACAGGAACAGATCGCCGGTGTCGGGCGCCCCGCCGCTCTGCTGCACCGCGAAGCCGATGACGATGACGGCGCCGGCCAGCGAGGCGGTCCAGAAGGTGCGCGAGGGCCGCGCCCCGGTCCGTACGGCGGAGTAGGCGGCGGTGGTCAGCGGCAGCAGGCCGACCACGACGGCCGCGTGCGAGGTGGTGGAGGTCTGCAGGGCCAGGGTCGTCAGGAGCGGGAAGCCGAGGACGACACCGCCCGCGACGACCGCGATGCCCGCCCAGTGGCGCCGCTCGGGGACGCGGACCCGCAGGGCGAGCAGCGCGCCGCCGCCGAGCGCGGCCGCGAGCACGCTGCGCAGCATCACCACCGTCCACGGGCGCATGCCCTCGAGGGCCCAGGCCGTGGCGGGGAACGTCAGGGAGAAGGAGGCGACGCCCAGCGCGGCGAGCAGGACGCCGCGGGTCGATGTGGTGGCGCGGGGCGCGGCGGGCCGCTCTCGGGTGGTGGTGCCGGTGGTGACCGTAACGGCAGCGGTGTCGGTGTCGACCGCTATCCCACCCGCTGCAATAGCGCTATCGTTGTCTCTCATGCATGAGCGTAGCAGTGTCGCTGAGCTGGCCGCGAACCTCCGTAGGGAAATGGACCGCTACTCTCCAGGAGAGAAGCTGCCGTCGAGTCGGGCCCTGATCGAGCGGCACCGGGTGAGCCCGGTGACCGTCTCCCGGGCCCTTGCCGAACTCGTCGCCGAGGGGCTCGTCGTCACCCGGCCCGGCGCCGGCGCCTTCCGGGCGGTACCGCGCACCGAGGCGCCGCGCCCCGCCGACACCTCCTGGCAGGAGATCGCCCTGAGCGCCGAAGCGGCCGGCGACCAGGTGCCGCGCAGCGTCGACGCCACCGGCGTCCTGGCCACACTCGCCACACCCGCCCCCGGCGTCATCGAACTCCACGGCGGCTATCTGCACCCGGATCTCCAGCCCCAGCGCGCCCTCGCCGGGGCGCTCGCCCGAGCCGGACGGCGGCCGGGCGCCTGGGCGCGGCCGCCGGTCGAAGGCATCACGGAGCTGCGGACCTGGTTCGCGCGGGAGATCGGCGGTCCCGGCGGCGCGCTCGCCACCAGCGATGTGCTGGTCACCGCCGGCGGCCAGAGCGCGCTGACCACCGCCCTGCGCGCGGTCGCCGCCCCCGGCGCCCCGGTGCTCGTCGAATCCCCGACCTACCCGGGCATGCTCGCCGCCGCCCGCGCCTCGGGACTGCGGCCGGTGCCCGTACCGACGGACACCGACGGCGTCCGCACCGATCTGCTCGCCGACGCCTTCCGGGCCAGCGGCGCCCGGCTGTTCGTGTGCCAGCCGCTGTTCCAGAACCCGACCGGTGCGGTGCTCGCCGCCGAGCGGCGGCGCGAGGTGCTGCGGGTGGCCCGCGCGGCCGGGGCGTTCGTGGTCGAGGACGACTTCGCCCGGCGGCTGATGCACGACGGCGCGCCCGCCCTGCCGCCGACCCTGATGGCCGAGGACCGGGACGGCACCGTCGTCCATGTCTGCTCCCTGACCAAGGCCACCTCGCCCAGCCTGCGGGTGGGCGCCCTGGCCGCCCGCGGCCCGGTCCTCGACCGGCTGCGCGCCATCCAGGTCGTCGACAGCTTCTTCGTCCCCGGACCGCTCCAGGAGGCCGCCGTCGAACTGGTCAACTCGCCGGCCTGGTCCCGGCATCTCCGCCTGATCTCCGGCGAGCTGGCGGCCCGCCGGGACGTCCTGCTCGCCGCGCTGCACCGGTATCTGCCCGCGCTCGCCGGCGACGGCCTGTTCGTACCGCCCGGCGGCTACCATTTCTGGCTGCGCTTCCCGGACGGTACGGACGAGGCCGCGCTGACCGGCGCTGCGCTGCGCGCGGGCGTCGCCATCGCCGGCGGCCGCCCCTACTTCGCCGCCGAACCGCCCGCCCCGTATGCGCGGCTGAGCTTTGTGTCCGCGGCCGGGACCGGGGAGCTCGCGGAAGGGGTGCGCAGGCTGCGCAGGGCGTGTGACGAGCTGGGGGTCCGGGTGGACTGAGGCCCGCGGCGGCCGGTGCGCGGCCGGGCCCCCGGCCGGTCCGGCCCGTTTGATGCGGCAGGCGGTTCGACGCCGCCCCCGCTCTTCTGCGAACCTCCCCGCATGACCGATCATCTGCTCGACGGGCCCGAAGGCTACGAGATCTCCACCGACCCCGCGCGCCTGGACGGCGACCTGGTCCACCACTGGCTGTCCACCGACGCGTACTGGGCCGTGGGCCGCACCCGCGAGCGGCACGACCGCGCCGTCGCCGGTTCGCTCAACTTCGGCCTGTACGAGTCCGGTTCGGGCCGCCAGGCCGCGTACGCCCGTGTGGTGACCGACCACGCCACCTTCGCCTGGCTCTGCGATGTCTATGTCGCCCGCGACGACCGCGGCAAGGGCCTGGGCACCGCCCTGGTGGAGGCCATAGCCGGGCATCTGACGCCCTGCGGCCTGACCCGGATCACGCTCGCCACCCAGGACGCGCACGGGGTGTACGAGAAGATCGGCTTCCGGAGCCTGGTGGCGCCGGAGCAGTGGATGACGCTCGGCCTGATGGACCCCGGCCCCATCGACTTCTGAGCAACCCTGCCGCCCGGCGCCGGGGCCTCTTACCATCGGCGAATGCACGTTCGTCTCAAGCTCCTCGCCGCCGCCCGCAGCTCCGCGCTGCTCGCGACCCGGTTCGGCGACGACCGCCCGCTGGACGCCGCCGGATGGCACGAGGCCGAGCGCGCCGCCCCCGTGCTGTGCCGGCTCGCCGCCGCCGAACTGCGCTACTGCTCGCCGTCGGCGCGCTGCCGGGAGACCGGTGAGCTCCTCGGCCTCACCCCGCTCGCCCAGCCGGCGCTGCGGGACTGCGACATGGGGCGCTGGCACGGCCGCACCCTGGGCGAGGTCACGGCCGCCGAGCCGGGGGCGGTGGACGCCTGGCTCGCCGACCCCCGGTCCGCGCCCCACGGCGGGGAGTCGCTGCTGGCCTTCATCACCCGCATCGGCAACTGGCTCGACACCCGGCCCATCGAACAGGGCGCCGGACTGGTGGCCGTCGCCGAGCCCGGTGTCGTACGCGCCGCCCTCGCCTACGCGCTCCAGGCGCCCCCGCACACATACTGGCGGATAGACGTCCAGCCGCTCTCGGTGACGACGCTGACCGGGTCGGCCGGCAACTGGAGCCTGGCACTGGAGGCGTGAGCCGGGCGGTGCCGGGCGGCGGGAAGCCCGGCACCGCAGGATCCGCCCGGATTCCTCCCGAATCCACCCGGAAAGCCCATCGAAATCTGCCACCGACGTGCGCGCGGCCGTCCGGGACGATTCGCTCGGGGTATGCGCACACATGCCGTCCCCCGCCGCCGCTCCGTCCGCCGTTGCGCCGCCCTGACCGCCGCCGTGGCGGCCTCGCTCGCTCTGGGCAGCGGCGGCGTCGCCACCGCCTCGGACGATACGAAAGCGGTGCTGGTCCAGCCCGATCCGGTGCCGCCCGGCGGTGAGTTCTCCGTCCTCGACGGCGGCAACTGCACCGGCGGGGCCGGTGAGGCCACGTTCGACGGTACGGACATCCCCCGGCTGAAGCTGTCCACGCTGCGCGGTCAGGTCGGCGGCCGGGCCACCGTGCCGCGATCGACCAAGCCGGGTGAGTACACCGTCACCGTCACCTGTGACGGTGACAAGGGGGGCGACCGGGGCGGTGATTTCCAGCTGCAGGGCGACCACCCGCCCGGCCATGGCGAGCACGGCGCGGACGGCCCCGCCCGCCGCACCTTCACCGGAAGTCTGAGGGTCTCCGCCGAGGCCGAGGTCGGCACCGAGACCAACAGCGACGTCGGCCCCGAAGGGGACATGGCCAAGGACCTGGGCGTCCCCAAGGGCGGCGCCCGCACCGGCCTCGGCGGCGGTTCCGGTGTCGGCACCGGTGTCACGGTGCTGGGCGGCGCGCTGCTGGCGGGCGCGATCGGCTGGGGCGTCGCCGCGTACGTCCGGCGTCCCCGGGGCGGCCGGGGCTGAGGCGAGGGCGCCTACGGCTTCAGACCGAGCGCGGCCAGCCCCGTCCCGTCCATCAGGAACGGCACCGACTCATGGACGTGGGTGATCCGCCAGACACCGCCGGTCTTCCGCAGCCCGACGGTCGCCCGGAACCACAGCTCCACCTCGAGGCCGTCCCGTGTGCCGTCCTTCTTCGTGCCGTGCATCCGGTTGATGCTGTGCGCAAAGGCGACCCCGTCGCCCACCGCGACCTCGACCTGGGTCGGCGTCACCTCGACGGGGCCCTCCCACGTCGCGTACCAGGCCTCGACGGCCTCCTGGCCGAGCGCCTCGGGGCCCGTGGACCGGAGCGGGGGAGCGAGGCCGAAGGTCACGATCTCCGGCGCGCAGGGCGCGAGAAACCGCCGGGCGTCCCGCTCCGCGGTCGCCGCCGCACGGTCCGCCAGCAGCTCCCGGATCCGTGCCTCGTCGGCCTTCCGTCCGGTGTCGGTGGTCCGGTCGGTCATGAGATCTCTCCTGTCGCCAGGCGCCGGGGCGCCGCGAATCGGTGTCCGATGGGTAGACGCCGGCCGAAGCGGAAACTCATCGCCGGGCGCGGCGCCCCACCGGGGAGCCGAGGCCGGGGCGCTCCTACGACGCCAGCTGCGCCGTATCCCCCCTGGTCAGCCACGCATTCGCGGCCTCCACCCGGCCGCCGACGCGGAGCTTGGCGTAGGCGTGCTCCAGGTGTTTGTCGACCGTGCGGGGGCTGATCGCCAGGCGGCGGGCGATCTGCTGGTTGGTCAGGCCGTGGGCGAGCAGCGCGAGGACGGCGGACTCGCGGCGGGTGACCTGGCCGGGGGCGGGCGTGGGGGCCGGCGGGGCGAGGCGGTTGAGGACGCGGGTGAGGCGGGTGCGCAGCAGCGCGGCGGCGAAGACGTCGTTGTCGGTGAAGTCGGGGCCGCTGCGGTTGATGGCCAGGCAGATGCTGCGGGGGAGGGCGTCCACGTAGCCGCCGGGGAAGGACATGGCGAGCTGCCGCTCGGCGCCGACGGGCCGGTAGACGTCGGTGTAGGCGGCCAGCGAGTGGAATGCGCGGTTGGTCTGGAGGGTCGAGCGGCGCATGGGGTCGCCGGGGCCGAAGGTGGTGTGGGCGACCAGCGGGTCGGCCGGTGCGTCGCGGGCGAAGGCGTCCCAGGCATCCCCGGAGAGCAGGTCCGCGGGGTGGGTGAGCGGGCGGTGCGCCGGGTCGGGGCGGGGTGTCCACACGATGCTGTCGCCCGGTACGGCGCGGAGCAGTACGGGGAGCAGCGCCGGAACGAGGGTCTCCTCGTCGACGGCGTCGATCAGGAGGTCCACGACGGCGAAGATGCGTCGCAGGCCGACCTCCGCGGCCGCGCTCATGTCTCCAGCGTGGCCAGCGCGGTGGGACGCGTCAAGAAGCCGAGGGGCCCCTCAAGGGGTGGCCGCCCGGCAGGGATTGCCGCCCGGCCGGCCGGGGGAAGACCGGCCGGGGGCGTCGGCCGCGTCAACGGCCGACGGCATGGACGCGGTGGACCGGGTTCTGTGCCACGGGCTTCCGGTGGCGCAGTCCGGCGTCGGCGGCGATGGTCCGCATCGCCTCCTCTCCCGCGTGGTTTCGCAGTGCCCGCGGACCCACGCCCTCGCCCGTGCGGAAGGCGTCCACGAGCGCGTTCTCGGTGGCGTAGAGGGCCTGCAGCATGGTGAAGAAGCCCGCCGCGTAGTGGGGCGAATCCGGGTTCGCCAGCACCTCGGCGTGCTCGTCGGGCAGCTCGTAGGCGTCGGCCCCGGGTGCGTAGGCCACATATCCGCCGGCCACCTGGGCGGCCAGCCATTCCCGTACGTACCGCTCGACCAGCCCCGTGCGGACGGCGAGCTGCGCGGAGGTGAGCGGCCCGGCACCGGCCATCGCGGTGTACAGGCCGAGCCGGTCACCGAGGGAGGTGCACAGACCGGCCGCCGCGGCCCCGCCGTCGGTGATCACCTGCTCCAGGAACTCCGTCACCCGGTCCTCGCCCATGGCAGCACCAGGGGTGACGCCGGCGGACGTGGCCATGCCTTCACCTCCTCGTACGCCCCCACTCCACCAGGGCCGCGGGCCCCCGCGCCATACGGGATTCCCCGTATACGGCGGAGGCCCCTGGCTGACATTCACGACATACCAGGCCGACACTGGAAGGGAGGGGGCGGAGGAAAAGGAAGGGAGGAGGCGCGTCATGCGGAAGATGGTCGACTGCCGGGATCACCCGAGCGAGATGCACTGCACCCTCGTCATCGCGGGCGAGGAGGAGGAAGTGGTCCGCGCCGCCACCGAGCACGCGGTGTCCGTGCACGGCCACGCGGACAGCCCCGAGCTGCGGGAGCAGATCCGGGCGTCGCTCAAGGACGAGGCTCCGCAGCACGCCTGAGCCGCGGGCGAGCGGACAGGCTGCCCTCTTGGGGCACGGCGGCGGGGTGACCGCGGCGGTCCGGGCGGCCTCAGAGGCCGCTCAGCTTGCCGTACGGGCTCATGATCCGGTGCTGCACCGAGCCGAAGTCGACGAGCACCGCGACCCCTTCCTCGATGCCGGTGACCCGGCCGAGGCCGTAGACGTCGTGTGTCACCCGGTCTCCCATGGCGAACTGCTTCGGAGGGGGCGCGACCGGGGCCTTGAAGGGGCTGGTCGGCAGATGGCGTTTGGTAACCGGGCGCTTTGTCATTGCCGTCAGTATGCGCCCGCCGGAGGGCCTCGGGTATCCGCTTCGCTTCCCCGGTCGCGGATCAGGGTCCACGGCATTGCATAAACCTGCCGCTATCCGTATAGTCATGCCATCGAGGAGGAGGGTCCATGACGGTACGAGCAGCAGTGGCCGGAGCGAGCGGGTACGCGGGGGGTGAGGTCCTGCGTCTGCTTCTGGCGCACCCCGAGGTCGAGATCGGCGCGGTGACCGGGCACTCCAACGCGGGCCAGCGCCTGGGTTCCCTGCAGCCGCATCTGCTGCCGCTGGCCGACCGGGAGGTCCGGCCGACCTCCGCCGAGGTGCTGGCCGGGCACGACGTCGTCTTTCTCGCGCTGCCGCACGGCCAGTCCGCGGCGGTCGCCGAACAGCTCGGGCCGGATGTGCTCGTCGTCGACTGCGGCGCCGACTTCCGGCTGAAGGACGCCGCCGACTGGGAGGCCTTCTACGGTTCGCCCCACGCGGGCACCTGGCCGTACGGCCTGCCCGAGCTGCCCGGATGCCGCACCGCGCTGCAGGGCTCCCGGCGCATCGCGGTCCCGGGCTGCTACCCCACCGCCGTGTCGCTCGCCCTGTTCCCGGCCTACCAGGCCGCGCTGGCCGAGCCCGAGGCCGTCATCGTCGCGGCGTCCGGCACCTCCGGCGCGGGCAAGGCGCCCAAGCCGCATCTGCTGGGCTCCGAGGTGATGGGCTCGATGAGCCCGTACGGCGTCGGGGGCGGCCACCGGCACACCCCCGAGATGATCCAGAACCTGAGCGCGGCGGCGGGCGAGCGGGTCGCTGTCTCCTTCACCCCGACCCTCGCGCCGATGCCCCGCGGCATCCTCGCCACCTGCTCGGCGAAGGCCAGGCCGGGCGTGGACGCCGCCGCCGTCCGCGCCGCGTACGAGAAGGCGCTGGCCGACGAGCCGTTCGTCCGGCTGCTGCCGGAGGGCCAGTGGCCCTCGACCGCCGCCGTTTACGGCTCCAACGCCGCCCACCTCCAGGTGACGCTGGACGCCGCGGCCGGCCGGATCATCGCGATCTGCGCCATCGACAACCTGGCCAAGGGCACCGCGGGCGGCGCCGTCCAGTCCATGAACATCGCCCTCGGTCTCGACGAGACCACCGGACTTTCGACGATCGGAGTCGCGCCGTGAGCGAGCGGAGCGAGGGAACCATTGAGGGGTGCGTGCGACGCGAATGCGTTCGCGCCGAGCGGAGCGAGGCCACAGCATGAGTGTGACGGCAGCCAAGGGATTCACGGCGGCGGGCATCGCCGCCGGAATCAAAGAGAACGGCAACCCGGACCTCGCCCTCGTGGTGAACAACGGGCCGCGCCTGGCCGCCGCCGGCGTCTTCACCTCCAACCGCGTCAAGGCCGCGCCGGTCGTCTGGTCCGAGCAGGTCCTCAAGGGCGGCCGGGTCTCCGCCGTCATCCTCAACTCCGGTGGCGCCAACGCCTGTACGGGCCCGCTGGGCTTCCAGGACACCCATGCGACCGCGGAGAAGGTCGCCGAGGTGCTCGACGGCCACAGCGCCGGTGAGGTGGCGGTCGCGTCCACGGGACTGATCGGCCTCCGGCTCCCGATGGACAAGCTGCTGCCCGGAGTCGAGCGGGCCGCCGCCGAACTGACCGAGCACGGCGGCGAGAAGGCCGCCATCGCCATCAAGACCACCGACAGCGTGCACAAGACCGCCGTCGCCCAGGGCGACGGCTGGACGGTCGGCGGAATGGCCAAGGGCGCCGGCATGCTCGCCCCCGGCCTGGCCACCATGCTCGTCGTGCTCACCACCGACGCCGATCTGCCGTCCGGGGACCTGGACTCGGCGCTGCGGGCCGCGACCCGCACCACCTTCGACCGGGTCGACTCCGACGGCTGTATGTCCACCAACGACACCGTCCTGCTGCTCGCCTCCGGCGCGTCGGGCGTCGTCCCCGGGCAGGCCGCCTTCGCCGAGGCCGTCCGCACGGTCTGCGACGACCTCGCCCGTCAGCTCATCGGCGACGCCGAGGGCGCGAGCAAGGACATCCGCATCGAGGTGGTCAACGCCGCGAGCGAGGACGACGCCGTCGAGGTCGGCCGCTCCATCGCCCGGAACAACCTCCTCAAGTGCGCCATCCACGGCGAGGACCCCAACTGGGGCCGGGTGCTCTCCGCGATCGGCACCACCTCCGCCGCCTTCGAGCCGGACCAGCTCAACGTCGCCATCAACGACGTCTGGGTCTGCAAGAACGGCTCGGTGGGGGAGGACCGCGACCTGGTGGACATGCGCTACCGGGAGGTACGGATCACCGCCGACCTGGCCGCGGGCGGCGAGTCCGCGGTCATCTGGACCAACGACCTCACCGCCGACTACGTCCACGAGAACAGCGCCTACTCCTCATGACCACTCGCAAGCACACCGCGCTCCCCAAGGCCCGGACCCTCATCGAGGCGCTGCCCTGGCTGACCCGGCATCACGGCAAGACCGTCGTCATCAAGTTCGGCGGCAACGCCATGGTCGACGAGGAGCTCAAGCGCGCCTTCGCCCAGGACGTCGTCTTCCTGCGCCACGCCGGGCTGCGCCCTGTCGTCGTCCACGGCGGCGGCCCGCAGATCAGCGCCCAGCTGGACCGGCTCGGCCTGGAGTCGGAGTTCAAGGGCGGCCTGCGGGTCACCACGCCCGAGGCGATGAACGTCGTACGGATGGTGCTGGCCGGCCAGGTGCAGCGCGAGCTCGTCGGGCTGCTCAACGAGCACGGCCCGCTCGCCGTGGGCATGACCGGCGAGGACGCCCATCTGATGACCGCGACCAAGCACTACGCCGACATCGACGGCGAGCGGGTGGACATCGGCCGGGTCGGCGAGATCACCGCCATCGACCCCGGAGCGGTCCAGGCGCTGCTGGACGACGGCCGGATCCCGGTCATCTCCTCCATCGCCCGCAGCAGCGACGCAGAGGATGCTGCCTCCGGGGCCTCGGGGGTCTTCAACGTCAACGCCGACACCGCAGCGGCCGCCCTGGCCGCGGCACTCGGTGCCGAGACGCTGATGGTCCTCACCGACGTCGAGGGCCTCTACGAGGACTGGCCGAACAGCGACGAGGTGATCTCCCGCCTCACCGCCACCCAGCTGGAGAAGCTGCTGCCCGACCTGGCCAGCGGCATGGTCCCCAAGATGCGGGGCTGTCTGCACGCCGTACGCAACGGCGTCCACACCGCCCGGGTCATCGACGGCCGGGTCCAGCACTCCATCCTGCTGGAGATCTTCACCGACGAAGGAATCGGCACCATGGTCGTGCCGGACACGAACACCATCGAGGGGGCGACATGAACGGCGAGGCCGCAGACAGCCGGGGCCCGGCGGACAACGCGGGGCTGACCCGGCGCTGGCAGGGCGCGATGATGGACAACTTCGGCACTCCGCGCATCCCGCTGGTACGCGGCGAGGGCGCGGTGGTCTGGGACGCCGACGGCAGGGAATACCTCGACTTCCTCGGCGGCATCGCGGTCAACGCCCTGGGCCACGCCCACCCCGCCGTCGTCCGCGCGGTCTCCGACCAGGTCGCCACCCTCGGCCATGTCTCCAACTTCTTCGTCGCCGAGCCCACCGTGGCCCTGGCCGAGCGGCTGCTCGCACTCGCCGGCCGCCCCGGCCGGGTCTACTTCTCCAACTCCGGCGCCGAGGCCAACGAAGCCGCCTTCAAGATCGGCCGGCTGACGGGGCGTACGCATATGGTCTCCACGGCCGGCGGCTTCCACGGCCGCACCATGGGCGCCCTCGCGCTCACCGGCCAGCCCGCCAAGCAGGCCCCGTTCGCGCCCCTGCCCGGCGACGTCGACTACGTCCCGTACGGGGACGTGGAGGCCCTCCGCGCCGCCGTCACCACCGACACCGCCTTCGTCATCCTCGAACCCGTCCAGGGCGAGAACGGCGTCGTCGTGCCGCCGCCCGGCTACCTCCGGGCCGCCCGCGAGATCACCGCCGCCACCGGCACCCTGCTCGTCCTCGACGAGATCCAGACCGGTATCGGCCGCACCGGCCACTGGCTGGAGTCCCAGGCCCAGGGCGTCGAGGCCGACATCGTCACCCTCGCCAAGGGCCTCGGCGGCGGCCTGCCCATCGGCGCCACCCTCGCCTTCGGGCCCGCCGCGGATCTCCTCACCCCCGGCTCGCACGGCTCCACCTTCAGCGGCAACCCCGTCGTCTGCGCCGGCGCCCTCGCGGTCCTGGACACCATCGAGAAGGACGGCATCCTCGATCACGTCAAGCGCGTCGGCGAGCGGCTGCGGAACGGAATCGAGGCGCTGGGGCACCCATTGGTCGGCCAGGTCCGCGGTGCGGGCCTCCTCCTGGGTATCGTCTTGACCGAGTCCCTCGCACCGCGGGTGCAGCAGGCGGCTCAGGACGCGGGCCTCCTGGTGAACGCGGTCGCGCCGGACGTGATCCGGCTCGCCCCGCCGCTGATCGTCTCCGACGAGCAGGCGGACACGTTCCTCCACAAGCTCCCCGCCGTCCTCAACACGGCCCGCGAAGCGGCCGACGGGGAACAACGATCCGGAGACTGACGACAACGATGACCGAGCCGCAGGGGACCGAGTCGCACAACGGCGGCCCGGCCGTACCGCAGACCCGCACCGCCCGCCACCGCCGGATCGTGGACATCCTCAACCGGCAGCCGGTCCGCTCCCAGAGCCAGCTCGCCAAGCTGCTCGCCGACGACGGCCTGTCCGTCACCCAGGCGACGCTCTCCCGCGATCTGGACGAACTGGGCGCGGTCAAGATCCGCAACACCGGCGGCGAGCTGATCTACGCGGTCCCCAGCGAGGGCGGCGACCGCAAGCCCAGGGCCCCGCTGGGCGAGTCCGCCAAGGAGGAGCGGATGCGCCGCCTCTCCGGCGAACTCCTCATCTCCGCCGAGGCCTCCGCCAACCTCGTCGTGCTGCGCACCCCGCCCGGCGCCGCCCAGTTCCTGGCCTCGGCCATCGACCAGGCGGAGCTGCACGACATCCTCGGCACCATCGCCGGGGACGACACCCTGATGCTCATCAGCCGCGATCCGGCGGGCGGGCAGGCGCTTGCGGATCATCTGCTGAGGCTGGCGCAGAAGGGGCTCTGAGCGTGCGGCGGCGCATCTGCTTGCCGATCGCCGCCGCACGGGGCTGGCCGGATCAGAACTCGACGTCGTCCAAAGGTACGGATCGATACCCCTTGACCGCCTGGGGAATCTCCAGCCGCCGCGACTTGGCCGATGCCACCAGAGAATTGAGCATGCTGGTCAGAGCACCGGTGAGGGCCGCTGCCGTGGCTTCCTCCGAGGCGTCCTCCGCCAGGTAGGCGGCCGCGGTGGAGATGCGCTTCAGCACCGCCTCACTGGCCTGGCCGAAACCGTAGGTGATGAACTGCGGCCGCGGCTTCCATGCCGGGTCCCGAAGCTCCTGATAGTCGGCCAGCCAGGCGTCGTCCGGCTCGTCGGTGGGGATGCCATCGGTCAGCAGGAAGACGACCGGCCGCACCACCTGCGAGCCGGCGTCGCGCAGCATCAGGAGATCGGACTCGATCCGTCCGCGCAGCAGATGGAACATGGGCCCGAAGTTGGTGAGTCCGCTGCACGTAACGCTCGGCAGGCTCTCCAGGTCCTCGATGTCCGTCATGGGCGTCACCACATGAGGCATCGTGCTGAACGAGAGCACGGACAGGTGAACGAACTCGGATACCTGAGGGCTGACGTAGAGCGTGTCGTAGATGCTGAGCAGGGTCTTGTTCAACAGCGCCTCGTACGGCTCCATGGAGCCCGACGTGTCGAGGACCAGGTACGCCGGAAGCGCCTTGCGCTTGTAGGCGGTTCCGGAGCTGGGGTTCTCGGTCAAGGTTTCTCCTTCTTCAGAGCCAGCCGAGCAGGAAGTGAGCGATGAGATAGGCCACTCCGAGGAGCGCGGCCAACTGGGTGGTCACACGGCCGAGGCGCCTGCCGCGAGAAGGGGAACGAGGCCGTGTGGCGGACACCGTCGGCCGGGCCGCCGGGGGAGTGGTGCGGGTGGCCCTCGGCGCCCGTGGCTCGGTGGGTTGCGGGGCGGGAGCGGGAGCGGTGCCGGGTGAGGACGTCGGCCGAGGCCGGCTCCCGGAGGCCGGTGGTGCCCCGGACGAGGGCCTCGGTCTGCCTCGCAGCGGAACCCACCCCGTGACGTTGGCCGCCCCCGGTGTGGACGGGGGCGGGTTCGCGGTGTGGCCGCCACCGCTGTCGGGCAACTCGTCCCCTCGGCCCCGGGAGGCCCGTCCCCGCACGCGAACCTCGCCGCTGACGTTCGTCCCGTCGGCTGCTTGCCGTCGCCCGGGCGCGTAGCACACCTCGAACGTGGTGAGCAGGTCGGCCAGCTCGGGGCGGTCGGTGGGGTCGGTGGCGTCCAGCACGCGCTCGAGCTCTTTGCCGAAGGCCGACTGCTGCACGCCGGGTTCCAGCCGACCGTACGCGGCGTGCGGATCGGCTCCCCGGTGGCCGGTCAGACAGCGGACGGTGAGCATCGCTACCTTGTAGCGGTCGCTGTAGGTCGTCAGTGCGCGGCTGCCGTCCTGGAACAGCGGGTCTTCCCCACCGGGTGACTCGATCCAGTCCCGGTGGTGAATACCGCAGGTGTCCATGTCGATGACGAAGACTTCGCCGGTGTCCTGGTCCCACAGCGCGTTGCTGTACGACCAGTCGGCGTAGACGACATCGTGGCGTTCGAAGAGCGCACCGATACGGAGCAGTTCCCACACCGCCCGGGTCCTGGTGGCTGCATCGGGCGCGCGCAGGCCGCGTTTGGTGATGCTCTCGTTCGCCGCTATCAGCCAGTCCAGGGGGAGGGGCTCGGGGGTGGACGCGTCTTGGCTGAACTTTTTCTGTACCGTCGCGAAGAACTTGCCCGGTGCCCTGGCCATCACCACGCCGACCGTCCGGCCGGCCCCGACGATCCGGGCCACCGGCCATGCTGTCTGCCGGTCGAGCAGCGCCACGTCCGCCCCTGGCATACCGCTCGGCAGCGAGATCAGCGCCTCCAGCCGGTCCTCCTCCGGGGCGGTGAGCGGCTGCCGGTAGAGCTTGGCGAGCCAGCCGGGGCGTCCGGCGATTTCGTACACCTTCTGGGATTCGCCCTTGGCTTCCGCCAGGGTGGCCCCCTCGGGCACCTCAGGCAGCGTGACGACGGTGCCCGAGGTCCAGCCGGTCCAAGTGTTCACCGCGCTCGTTCTCCCTTTCCGCACCAGACCGCAACCGCTGTCCGGTCGTCCTGCATCTGTGTCTGTCGGAAACCGACGTCCAGCAGGAACGAGCCCACCGGAGGCGGCTCAAGCCAGCGTCCGGCGAACCACGCGCCGGCCTCGGGGATCTGCTCCAGGGCATCCGCGACACCGTCTGTCAGCACCGCCAGGACATCGCCCGCGGCAAGCAGCTCGCGTCTGCAGTCGAACCGCTCCACTTCGAACGGCAGGAAATGTTCCACCGCCCCATCGACCGGCCCCGGTCCCGAGACGTTCTTGCGGTCCCCGATAAGGCGCTGCCAGGTCCCGCCGTGCAACCGCCAGGCACCGGCGTCGCCCATGGAGGCCAGCCAGACCTCGCGAGCTCCGAAGACGTCCGGCTGGACCGGCACGACGGCGGCCACCGCGACCGCCCGCATGGCGTCGGGGTCCCAGTGCCTCGACTCGGCCGTGCGGTACATGCGGGCCGCCGCGGCCAGAAAGACCTCGCGCGGGTCGATCTGCGCGGGTCGCGCCGCGGTGTCCAGGGCCTCCCGCAGCGCGGCGGCCATCGCGGTGACCGCGGCATGCGCTCCCACGTCGGCATGTCTGCTGTCGGACATGCCGTCGGCCACCACGACGATCAGGTACCGGCCGTGCTGGTCCTGGGCGAGCCGGTAGGCGTCCTGCCGGGCGGTTCCCTGTGACCGGTGCCCGGCTCCGACGACCGAGGCGGCACGGATGTGCAGCTCGCCGAGGAGTGCCTGGTCCGCGACGACACCGTGCGTGGCCGTGTCGCTCGGCAGCAGCCAGGGAGCGTCGGCGGCCCGCGAAGGTGTGCGAAGCACGGGAAAGCGGCCGTCGGGCTCCGGGGGCGGCACCGTCGTGACAGCCGGTCCGGGTGAGGAATCGCCCGGCTCCGTGGTCGTCCCGCCCCGAGGTTCCAGGTGCCGCACGGGCCGTACGGCTCCCGGGGGAGTGGCCCCGCCCACCGGCGCACGCCCGATGTCGGAGTGCTCCGTGGCTGTCGCGGATGTCCCCGACGGCCCTGGGCGCGAGGGAGCAGACTCCGGTGTTGTCGCCCCCGCGTTCGCCACGGAGTCGTGATCCCCATCGGCCCGGCCGTCGGGCTCGTCCGCCGGACTCTTCCTGCCCAGCAGGCTGTTGAGACGCAGCCAGGTGAGCCCCGTCACTCCCACCACGGCGGCGGCCGCCACCGGCAGGAACCTGCCGCCCGACACCATGCTTCCTCCCGTGAGCAGTAGAGCCGCGCTTGCCGTCGCGGTAGCGGTCAACCGGCGCGCCGCGCTCGCCCGGCGTGAATGCTGTGCCCGATCACTCACGCGTGGCCTCGTCCGTTCGGGTGGCGCCGCTTGCCCACCGGGGTCGCGCCGGTGACGTTCGCAGTGGACGGATCACCGGCCGGCTGCCGGCCGGGCGCCGATGCGGTGGCGCCGTCACCAGGGGCCGAGTCGTCGGCCTGGGAGGGGCCGTGGTCGGGACCTGGCGACCGGACCGCCGACTGGTCCGCTCCGCGCCCGGGCCGCGGCCGCGGCGGTGCGTCCGACTGCGGCGGAACGACGGCCCCTGGGATCGCGGCCGGTTGCGTGCCCTTCCCCGGGGCGACCCCGGAGCCGGCCGCGAACAGCGGTTCCGTCTGATGGATCGAGTAGTAGAACTCCTGCGCCTCGGCGGGCTGGATGAGCTTCGCCTCCGCGAGGTCCCTGACCATCCGCGACTTCTGCTCGACGGTGATGTCGTGCCGTGCCGTGATGTCCGCCATGATCTCGCGCAGGCGGCTGGGATCCTGTGCGATCAGATAGGTGATCAGGCCGCCCTCACTGCGCGCGGCGCTCAGGATGGCGCGCTCCCGCTCGGCGAGCAGCTCCGCCTCGCTCTGCTGCTCGGCCCGCTTCTTCTGCGATTCACCCGCGACGAGTTCGATGCCCCACTTCTGCTTCTTCAGCTCCCGTAGGTGTTCGGCGGCGTCCTGGTCGAGGTAGAGCCTGACGATGAGGCCGAGTACGGTCAGCCCCGTCGGCAGCGCATGCTCCCGGCCGCCGAACGTGGACCGCAGAAAGCTCTCCGCCGCTCCGCACTCCTCCAGGGGGAACTTGCCGGTGTGCGGCCACAGCAGATCGCGTACGCCCACGCACACGATCCCCTGGCCTGAGCCGACGGTGCCGACGTTCCCCTTCACCACCGCCGGCGGATCGGTCACCTTCCACCGTGCCTCCAAGGCGGCCTGGAAACTGAAACCGCCGGTACCACTGGGCAGCGCTTCGGTCCACTGGACGGCGTGCTCGCTGGTGTCCACGTCGTAGCGGTAGCGGAACTTCCGGGCTGCGAACGCCGACGGCCTGCCGGGCAGGTGCACAGGTTCCCCGTCCTCGGCGGAGAAGACCAGAGCCTGGTGGGGTAGGACGGCCGGGCCGCGGTTGCCCATGCTCACGGGGTGTGGACCCGTGATCAGGAAGGCGTTGACGTTGTTGTGGGTGTTCACCGTGAATTGCTCCTCATATCAAGGCAGGCCAGTACCTCTCGGGCGGTGAGAGGTGCTCCTCGCCCCGCGCCCGCCCGGGACCAGACCGCGGCCTGGTGGCGGATGATCCGTTCGGTTCGTGGGGTGGAGACACAGGCGGCGAGCAGGCGGGCCAGTGCCCGGCGTCCCCGGTTGTCCGGCTCGACCATCCGGGCCCACTTGGCCAGGATTTCCTGTGCCGATTCGAAGACGTCCGCGGAGTTGAGCACCGCCTCCCACAGCACGGCGATCTCCTGCTGTCTGACGGGGTCGCGGGCCGAGGCCCGCAGCAGCTCGGGCCACAGCGCATCGGAGCCCTCGCCTGTTTCACCGAGCCCCGGCCCCAGCAGGTCGTTCGCCGCGTACAGAAAGGAGAGCTGGCCCACGAAGCGTCGTTCGGGCCCGTAATTCCCCGACACGACCCACTGATCGACGAGGTCGAGCGCCTCGCGCTGGTACCGGCCCTCCTCCAGCGCCAGGTACTCGGTCACGCTGGTGCACACGGCGTCGACCACATCGAGTTCCTCAGCCGCGGCCAGGGCGTGCAGCAGTGCCCACGCCGGCTCGGCGCCCTCCTTCTCGAAGAGAATGCGCCAGGACCGTGCGGCGACGGCTCGCAGCCGGGACTCCGTGCCGGCCCCGCTCCAGGCGGTGACGAGGTTACGCACCGCCTCGGTATGGGCCGTGTCCTCGGCGGCGACGTACAGCGCGGTGGCGGCGGCATGCCACAGGCGGGGCTCACGGCCGGTGGCCCATGGCATCAACACCTGCGCCCTGATGGTCTCGAAGGTGCGCTGTGCTACCACCCCGGCGGCGACGGCGGCCCGGACGCCCACCGTCGGCAGCTGGTGCGCCGCGCACTGCCGCAGCCACACCGGAAGAACTTCCCGCAGGGTGTCGTACTCCGCCCACACCACGTCCAGCACCCGCAGGGCTGTATCAGGATCCCGGAAGCGCACTACCCGGCCGCGGGCTCCGCCGTGGCGGGTCGCCACCTCGGAGTCGATGAGGGTCGCGTGGATCGCCTTGAGCCGCTGACTGCCGCTGGAGGCGAAGGGCTTGTTGCGCGGCCGGTCCGGGTGTTCCGCGGTTTCGGGAGGCTGCAAGAGGTCGCGCAGACGCTCGGCGAGCGAGGCGACCGTCTCGTAGGCCTCCCCGCCGAAGACCGCGGTGCTCACCGCCAGGCATTGTGTGGCGAGATCCGGCAGCTCCTCCAGCCACGGGACGATGGACCGGGGGCCGCAGAGGTCCAGTTGTTCAAGCCGTTCGGCGACCTGCCGGGCGATGTCCTCGTCCGGTCCGGTGAGCTCCGCGAGCAAGCGGCCCGCCTCCGCGGCCCGGGCCAGTTCCGGGGTGTCGGCCATACCGTCGATCAGGGACGCGACATCGGGGCGGCCGAGAAGCCGGTGGGCTCGCGCGGCCTGCCCCGGACCCGACCGCCACAGCAGGTGAGCACGGACCACGTCGCACGGATCCGCCCGCTCGGACACTTCGGTGACCGTGCGCTCCAGCTCGGCGTCGGGCAACTGCACCTTCGACGACATCGTCAGCACAAGCCGTCCGTCGCGCTTGCGGAGCGCCGCATCGAGGCTGCGAAGGTCGAAGGGAGTGAGCGAGTCGGCGGCGGACTGCGCGAGATTCTCCATCACGAAGCCCGCACCGGGCGGCACTGTCTGCGCGTCGAAGTGCTTCAGGTCGGCCGTCGGATCGAGCCGGTACAGCCGGCGGCACCCGGATTCGAGGAGCACCGCCCGAGCGGTGGCGTACTTGCCGCAGCCCTCCGCGCCTCTCAGCAGTATCACCCGGGATGCGGTCGCCGTCTGTTGCACCAGCGCCGGATGGCCCGATGCCCGGACGTACGTCTCTTGTGTCTCGTCGATTTCCTCGGACGGCATCTCGGCCATGCGGACGGAATCCGCGCCCATGGTGAAGACGTATTGGCTGCCCCCGAAGACCTGTTGGGCCCGGACCTTCAGTCCTGCCAGCGCTTCGCGCTCCGTGCCGAGCCGCTCATCGGTGTCACCCGGGGGGCCCGACAGTGCGTCCCGCAGCTCTTTCATACCGAAGACATCCGCCGCGTCGCCCGCGGGCTGATCGCTGCCGCCCGGCGGCGGCTCCGGCCGACCGCCGTCCTCGTCGGGATTGTCGGAGTGGGCGGTCATCAGTTCCCCCTGGTGCTTCGCGGCTCGGGCTCGCTGCCGAAGTTCAGCGAACCGTGCACGATCTGGTCCCTGCCGAAGACCTGTTGGGCGTCGATGTCCGCCCCGGCGAAGGCCCCACTGTTGCCGGGGCGGTCGCTCACCGGCCCCGCGCCGGGCGCGCCCGCCGGGCCGTCAGCGCTCTCCGCCGCACTCGCGCTCTCGTCCGCCCTCCACCCCTCGATGCCCGGGGGAGTGTCGTATCCCGGAACCCGGATCCAGGCCCGCGCCCCCCTGATCTCCTTGGCGTCGAACCGAACCGCTCGGTACGCGCCGGAATCGGCCTCCGGATACCCGTGCCGGACGACTCCGCGGTACCACTCGTCGGAAACCGCCAGGGCCAGGCCCGACCGCTGTCCTGCGCTCAACGCGTCCCGCAGAGGCCGCAGGTCGACCATCCGGCATGCCGTGTTGAGGTCCTCTCCGACCCAGCCGCGCCCGTCCCAGGCGACTTCCCCGAAGTGCAGGGCGACCCGCAGCCGCAGGGCCCCGTCGGCGTTGCTGGTACGGGCGTGTGCCCGCAGCCCTGTCTGGAGCAGCTCGACGAAGCGTCCCGTCAGGTCGATCTTCGGTACGGAGCCCGGCAGCAGCCAGAACACCCCGTCGCCACGATCGGAAGGGCGCGGCTCGGCCCGGTGATCGATGCCCGCCTCGTCGAGTGCCTCCTCCAGCAACTCGTACAGCCGCTCCCGCAGCCATGCCTGCACCGGGTTCGGACGGCTGCCGAACTTCTCTGCGTCCACCACGAGGATCGCGTAGTGCTGTGCTTTGACTCTCATCGTTTCTCCGCCCTGTCCCCATTCGGTGCCCGGACCGAACCGCCCCCTCGGAACGGCCCGGGCGCCTCCCGTCATGGATAAGCCCGCAGGCCGTCTCCGAACAGCGCCAAATGACGCACAGCGCCGAATGCGTTGCCTCCGCGTCAGCTGCTGGCCCAGCGGGCAAGACTTCGCAGATCGAGGACGAGCGTGCGTCCTCGCGAGGTGGTCACCAGGCCGTGATCCTGCAGCCGGCGCAACGTCCGGACCACCGACTCCCGGGACGTGCCCGCCGCCCCCGCCAGCTCTTGCTGGTTCACCGACAGCGCACGGCCCCCCGGCCGCCCCGGGGCCTCACTGCCGTGCCGCAGCGCGAGATCGAGCAGCACACGGGCGACCCGCATACCGGCGGGAAGCGCGCCCTGATCTGCGCGCAGCCCGTCGGAGTCCCGAAGCCGGGCGGTAATGCTGCGGATGACGGACAACGCCAGGGGGCCGTGTTCCTCCAGCAGCGCCAGGAACCGGTCGGAGGTGACGGCGGTCCCCCGCACTGTTTGCATCGCGGTGACCGTTGCGGAGCGGGCGCGGCCGTCGAGGCACGCCATCTCGCCGATGAGTTCGCCCGGTCCGCGGATCGCCAGGAGGCTGGTGTAGCCGTTGTCGGCGTCTGCCGTGATCTTGACCAGTCCCTCTTCGATCAGCACCACGCTGTCGGGTGGATCGCCTTCGAGGAAGAGGACGACGCCCTGTTTCCAGATCCGTGTTCTCCCTCTGTCGCGGATCAGTCGCACCTCGTCCGACGAGAACGGCTGTAACGGCTTGGGCGGCACATCCGTGCCATGGATCCGGACAGCATCAAGCGGCACATACCCTCCTGCGACCTGTTGCACCGTCAACAAGTCTAGAACCAGCGGGAGTTGGAGTGTGGCAGTTGTGGCAGACCCGCTGCGGGACTTCCGGGAAACTGAGCCGGAGAGCCACCTCGGCCGCAAGGAGCGGATGATGAACGGACAGCCGGAATCCCGTAGCGACGCGGCGGACACCGCCTGGCGGATCCATGCAGCCCTCATGGACTGGACCGCCAAGGTGGACACCAAAGCGTCCTTCGCGCTGAGCCTCGAATCGGCGGTGGTGACCGCCCTCGCCGCGTTCTCGGATGATCTCGCCCCCTCGTCGTTCGCCGTTCGGCGGTGGGTGGTGGCCGCGTTGTACTGGGGCGGTGTGGGGCTGCTGATGGCGGCGATCGCGATGTCCGTCGCCGTGGTGATGCCCCGATTGGACAGTGGGCGCGCCAAGGCCGACTCACAGGATGGATTCGTGTACTTCGGTCATCTGCGGTACTGGGCTCCCGCGCAGCTCACCGAAGCACTGCGGGGCCGGGATCCGGTGCCGGTCCTGAGCCGGCAGGTGATCGCCATGTCACGGATCTCGTGGCACAAGCATCGTCTGGTCCAGATGTCGCTTGTTGCTGCCACGGTGGGGGCTGCGATGGCGTCCACCGCTCGCATCGCCGCGTGACGCAGTCCGGGGCACCCCGATTCGCCCACAATGACAGATTGTGGTGCTATGAATGCGTAAAGTAATGAAAGATGCGGTTGCGGCTGCAATGTGCACGCTTGTGTGAGACGCCGCCGCCCGGATCCTCCGCGCCGCGCTTTGTGTGGCGTCACCCTCAGCTGCGCCGGCCGCGCCCGGTCCGCAGAAAGGAGTACGGGAGAGTGAAGCCTCCGTGGAAGGGCGGGCTGCGCGCCGGGGCCGTCGGGGCGGCGGTCGTCTCCGGTGCCCTGGCCCTGACGGCCTGCGGTTCGAACGGCGACTCCGGCGCCTCGGGCAGTCCGTCCCCTGCCGCCGCGACCAGCACCGGCGCCGGCGGCATCGCCTGCGGCAAAGCGGCCACCCTGCAGGCGTCCGGCTCGACGGCGCAGCAGTACGCCATGAAGGACTGGATCAAGAACTACTCCAAGGCCTGCCCCGACACGAAGATCAACTACGACGGCAACGGCTCCGGCAAAGGGCAGGACGACTTCCTCGCGGGCAAGACGGCCTTCGCGGGCTCGGACACCCCGCTCACCGGCGACCAGATCGACCAGTCCAAGAAGGTCTGCACCGGCGGCGGCCGCGCCGTCCACCTGCCGATGGTCGGCGGACCGATCGCCGTCGGCTTCCACCTCTCCGGGGTCGACCGGCTGGTCCTGGACGCCCCCACCATCGCCAAGATCTTCGACGGACGGATCACCACGTGGAACGATCCGGCGATCACCCAGCTCAACAAGGGGGCCAAGCTGCCCTCGACGCCGATCCGGCAGTTCCACCGTTCCGACTCCTCCGGCACGACGGACAACTTCACCGCCTACCTCGCCGCCGCCGCCCCGGACGACTGGCCGTACGACCACGGCAAGGAGTGGACGGCCAAGGGCGGCAAGGCCGTCAAGGGCTCGGCCGACCTCGCCACCCAGGTGCAGAAGACCGAGGGCGCGATCGGCTACTTCGAGCTGCCGTACGCGGTCGCCCGCATGATCCGCACGGTCTCCGTCGACACCGGTGCGCCCACCCCGGTGGACGCCAACGTGATCTCGGCCTCCCAGGCGATCGCCGGCGCCAAGACCGTCGACACCGGCAGCGACGTCCTCGTCAAGCTGAACTACACGGCGAAGGCCCCCGGTGCCTACCCCATCGACGTGGTCACCTACGAGATCGTCTGCGACAAGGGCAACAAGTCCGCCACCTGGCCCGCCACCAAGGCGTTCCTGACGTACATGGCCAGCCAGAAGGGGCAGCAGAACCTCACCTTCCAGGGCTATGCGACGCTCCCGGCCGCGGTGGTGAACAAGGTCCGCGGCGAGATCGGCACACTGTCCTGACGTCCGGCCGGACGGCGGGCACCCGGGCTCGGGAGCTCAGGCCGGCGCGCCGTCCGGGTCGAGCAGATGGGGGAGCCCCTTGCGATAGCGCTCGCGGTCGGCCTCTTTGTGGGCCGCGAACTCCGGCGGCACATGGAGTTCCCCCAGCGTGCACCGGTCGGCGGTGGATCCGTCCGCGTCCAGCAGGGCGTTGACGGCCTGGCGGGCGGCGGCGTTGGCGCCTTCCATGGTCGAGACGTTGATGTTCGTCCGTACCCAGTCACCGGCCAGGAACAGATTGCCGATACCGGTCCGGGAGGCGGGCCGGTCGTCCCACGACCCGGGACTCTGCACGAACAGCGGGGTGTCGTTGGCGACGGCGGGGGTCCCCGGGCCGATGACGGCCGGATCGAGGAACCACGAGTGCAGCATCTCATCGCCCAGTACCGTTGCGCCGCCGCTGTTGACGTGGGCCTTGATCTGCGCCCAGGTCTCCTGCGCGATCTCTTCGGGCGTGCATTCCCGGGCCGCCTTCTTGGTGAACATGCCCGGGGCGGACCAGTCGGAAATGATGGTCGACAGACAGTCCTTGACCGTGTGGTCGTGATATTCGGTGAAGGGCCGCTGCCAGAACTGGGCCTGGCTGATGGATGTGACCGCCCAGGTGGAATCGACGTAGTTCACATGCCCGTGGGTGAGCGGGACTTCCTCTTTGAGATAGAACATGAGGCCGTTCATCCACTCGGTACGCAACCGGCGGCAGCCCGCCAGATGCGGGTCCGCGGCCAGCACCTGTGGAGACAGCAGGGCCGAAAAGCGCTCGACCGGCAGCGCCGAGAGGAAATAGTCGGCGGTGATGCTCCGGCGGCTTCCGGCGGCGTCACTCACCAGCGCCGAGGCGATGCGCCCCTTTTCCATGTGCAGCGACTCGACCGTACGGCCCACCTCGAACTCGACGCCGAGGCCGGTCAGACGGTCGACCCAGGGGTCGATCAGCTTCTCGCCGGTGGGCCCGTTCAGCACCCGGTCCAGGGTTCCGCCCGGCTCGTTGCCCCGGCCGAACCGGCTGCAGACCGTGGCCTCGAAGATCAGGCCGATGGAATGGGTGCTGGCATCCTTGGACTGCATGGCGGCCAGATTGCGGACCAGACCGTCGGCGAACCACCGCTGGAACGCCGGGGACATCGTGTCGGCCTTCAGGAAGTCGTTCCAGGAAACCCTGTCCCACTGGCCGAGCCGCCGCTCCTGGCAACTCGTCCCGTAGACCACGCATTTCCGCGCGCCGTGGAGTGCCTCGTCCGGGGGCACATGCGCCAGTTCCGTCGAGGCATGGGCTATGGCGGCTATCGCCAGGTCCGGGGTGAGGAATTCCGCCCAGGGCGGCAGGGCGGACGAGGGCTGGAAGGAGATCTCGGTGTCCGGGTGACCGTCGGCGCGCGACCCCAGATAGGAGGTCGCGGATATCAGGTTGTCCCAGGTCCCGTTGCGGTTCCCGGGAAAAGGGATACGCCGCATGGTGTCGGTCAGGTTCTTGTAGAAGCCGGGAAAGAAACGGAATCCGTGTTCGCCGGGCAGCCCGCTGCCCGGCGCGGGAAAGCTACGGGCCTTGCCGCCCGGCGCCCGCCGCTCGTAGACCGTCACGGCAAAACCGCGTTCGGCCAGTTCCAGCGCGGCCGACAGACCGGCCACACCCCCGCCCAGCACCGCGACCCGCTTCGCGCGGGGCCCTGTGCCGGAACGGCTTTTTCCCTCGGGCATCTGGCACGTCCTCTCCGCTCGGCGTGACGCACGCGGGGTAGGTCGCGCCCATCCTCGTCACGGCAGGCCGAGGCCAAACGTGCCTATTCCGCCGTCATGGCCCGTCCAGGCCATGGGGAGCCCGGCGGGCAGCCGAGGCGCGTACGGCACTGAAGTCCACCGCCCGGGCCACCTCCCGCTGGGTCTCTTCCGCGATCCGCCGGGTTTCCGCGGGGACGTCTCCGCGTTCCTCCACCAGTCGGTCGTAGATCGGTGCCTCGGATATGGCTGCGGAGCTCATGTCAGGTCGCCTTCAAGAGTGCTGCTCAACGGATTCCACCAGCGGCTGGAAATGCGGGACGAGTTTACGTTGCCTTGATCGTCGCCATGCGTCGCCTCCGCAACCGGTCCGGATCCGGTCCGTATGCGGCCCCGAAACGACCGGTATCCGACAGCCTTGGACGCGCTGCTCCCTGCTCGCCACGCACCGTAACCATGGCGTCCGCCCCCTGAACACACGGAAGGCCGCCCCCGCATCGCTGCGGAAACGGCCTCCGACCTGCTCAAAAGCTGGTCGGGACGACAGGATTTGAACCTGCGACCCCTTGACCCCCAGTCAAGTGCGCTACCAAGCTGCGCCACGTCCCGGTGCTCGTACCGGCCGGAAGTTTCCCGGCCGGGGCGTGCAGAAGAAAAATACCCTGTCCCCGGCCCGGATTCCAAAGCGGGGTCCCGTCCGGGCGGTGGCGGACGTCCGGGCGGGCCCCGCCCGCCCGTGTTTGGATGGGGTATGGGCGGAATCTCCCGTAATGCCGATGTCCGCGTGCGACGCGTGTACGACCCTCCGGAGCCGGCCGACGGCGCCCGGGTGCTGGTGGACCGGCTGTGGCCGCGCGGACTGTCGAAGGCCGATGCGCTGCTGACCGAGTGGTGCAAGGACGTGGCGCCCTCGACGGAGCTGCGGCGCTGGTACCGGCACGAGGGGGAGCGCTACGAGCGGTTCGCCGAGCGCTATCGCGAGGAGCTGACGGGGGAGGCGGTGCAGCCGGCGCTGGCGCGGCTGCGGGAGCTGGCGGCGGATGGGCCGCTGACCCTGCTCACCGCGACGAAGGAGGTGGGGCAAAGCCATGTCCAGGTGCTGCTCGAGGTCCTCCGCGAGGGTTCCTGACGCGCTGCGGTATCCCCTCCGGCGCCCGTGCGGCACCCCACTGGAAGCTCGCTGACCTGCGCATTCATCGATGCGTTGACGAAACATACGGTGGAGTGCATACTTATACCCATCAGCGTATGCACCGTAAGGAGAAACCCGTGACCGAGCGCGTCGTACTCGCCTACTCGGGCGGCCTGGACACCTCCGTCTGTATCGGCTGGATCGCCGAGGAGACGGGCGCCGAGGTCATCGCCGTTGCCGTGGACGTCGGCCAGGGCGGCGAGGACCTGGACGTCATCCGCAAGCGCGCCCTCGCCTGCGGCGCCGTGGAGGCCGAGGTCGCGGACGCCAAGGACGAGTTCGCCGATGAGTACTGCCTCCCGGCGATCAAGGCCAATGCGCTGTACATGGACCGCTACCCGCTGGTCTCCGCGCTCTCCCGGCCGACGATCGTCAAGCACCTGGTCGCCGCCGCCAAGAAGCACGGCGCCACCACCGTCGCCCACGGCTGCACCGGCAAGGGCAACGACCAGGTCCGTTTCGAGGCCGGTATCTCCTCCCTCGCCCCCGATCTGAAGTGCATCGCGCCGGTCCGTGACTACGCGATGACCCGGGACAAGGCCATCGCCTTCTGCGAGGCCAACAACCTCCCGATCGCGACGACCAAGAAGTCGCCGTACTCGATCGACCAGAATGTCTTCGGGCGGGCCGTGGAGACCGGCTTCCTCGAGGACATCTGGAACGCCCCGATCGAGGACGTTTACGAGTACACCCAGAACCCGGCCACCCCGCGGGAGGCCGACGAGGTCGTCATCACCTTCGAGCAGGGTGTCCCGGTCGCCATCGACGGCAAGAAGGTCACCGTCCTCCAGGCGATCCAGGAGCTGAACGAGCGGGCCGGCGCCCAGGGCATCGGCCGGATCGACATGGTCGAGGACCGGCTCGTCGGCATCAAGTCCCGCGAGGTGTACGAGGCGCCCGGCGCCATCGCGCTGATCACCGCGCACCAGGAGCTGGAGAACGTCACCGTCGAGCGCGAACTGGCCCGCTACAAGCGGCAGGTCGAGCAGCGCTGGGGCGAACTGGTCTACGACGGCCTGTGGTTCTCCCCGCTCAAGCGGGCCCTGGACGGCTTCATCGACGAGGCCAGCCAGGCCGTCTCCGGCGACATCCGGATGACGCTGCACGGCGGCCGGGCGGTGGTCACCGGGCGGAAGTCCGACCAGTCGCTGTACGACTTCAACCTGGCGACGTACGACACCGGCGACACCTTCGACCAGTCGCTCTCCAAGGGCTTCATCGAGCTCTTCGGTATGTCCAGCAAGATCGCGGCCAAGCGCGACCTGGCCTGAGCCCCGCTCGTTACCCACGTACGACCGGCCGCCTCCTCACCCTCGCGGTGAGGGGGCGGTGGCACATCACGACCCCTCCGAGGAGCAGCAGTGAGCAGCAACAGCGGTGACGTCCGGCTCTGGGGCGGCCGTTTCGCCGCCGGACCAGCGGAGGCCCTGGCCCAGCTGTCGGCGTCGGTCCACTTCGACTGGCGGCTGGCCCCGTACGACATCGCCGGCTCCCGCGCACACGCCCGGGTGCTGCACAAGGCCGGGCTGCTGACGGCGGACGAGCTCGAGCGCATGATCGCCGGGCTCGACCGGCTCGAATCCGATGTCGCCGACGGCTCGTTCACCGGAACCATCGCCGACGAGGACGTGCACACCGCCCTGGAGCGCGGGTTGCTGGAGCGGCTCGGCCCGGACCTCGGCGGCAAGCTGCGGGCCGGCCGGTCCCGTAACGACCAGGTGGCCACGCTGTTCCGGATGTATCTGCGCGACCACGCCCGGATCATCGGCGGCCTGATCGCCGGTCTCCAGGAGGCCCTGATCGGCCTCGCCGAGGCGCATCCGGACGTCGCGATGCCGGGCCGTACGCATCTTCAGCACGCCCAGCCGGTGCTGTTTGCGCACCATGTGCTGGCGCATGTCCAGTCGCTGTCCCGGGACGCCGAGCGGCTGCGGCAGTGGGACGCGCGGACGGCGGTGTCCCCGTACGGCTCCGGCGCGCTCGCGGGTTCGTCGCTCGGCCTGGACCCCGAGGCGGTGGCCGAGGAGCTCGGCTTCGAGCACGGTTCGGCGGGCAACTCGATCGACGGCACCGCCTCGCGTGACTTCGTCGCCGAATTCGCCTTCATCACCGCGATGATCGGGGTCAACCTGTCGCGGATCGCGGAGGAGATCATCATCTGGAACACGAAGGAGTTCTCCTTCGTGACCCTGCACGACGCCTTCTCCACCGGCTCGTCGATCATGCCGCAGAAGAAGAACCCGGACATCGCCGAACTGGCGCGGGGCAAGTCGGGGCGGCTGATCGGCAATCTGACGGGGCTGCTGGCGACGCTCAAGGCCCTGCCGCTCGCCTACAACCGCGACCTCCAGGAGGACAAGGAGCCGGTCTTCGACTCCTGCGACCAACTGGAGGTGCTGCTCCCGGCGTTCACCGGCATGATGGCCACGCTGACCGTCCACCGCGAGCGGATGGAGGGGCTGGCCCCGGCCGGATTCTCGCTGGCCACCGACATCGCCGAGTGGCTGGTCAGGCAGGGCGTGCCGTTCCGGGTGGCGCACGAGGTCGCGGGGGAGTGCGTCAAGGAGTGCGAGGCGCACGGCATCGAGCTGGACCAGCTCACCGACGACCAGTTCGCCAAGATCTCCCCGCATCTGACGCCGGAGGTGCGCACGGTCCTCAACGTTCCGGGCGCCCTGGCCTCCCGCAGCGGACGGGGCGGCACCGCACCGTCCGCGGTCGCGGCGCAGCTCGCCGAGGTGAAGTCCGACCTGGCGGTGCAGCAGGCCTGGGCGACGGCCAAGCAGAAGTAGCGCACACCGGACGCCGACGGCGGCCCCTGCCCGGTCATCGGGCGGGGGCCGCCGCCGTTGTGCCCCGGACCGGCCGGCTCAGATCCAGGGCGGCAGCTGCGGGGCGTCGGCGGACGGCGCCGGCGCCCGGCCGGTGAGCCAGCCGAGCGCCGCCGCCCGGGTGGCCGTCACGACGGGGCCGTCACCCGCTCCGAAGGACCGGCGCTCACCGGTGTCGGTGAGGTGCAGCCGGAAGGCCGGCGGCTCGGCCCGGTCGGTGTAGTAGCCCGCCACATCGTCCAGGACGATCCCTGCGGCCTCGCCCGGGACCCGGTCGAAGGTGTAGCCGACGGCCAGATCGACATGGTGCACCACCATCTCGCGCAGCCGGATGACCAGGATCCGCTCCGGGGTGCACCGTTCCCCGGTGATCGGGCGGACGGCCGCCCGCCAGGCGTGCGGCGGCAGGGTGCGCAGATCCTCGTGGAACGCGTCCGCGGTGCGCTCCACATCGTCGACCATGTCCTGCCAGGGACGCCCGGCGCCTGCCTCGATCTCCCTGGCGCGCGCGTCGTAGCTCGCGTACTGCGGGTTCTCGACGCCGGTCCGCGCCCAGTCCAGCAGCTTGCGCAGGCCGTCCGTACTGCGCGCGACATGGGTGAGCAGATGTCCACGGGTCCAGCCCGGCAGTGCGCACTTCTCGCGGGCGGCGGCGCCGGGGAGGGCGCGGCACGCGGTCAGCAGGTCTTCGGTGGCGGCGGTGATGTGTGCCTGGATCCGGTCGCGCTGGTGCCGGCGGTTCTGCTCCTGGCGCTGCTCGCCGGCCGGCTCCTCGGCCTGATCGGTCTCCTGGGTCATTCACCCTCCCGAGTGCGGTGGTGGTGCGCGCCCGCGGACATCGTAGGTCCGGTCCATTGCCGTGGGGAGCGGGCGCCCGCCGTCCCAAGGCCGCTGCAGTGAGACATTGACGTCTCATTCGGGTACTCTGTGTCTCATGGCCGTAGATCGTGAACAGGTACTCACCCAAGCCGCCGCGCTGCTCGCCCGCCGGGCGACGACGTCGATGGACGAGATCGCCCGCGCCGCCGGCATCAGCCGGGCCACCCTGCACCGGCACTTCGCGGGACGCGACGCGCTGATCCGCGCCCTCGAACAGCACGGCATCGAGCGGTTCACCCAGGCCATGGACGCGGCCCGGCTCGACGACGGCCCCGCCTGCGACGCACTGCGCCGGCTGATCACCGAGGCCGAACAGGTCGCGGGCGTACTGGCCTTCCTCTTCACCGAGAACCAGCTCTTCGAGGGCGCGGAGATCAACGCGGGCTGGGCCCGGCTGGACGCCCGTCTCCACGCCCTCTTCCGCCGCGGCCAGGAACAGGGCGAATTCCGCATCGACCTCAGCGCCGCCTGGCTCACCGAGGCGTTCTACGGCCTGATCGGCGCCGGTGCCTGGTCCGTCCACGAAGGGCGCGTCGCCCGCAACGACCTCAACCACTCGATCGCCGAGCTGCTGCTCGGCGGCATCCGACGGAGCATGGAGAAATGACCGAGACACTGGCGTCAGGACCGGCCGGTTCGGCCCATGTGGACGACCAGCCCCGCCCAGGTCGCTGGCTCGCCCTCGCCGTTCTCGTCCTCGCCGTCCTGCTGGTCGGCGTCGACGCCACGGTCCTGGGCCTCGCCACCCCCTTCCTCAGCGAGGACCTCGAGCCCTCCGGGACGCAGCTGCTGTGGATCGGTGACATCTACTCCTTCGTCATCGCCGGACTGCTGGTCTCCATGGGCAGCCTCGGCGACCGCATCGGCCGCAAGAAACTGCTGCTCATCGGCTCGCTCGCATTCGGCGCGCTGTCCGCGGTGTGCGCCTACTCCACCAGCGCGGAGATGATGATCGCCGCCCGTGCCCTGCTGGGCGTGGCCGGTGCGACGCTGATGCCGTCCACCCTGGCGCTGATCCGCAACCTCTTCCACGACCCCAAGGAACGCAGCCTCGCGGTCGGCATATGGGGCGCGATGGCCTCGGCCGGCACCGCCGTCGGCCCGGTCCTCGGCGGCTTTCTGCTGGGCCACTTCTGGTGGGGCTCGGTCTTCCTCATCAACCTGCCGGTGATGGCGCTCCTTGTGGTCGTCGGCATCAGGGTGATCCCGGAATCCCGTAACCCCGATCCCGGCCCCTGGGACATTCCCAGCGTCCTGCTGTCCCTGGTGGGCATCGTCGGCGTCGTCTACGCCATCAAGGAAGCGGCGGTACACGGCTACCGCTGGGACATCCTGACCGCCGGCCTGCTCGGCCTGCTCGCCCTCGTCGTCTTCGTACGCCGCCAGCTCACCCTCGCCTCCCCCCTGCTCAACATGAAGCTCTTCCACCACCGGGGCTTCTCCGGCGCCGTGCTGGCCGATCTGCTCACCATCCTCGGCCTGTCCGGACTGGTCTTCTTCCTCTCCCAGTTCCTCCAGATGGTGCAGATGCGCCCGCCGTTCAACGCCGGGCTCGTCGAACTCCCCGCCGCGGTCGGCGCGGTCGGCGCCGGCCTCGCCGCCGGCTATGTCGCCCGCCGGCTGTCCGTACGCCTCGTGGTGGCCGGCGGCCTCGCGGTCGTCGGGCTCTCGCTCGTCGGCTCCACGACCCTGCACGCCGACACCGGCACCGCCTCGATCGGCCTCATCCTCTTCGTCGTCGGCGTCGGCGCGGGATTCTCCTTCACCGTCACCGCCGATGTGATCCTCTCCAGCGTGCCCAAGGAGGAGGCCGGCGCCGCCTCCGCCGTCTCCGAGACGGCGTACGAACTCGGCTCCGCGCTCGGCATCGCGCTGCTCGGCTCCATCGTCACCGGCATCTACCGCGGCTTCACGGTCCCCGCCGGGGTGCCCGCCGAGGCCGCCGACGCCGCCCGCGAATCGCTCGGCGGCGCCATCGAGGTGGCCAAGGACCTCCCCGCCGCCCAGGGCACCGCCCTGCTGAAGGCCGCTCAGCAGACCTTCGTCAACGGCCTGGACATCGCCGTGGGGGTGAGCGCCGTGGTCCTGCTGGGCGCCGCCGTCGCCGCGTGGCTCCTCCTGCGGGGACAGGAACTGGGCAGCAGCCCGGTGCCGCCCGGGACGACGACGGACGCCCGCCCGAAGCCGGAGCCGGAGGCCATGGGGGGCGCGGGCGTCTGACGGGGGTGCTGACGGGGGCCCGGGGCGCGGAGTCCTCGATGCATCCGACTTCCCGCACGGCGGTGCCTCCGGTACCCACCGGACCGTTGACGGACTGAGGGGAATTCCGCGTCCGGCGGATCTCCCCCGGACCTTCTGACGCGGAATCACGTGCCGCCGACGAACAGTCCGGCAGAATTCGGCGTACGCATCCGGTGCTCCCGTCCTCGTTCGCCGGCCGCCACCCCGTGCGTCCTGCGAAGGCGCGTCGGATGTCAGACGTCCCAGGTCCCACGGCCCCGCCGCCGACGCCCCGCCTGGAGACATCCGGGTCATGACGGGCCGTCGACGGGCGTGTCCTGCGAAGGGCCGCGCCGCCCACCCGCCATGATCCACAAGACACGCCCCGGGGCGACTGTCCCCTGGCCGTTCACGCCCGGTACCCGTCCTGGTGGCCGGACGTCCCGCACGGCTTGTCTGACTCTCCTGTCGTCCCCCCACGCTCGGCCCGCTCAGGAGAGTGACGCAGTGCGCGACATCGGACGACGGTTCTTCTTCACCGCGGCGGGGGCCATGGCCACCGCGAGCGCCATCGGCAGCAATGCCTTCGCCACCGGCCACGCCCGCGACGCGGGCACCGCCGACGAATACGTCGATGTGCAATTGCTCAACATCACCGACCTGCACGGATTTCTCCAGGGTGCACCCGGCGGGCATTCCGTCATTACCGGAGCGGGCGGCAAGGCGTACACCGTGGGCGGCGTCGCCTATATGGCGGCCCATCTGGAGCGGCTGCGGGACGGGCGCCGTAACTCACTCTTCTTCGCCCCCGGCGACCTCTTCTCCGGCTGGGAATTCGACGCATCCACCTTCGCCGACGAGCCCACCATCGAGGCGCTCAACGCCATGCGCCTGGATTTCGCCTCCGCCGGAAACCATGAATTCGACAAATCGGCGACCTATCTCACCGCGCACATGGAAAAGGGCACCACCTACCCCGTGGTGGGCCGCGACGACTCCTTCGAGGACTCGACCGGCCGGCGATTCCGCGGCGCCGACTTCCTGTACTACAGCGCTAACATGGTGTGGAACGAGAGCGGCAAGACCGTCCTCCCGCCGTATAACATCGCGTACGTGGACGCCGGCCGCGGCCGCCGGCTCCCCATCGGCTTCATCCACCTCACCGCCCTCGGCACCGAAACCTTCCCCGGCTCCTACCAGCCGGGCCTGCGCACCCTCGACGAACTCGAAACCGCCAACCGCTGCGCCGCCGAACTGAAGTCACAAGGCGTCAACGCGATCGTCCTGAGCATGCACGACGGCGCGGTCGCCGGCAGCGACTTCTCCAGCGGCAGCAACCCCTCCGGCCCCGCCTACGAACTGGCGCTCCGCGTCTCCTCGGACATCGACGCCATCGTCACCGGCCACTGGCACTGCGCGTTCACCATGATGCTGCCGGACCCCAGCGGCAACCCCCGCCCCTTCGTCGAGGCGGGCTGCTACGGCCAGCTCATCAACGAGATCAGTCTGCGCCTCGACCCCGACACCGGCGAGGTGATCCGGCCGCTGACCACGGCCACCAACCACCCCAACACCCGCGATGTGACCCCGCACCCCACACTGCGGTCCATCGCCGACTACTGGGCGGGCTACGGCACCCGGCGCGCCGCCACCGCACTCGGCAGACAGACCGCCTCCTTCACCCGCAGGCGCAACGCTGCGGGCGAGAGCACGATGGGCGACCTCGTCGCCGACTGGGCGCTCTGGGCGGGCAAGCAGCCGCACGGCCCGATGGACGACCCGGGCCAGAACCCCAACACCCCCGCCGAACTCGCCGTCATCGCGGTTGCGCCGCGTGTCGGCCAGGCCATCATCGCCGGTGACCTGGTACGTGACGAGGCGTCGGACGGCGCCATCACCCTGGGCAGGGCCTGGAACGCGGTCGGCTTCGGCGACCCGATCATGACGGTGACCGTCACCGGCGCCCAGATCCACGACGCGCTGGAGGAACAGTGGGCCCCCGTCGCCGGCGGCCTCGGCTTCGCACCGCTGGCCGTCTCCGCCAATGTCCGCTACACCTTCGACGCCGCCGGCCCGGTCGGCCGCCGCGTCGACCCCGCCGAGGTCTTCATCGACGGAACCGCCCTCGACCCGGCCCGCAGCTACCGCCTCGCCGCGCCCTCGTACACCCTCATCAACCAGGACGGCTACCGCGCCTTCTCCGGATTCACCGCACCCGTACGGCACACCCGCGACTTCGAGAGCTTCGTGGAATTCGTCCGTACGCAGCAGCGGCTGACGCCCGCCCCGCTGAACCGGGTGGCGGTGAAGAACGCGGAGGCGCCGGGCGCCCGGATCGGTGCCGTCATGGAACGGCCGGTGATGCAGTCCGACGGCAGCAGGATCCCGCGGCCGGAGGCGGCGCTGCGGCTGGCGCTGACCGGCGGCCCCGAAGGGCAGCGCGCGCCGGGCGGCTACCGGGTGCCCTGCTGACGGCACCGGACAGCGCAACGGGCCCCGTCCGGATCGAAGAAGGACGGGGCCCGGCGCACGGGATACGGAGGAGGGAGGGGTCAGGCGGCCCTGGCCTTGGTGGCGTACATGTCGACGTATTCCTGGCCGGACAGCTCCATGACGTCGCTCATCACCTCGTCGGTGACGGCCCGCAGGACATAGCGGTCGCGGTCCATACCGTCGTAGCGGGAGAAGTCCAGCGCCTCACCGAAGCGGATGGTGACCGGGGCGATGCGTGGCACGCCCTTGCCGCCGGGCTGCACCTTGTCGGTGCCGATCATCGCGAACGGGACGACGGGGGCGCCGGTCATCAGCGTGAGCCGGGCGATGCCGGTGCGGCCGCGGTAGAGGCGGCCGTCGGGGGAGCGGGTGCCCTCGGGGTAGATGCCGAAGACCTTCCCCTCCTCCAGGACCCGGCGGCCGGTCATCAGCGCCGCCACACCGCCGTGCCCGCCGTCCCGGTCCACCGGGATCATGCCGGTGCTGGTGAAGAACCAGGCCATCAGCCGGCCCTTGAGCCCCTTGCCGGTGACGTACTCGTCCTTGCCGATGAAGTACACCGGGCGCTTGACCACCAGGCCCAGGAACAACGAGTCGATGAAGGTGACGTGATTGCCGGCCAGGATCACCGGTCCGGTCTCCGGAATGCGCTCCATGCCCTCGACCTTCGGGCGGTAAAGGACACGCATGACGAATCCGAGAATCGCCTTGAGCACAATGCGGGACAACGGGTCCTCCGGGTCGTGGCTGGGCAGTGTCGGGGCGGCAGGGAGCTCGGCAGCGAACTCTGCAGCCCAGGACGATACTCGCGGGTCACCTGCGCGCGCACATCGGGTTCACGAGGTCGATACGGAGAGTTGACCCGCGGTTGACGTGTGTTACCGCCGTGTTCCCTCCGATGTCGACGTGTGTCTCCCCTGTGCCGCCTGTCCGTGCTTACGATCGGCGGGTGATTTGGCAGGTGCGGGTCAGGGGGCGAGTCCCCCTCGGGTGCCGCAACGCGCCGCGCCGGGCGGGTAATCCGTGCCGGGCGGGGAGTCCGGGGAAATCCGGGGAATCCCCGAGGAATTGGCGGGGAGAACCCCGAGGGACCCCGGAGGCCGCCTCAGGGCAAACCCGGAGAGCAGCCCCTGAGGAACCCGAGGAGCAGGAAACCCACGGAACTGGACAGCCCGGTGCGGGCCCGATGAGCCCCATGGTCCCGCCGGTCCGGAGGGAACCGGCCGCCCCGGCCGCCCCGACAGCCCTGGACGTGAAGACCGCCCCGGGTCACCGGACCACCCGGACCCTGCAAACGCCCACGTCACCTACGTCACAGCCGAATTGCGCCGTACGCCTTCGCATCCTGGGAAGGCATCCGGCGGAACGGGCCGGACACCCCGGACCCGGACCCCATCACCCCTACCGTCCCGGAACCCCCGGACTTCACCCACCAAGGAGCACGAGCATGGACAAGCGGCAGCGGCCAGGACGCCGGACACTGCTGGGGGCCGCGGCCCTGGGCGCGGGAGCGGCGGTGTTCGGCGGCGCCGGTCAGGCGAGTGCCCGTGAGGCGAGCCGCGGCGGCGCGCCCCGGGAGCTGCCGGTGCCGCTGGTCGTCGGCCACCGCGGCGCCAGCGGATACCGCCCCGAGCACACCTTCGGCTCGTACGAGCTCGCGCTGGCGATGGGCGCGGACGTCATCGAGGCGGGCGACCTCGTACCGACCAAGGACGGCCATCTCATCTGCCGTCACGAGAACGACATCACCGCCACCACCGATGTCGCGGACCACCCGGAGTTCGCCGGCCGCAAGACGACGAAGACGGTCGACGGCAAGAAGATCACCGGCTGGTTCACCGAGGACTTCACGCTCGCCGAGATCAAGACCCTGCGCGCCAAGGAGCGCATACCGGACGTCCGCCGGCACAACACGCTCTACAACGGCGTCTGGCAGATCCCCACCTTCGAAGAGGTCCTGCAGTGGGCCCGGAAGAAGGAGCGCGAGCGCGGGCGCCCGGTCTGGCTGCACATCGAGACCAAGCACCCCACCTACTTCCGCAAGGCGGGCCTGGGCCTGGAGGAGCGGGTGGCCAAGCTGCTGCGCCGGTACGGCCGCGACAAGAAGAGCTCCCCGAACTTCCTGCAGTCCTTCGAGCCCAGCAGCATCCAGCGGCTCGGCCGGCTGGGCCTGGACTGCCCCAAAGTCGTGCTGCTGGACGAGCCGAGCGTGCGGCCCGCGGACTTCGTCGAGGCCGGCGACCCGCGCACCACGGCCGACCTGCTGAAGCCCGAGGGGCTCAAGTGGATCGCGGGCTTCGCCCAGGGCATCGGGCCCTGGCTGCCGCAGATCATCGCGCAGGACAAGGACGGCAAGCTCGGCAAGCCCACCACGCTCGTCTCCGACGCGCACGCCGCGGGCCTGGTCGTCCATCCGTACACCGTGCGCAACGAGAACAGTTTCCTGCCGCTGGACTTCCGCGTCGGCAAGAACCCGGGCGACTACGGCAACTCGCTCGCGTACTTCAAGGCGCTCTTCGCGACCGGCATCGACGGGCTGTTCTCCGACAACCCGGACACCGCGCTGCTCGCCGCCGCGGAGTTCCGCAAGCACTGAGCACCGCCGCACCGGACCGGCCCCGGCCTCCCCGGATCCTTGGCAATCTCATCTGAGTTGGGAATGTCACAGAGGAGCTTGGGGCCGGTCCGTCCCCCATGTCTCATATGTCTGCACACCATGCGCCCCGGCGGAGATTGCCGCTGCCACATTCCGGGGAATCCGGAAGCACGCAGCGAACCGAAAAGGGGAGGCATACGCGCATGGGCACGAGCGTGACCATCTCTGCGGCGACCGACCAGGATGCCGAACAGATCCTCAAACTGCAGTACCTCTGCTACCAGTCGGAGGCCGCGCTGTATGACGACTACGGCATCGAGCCGCTCACCCAGACCCTGGACGCCCTGCGTGCCGAACTGGCCGAGGGGTGCGTGGTGGTGGCCCGGCTCGGCGGGGAGGTGGTCGGTTCGGTGCGCGGCACGGTCGACGCGGACGGCACCGCGAAGATAGCCAAGCTCATCGTGCACCCGCGGATGCAGCGGCACGGGCTGGGCGGCCGGCTGCTGGACGCCGTCGAGCGGCGGCTCGCGGACGAGCGCTCCGCCAAGCGCTACCGCCTCTTCACCGGCCACCGCAGCGAGGTCAGTCTGCGGCTGTACCGCAGTCACGGTTATGTGCCCGTCGGCACCGTGCCCCGCCCCCGGGCGCTGACCGAGGTGACCCTGGAGAAGGAGCTGGTGCCGGCCGGGGTGTCCGTGGCCGGCGCCTAGGGGGCCACCGGCCCGAAGACCGGTGCGTGGGCCTGCTGTGGGGGCGGGCCCGCGCACCACCCTTCCGGTCGTTTCCGCCGCTGCGGTCAGGCCGTCGCCGTACGCGCCCGGCGCAGCCACATCAGGCCGGTGACGGGCAGGACGACCGGGATGAAGAGGTAGTCCATGCCGTAGTCCGACCACACGGTCTGGTCGGGGAAGGCGGACGGCTCGGCCAGCGTCCAGGTGCCGATGCCCAGCACCCCGATCAGCTCCAGCGCGCAGGAGACGGCCGCCGCCTTGCGGGCGCCCTCGCCGCCGCGTACCAGGGAGAACAGGATGAAGCCGTAGACGACCGCGGAGACCGCCGAGAGGCTGTACGCCAGCGGCGCCACCTCGAACTGGGCGATCACCTGGAAGAGGGAGCGGGACGCGGCGGCGACGGTGAAGACGCCGTAGACGGTCACCAGGAGGCGTCCGGGGCCGGTGCCCAGGGAGCGCTTCGCCGGGGCCGCGGCGGCCTCCGCCGCCCCGGGCGTCGTGGTCTCAGGCACTGCCGCCTCCCCAGATGTCGAACAGCCGCACTTCCAGCACCGCCAGCACGACGCCGCCCGCCGCGACGGTGGCCGAACCCCAGCGGGTGCGCTCCGACAGCGACATGAAGCCGGTCGCCGGGACGCAGGCGGCGGCCCCCAGCAGATACGCCACAAAGATCGCGGTGCCCTCGTCCGGCGACTGTCCGCGCGCCAACTGCACGCAGCCTATGACCAGTTGGGCGATGCCGAGCAGTGACACGACGGCCATGCCGATGAAGTGCCAGTCCTTGGTCGGCTGGTCGCGGTAGGTGGCCCAGCCGCACCAGGCGGCGAGGGCGAGAGCGGTCACGGCGACCGCGATGGTCAGCGCGTCGATCACCGGGACCTCCGCGCGGCGCGGGGGAGCGCCGAGGGGTTGTGGGGCATGGAGCGATGCTAATCGGCGCCGGGCAGGCGGCTGTCCTCGGCCCCGCCGTGGCACGTACCCTCGTCGAACATGAAGATCTCCGCGGATGCGCTCCTTTTCGACAATGACGGCACGCTGGTCTCCTCGATCGAGTCCGTGCGCCGGTGCTGGACCAGATGGGCGCAGGAGTACGGCGTCACCGAGGACGACTTCGCGCGCGTCGGGCTGCACGGGCGGACGGCCGCCGAGATCGTCGCGGATCTGGTGCCCGCCGACCGGGCGCCCGAGGCGCTGGCCCGGATCGAGCGGCTGGAGGTCGAGGACGTCCCGGGCGGGGTCGTCGCGCTGCCGGGCACGCTCGCGCTGCTGGAGAGCCTGCCCGCCGAGAAGTGGGCCGTGGTCACCTCCGCCACCCGGGAGCTGGCCGAGGCCCGGCTGGCCGAGGCCGGGATACGGCCCAAGAACCTGATAGCCGCGGATGACGTCAGCCGCGGCAAGCCCGACCCGGAGCCGTTTCTGCTCGCCGCCGAGCGGCTCGGCGTGGACCCCGCACGCTGTGTCGTCTTCGAGGACGCGCCCGTCGGCCTGACGGCCGGACGCGCCGCCGGGATGGCGACCGTGGCGTTGACCACAACGCACACCGCCCGGGAGCTGTCCGCGGACGCCGTCGTGGCCGATCTGTCGGCGGTATCCGCGCAGGCCACGGACGGGGCGGTGGAGATCACCGTCGCCGGGTAGGAACGGCCGGTGAGCAGTCCACGGACCGATCGGCCATGTCCGCTATCCGGACAGGCTTGATCGGTCCGTAGCGGTCTCTGGTTTACTTGCCGCCATGACCGCGACGAGCTCCCGCACCCCTGCGACCGAGGCGAAAATGACGCCCGGTGCTCGTTGTCTGTGTCGAATGTGTGACCGCTGAGGGCCCCCGCCTGAGCCTCGCGCCCCGAAGCGAGACCTTGCGATGTCATCGAGAAGTCATCGACGACACACGCCGCCCCGCGTCACCGGAACCCGAAGCCGGGCCCCTGCCCCCCGGGTTCCTTACTGCCGCACTCGCAAGAATGCCCCGTACCCGGTGGGCGAGCCGCCGGGCACTCGACAGTGACGGAATTCCCTGTGATCACCACAACGGGCCTGACCAAGGTCTACCGTTCAGGAGACCGCGAAGTCACCGCCCTGGACGGCGTCGATCTGCACGTCCGCGAGGGCGAGGTGTACGGCGTCATCGGCCAGAGCGGCGCCGGTAAATCCACCCTCATCCGCTGCCTCAACCTCCTGGAGCGCCCCACCTCCGGCACGGTCACCGTCGCCGGCCAGGACCTGACCGCGCTCGCCGGACGCGGACCGCGCGCCAACGCCGCGCTGCGGGCCGCCCGCAGCCACATCGGCATGGTCTTCCAGCACTTCAACCTGCTGTCCTCGCGCACCGTCCAGGACAACGTCGAACTGCCCCTGGAGATCCTCAAGGTCGACCGGCGCGAGCGCTCCCGCAAGGCCCTCGAACTGCTGGACCTGGTCGGCCTCGCCGACAAGGCCCAGGCCTACCCCGGCCAGCTCTCCGGCGGCCAGAAGCAGCGCGTCGGCATCGCCCGCGCCCTCGCCGGCGACCCCAAGGTGCTGCTCTCCGACGAGGCCACCAGCGCCCTCGACCCCGAGACCACCCGCTCCATCCTCCAGCTGCTGCGCGACCTCAACCGCCAGCTGGGCCTGACCGTCGTGCTCATCACGCACGAGATGGACGTCGTCAAGACGATCTGCGACTCGGCCGCGCTGATGAAGAACGGCCGGGTCGTGGAGCAGGGCACCGTCGCCGAACTGCTGGCCACGCCCGGCTCGGAGCTGGCCCGCGAGCTGTTCCCCGTGGGCGGCGAGCCCTCCGGTGACGACCGCACCGTCGTCGACATCACCTTCCACGGATCGGCCGCCACCCGCCCGGTGATCTCCGAGCTGGCCCGTACCTACAACGTCGACATCTCCATCCTCGGCGCCGCCATGGACACCGTCGGCGGCAAGCAGATCGGCCGGATGCGCATCGAGCTGCCCGGCCGGTTCGAGGAGAACGTCGTACCCATCGGCTTCCTGCGCGAGCAGGGACTCCAGGTGGACGTGGCCGCCGTCGCGGAGGCCGCCGACACCACGGGAACCGACCCCGCCGCGCAACCGGCGATCCCGGTGCCCGCCGCCCCGCTCGAGAAGGAAGCTGCCAAGTGAGCTGGAACGACATGCAGCCGCTGCTGTACGACAACACGCTCGACACGCTCTTCATGGTGTGGTGGTCGACGTTCTACGCGGTGCTCTTCGGCATACCCGTCGGCGTGCTGCTGCATCTGACCGAGCGCGGCGCCCTGCTGCAGAACGTCGTGGTGAACAAGGTTCTCGGCGCGATCGTGAACATCGGGCGGTCCTTTCCGTTCCTGATCCTGATCGTGGTGCTGATCCCGTTCACCCGCCTTGTCGTCGGTGTCTCCATCGGCCCCACCGGCGCGGTCGTCCCGCTCGCCATCGCGGCCATCCCCTTCTTCGCCCGCCTCGTCGAGGCCGCGCTCCGCGAGGTCGACAAGGGCCTGATCGAGGCCGCCCAGGCAATGGGCGGCGGTACCTGGACGATCATCTTCAAGGTGCTGCTCCCGCAGGCCCTGCCCGCCCTGGTCGCGGCCGTCACCACCACCGTCATCACCCTGATCGGCTACTCCGCGATCGCCGGCGCGGTCGGCGGCGGCGGCCTCGGCAACCTCGCCTACACCTACGGCTACCAGCAGTACGAGACCTCCCTGATGATCACCACCGTGGTGGAGCTGATCGTCCTGGTCACCCTCGTCCAGCTGCTCGGTGACCTCATCGTCCGCCGCCTCGCCGGCCGCGGCACCCGCGCCTCCTCCGTACGCGTCGGCCTGCGCCGCCTGCGCACCTCGGTGGACGAGGCGACCCTCGGCACGGTCGACGCCGCCTGACCCACCCCCTGCACCACCCCACGAGCCCGGACCCTTTGCCGGGCACACCACTCACGCGCCGCCGGCCCGTGAACGTGAAAAAGAAAGAGGCACTCTTCGTGCGCAACACCATCAAGATCACCGTGGCCGTGGCCGCCGCCTCCGCCGTCGCCCTCGGCGCCAGCGCCTGCTCCGCCCCCTCCGACACCACCGCCGGCGACAAGGGCGACAAGAACGCCCCGCTCGTCGTCGCCGCCAGCCCCACCCCGCACGGCGCCATCCTCGACTTCGTCAAGAACAAGCTGGCGGACAAGGCCGGGCTCAAGCTCGTCGTCAAGCCGTTCAACGACTACAAGATCCCCAACAAGGTCACCGACGACGGCCAGGTCGACGCCAACTTCTTCCAGCACAAGCCGTTCCTGGACACCTTCAACAAGGAGAACGGCACCCACATCGTGCCCGTCCAGAACGTGCTCATCGAGCCGCTGGGCCTCTACTCCAAGAAGCACCACAAGCTCTCCGAGCTCAAGGCCGGCAGCACCGTCTCGGTGCCCAACGACCCCTCCAACGAGGGCCGCGCGCTCAAGCTGCTCGCCGACAACGGTCTGATCACCCTCAAGCCCGGTGTCGGCTCGGAGGCCAAGCTCACCGACGTCAAGGACGACAAGGGCATCAAGATCACCGAGCTGGAGGCCGCCCAGACCGCGCCGCGCATCGACGACGTCGACGCCGCGATCATCAACGGCAACTTCGCCATCGGCGCCAAGCTCAAGCCCTCCAAGGACGCCCTGGCCCTGGAGAGCGCCAAGGACAACCCGTACGCGAACTTCCTCGCCGTCAAGAAGGGCAACGAGAACGACCCGCGGATCAAGAAGCTCGCCAAGCTCCTGAACTCCCCCGAGGTCAAGAAGTTCCTCGAGGACAAGTACAAGGACGGGTCGGTCATCCCCGCCTTCGGTCCCGCCAAGAGCTGACGCACCGGCATGTGCGCAGGTCACCGCAGGGTGGCCGGCCGCACATACGGCGAACGGGCCCCGGATCCGCACGGAGTGCGGCCGGGGCCCGCTTGCGTGGCACATTCCCCGGCGGATGCTGCATGCTGGTGCCCTCAAAGAGGGTCAAGACGGCCCCTGACCTCACGTGACCTCGCAGAACGACGGCCCGTGACGTCCCGGAGCACCACAGCAGACGGCGTTGGAGCAGCGGCATGACATCCACCTTTCCGGACATCTCCATCAGCACGGAACGGTTGGTGCTGCGCCCCTTCGAAGAGGCCGATGTGCCCGCCCTCGCCGAGATGATGACCGACGAACTCGTCACCGCCTGGACCGCGCTGCCCCACCCCTACACCCCCGACGACGCCCACGCCTGGGCCACCGGCAAGGCCGCCGCCGTACGCACCGAAGGCCGCGGCATCGCCCTGGCCGTCACCGAGTTCCTCACCCAGCGCCTGGTCGGCACCGTCCGCCTCGACCACACCGACTGGCGGACCCGCAGCACCGAGGTCGCCTGTGTCACCGCCCCCTGGGCCCGCGGCGAGGGCTACGCCTCCGAATCCGTGCTCGCCCTCGCGCAATGGCTCTTCCGGGACCAGAAGTTCGAACGGCTCGAACTGCGCACCGCCGCCGACAACACCGCCTCCCAGCAGGTCGCCCAGAAGGTCGGCTGCATCAGCGAGGGAGTGCTGCGCAACGCCTGGATAGCCCGCAGCCGCACGGAGGACGGCGGCTGGACGGACATCCGCACCGATCTGATCGTATGGAGCCTGCTGCCCGAGGACCTCGACGGCCTTCCCGGCCGGACGGCCGACGCCAACGGATTCGCCTACCCCGAGTGGAACTGAACCGCGCCCGCTCCGGCCGGTACCCGACGGGGTACTCTCGGCCTGCCGCACCCCTCGCCACCAGCGAGGACCGCACCACGGCCCGGTAAGGCGCCGCCCGCCCGCGTACCCCAGCAGCCCCAGGAGACTGACGAGCATGGCCGACCGGGTCACGGTGATCGGATGGGACGGTTCCCCGCTGACCGGCGCCGCCCGCTCCGCCCTCGGCGCCGCGACACTGGTGGCCGGCGCCGCCCACCACCTCGCACTGCCCGAAGTCCCGCCGAACGCCGAGCGCATCCGCCTCGGCAGCGTCACCCTGGCCGCCCGCCGCATCGCCCAGCACCGCGGCACCGCCGTCGTCCTCGCCGACGGCGACCCCGGCTTCTTCGGCGTCGTCCGCACCCTGCGCGCCCCCGAGTACGGCCTGGAAGTCGAAGTGGTGCCCGCCGTCTCCTCCGTCGCGGCCGCCTTCGCACGGGCCGGGATGCCCTGGGACGACGCCCAGGTCGTCGTCGCCCACAGCCGCGATCTGCGCCGCGCCGTCAACGTCTGCCGCGCCCACACCAAGGTCGCCGTCCTCACCTCACCCGGCGCCGGCCCCGCCGAACTCGCCCTGCTGCTCGGCGGCGTCCACCGCACCTTCGTCATCTGCGAGGAACTGGGCACCGACCGCGAGCGGGTGACCGTCCTCACATCCGACAAGGCCGCCGACCACGTCTGGCGCGACCCCAACGTCGTCATCGTCATCGGCGGTTCCCCAGGAGGCGCCGCCGCCCAGGGCACCGGCTGGATCGCCGCCCACGAGGTCGGCCACCCCGCCGGACCACGCGGCTGGGGCCTGCCGGACGGCGCGTACGGCGGCGCCCTCGGCGAGGGGGAGGCCGTCCAGCTGCGCACCGCCCAACTCGCCCGCCTCGGGCCCCAGGTGGGTGACCTGGTCTGGGACATCGGTACGGGCAGCGGCGCGGCCGCGGTGGAGGCCGCACGGTTCGGCGCCGCCGTCATCGCTGTGGACGCCGACGCGGACGCCTGCGGGCGTGCCGCCGCCGTCGCCCGCCGCCACGGCGTCCAACTCCAGGTCGTGCACGGCCGGGCACCGCAGATCCTCGAGGACCTGCCCGAGCCGGACGTGGTGCGCATCGGCGGCGGGGGAGCGGCCGTCGTCACCGCCTGCGCGGACCGCCGCCCCGAACGGATCGTCACCCACGCCGCCACCCGCGACGAGGCCGAGGCGCTCGGCCGGGCGCTGGCCGACGGCGGTTACGAAGTCGAGTGCGCCCTCCTCCAGTCCGTCGGCATGGACACCACCGCCTGGGTCGAACGTGAACGTTCCGTGGTGTTTCTGCTCGGCGGGTATCGCGTTCCTCACCCGTGACCAGGAAGGCAACCCGCGGGAGGTAGGCTGGCGGATCGTTGCGCCGCTGTTCCGCGCTCGGGTGAGTACGCCAATATCCGGAAATTGCCGTGGTTTTGGCGGAAAATGAAGCTCTAGGGGGGCGGACGTGCCGCGCGGCGCGCTCGCTCGTTCTAGCTATCGGGGCGTCGGCGCGTCCCGGTCGAGCGCGTCGCACGAGCGGTTGGAAGGAGCACGATCACATGGGCGAGGGGTACGCATGACCGACACCGGCCAGGTCCCGGGCGAGGGACAGCCGGAGAACGCAGGCGGACATCCCGGGCAGCCGCAGCCGGCGGCCGCTCCCTCCCCTGCCGACGCCGGACCGACAGCGCAGCCGACGCTGCAGCAGGGCATCCCCCCGCAGCCGGACGCGTACTCCTACCTCGAAGGGGCCGACGGCGCCGTCGAGGACGACGATCTGCTGCTGATGCCGGGCGCCCAGGGCGCCTGGAGCGAGCAGCAGGCGCAGCCGATGCCGCAGCCGGCCGTCCCCGCACAGAGCACGCCGATGCCCGCCCCGGCCGGTGACCACGAGAGCGGCGGCCGGGACTCGGGCGCGGTCGACCTCAGCGCCGTGCGCATCCCGCAGCCCGCCGCACCGCAGCAGGATCCGGCGCAGGCCGCGCCCGCCCGCCGTCCGCTGCACATGGGCCCGCCCGTCCCGGACCCGACCGGCGGCGTGGTCCGCTCGCTCGCCGACCGCGGCCCCGCGGACGCCCCGTCACCGGCCCCCGGCCGCCACGCGGGACCGCCGGCCCCCGGCCGGCCCGAAGCCCGGACGGAGGCCCCGGCCGCCGTGCCGCCCGCAGCGGTCCCGTCCCCCGCCGAACAGCCGCTGGTGGCGGCGCAGGCGGAGCAGCCCGTCGCGATGCCGTCGTACGGCGCACAGCCCTACGACGGCCGGCTCACCGCCGAGCAGTCCTACGGCGCCGCCGGCCAGGGCCCGTTGCCCGGCCCGCAGCTGGGCGAGATCCCCTCGCAGATGCCGCCGTGGAACGACGCCTCGGCCCAGGCCGTCGCGGCCCCGGTCGCAGAAGCGCCCGCCCCGGCGGCACCCGCCCAGGAAGCGCCGCAGCCCGCCGAACAGCCGCAGGCACAGCCGATGCCGATGCCGGAGCAGGCCGCCCCGGAAGCGGTGGCGGTCGTCGAGGACGGTGCCGTCGCCGCGGAGGCCGCGGAGGAAGCCGTTCAGGAGTCGGCGCCGGAGGCGGTCCAGGGCGGCGCGCAGGCCGCGGTCGAGGACGCGGTGGCCCAGGCGGCTCCGGCTGCTGACGGGCCGGCAGCTGACGTGGCGACAGCCGACGTGCCGCCGGCCGAGGTACCGGCGCCCGCCGTCGAGGCGGCCGAGACGCCGGTCGAGGCTCTGGTCGAGGCGCCGGTCGAGGCGTCTGTCGAGGAGCCGCAGAAGCCGGTGCAGCAGCCTGAGCAGGCCGAACAGGCGGAACAGGCGGAACCGGTCGTGCCGGTGGAGCAGGTGCAGGCCGCGGAGGCCGCGGCGGAAACCGCCGAGGCCGTTGCCGCCGTGGAAACCGCCCAGGAGGCGCCGTCCGACGCCTCGCTGGAGGGCGGCCCGGACGCCGCCGAAGCGGAGGCCCTGGCCGCCGGGCCCGTGGCCGAGGCGGACGCCGCCGGTACGGACCCGGCCCCGCAGGCCGTCGAGCAGCCGGAGCCCGCCGAACAGCCCGAGGCGGCAGCGGAGGCCGAGGCCGAGGCGGTGCCCGTCGCCGCGCCGCAGGGTCCCGTCGCCCTGCCCGCTCCGGAGAGCAGCACGCCCCCGGAGGAGCCCGTCATAGAGCAGCCCGAAGCGCTGTCCCCGGCCGCCGGACTCCCGCAGTCCGCCGGGGCCGAGGAGCCCCCGGCCGCCGAACAGGCCGCGTCGCAGGTCGAGGAGGCCCCGGCCGGGCCCGCTGCCGAGCAGCAGCCCGTACCCCCGGCCGACGACGCCACCCCCGAGGCGAACGAGTCTGCCGAGGCTGCTGAGGCGACCGAGACCGCCGAGGCACCCGGGACGGACGCACCGGCCACGGAGCCGGCCGAGGCCGCCCAGCCGGCCGAGCCCGCCGCGGACGAGGCACCGCAGGAGGCCGAGGGCCGCCCCCACGAGCAGGACGCCACCGAACTCGTCCAGCTCGGCGAGGACCAGGCGCCCGCGGCGGACCTGCCGCAGCAGGCGGAGCAGACCGAGGCACCCGACGGCGAGGCCGCCCCCGGGACGGGCCCGGACGCCGCCACCGAACCCCAGGCCGCCGCCCCCGCGTACGACGACTCCGAGCGCGCCGCCGTCCACCGCGTCATCCGCGAACGCCGCGACATCCGCAACGGCTTCCGCGGCGACCCGATCCCCAACGACGTACTGCTGCGCGTCCTGGAGGCGGCCCACACCGCCCCCAGCGTCGGCCACTCCCAGCCCTGGGACTTCGTCGTCATCCGCTCCGACGAGACCCGCGAGCGGATGCACCAGCTCGCCATGGCGCAGCGCGACGCCTACGCCAAGTCGCTGCCCAAGGCCCGCGCCAAGCAGTTCCGCGAGCTGAAGATCGAGGCGATCCTCGAGACGCCGGTGAACATCGTCGTCACCGCCGACCCGACCCGCGGCGGCCGCCACACCCTCGGCCGGCACACCCAGCCGCAGATGGCCCCGTACTCCTCCGCGCTCGCCGTCGAGAACCTCTGGCTCGCCGCCCGCGCCGAGGGCCTGGGCGTCGGCTGGGTCAGCTTCTTCGACGAGCGGCAGATGGTCCGCGAACTGGGCCTGCCCGAGCACCTCGAGGTCGTCGCCTACCTCTGCGTCGGTTACGTCGACGAGTTCCCCGACGAGCCCGAGCTGCTGCAGGCCGGCTGGTCCAAGCGCCGCCCGCTGTCCTGGGTCGTGCACGAGGAGACGTACGGCCGCCGTGCGCTGCCCGGCGAGGACCCGCACGACCTCCTCCAGGAGACCCTGCAGGGCATCCGCCCGCTGGATGCCAAGGCGCTCGGCGAGGCCTGGGAGCGGCAGAAGCGGATGACCAAGCCCGCCGGGGCGCTGGGCATGCTGGAGATCATCTCCGCGCAGCTGTGCGGACTGTCCCGCAAGTGCCCGCCGCCGATCCCGGAGCCCGCCGCCGTCGCGATCTTCGCGGGCGACCACGGCGTGCACGCCCAGGGCGTCACCCCCTGGCCCCAGGAGGTCACCGGCCAGATGGTCGCCAACTTCCTGGGCGGCGGCGCGGTCTGCAACGCCTTCGCCAACCAGGTCGGCGCCGAGGTGTGCGTCGTGGACGTCGGCGTGGCCGGCGACCTCCCCGCCACCCCGGGCCTGCTGCCGCGCAAGGTACGGCCCGGCACCGCCGACTTCACCCAGGGTCCCGCGATGACCCAGGAGGACGTCCTCAAGGCCATCGAGGTCGGCATCGAAACCGCCCGGGACCTCGTCGCGGCCGGCAACAAGGCCCTGCTCACGGGCGAGATGGGCATCGCCAACACCACCACCTCGGCCGCCCTGATCTCCGTCTACACCGGCGTCGACCCCGCCGAGGTCACCGGCCGCGGCACCGGCATCAACGACGAGACACACGCCCGCAAGGTCGATGTGGTCCGCCGCGCCCTGGAGCTCCACCAGCCCGACCCGGCCGACCCCATCGGCGTCCTCACCGCGGTCGGCGGCCTCGAGCACGCCGCCCTCGTCGGCCTGATCCTCGGCGGCGCCTCGCTGCGGACACCGGTGATCCTGGACGGCGTCAGCGCCGGCGCCGCCGCCCTGGTGGCCCGCGCCATCGCCCCCGAGGCGCTGGCCGCCTGCATCGCCGGCCACCGCAGCGCCGAGCCCGGCCATGTCGCGGCCCTGACCAAGCTCGGCCTGCGCCCGCTGGTCGACCTGGACCTGCGCCTCGGCGAGGGCACCGGCGCCCTGCTCGCGCTCCCGGTGGTGCAGAGCGCCGCCCGCGCCATGCACGAAGTCGCCACCTTCGACTCCGCCGGAGTCACCGAGAAGAGCTGAGTGACGGAGAAGAGCTGACCGGGAGCCCGCTCGGGTACCGGCCCCCGCATGACCCCCGGCCCGCAGCCCCATAGGCTGTGGGCCGGGGCCGTACCGCCCCGGGCCTCACCGCCCCTGATCAGCCGCTCCAGAGCCGCAGCGACTGAGTCGGCCGCCGAATTCGCACCACCCGCACAAGGAGCCGTATCACCATGGCTGAGCATGTCGCCGAACACGCCGCCTACCCCGTCGGACTGCGGCTGTCCGGCCGCCGCGTGGTCGTCCTCGGGGGCGGTCAGGTCGCCCAGCGCCGCCTCCCCTCGCTCATCGCCGCAGGTGCGGACGTCGTCCTGATCTCCCCGTCCGTCACCCCCTCCGTCGAGGCGATGGCCGATACCGGCGAGATCCGCTGGGAGCGCCGCCACTACCGGGACGGTGACCTCGACGGCGCCTGGTACGCGCTGATCTCCACCGACGACCCCGAGGCCAACGCCGCCGCCTCCCAGGAGGCCGAGACCCGCCGGGTGTGGTGCGTACGCTCCGACGACGCCGCGGCCGCCACCGCCTGGACCCCGGCCACCGGCCGCAGCGAGGGCGTCACCGTCGCCGTGCTCACCGGCCAGGACCCGCGCCGCTCCGCCGCCGTCCGCGACGCCATCGTCGAGGGCCTGCGCGACGGCAGCCTCGCCGCCCCGCACCACCGCCGCCCGCACACCCCCGGCGTGGCGCTGGTCGGCGGCGGTCCCGGCGACCCCGACCTGATCACCGTCCGCGGCCGCCGCCTCCTCGCCGAGGCCGACGTCGTCATCGCCGACCGCCTCGGCCCCCGCGACCTCCTCGCCGAGCTTCCCCCGCACGTCGAGGTCATCGACGCCGCGAAGATCCCGTACGGCCGGTTCATGGCCCAGGAAGCCATCAACAACGCCCTGATCGAGCACGCCAAGGCCGGCAAGGCCGTGGTCCGCCTCAAGGGCGGCGACCCGTTCGTCTTCGGCCGCGGCATGGAAGAGGCGCAGGCGCTGGCCGAGGCCGGGATCCCCTGCACCGTCGTCCCCGGCATCTCCAGCACCATTTCTGTCCCCGGCGCCGCCGGCATCCCCGTCACCCACCGGGGCGTCGCCCACGAGTTCACCGTCGTCAGCGGCCATGTCGCCCCCGACGACGAGCGCTCCCTCGTCGACTGGCCGGCCCTCGCCCGGCTCCGCGGCACCCTCGTCGTCCTCATGGGCGTGGAGAACAGCGGCGCCATCGCCGCCAAGCTCATCGAACACGGCCGCCCCGCCGGCACCCCCGCGGCCGTCATCCAGGAGGGCACCACCGCCACCCAGCGCCGTGTGGACGCCACCCTGGCGACCCTGGGCGAGACCGTACGGGCCGAGGGCGTCCGTCCCCCGGCCGTCATCGTCATCGGCGACGTCGTCACCGTAGGCCCGGCCGCTACCCCCAGATAACCGAGCCCCTCCCCGCCCTTGGCACCCCGACACCGACAAGGCACGATCTCCCCGTGGCAGAAATCATCACCGTCGATGACCCGGACGACCCACGGCTGGCCGACTACACCGGCCTGACCGACGTCGAACTGCGGCGCCGGCGCGAGCCCGCCGAAGGGCTCTTCATCGCCGAGGGCGAGAAAGTCATCCGGCGCGCCCGCCACGCCGGCTACGAGATGCGCTCGATGCTCCTCTCCGCCAAATGGGTCGACGTCATGCGCGACGTCCTCGACGAGGTCCCGGCCCCGGTCTACGCCGTCAGCCCCGCCCTCGCCGAACGGGTGACGGGCTATCACGTCCACCGCGGCGCCCTGGCCTCCATGCAGCGCAAGCCCCTGCCCACGGCCGCCGAACTCCTCGCCGGGACGCGCCGCATCGCGGTCATGGAAGCCGTCAACGACCACACCAACATCGGCGCCATCTTCCGCAGCGCCGCCGCCCTCGGCATGGACGCGGTGCTGCTCTCCCCGGACTGCGCCGACCCGCTCTACCGCCGGTCGGTGAAGGTCTCCATGGGCGCGGTGTTCTCCGTCCCGTACGCCCGTCTGGAGAGCTGGCCCCGCGACCTCGCCATCGTCCGCGAAGCAGGCTTCAGACTCCTCGCCCTCACCCCGTCCGGCAAGGCCACCGCCATCGACGAGGTTGCCCCGCACACCCTGGAAAGGGCCGCCCTGATGCTCGGTGCCGAGGGCGGCGGCCTGACGCCGGGTGCCCTGCGGGCCGCCGACGAATGGGTCCGCATCCCGATGGCCCACGGCGTCGACTCGCTGAACGTCGGCGCGGCCGCCGCCGTCGCCTTCTACGCGGTGACCGCCGGCCGGGCCGCATAGCCGGCGCTATGGTGCCCGCCGACCTGGAAAGGTCAGGCGCTCATCGGTGAGGACACCGTCCGCCGTCGGCCGGTCTGCGCAAGACCGGCCGACGGCGCGTGGTGACCTCGGTCTTCCTGCTGAACGGCGGCCTCTTCGGCGCCAGCTGGAACATCGTCCCCCTCTCGGCGGTCGCCGCACTGGCGCAGTGGTTACCGATCCGCGCAACTTCGCCGGCAGCTCCGGCGCGACGTACTTCCTGGCCGCCTCCCTCGCGGCGGCACTCCTGCTGACCAGCGCCGGGACCAAGAAGCGCCTGCCGGCGCTGAGCGTGCCCGCAGCCGGTCCGGCGATGTGGCCGACCCAGGACAACGGTCACGGTCCGGCAGCCGTCCACGGCTTCCTGCTCGGCGCGGCGGTCCTGCCGCTCGCCCACCGTCTTCCCCACCGCGCCGCACCGGTCGCGTCCGCCCCGGCACAGGGCCAGGGCGCGAACGCCGCGTCCCTAGAGGTTCCGTTCGACCGGCCACTGGGGAGCGCCAGCGTCCCCGTACGAGGCCACCGCTGCGTGCCGACCCCCGCCCAGCCCCCGGGCCGGCCCCTGGCAGCCCTGAGCCGCCGCAATACCCAGCGCCACCAGCAGCGTCACCACCACGAACACGATCACCCGCTGCCGCAGCAGCCGGCGGTCGGGGCCGGGGCGGCGGCCGCCCGAGGCTGTACGGACCGGGGTGCGCGCACCGCTCCGCCGCGCCGGACGTGCCGCCGGGACCCGGCCCGCGCCGCGCCCGCCGGTCCTCGGGCCGGTGCCCTTCGTGCCCGATGCCGGTCCCGGCCCGGTCCCGCGGGACGCCGCCTCGCGCGGCGCCGGCGGCCGGGAGGCATGCGGACGCGGCGCGGGAGTGCCCGCCGTCCGCCGCTCGGTGCGCTGCCGTGCGTACTCCTCGGCCTGCTGTCCCGTGGGCCGCCCCGGCGGACGGCGCTCCAGGCGCTCCCAGCCCGCACCGCCCTCCGCGGGCTCCCCGGACAGCCCGTGCGCCTCGCGGGCCGCGATCTCCTTGAGCCGCAGCGACAGCGACAGGGTGCTCGGGCGGTCCGCCGGGTCCTTGGCCAGACAAGTCGCCAGCAGCGGCGCCAGCGCGTCCGGCACCCCCGCCAGCTGGGCCTCCTCGTGGACGACGCGGTAGAGCATGACCTCCGAACTGCCCTGGCCGAAGGGCGAGTCCGCGGTGCAGGCGTACGCGAGGGTGGCGCCCAGCGCGAAGATGTCCGTGGCCGGGGTCACCGCGGCGCCGCGCACCTGCTCCGGCGCCAGGAAGCCCGGCGAGCCCACGGCCGTACCGACATGGGTGAGGGTGCTGGCACCGGTCGCCCAGGCGATACCGAAGTCGATGATCCGCGGGCCCTTGGGCGACAGCAGAATGTTGGACGGCTTCAGATCGCGGTGCACCACGCCCGCGTCATGGACCGCCAGCAGCCCCTCGGACAGTGCCGCTCCGATGGAGGCGACCTGCGCCGGGGACAGCGGCCCCTCGTCGTTGACCTTGTCGTGCAGCGAGGGCCCGGGGACGTACTGGGTGGCGAACCAGGGGCGGTCCGCATCCAGATCGGCCGCCACCAGCCGGGCCGTACAGCCGCCGCGGATCCGCCGGGCGGCCGACACCTCGCGGGCGAACCGCGACCGGAATTCCTGATCCTCCGCCAGATCCGGCCGGATCACCTTCAGGGCCACGCGCTGCCCGCGCTTGTCCGAGCCGAGATAGACCACGCCCATCCCGCCCGCGCCGAGCCGGCGGTGCAGCCGGAACGTCCCGACGACACGCGGGTCCTCGCGTCGGAGCCGCATCATCGCCATGTCCGTCGTCCCCTACCTGCGGTGGGGAGGCCCCACCCCGCTGCCAACCGTCTGACGTGGCACAGCTTACGGATTGACGGCTCGCTGTGCGCAGAGGCCGCGCATGCGTCGGCAACCGGATTGTCAGTGGCGGGCGGGATCCTTCAGGAGCGGGACGGAACCGGCCGCGGTACGGCCCGACTTCCCGTGCGAGATCTCAATGATCCGGTGCAGAAGGGGGTTTGACGCAATGAAAGGTGATCGGGTCGAGATAGTCGTGGATGCCGGGGACACCACAAGGACGTACGAAGTGGTGGCCGGACGAGCGGGGCGCAGGGTGGAGACGGCGGTGCGCAGGGGAGTGGTGGAAGTGAGCGAAGTCACCCGGGCGGGATCGGTGGTCCGTACGGCCCGCTTCATGGCCAACCGGGTCCTCGCGCTCGTCGAGCATCCGGTGGCGCGGGCGGACGCCTCCGAGCGGCCCCTCAGGGATGTCCCCAGGTCCTGAGCGCCGGGTCTCCACCCAGGGGAGTAGGCCGTGCGGTGCGGCGTCATCCTCCTGGATGCCAGGGAAGCGGTACGACGGCATGACGCCAGGCATCCGCCGGATGCCTAATGTGGTCTTCCAAGCGGCGGGCGCAGCACTCGTCCCCCGAGGTCAGACGCCCGCCGCCCCAGACACGACAGGAGCGGGGCGATGGCGGACACCTCAGGACGGCCGGCCGGCGGGCGGTCTTCCGGCAGGCGCCATCCGCTGGTCGCCGTGGCCATGGTGATGCCGCTGGCGATACTCCTGACCGTGGTCTTCGGCGGCTGGGAAGCCGTCGTCACACAGGCGTCGTCCGTGGCCGGAATGCTGGGGCGCTGAACGGCGCCCCGGTCCCGGGAGAGCGGCCCGGGACGGGGGACTCCGGCCGAGCCCCGTGGGGACGGGGGTGCGGCGGACGGCATGAATGGCCGGGCATCTGGGGAGATGCCCGGCCATCGAGCTTTCCTCCGGGGGCACCATGACCACCACCGCACCGCTGCTGCAACGCCTCGCAGCCCTCTCGGCGCCGGCCGTCCCGGGGGCCGCCCCCGAGGTGCTCTCCGACCGTCCTGACGGCACCGTCGTCCGCGGCGGCAGTACGGTCGCCAAGGCCCACGCCCCCGACTGCGACCCGCACGACCTGGCCGCCCGGCTCCGTATCGCCGCCCACCCGCTCCTGCACGGCACCCTGCTGCCCCCGCTCCCGGCCACCGCCCCCGACGGCTTCCTCACCCTCACCGACGACGGCCGCGCCCTGACCCGCTGGCCCTACGGCACCCCGGTGTCGCCCGACGACCCGGACGCCGCGCCCTGGGAGGACGCCGCCCGCCTGCTGGCCCGGCTGCACGCCGTGGACGTGACCCAACTCCCCGGCCCCGTCCCGCCGATGCGCGGCCCCGCCAAGTCCGCCCGCGCCCTGGCCCGTATGCGCACCGCGCTCGCCGCCGGCACCCGTCCCTCGCCCCTGACGGCGGCCGCCGGTGCCGTCGTACGTGCCGGGGAGTTCCTCCCGCCCTGGGCCCGCGGCGCCGCCCCGCCGCCCCGTACGGACCTCCTCTGCCACGGTGACCTGCACCTCGGCCAGCTGATCCGCCACCCGGCCCCCGACGGGCCCTGGCTCCTGATCGACATCGACGACCTGGGCCTGGGCGACGGAGCCTGGGACCTTGCCCGTCCCGCCGCCTGGTTCGCCACCGGGCTGCTCGCCCCGGACCTGTGGTCGCGTTTCCTGGCCGCCTACCGCACCACCGGCGGCCGCGCCGTACGCCCGGAGGGTGACCCCTGGCCCGACCTCGAGATCCCCGCCCGCGCCCTGACCGTGCAGACCGCCGCGCTCGCCGTCGCCAAGGCCGCCGCCGCATCCCGCGCCCTGGACGGGACCGAGACCGCGGTCGTCGACGCCTGCGCCCGGATGACGTCGCTATGACGTGCCTGCCGGACCAGTTGGTGCCCGGCATCCCCGCCGTAAGGTGAACACCGCGCCGCCGGGCGCCCGTTCCGGCGGTGCGCAGCGAACCGCAGCCAGAGACAGGAGCTGAGCCGACGATGCAGTGTCCCAAGTGCCATGCACCGATGCAGACGTACAACCGCAGCGGCGTCCAGATCGAGCAGTGCGCCGGCTGCCGGGGAATCTTCCTGGACTACGGCGAGCTGGAGTCGCTGAGCCGCCTCGAGTCCCAGTGGCTGCAGCAGGCCCCGCCCCCGCCGCCCGCCCCGCAGGCCTACCCCGCCGCCCCCGCCTGGGGCGCCCCGCACCAGGGCCACCATGGACATCACGGGCACCACGGCCATCACCACCGCAGCTTCGGCCACATGCTGTTCTCGTCCTGAACCACCGGCACAGAACCCGAAACAACCGGCACAAACCCGAACAACCAGCACAAAGCCCGAGGGCCGGAGCGAAATGCTCCGGCCCTCGGGATCAGGTGTGGACGATACTGGGATTGAACCAGTGACCTCTTCCGTGTCAGGGAAGCGCTCTCCCGCTGAGCTAATCGTCCTCGGGACCGCGGATCCGAAGATCCCCGGCTGCGTGCGCGATACTGGGATTGAACCAGTGACCTCTTCCGTGTCAGGGAAGCGCTCTCCCGCTGAGCTAATCGCGCGGGGGCCCGGTGAAGCCGGGCCAGTGGACGATACTGGGATTGAACCAGTGACCTCTTCCGTGTCAGGGAAGCGCTCTCCCGCTGAGCTAATCGTCCTTGGAGGTGGAGACGGGATTTGAACCCGTGTAGACGGCTTTGCAGGCCGTTGCCTCGCCTCTCGGCCACTCCACCAGGAGTGAGGGGGCTCGGGAAGATCCCCCACATCGAGCGGACGACGAGACTCGAACTCGCGACATCCACCTTGGCAAGGTGGTGCTCTACCAACTGAGCTACGTCCGCAGTGGTCTCCCCCAGACTACGTCCGGGAGCTACCTGTCCTCCGGGGCGCTTCCGCGTCCTGGCGACGTGTTGAACTCTAGCGGATTCCCGGGCCAGTACAAAAACGCGTTTGTGCAGCGTGCTGCGCTGCTCGCTCGGCCCAGGCGGCCGTCGGTCCCCCGCCATAGACTCACTGACGTGCGCGACTTCCCTCCCATGGCCCGCTTCGGCGGCCTGATAGCCACCGACCTGCGCGATGTCACCACCGATCCCGCGGCCCTGGACTCCACGGGCTGGTGGGCCGTGGTCGCCGACTTCGAAGGGGGCGTGGTCTGCGCCCGCTTCGGTGACGTACGCCCCGCCGGCGCCGCCGACGAGCCCGCCCCCGGCGGCTGGACCGGCCCCGCGCGCGAGGACTGGCGCAGCTCCATGGACCGCGACGCCTATACGGCGGGCGTCCGCAGGGTGCGGGAACACATCGCGGCGGGCACGGTCTACCAGGTCAATCTCTGCCGGGTGCTGTCCGCGCCGCTGCCCGACCCCGCCCGCAGCGATGTGGACGCGCTGTCCGCCGTGCTGGCCCGCGGCAACCCCGCCCCGTACGCCGGCACGGTCCGGCTGCCCGCCCATGGGGTCGAGGTCGCGTCCGCCTCACCGGAGCTGTTTCTGCGGCGCGACGGCCGTACGGTCGAGTCCGGCCCGATCAAGGGGACCGGCCGCACGGCCGCGGATCTCTCCGAGAAGGACCGGGCGGAGAACGTGATGATCGTGGACCTGGTCCGCAACGATCTCGGCCGGGTCTGCGCCACCGGCACGGTCACCGTCCCGGCACTGTGCGCCGTCGAACCGCACCCCGGCCTCGTCCACCTCGTCTCCACGGTGCGCGGCGAACTGGACGGGGCCCGCGAGAAGACCGCCTGGGCGGATCTGCTGGACGCCACCTTCCCGCCCGGGTCGGTCACCGGCGCCCCCAAGTCCAGCGCGCTGCGGATCATCGACGAGCTGGAGACCGCGCCCCGCGGCCCGTACTGCGGCGGCATCGGCTGGGTCGACGCCGACCGCCGCACCGGCGAGCTCAATGTCGGCATCCGTACGTTCTGGATCGACCGCACCGCCCCCGGCGGGCCGGTGCTGAGATTCGGCGCGGGCGCGGGAATCATCTGGGACTCCGACCCGGAGCGGGAGTGGGCCGAGACGGAACTGAAGGCGGAACGGCTGCTCGCGGTAGCGTCGGGCGTGCACGAAGTGAGCGGAGGAAGGCGACGATGAAGATCTGGCTCGACGGGGGACTGCGGGACGCGGAAAGCGCCCGTGTCTCGGTCTTCGATCACGGGCTGACCGTCGGCGACGGCGTCTTCGAGACCGTCAAGGCCGACCACGGACGTGCCTTCGCCCTCACCCGCCACCTCGAGCGGCTGGCCACCTCCGCCCGGGGGCTCGGCCTGCCGGAACCCGATCCCGACGAGGTACGGCGCGGCTGCGCGGCCGTCCTGGAAGCCAATCCGATGCCGCTCGGCCGGCTGCGGATCACCTACACCGGCGGCCTCTCCCCGCTCGGCTCGGACCGCGGCGACAACGGCACGACGCTGGTCATCGCGGCCTCCGAGGCGCCCCGCCGCCCCGACACCACCGCCGCCGTCACCGTCCCCTGGACCCGTAACGAACGCGGCGCGCTGGCCGGCCTGAAGACCACCTCGTACGGCGAGAACGTCGTCGCGCTCGCCCACGCCGCCGAACGGGGCGCCTCCGAGGCGCTGTTCGCCAACACCGTCGGCCAGCTCTGCGAGGGCACCGGCTCCAACGTCTTCGTCGTCCTGGACGGCGAACTGCACACCCCGCCGCTGCACTCCGGCTGTCTGGCGGGCATCACCCGCGCCCTGACGGTCACCTGGGCGGGCGCCAAGGAGACCGATCTGCCGCTGGACGTCCTGGAGCGGGCCGAGGAGATCTTCCTGACCTCCACGCTGCGCGACGTCCAGGCGGTGACCCGGATCGACGGCCGCCAACTGGCCGACGGGCCGGGCCCGGTGACGGCCGAGGCGATGCGGATCTTCGACGAGCGGGCGGCCGCGGACTTCGATCCCCGGTAGGTGATGCCTGCCCGCGCGGCAGGGTAGGAAGTCCCCGTGACCACTACGCTGCGCCCCGCGGGACCGGAAGAACGCCATGACGACGGGGGCCGGGCCCGTTCGTACGACGTCTGCGTCAACAGCCGCCGCGTCGGCGGGATCCGGCTGAGCACCGACGCCCGGTTCGGGCCGGTCGCCGGCCGGATCGAGGCGCTGGACATCGACCGGCCGGACCGGCACCGCGGCCGGGCCACCGTCGCCGCCCTCGCCGCCGAGGAAGTGCTGCGCGGCTGGGGCTGCAGACAGATCGAGGTGACCGTCCCGGCCGGCGCCGAGCCCGCCGTCCGCCTGGCCGCCGCCCTGGGCTACACCGAGCGCAGCCGCAAGATGACCAAGGCCCTGGAGGCGCCGCCCGAGCTGCCCGACGGCAGCCGTGAGCGCCGGATGAGCGCGGCGGAGTACCCGGCCTGGCGCGATGCGGCGATCGCCGAGCACATCCGGGTGCAGACGCGTCTGGGCGTGCCCCGGGAACGGGCCGAGCGGGCGTCGTACGAGGGGCATGCCGCGATGCTGCCGGGCGGTGCGGAGACGCCCGGCCATGCGCTGCGGATTCTTTCGCACCGGGGGACCGACGTCGGCACGCTCTGGCTCGCCGTGGAGATTCCCGGGCACCCGGGCGGCTATGTCGTCGATGTGACGGTGGACCCCGCGCACCGGGGCCGGGGCCACGGCCGCACCCTGATGCTCGTCGCCGAGCGGGTGTGCCTCGCGGCGGGCAGGCCGGTGCTGGGGCTCAACGTCCACGCGGACAATGCGCCCGCGCTCGGGCTCTACGGTTCGCTGGGCTACCGGCCCACCGCGTTCGAGCTGTGGAAGCGCATCCTGTAGCCCGGCCGGTCCGCCGGCGTCATCAGCGGCTCACTCCGCTCCGGCCAGCAGCCGGTCGGCGATCTCCTCGATCCGGGCGCGCAGCCCCTCCTGGCTCTTGCCGCCGTCCAGCCGCTCGCCGCCGATCACATAGGTCGGGGTGCCGGTCACGCCGATCGCCTTGCCCTCCGCCTGGTCGGCGTCGACGATCAGCAGATGCCGCCCGTCGATCAGCGCGGTGTCCATCTCCTCGGCGTCCAGCCCCAGCTCCGCGGCCACCTCCAGCAGCACCTTCTCGCCGCCCTTGGCCAGCTCCTCGGTACGCGCCAGCACGGCCTCGGTGTACGGCCAGCCCTGCCCCTGCTCGGCGGCCTCCTCGGCCGCCTGGGCGGCGGCATAGGCGTGCTTGTGCTTCGCCAGCGGGAAGTGGCGCAGCCGGATGTCCAGCCGGTCGCCGTAGCGCTCCCGCAGCGCCCGCAGATCGTCCAGGGCGGCGTGGCAGTCCGGGCACTGGAGCTCGCACCACACGTCGAGGACAGGGTGCGGGGGACGGGCAGGGGCGGAGGGGGAGGCGGTGGCGTCGTTCATGGGGCCAGTCTTCCAGTCCGCGTCCGCCGGCCCGCACACCGGAGCCCGTACGGCGCCTGCGGCAGCACACCCGACCCCGAGAAAACCCTGAGGTACCCCGAGATGTCCCTGAAGCCGGGCGGAACATGTCCGTTCGGGCGGCGGACAGGGCAGGATGGAGGGGAGCGGACGACCCGTTCGACCAACCACCGGCAGGAGGACCGGATGCTGACCTCGACCGTCTGTGCCGCGGTGTCGGCGGCGGGCCTGGGTATCGCCGCGATCGCGGCCTACCGCAAGCGGTTCCTGGCCGCGACCCGGATCGCGGCGTTCTCGCTGATCCCCATCGGCCTGGTGATGACGGGCGTCATCGACTGGGTCACCAACATCGTCTTCAAGCCCACGGTCTGGGCCGGTTTCGGTGTGCTCGCGCTCTCGGCCGTACTGTTCATGATCAGCAGGGCGGTGGAGCGCCGCCGGGGCGGCACAGGCAGCCGCAAGGAGCGCAAGGCCGCCGAGGCTGCCGGACACGAAGCGGTGGCACCGGCCGCCTCCGCGCCCTCGCTCATCACCGGCCGTGGCGCGGCGCAGCCCGCCGCGAAGCCTGCCGCGAAGGGGAAGCCCAAGGGTCGCAGCAGTGCACCGAAGGATGACTTCTCGGACATCGAAGCGATCCTGAAAAAGCACGGGATCTGATGAACTCCCGCTGCTGAGGCGGATATTGGGGGCATGAAGACGATCATCTGCGCCATGATGCGCGCGAGATGAACGATGAGTGCGCCCTGATCCGTGAGAACGCCCCGGCCCCCGAAACGCGCGGCTGTCTGTTCGCGCTGTCCCAGCCACCGCTGATGCTCTTCCTCGGCATCATCGGCTTTCTGCTCCTTCTCGGCGCCGTACACGACCTCTACATCCTGTGAGCCGTCGGCCGCGCCCTCCGGCGTCCGGGCCGCTCAGCCCGCGGCATCCCGCTGGCGGGCCCGGTACGCCGCGACATGCAGCCGGTTGCCGCAGGTGCGGCTGTCGCAGTAGCGCCGGGAGCGGTTGCGGGAGAGGTCGACGAAGGCGTGCCGGCAGTCGGGCGCCTCGCAGTGCCGCAGCCGCTCGCGCTCACCGGCGACGACGATGAAGGCCAGCGCCATCCCGCCGTCCGCGGCCAGATGGTCGGCGACCGAGGCACCCGGCGCGAAGTAGTGCACATGCCAGTCGTAGCCGTCGTGATCGGTCAGCTGCGGAGTGGTGCCGGCCGAGGCGACCAGCGCGTTCAGCAGCTCGGCGGCCTCGCGGTCCTCCTTGGCCGCGAAGACCTGGGAGAGCCGTGCGCGCAGCGCCCGTACGGCCGCCAGATCGTCCTCCCCGAGGACGCCGACATCGCTGATGTCGTTGCGCAGCACGAACTCCTGGAGCTCCGCGAGGTCGGTCAGGGTGTCCGGCGCGTTCGGCGCCTCGCCCTCCGGGGCGGTGTTGAGCAGATTGATGACTGCGTCGAGGGCGCACCGGGTGTCATGGGTGATCAGCACGGTTCCGCTCCCTGGCCGAGTGGGGTGCGGGCGGGCGCCACCCCCGTTGTCGTTGGCGAATGGTCGCCGACTCTAGCGCCTGGGACAAGCCTCGACGCCGTCTCCGCGGTGGGTCCGCGACGACGACGCCGAAGTGTGCCGTATGAACTTGTCGGTCCTGCACCGTCTCCCCGAGTCGGACGGTCGCAAGTGTGAGCGGGTGGTTGCAGTAGGCGGCTGTGGTGCGTCTCAGCTCTCCGCCAGGATGTGGGAAAGCTCGGTGTCGAGATCGAAATGCCGGTGTTCCGTACCCGGTGGTACGGCGGCATCGGTCCTCTTGAGGAAGGATTCGAGAGCCCGCGCCGGGGCCTCCAGCAGGGCTTCGCCCTCCGGGGAGCTCAGGGCAATGCAGACGACACCCTGACCATGGCTCCGGGACGGCCATACGCGGACGTCTCCGGTGCCCGTGGGCCGGTGCAGGCCCTCGGCGAGGAGGTCGCGGGCGAAAACCCACTCGACGGTCTCCTCGGCTCCGGTGTGGAAGGTGGCATGCACGGCATAGGGATCGGCCGTGTCATACCGCAGGCCCGCGGGTACAGGCAGTGAGGACTCGCTCGACACAACGAGGCGCAGGTGCAGCTCGCAGCTGACCGTGGTGTTCATAAGCGCCAGGGCCTTTCGCTCAGTGTGCGCTCGGGGATTCGCACGTCGGCGAAATCGACATGCCACCTACGGTGCCGTTGTAAACCCCTCTGACGGTTTTGGGTGGCTTCACGTACCTCTTACGGCGGATTGCGGGATCGTCCCCGGCGGTAATTCCGGCGGAGGGATCCCGTCCGGTAAGTTGAGCCCTATGAATACGGAGAGTAACGGGGGGCCGGGTACCACCGAAGGGGGCGCCGGATCCGCAGAGCAGCCGCTCGGTTCGCGGGCGCCGCACTTCATCAAGCGGTCCCGGCCGCTGCATCTGAGCTGGCAGGTCGGCGTCTTCGTGATCGGCCTCGCGGTGGTCGTCGCCGGAGTGATCATGCTGCCGCTGCCGGGGCCCGGCTGGCTGGTGATCTTCGCCGGTATGGCGATCTGGGCGACCGAATTCGTTTGGGCCCAACTCGTGCTGCGATGGACCAAGCGGAAGGTCACCGAGGCGGCGCAGAAGGCGCTCGATCCCAAGGTGCGGCGCCGCAACATCATTCTCACCGTCATCGGCGTGCTGATCATCGCCGCGCTGCTGGCGGTCTATGTGTGGAAGTTCGGGTTCGCGATGCCGTGGAACGTCGGCGAGTGACTCGTAAATGGTCGGGAGGGCCCGCCGACGTGCGGTAATGTTGGCGGTGCGCCCGGGCGATTAGCTCAGTGGGAGAGCGCTTCGTTCACACCGAAGAGGTCACTGGTTCGAACCCAGTATCGCCCACCCCGGATGAAGGCCCCGAGACTCAAGTCCCGGGGCCTTCATCGTTATTGATCCCGTGCACCGCTCCGGGGCGCACACTGGGATCATGTCCGACTGGTCCGGCCGACTGCACCGCTACCGCTTCCGCAGCGAGTGGCTGCTCCCCGCCCCGCCCACCGTCGTCTACGCCGTCCTCGAGCGCGCCGAAGCGTATCCCCGCTGGTGGCCGCAGGTGCGCGAGGTGACCCAGGTCGACGACCGCACCGGGCTGGCCCGGTTCCGGTCCTGGCTGCCGTACGACCTGACGGTCACGGTGACCGAGCGGACGCGGGATCCCGGGGCGGGAGTGCTGGAGGTGACGCTGGCCGGCGACATGGGCGGCTGGGCGCGCTGGACGGTCCGGCCCGGCCACGGCGGGACGCGGGTCGTCTTCGAGCAGGACGTCGAGGTCCGCAAGCCGCTGCTGCGCCGGCTGGCGCTGCCGGGGCGCCCGCTGTTCCGGCTCAATCACGCGCTGATGATGCGGGCCGGCCGGCGCGGCCTGGCGGCCTGGCTGGCCCGGGGGTGAGGCCGCCGTGGCCTGCGGCAGAACTCGAATTTGATGGAAGGCCGCGGCGGCCTGTATTGTTCAGCTCGTTCGCGGGGGAAACCCGCAGACACCCGGGCGATTAGCTCAGTGGGAGAGCGCTTCGTTCACACCGAAGAGGTCACTGGTTCGAACCCAGTATCGCCCACCGGGATCAAGGACCGGGCCGCAATTGGCGGTCCGGTTCTTTTCGTTGGCATGCAGGGCGGGCCGCTTGCGGATCACCTCGGGAGAACTCCCGGGAATGCCGTCCCGGCCGCCTTTTCCCCATGGCCGGTAATTACTGAGGCGCTGTCAGGCCACCGCGGGCAGTTCCGGCCGCAGCGGCCAGTGCGGATCCACCGCCTCCGGGGTGCCGCTGCGGGCGAACCACGCCTGGAGCCCACGGGCCTGGGCGGCGTGCCAGACCGCCTGGCGGGTGTGCAGCTCGCCCGGCTGCAGCCCCGCCAGCCGTTCCGCGAAGCGGCTGCCCAGGGCCCGTACGACGCGCAGCGCAGCCAGTGCGTCGGCGGCCGCCTCATGGGCGTCGGTCAGCTCGACCTCGTAATGGGCACACAGATCGGTCAGTGTGCGGCGGCCCTTGCGGTAGCGGTCGAGGTGTTTGTCCAGGACCCGGGGATCCAGGACGCACAGCGGGTGGGCGTCCAGGTACGCGTCGAGCGAGCTGGCGCGATGGCGCTTCAACTCGCGGTCGAGAAGGGTGAGATCGAAGGGGGCGTTCATCACGACCAGCGGCCGGCCGGCCGCCGACTGGGCGGCCAGGGCACGCCCGACCTCCTCCAGCACCGGCGCCGGCCAGCGGCCGTGCAGGGCGAGATGGCCGGCGGTCAGACCGTGCACCGCGGTCGCCGCCTCGGGTATCTCGACGCCCGGATTGATCAGCCAGCGGGTGATGCGGGGCGCGGAGCGCGGGGTCTCCTGGACCACCAGGGCCGCGGAGACGATGCGATCCTGCTCCACATCGATCCCCGTCGTCTCGGTGTCGAAGGCGGCAAGTGGACCGTCGTACCAGGGCGGCATCATCCCAACTCCTTGCGTTCGGGGGGGGCGGATGGCGACGCGGGCCATCCGAGCTGGTGATACCCGAGCCGTCCGGTTCTCGAACCGCCCTTCGTCCGGCGGCGTTTGACGGTCATCCGGTGCGGAGACAACCACAGGGACGGGCCGCCTCGTCGGCCGCCCCGGCCGACGCCCCGTCAGCCAGACGCATCGATCGGCACAGCCCGGAAGGCACCCCCGCGATGACGCTCGCGCAGCCCGAACCGGGCGGGCTGCTGCCTCAGCGGATCACCCCGCAGCGCGGCGGACTCGCCACGACTGCCTGCATGGAGACCCTCCAGGTGGGCTATCTGCACGCGATCGCCGCCGCCTCCGGATGCTCCCTGGCGCAGCCCTTCCCGGACAACGGAATCGACTGGCACGTCAGCCACGCCGCGCCAGGCCACACCGTCGACGACGAGGTCACCATCAAGGTGCAGCTCAAGTGCACCTACCAGACCGCCCCCCGCCCACCGGGCCCGACCTTCGCCTTCACGCTCGACAACGACCATCTGGTGAAGCTGGCCCGTACGCCCGTGTCGGTGCACAAGATCCTGGTCGTGATGCTGGTGCCACGGACCCAGGACGACTGGCTGCGGGTGAGCCACGACCGTCTCGAACTGCGCCACTGCTGCTACTGGATCAATCTGGCCGGTCACCCCGTGACCGGCCGGCGCAGGACCACTGTGCGCATCCCGACCACGCGGATCTTCGACGACCGGGCGCTCTGCGAGATCATGACGCGGGTCGGGGCGGGAGGGAGACCCTGATGTACCGGCCGACCGATGAATACGCCGACGACCACGCCGAGGAATACGGAACGCGGCCGCCGGATCCCGCGCAGCTCGACCCGGGGGTGCTCGGCGCGCTGCTGGCCCGGCACGGCTGGCGGCGCCGGGGCGGGGCCGCGGGCCACTTCGCCAGGTGGACGCCGCCCGGCGGGACCGGGGGCACCAGCCTGCTGGTGCCGCACGACCGCCGCTTCCCCGACAGTGCGGAGCTGCTCGCCGAGGCGCTGGCGGCGCTGGCGCACAGCGCCGTCCCGTCCGCCCGCGACGTGCTCATGGGGCTCGCGGCGCCCAGCGACGAGGTGCGCTGGGAGCGGGCGGTCCCGGACGACGGTTCGGCCGCCGCGCACTGGGTGGCCCAGGAGCGGCTGCGCGGCGCGGCCCGCTCGATGCTGATGGCCGGGGCGCTGGGCACCTACGCCCGTGCCGGGTACTACGGCGCCCGGCACAGGCGGCAGGCCGAGGGCTTCCTGGCCGAGGTGCTGGTCGGGCCGGTGTCCGCAGGCAGCCGGCTGACCGCGTTCGTCCCCGTACCGGCCGGGCGCGCCGCGGTCTCCGGGCTGCAGCGGGCGCTGCACGCGGTCCGCGACGCCACCGACTACCAGCGCGCGACCGGCCGGATGGAGGCCTTCGACGCCGCCGTCGAGCTGGGCGTCTGCCATGAGCTGGTGCAGGCGCTGATCGCGCTCGTACGGGATGCGGAGGGGGTGCGGATCGCGGTGGAGTGGTCGCCCGCCGCAGGCACCCCGCCCGGCTTCGCGGCCCGCCCCGAGCCGGTGGAGTTCTCGCCCGGCGATCTGCCCGCGCTCCAGCAGGCCGCCCAGCGGTACGTACGCGAGGAGCCCTCGCTGCCGGTACGGGTGACCGGCGCGGTCGTCCGGCTGCGCCGGGAGCGGCCCGGCGGGCCCGGCACGGTGCGGCTGCGGGTGATCGCCGGGGCCGATGTGGGGCAGGTGCGGGTCATGCTGGGGGAGGAGGACTACCAGATCGCCGGGCATGCCCACCTGGTCGGACTGCCGGTCCGGGTGAGCGGGCGGCTGGAGAGCCGGGGCGGCTTCCGGCGGATCAGCGGCGGCCGTGATGTCACACCCGTACAGGTCGACGAGGCGGAGCGGGACCGGCTGCTGAAGTCGCTGCAGGAGAATCTGGACTTTCTCGAGGAGGCGTGCGGCGGGCCGCTGGACGAGGAGTAGGCAGGAGGGGGAGCGGAACGGACGAGGCGGAGCGGGGTCTGCCGGGCAAACCGTTTCGCGGTCGGGTCGGATGGCTCGGTACGATTCGGCTGCGCAGCAATCGCTGACGTGAAAGAGACATGAGTCAGGAGAGACCGGTGTCAGACGTCCGTGTGACCGTCCAACGCGATTCCGAGCGGGAAGAACGCGTGGTGACCACGGGCACTACGGCCGCCGACCTCTTCCAGGGCGAGCGCAGCGTCGTCGCCGCGCGGGTGGCCGGGGAGCTGAAGGACCTGGCGTACGAGGTGGCCGACGGCGAGGTCGTCGAGCCCGTCGAGATCACCTCCGAGGACGGTCTGAACATCCTGCGGCACTCCACCGCGCATGTGATGGCGCAGGCCGTGCAGGAGCTGTTCCCGGAGGCGAAGCTCGGCATCGGCCCGCCCATCAAGGACGGCTTCTACTACGACTTCGACGTCGAGACCCCCTTCCACCCGGACGATCTCAAGCGCATCGAGAAGAAGATGCAGGAGATCCAGAAGCGCGGGCAGAAGTTCGCGCGCCGTGCCGTCAGCGATGACGCCGCGCGCGAGGAGCTGGTCGACGAGCCGTACAAGCTCGAGCTGATCGGGCTCAAGGGCTCCGCCGCGGACGCCGCCGAGGGCGCCTCCGCCGAGGTCGGCGCCGGGCAGCTGACCATCTACGACAACCTCGACGCCAAGACCGGCGAGCTGTGCTGGAAGGACCTGTGCCGCGGTCCGCACCTGCCCAGCACCCGCGTCATCCCCGCGTTCAAGCTGATGCGCTCGGCCGCCGCGTACTGGCGGGGCAGCGAGAAGAACAAGCAGCTGCAGCGCATCTACGGCACCGCGTGGCCGACCAAGGACGAGCTCAAGGCGTATCTGGAGTTCCTCGCCGAGGCCGAGAAGCGCGACCACCGCAAGCTGGGTGCGGAGCTGGACCTGTTCTCCTTCCCGGACGAGCTGGGGCCCGGCCTCGCGGTCTTCCACCCCAAGGGCGGCGTGGTCCGCAAGGTGATGGAGGACTACGCGCGCCGCCGGCACGAGGACGCGGGCTACGAGTTCGTGAACACCCCGCACATCACGAAGCAGGGCCTCTTCGAGACCTCCGGGCATCTGCCGCACTACGGCGAGGCCATGTTCCCGCCGATCGAGTTCGACGGGCAGAACTACCGCCTCAAGGCGATGAACTGCCCGATGCACAACCTGATCTTCAAGTCGCGCGGCCGGTCCTACCGTGAACTGCCGCTGCGTCTCTTCGAGTTCGGCACGGTCTACCGCTACGAGAAGTCCGGCGTGGTGCACGGTCTGACCCGCTCGCGCGGCTTCACCCAGGACGACTCGCACATCTACTGCTCCAAGGAGCAGATGCCGGAGGAGCTCGACACGCTCCTGACCTTCGTGCTCGACCTGCTGCGCGACTACGGCCTGACCGACTTCGAGCTGGAGCTGTCCACCCGCGACCCCGACTCGGACAAGTTCATCGGCTCGGACGAGGACTGGGAGGAGGCCACCGAGGCGCTGCGCCAGGCGGCCGAGAAGCAGGGCCTCCCGCTGGTCCCGGACCCGGGCGGCGCCGCGTACTACGGGCCCAAGATCTCCGTCCAGGCCAAGGACGCCATCGGCCGGTCCTGGCAGATGTCGACCCTGCAGGTGGACTTCAACCAGCCACGGCGGTTCGGCCTGGAGTACACCGCGGCCGACGGCACCAAGCAGCAGCCCGTCATGCTGCACCGCGCCCTGTTCGGCTCCATCGAGCGGTTCTTCGGCGTGCTGCTGGAGCACTACGCGGGCGTGTTCCCGGCGTGGCTGGCCCCGGTGCAGGCGACCTGCATCCCGATCGGTGATGCGCATGTGCCGTACCTGCAGGAGTTCGCGGCGCAGGCGAAGGCCAAGGGGCTGCGGATCGAGGTGGACTCGTCGTCGGACCGGATGCAGAAGAAGATCCGTAACGCGCAGAAGTCCAAGGTCCCGTTCATGATCATCGCCGGTGATGAGGACATGGCGGCCGGGGCGGTGTCCTTCCGCTACCGCGACGGTTCGCAGAAGAACGGCATCCCGCGCGACGAGGCGATCGCCGAGATCCTGGACATCGTGGAGCGCCGCGTCCAGGTGTGACGCCCGCTGCAGGAGTGCGAGGCCCCGGGGAGCTGTTGGCTCCCCGGGGCCTTCGCGCGGGGCGGCCGATGAGGTCCGCCCCGACGACACGCCGCCGAACGGCGAAGCAATATGCTGGCCCGTATGACAAGCGAGCCGGAACAGCAGATCGGAGTCGGGACCCAGGACGCGTTTCAGCGCCTGTGGACGCCCCACCGGATGGCCTACATCCAGGGCGAGAACAAGCCGACCGGCCCCGGGGCCGACGACGGCTGTCCCTTCTGCACCATTCCCGCGAAGTCGGACGAGGACGGTCTGGTGATCGCGCGCGGTGAGCATGTCTATGCGGTGCTGAACCTGTATCCGTACAACGGCGGGCACCTGATGGTCGTGCCGTTCCGGCATGTCGCCGACTACACCGAGCTGGACGGTCCGGAGACCGTGGAGCTGGCCGAGTTCACCAAGCGGGCGATGACCGCGCTGCGTACGGCGTCCGGGGCGCACGGCTTCAACATCGGGATGAACCAAGGCTCGGTCGCCGGCGCCGGGATCGCGGCCCATCTCCACCAGCACGTCGTACCGCGCTGGGGCGGCGACACCAACTTCATGCCGGTGGTCGGCCACACCAAGGTGCTGCCGCAGCTGCTCGCGGACACCCGGGCGATGCTCGCGGGGGCCTGGCCCGCGTAGCCGGGGTCCGGTGGCCGCCGCGGGCGACACGTATCCCGGCAAACCAGGCATATCACCACAAATTCGGATGGTTGCCTCTCTAATGGTGGGGTGACCTTCCTGGACCGTCGCTCCGTGCTGCGCGCGGCCACCTCGGCCGCGGCCGCCGGTGCGCTCGCCTCAGGCTGCGCCCCGGGCCGTACCGGCTCCCCGGCCGTACGGGTCTCCACCCCGCCGCACACCGGCGGACCCGGCGCACCGCGCCCCGCCCCGGTGTACGCCGCCCGGCCGCCGACCAGGGTGCCCGACGGGCCCGTACAGATCGAGCACGGGCCGCGGGACGGCCGGGCGGTCGCGCTGACCTTCCACGGGCGGGGCGACCCCCGGCTGGCGACCGCGCTGCTGCGCGAGGCTGAACGGGCCGGCGCCCGGGTGACCGTGCTCGCGGTCGGCGACTGGCTGGACGAGCGGCCCGAGATGGCCCGCCGGATCCTCGACGGCGGCCATGAGCTGGGCAATCACACGATGCACCACCGCAATGTCTGCGCGCTGCCGGAGGATGCGGCCTACGCGGAGATCAGCCGGTGCGCGGACCGGCTGCGGCGGCTGACCGGCAGCATCGGCAGCTGGTTCCGCCCCTCCCGGGCCCGGCGGGCCACGGACCTGGTGACCCGGCTGGCACACCGGGCCGGCTACCCCCATGTCCTGTCCTACGACCTGGACTCCCTCGACTCCACCGACCCCGGAGCCGCGGCCGTCCGGCGCACGGTCCTGGACGGGGTCGGGCCCGGCTCGGTCGTGAGCCTCCACCTCGGGCACGCCGGCACGGTGGCCGCGCTGCCCCCGATCCTCGACGGACTCCGCCGGCGCGGGCTGCGCGCGGTGACGACAACGGAGCTAGTGACCTGATGGCTGACCGGAACCGTACCCCCGTCCGCAGATCCCCCCGCCCCGGCCGCCGCACCGCGCTGCTCGCCCTGGCCTGCGCCCTGGTGGCGGGGGGCTGCTCCGGCGGCAGCGGCACCAAGCCCGCGCACAGCCCGCGCCCCGCGCAGCCCTCGGCCGCCAAGGCCGTCGGCCCCGGGCTGCCCGGGATGCCGCCGCTGGTGGACAAGGGCGACCTCTACGCCGCGGACCGGCCCAACAGGCTGGCGCCGCAGGTGCGGGACTTCCCCTCGCGGGTGTACGTGCCCAACACCGGCTCCGACTCGGTCAGCGTCATCGACCCGAAGACGTACAAGGTGATCGAGACGATCCCGGTGGGCGTGCAGCCGCAGCATGTCGTGCCGTCGTGGGACATGAAGACGCTGTGGGTCAACAACAACCGGGGACACGACCTCACCCCGATCGACCCCGCCACCGGGAAGGCCGGCAAACCCGTCAAGGTCCATGATCCGTACAACCTCTACTTCACCCCCGACGGGAAGTACGCGGTCGTGATGGCCTCGATGGACCGGCAGCTGGTTTTCCGGGACCCGCACACCATGGAGGTCCGCAAGACCGTCCCGGTCGGCTGCGCGGGCGTCAATCACGCCGACTTCTCGCCGGACGGGCGGTACTTCATCGTCTCCTGCGAGTTCTCCGGCGAGCTGCTCAAGGTCGACACGGAGAAGATGAAGGTCATCGGCCAGGAGAAGCTGCCGTTCGAGGGCGCGATGCCGCAGGACGTGAAGATCTCTCCCGACGGCCGGACCTGGTACGTCGCCGACATGATGGCCGACGGGGTGTGGGTCCTGGACGGCGACCGCTTCACCAAGCCGCGGCTGCTGCCCACCGGCAAGGGCACCCACGGCCTCTACGTCAGCCGCGACTCGAAGAAGATGTACATCTCCAACCGGGGCGAGGGCTCCATCTCGCTGCTCGACTTCGCGACCGGCGACCTCGTCGACAAATGGCATATCCCCGGCGGCGGCAGCCCCGACATGGGCGGTGTCTCGGCGGACGGCAAGGTGCTGTGGCTGTCCGGGCGGTACAACTCCGAGGTCTATGCGCTGGACGCCCGTACCGGGAAGACGCTCGCAAAGATCCCCGTCGGCCAGGGCCCGCACGGGCTGGCGGTCTATCCGCAGCCGGGGCGGTACTCACTGGGCCACACGGGGATCTTCCGCTAGCGGCGGTCAGCCGGGCGGTCAGCGGCGCCCGGCGGGCGGTGCGTGCTAGGCGTGGTATTCGTCGGCGTTCTTCGGCTCCGCGCCCTGGACCATGCCGCTCAGCACCAGCGAGCGGTTGGTGAAGCGCTCGGTGTCCACGCCGTTCTCCTTCAGCACGCTCATGGCGGCGGAGTGCACGACCCGCAGCACCGGGGTCGCGGCGCGCAGCGCGTCATCGGCCATGAAGCGGTGCCGCCAGGGCTTGTCGGCCCAGACATGGCGCAGGCCGAACGGCTCGGGGAGGGTGAGCTTGCCGCCGAGGAAGTCCAGGACCGGCGGGAACCAGGTGAGCGGGGCGCGCGCGGCGAGGCGGACGACCTCGTCGGAATCGATGAGCGGAAGCGTGATCTTCTTGGTCTCCCAGAACCTGACGGTCTTGGCGACGTCCTTGGTCTTGGGCTCCGGCTTGCTCGTGAACAGGCCGTTGACCGGCCCCAGGGCATGACCGGTCACCTCGATGCGCAGCGTCTCGTGCAGGACCGTGACGGTGATCATCAGCGTGAGCACCAGCTGGCCGTCCCACAGCACGAACTGCACCCCGAGATAGTGGCGGTTGCCGGCGCCGAACTGCTGCTCGTTGCAGATCCGCTCTATTTCGTGCGGGCGGATCTGGAAGGCGTCGGTGTCCGTGCCGTCCGGACGGGCGACCGCACCGGCCTTCTCGCCGACCGGCGAGACGATCCAGTGGCGTACCGACGGTGCCGGGAAGCCGCCGGTGTGCAGCGGGGAGCGCTCCAGCAGGCGCAGCCGGTCGTGGATCACCCGGACGACGTCCCAGCTGCGGAAGGGGTGGATCTCGGTGCCTTCCTCGGCGGGCACGAGCTCCTCGGCGAGCTGCCAGCTGCCCCAGCGGGTGCCCATGCCGAGTATCCCCTTGGGGCCGGCGTAGAAGACGACATTGCTGTGCTGCTCGGCGGTGACCTTGGCGAGATTCTGCCGGAGGGTCTCGGCGGCGGTTTCGTTCGGGTCCTGGGGCACCGCCTCGGGGATCTTGGCGGCCACCCCGCCGCCTTCGAGCAGCCCCTTCCAGGCCTCCCGCATCGTGACCGCGGCCTTCTCGCAGATCTGCTTGGCCCACCACCAGCCGACCACCGGGGCGACGGCCATGGCGCGGAAGTACAGCGGCCAGAAGCCGTTGAGCGGCAGCTTGACCATGAAGAAGAGCGCGGCACCCGCCAGCACCGTCAGCAGCGCCCCGCCCAGCAGCGAGAGGCCGTTGCCCTCGCCGTCCTTCGAGAGCATCTTCTTCAGCTGGAAGGCACCCAGCCACAGCAGCACACCGGGCAGGAACAGCAGCCCGAACAGCACCATGACCAGCGTCAGCCGGGCGTCCCGCTGCTTGCGCAGGCGGGTGGCGGACAGACAGTGCTCGACGATGGCCTGCGGTTCGGTCCCGAAGGACTGGATGAGCGCCTTGCGGCCGCCGCCGAGCATCCGCACCTGTACGGCGCGGGAGTACGCCTCGCCGAGGTTGGGCGCGAACAGCGACAGCTTCGGCTTCTTGATCTCGGACTTGTGGGCGTCGGAGTCGGCCTTGGAGATGTCGGAGAGCGGGCTGTCGCGATAGGCGGCCGAGGCCAGCGCCTGGGTCGCGGCCGTCTGCCCGGCGCCCCCGGAGAGCGGCACCTGCGCCCCCGGACTGAAGTCAAAGCCGTCTGCCACTACCGCCCCCATCACCGCGCGCATCCGATGATGCGGCTCTTTCCCGACTACCGCTCACGGCACACCTGCTGAGCCGGTGACCTCCGGATCTCAGCGTACAGCCGCCGTCCAGCCCAAGGGAGTTGAGCCGGACAGCGGCTGATGCACCGTCAACTGTGCGCGTGTTGACGCGCCCGCCTATGCGCCGTTCGCGGACTCCTCCCGCATCTTGTCGGCGAGCTGCGGCGGCATCGGCTCATGCCGGGCGTAGCTGCGGGTGAAGCGGCCGGTGCCGTGGGAGAGGGAGCGCAGATCGATGGCGTAGCGGCTCAGTTCGATCTCGGGGACCTCGGCGCGTACGAGGGTGCGGCCCGCCCCGGACTGCTCGGTGCCCACCACCCGGCCGCGGCGGCCGGACAGATCGCTCATCGCGGGGCCGACGAAATCGTCCGGAATCAGTACGGTCACCTCGGCGACCGGTTCCAGCAGATCGATCCGGGCGTCGGCGGCCGCCTCCCGCAGCGCCAGCGCGCCGGACTTCTGGAACGCGGCGTCCGAGGAGTCAACGGAGTGCGCCTTGCCGTCGAGCAGCGTGACGCGGATGTCGACGAGCGGGTACCCGGCGGCGACCCCGCGCGCGGCCTGGGCGCGTACGCCCTTCTCCACGGACGGGATGAACTGCCGGGGCACCGCGCCGCCCACCACCTTGTCGACGAACTCGATGCCGGAGCCGCCCGGCAGCGGTTCGACGGTGATCTCGCAGATCGCGAACTGGCCGTGCCCGCCGGACTGCTTCACATGGCGCCCCCGGCCCGAGGCCGCTTCGCCGAAGGTCTCCCGCAGCGCCACCTTGTGCGGCACCGTGTCGACCTGCACGCCGTACCGCGAGCGCAGCCGCTCCAGCGCCACGTCGACATGCGCCTCGCCCAGACACCACAGGACCATCTGATGGGTGTCCGGGTGGTGTTCCAGCCGCAGCGTGGGGTCCTCCGCCACCAGGCGGGACAGGCCCAGCGAGAGCTTGTCCTCGTCGGCCTTGCTGTGGGCCTCGATGGCGATGGGGAGCAGCGGGTCCGGCATCGTCCAGGGCTCCATCAGGAGCGGTGCGTCCCTGTCGGAGAGGGTGTCGCCGGTCTCGGCGCGGGTCAGCTTCGCGACACACGCCAGATCGCCGGCGATCGCCCGGGACAGCGGGCGCTGCTGTTTGCCGAACGGGGCGGACAGGGCGCCGATCCGCTCGTCGACGTCATGGTCCTCGTGCCCGCGGTCCTCCAGGCCGTGCCCGGAGACATGCACCGTCTCGTCGGGGCGCAGCGTGCCGGAGAAGACCCGTACGAGTGAGACCCGGCCGACGTAGGGATCGGAGGAGGTCTTGACCACCTCGGCCGCCAGCGGGCCGTCGGGATCGCAGGCCAGCGCCTCGCGGGGGCCCCCGTCGATGCCGGTCACGGCCGGTGCCTCACGCTCCGCGGGCGTCGGGAAACCCCCGGTGATCAGCTCCAGCAGCTCCACGGTGCCCAGCCCCTGCTTCGCGCCGTCACCGGCCGGTGCGGCGGCCAGTACGGGATGGAAGGTGCCCCGGGCGACCGCCGTCTCCAGATCGCCGATGAGCGTCTTGATGTCGATCTCCTCGCCGCCCAGGTAGCGGTCCATGAGGGACTCGTCCTCGCTCTCGGCGATGATCCCCTCGATGAGACGGTTGCGGGCCCGCTCGATCAGCGGCAGCTCGTCCTGTGTCGGAGCCCGCTCGACCCGCTCGCCCGAGGAGTGGTCGAAGACCCGCTGGGACAGCAGCCCGATCAGGCCCTTGACCGGGGCGTGGCCGTCGGCGCCCGGTGTGCCGTACAGCGGCAGGTACAGCGGCAGCACCGCGTCCGGATCCTCACCCCCGAAGGTCTCACGGCACCGCTCGGTCATCTCGTCGAAGTCGGACCGGGCCGCCTCCAGGTGGGTGACGACCAGGGCGCGCGGCATGCCGACCGCCGCGCACTCGTCCCAGACCATCCGCGTCGCACCGGCGACCCCATCCGCCGCCGAGACGACGAAAAGGGCCGCGTCCGCTGCCCGCAGACCGGCCCTCAACTCCCCGACGAAATCGGCATAACCGGGGGTGTCCAGCAAATTGATCTTGACGCCGCCCCAGTCGACCGGGACCAGGGACAACTGGACGGAACGCTGCTGGCGGTGCTCGATCTCGTCGTAATCGGACAGACACCCGCCGTCCTCGACCCGGCCCGCCCGGTTGACCGCGCCGGATGCCAGCGCGAGGGCCTCGACCAGGGTCGTCTTCCCCGAGCCGCTGTGGCCGACCAGCACCACATTCCGCAGGGCCGTGGGCCGGTCGGCCGCGGGTGCCCTTCCGGCGGCTCCCGGGTTCGTACTCGATTTCTCGCTCATGTGTCTCGCCTCCAGGTCGACACTTTGCGGTGATTCGAGCTTTCCACCGAGGTCACCATGCGTCCATACAAGGCGCACCGCACGATCCCGGATCCCGCCGCCGGACAGGCCCGGGAATGCGCCGGGAGGCGCGCGGCGAAGCGGTCGCGCTGTGCGTTGCACCCGGCGCCGCGATGCGTTCGCGGTGGCCGGTGGCCGCCTGGCTACGATGGGCCAGCCGGTGGCCCCTTGACCGCACGGCCCGTATCGACCTCCGGGAAAGGCCATGCTGAACAAGTACGCGCGTGCGTTCTTCACGCGTGTTCTCACACCGTTCGCCGCCCTGCTCATCCGCCTCGGGGTCAGCCCGGACGCAGTCACCCTCGTCGGCACCGGAGGTGTGGTGGCCGGCGCACTGATCTTCTACCCGCAGGGCGAGTTCTTCTGGGGCACGGTCGTCATCACCCTGTTCGTCTTCTCCGACCTGGTCGACGGCAACATGGCGCGCCAGCTGGGCCGCTCCAGCCGCTGGGGCGCCTTTCTCGACTCCACCCTCGACCGGGTCGCCGACTCGGCGATCTTCGGCGGGCTGGCCCTGTGGTACGCCGGGGGCGGCAACGACCTGGTGCTCTGCGCGATCGCGATCTTCTGCCTCGCCAGCGGCCAGGTGGTCTCGTACACCAAGGCGCGCGGCGAGGCCATCGGCCTGCCGGTGGACGTCAACGGCCTCGTCGAGCGCGCCGAGCGGCTCGTCATCTCCCTCGTTGCCTGCGGCCTCTCCGGACTGCACGCCTTCGGCGTCCCCGGCGTCGAGATCCTGCTGCCGATCGCGCTGTGGATCGTCGCCCTCGGCAGCATCGTCACCCTCGGGCAGCGCGTGGTGACGGTACGCCGCGAATCGGCCGAGGCCGACGCCGTCGCAGCACAAGGGGGAAACAGCGCATGAGGATCACCGACAGGCTCACCGACGCGCTCTACGGATTGGGCTGGAGCAGCGTCAAGAAGCTGCCCGAGGACGCCGCCGTACGCCTCGGCCGCCGTATCGCCGACACGGTCTGGAAACGCCGCGGCAAGGGCGTCCGCCGCCTGGAGACCAACCTCGCCCGCGTCGTCCCGGACGCCTCCCCGCAGCGCCTCGCCGAGCTCTCCCGGGCCGGTATGCGCTCGTACATGCGCTACTGGATGGAGTCCTTCCGCCTCCCGGCCTGGAGCAAGGACCGCATAAGGAACGGCTTCGTCCCCGAGGACGTACACCACCTGACCGACGGCCTGGCAAGCGACCGCGGCGTCATCCTCGCCCTGCCCCACATGGGCAACTACGACCTCGCCGGCGCCTGGGTCACCACCAAGCTCAACACCCCCTTCACCACCGTCGCCGAGCGCCTCAAGCCCGAATCGCTCTACGACCGCTTCGTCGCCTACCGCGAGGGCCTGGGCATGGAGGTCCTGCCGCACACCGGCGGCGCCGCCTTCGGCACCCTCGCCCGCCGGCTGCGGGCCGGCGGCCTGGTCGCCCTGGTCGCCGACCGCGATCTGTCCGCCTCCGGGATCGAGGTCAAGTTCTTCGGCGAGGCCGCCAAGATGCCCGCCGGCCCCGCGATCCTCGCCCTGCAGACCGGGGCGATGCTGCTGCCCGTCACCCTCTGGTACGACGAGACCGCGGTCATGAAGGGCCGCGTCCACCCGGAGATCGAGGTGCCGGAGACCGGCACCCGCAACGAGAAGGCCGCCGCAATGACCCAGGAACTCGCCGACGCCTTCGCCTCCGGCATCGCCGACCACCCCGAGGACTGGCACATGCTGCAGCGCCTGTGGCTCGCCGACCTGGAACCCCGCGACGAGCCCCGGACGGAGCCCACCGCATGAGAATCGGGATCGTCTGCCCCTACGCCTGGGACGTCCCCGGCGGCGTCCAGTTCCACATCCGCGACCTGGCCGAACACCTCATCCGCCGGGGCCACGAAGTCTCCGTCCTGGCCCCCGCCGACGACGAGACACCCCTCCCTCCCTACGTCGTCTCCGCCGGCCGCGCCGTCCCCGTCCCGTACAACGGCTCGGTCGCCCGCCTCAACTTCGGCTTCCTCTCCGCCGCCCGGGTCCGCCGCTGGCTGCAGAACGGCGCCTTCGACGTCATCCACATCCACGAACCGGCCTCCCCCTCGCTGGGCCTCCTCGCCTGCTGGGCGGCCCAGGGCCCCATCGTGGCCACCTTCCACACGTCCAACCCGCGCTCCCGCGCCATGATCGCGGCCTATCCGATCCTCCAGCCCGCCCTGGAGAAGATCAGCGCCCGCATCGCGGTCAGCGAATACGCCCGCCGCACCCTCGTCGAACACCTCGGCGGCGACGCCGTCGTCATCCCCAACGGCGTCGACGTCGACTTCTTCGCCAGGGCCGAGCCCCACCCCGCCTGGCAGGGCCGGACCATCGGCTTCATCGGCCGCATCGACGAGCCCCGCAAGGGCCTCCCGGTCCTCATGAAGGCCCTCCCCAAGATCCTCGCCGGGGTCCCCGACGCCCGCCTCCTGGTCGCCGGCCGCGGCGACGAGGAAGAGGCCGTCGCGAGCCTCCCCGCCGAACTCCGCTCCCGCGTCACCTTCCTCGGCATGGTCACCGACGAGGACAAGGCCCGCCTCCTGCGCAGCGTCGACCTCTACGTGGCCCCCAACACCGGCGGCGAATCCTTCGGCATCATCCTCGTCGAGGCCCTGTCGGCCGCCGCCCCCGTCCTGGCCAGCGACCTCGACGCCTTCGCCCAGGTCCTCGACCAGGGCGAGGCCGGCGAACTCTTCGCCAACGAGGACGCCGACGCCCTCGCCACCGCCGCCGTACGCCTGCTGAACGACCCGTCCCGCCTGGCCGAACTCCGCGACCGGGGCAGCAAGCACGTCCGCCGCTTCGACTGGTCGACGGTCGGCGCCGACATCCTGGCCGTCTACGAGACCGTGACGGCGGGCGCGGCATCCGTCGCCACGGACGAACGGGTGGGCCTGCGGGCAAGGTGGGGACTGGCCCGCGACTGACCCGGCAATCCGCCCCGCAGCAACAGACATACGCGAGCCCCCACCCTCCCACCCACCACAACGGGGAGGCGCCGGGCTGTAGCGGCGGAGCCGTGTAAGCGCGGTGCCGCTGCCGAACAGCCCCGCGCAGCGGCACCGCCCGCCGCAGGCGCAACGGCGAGAAGGAACCGCGGCGGGACGGCCGACAGCGTACGGCCCGGGCCAAGCGCAGCGGAGGGGCCGCAGGCGCAACGGCGAGAAGACACCGCGGTGGGAAAGCCGACAACGCACGGCCAAAGCCAAGCGCAGCGGCACGGCAGCGGACCGGTAATCTCCCCCCGCGTGACCACCTTCATCTGGATCGCGGCCGCGATCGTCCTCATCGGCGTCTATCTCAGCTGGACGGCCGGACGACTCGACCGCCTCCACGCCCGCATCGACGCCGCCAGGGCGGCCCTCGACGCCCAGCTCCTCCGGCGCGCCTCCGTCGCGCAGGAGCTCGGCACGTCGGGAGTCCTCGACCCCGCCGCCTCCATCGTCCTGTACCAGGCGGCCCACGAGGCCCGCCAGTCCGAGGACGACCACCGCGAGGTCGCGGAGAGCGAGCTCAGCCAGGCGCTCCGCGCGATCTTCGCCGAGGACGCCCAGCTGGAAGCCGTACGGGAGGCCCCCGGCGGTGAGCAGACGGTCACCGAACTCACCGCGGCCGTACGCCGCGTCCCGATGGCCCGCCGCTTCCACAACGACGCCGTACGGGCCGCCCGGGCGGTCCGCCGGCACCGGGTCGTGCGCTATCTTCGCCTCGCGGGCCATGCGCCGTTCCCGCTGGCCTTCGAAATGGACGACGAGCCGCCGGCGGTGCTGGACGACCGCTCGTCCGGCTCCTGAACCGGCCTTCGAATCGTTCGCCGAGCCGGCCCCGCTCCGGCACCCGTGGGTGCGGCACGAGCCACCCACCTTGAATTGGCCCTTTTCATGGCGTCTGCGCAAACGGTTGTGTGGGCGCCACGCACAACCACCCGCAATGAGTGAGGTCAAACCGTGTCCAGCACGCCCACCACGCCCCAGACCCCGGAGACCGGAACCGCGCGCGTCAAGCGCGGAATGGCCGAGCAGCTCAAGGGCGGCGTGATCATGGACGTCGTCACGCCGGAAGAGGCGAAGATCGCCGAGGACGCCGGCGCCGTCGCCGTCATGGCCCTCGAGCGCGTCCCGGCCGACATCCGCAAGGACGGCGGCGTCGCCCGTATGTCGGACCCGGACATGATCGACGGCATCATCGACGCCGTCTCCATCCCGGTCATGGCCAAGTCCCGCATCGGCCACTTCGTCGAGGCCCAGGTCCTCCAGTCGCTCGGCGTCGACTACATCGACGAGTCCGAGGTCCTCACCCCGGCCGACGAGGTCAACCACTCCGACAAGTGGGCCTTCACCACCCCCTTCGTCTGCGGTGCCACCAACCTGGGCGAGGCCCTGCGCCGGATCGCCGAGGGCGCCGCCATGATCCGCTCCAAGGGCGAGGCCGGCACCGGCAACGTCGTCGAGGCGGTCCGTCACCTGCGCCAGATCAAGGGCGAGATTGCCAAGCTGCGCGGCTGTGACAACAACGAGCTGTACGCCGCCGCCAAGGAGCTGCGCGCGCCGTTCGAGCTGGTCAAGGAGGTCGCCGAGCTCGGCAAGCTGCCGGTCGTGCTGTTCTCCGCCGGCGGTGTGGCCACCCCGGCCGACGCCGCGCTGATGCGCCAGCTCGGCGCCGAGGGCGTCTTCGTCGGCTCCGGCATCTTCAAGTCCGGCGACCCCGCCAAGCGCGCCGCCGCGATCGTCAAGGCCACCACCTTCTACGACGACCCCAAGGTCATCGCGGATGTCTCCCGCAACCTGGGCGAGGCCATGGTCGGCATCAACTGCGACACCCTCCCCGAGGCCGAGCGCTACGCCAACCGCGGCTGGTAACACGCAGGACCAGGACGCACGTAGGAACAGGACGTAAGAACGCAGATGAGCGAGCTGAGCACCCCCACCATCGGTGTGCTGGCCCTCCAGGGCGACGTCCGCGAGCACCTCAAGGCGCTCGCGGACGCCGGCGCCCAGGCGCGGCCGGTGCGCCGTCCCGAGGAGCTGGCCGAGGTCGACGGCCTGGTCATACCCGGCGGCGAGTCCACCACCATGTCCAAGCTGGCGATCGTCTTCGGCATGCTCGAGCCGCTGCGTGCCTTCGTGGCGGCGGGCAGGCCGGTCTACGGCACCTGCGCCGGCATGATCATGGTCGCGGACAAGCTGCTGGACGCCCGGGAGGACCAGGAGACTTTCGGCGGCGTCGACATGATCGTGCGCCGTAACGCCTTCGGGCGGCAGAACGAGTCCTTCGAGGCGGCCATCGACGTCGCCGGCATCCCCGGCGGACCCGTCGAGGGCGTCTTCATCCGGGCGCCCTGGGTCGAGTCGGTCGGCGCCGCGGTCGAGGTCCTGGCGACGTACGACGGGCACACGGTGGCCGTCCGGCAGGGTAACGTCCTGGCCACGTCGTTCCACCCGGAACTCACCGGCGACCACCGGGTCCACGGCCTGTTCGTGGAGATGGTGCGCAGCGCGGCCCGGTGACTCGGCTGAGTAACACCCGGTGATCCAGCCCCGGTAGGATCGATGGCGTTCGTTTCAGAAGTGGGTTACGCGAAGGAGACAGGCGGATGTCCGGCCACTCTAAATGGGCTACGACGAAGCACAAGAAGGCCGTGATCGATGCCAAGCGCGGCAAGCTCTTCGCGAAGCTGATCAAGAATATCGAGGTCGCGGCGCGCACCGGTGGCGCCGACGTCGACGGCAACCCGACTCTCTTCGACGCCATCCAGAAGGCGAAGAAGAGCTCGGTCCCCAACAAGAACATCGACTCCGCGGTCAAGCGCGGCGCGGGTCTCGAGGCCGGCGGCGCCGACTACGAGACCATCATGTACGAGGGTTACGGCCCCAACGGTGTGGCGGTGCTCATCGAGTGCCTCACCGACAACCGCAACCGCGCCGCCTCGGACGTCCGCGTCGCGATGACCCGTAACGGCGGCTCGATGGCCGACCCGGGTTCGGTGTCGTACCTGTTCAACCGCAAGGGCGTGGTGATCGTCCCCAAGGGCGAGCTGACCGAGGACGACGTCCTGGGCGCGGTCCTGGACGCGGGCGCCGAGGAAGTCAACGACCTCGGTGAGTCCTTCGAGGTGCTCAGCGAGGCCACCGACCTGGTCGGGGTCCGTTCCGCGCTCCAGGAGGCGGGCATCGACTACGACTCGGCCGACGCCAACTTCGTCCCGACCATGCAGGTCGAGCTGGAGGAAGAGGGCGCGCGCAAGATCTTCAAGCTGATCGACGCGCTGGAGGACAGCGACGACGTGCAGAACGTCTTCGCCAACTTCGACGTCTCGGACGATGTCATGGCCAAGGTGGACGCCTGAGAACGGGCCCATCACGGCTGACGCACACGGGCCGACGGGGATCACACCCCGTCGGCCCGTCGCGTTCCCGGGGCCGGTCCCGGTCCTGGCCCCGGTGCCGCGCGACGGGCGGTGCCACCGGATTGTCAGTGCCACCCGCTACTGTGCTGAGCAGGGGATCTTCCGTCCCCCCGTGGGGGAGCGGCGGGCCGAAACGGTACGGCAGATACCCCGCAGGTACGACAGCACCAAGCAGGCACGGCAGGTCCCGGGCAGACACGGCAGGCACCGGGCAGGCACGGCAGGTGCCGGGCAAGTACGGCATCAGGTACGGCATGAGGGGAGGGGCACCGTGAAGGTGCTCGGGGTGGACCCGGGGCTGACGCGCTGCGGGGTCGGCGTGGTGGAAGGGGTGGCGGGGCGCCCGCTGACGATGGCCGGAGTCGGGGTCGTACGGACCCCCGCGGACGCCGACATCGCACACCGCCTCGTCCTCATCGAGCAGGGAATAGAGGCCTGGCTCGATGAACACCGCCCCGAATTCGTCGCCGTGGAGCGGGTGTTCAGCCAGCACAACGTCCGTACGGTCATGGGCACCGCCCAGGCCAGCGCGGTCGCCATGCTCTGCGCCGCGCGCCGCGGACTGCCGGTCGCGCTGCACACCCCCAGCGAGGTCAAGGCCGCCGTGACCGGATCCGGGCGGGCCGACAAGGCGCAGGTCGGCGCGATGGTGACGCGGCTGCTGCGGCTCGACGCACCACCGAAGCCGGCCGATGCCGCCGACGCCCTCGCCCTCGCCATCTGTCACATCTGGCGCGCCCCCGCGGTCAACCGCCTCCAGCAGGCGCATGCCGCGGCCCGCCGCGCCGCTCCCGTACGCACGCCGAAGGGCACCCGATGATCGCTTTTGTCTCCGGCCCGGTCGCGGCCCTGGCTCCCGACTCCGCCGTCGTCGAGGTCGGCGGTATCGGCATGGCCGTCCAGTGCACGCCCAACACCCTGTCCGGGCTGCGGGTGGGGGAGCAGACCAGGATCGCCACCTCGCTCGTCGTCCGCGAGGACTCGCTGACGCTGTACGGATTCGCCGACGACGACGAGCGCCAGACCTTCGAGCTGCTGCAGACCGCCAGCGGCGTCGGGCCCCGGCTCGCCCAGGCCATGCTGGCCGTGCACTCCCCGGACACACTGCGGCTGGCGGTCGCCAACGGGGACGAGAAGACGCTGACCGCCGTGCCGGGCATCGGCAAGAAGGGTGCGCAGAAGCTGCTGCTCGAGCTCAAGGACCGGCTCGGCGCACCGGTGGGCACGAACCGGGCGGGCGTCGGCGCCGCCGTCACGTCCGGCTGGCGCGATCAGCTGCATGCCGCGCTGATCGGCCTCGGCTATGCCACCCGCGAGGCGGACGAGGCGCTGGACGCGGTCGCCCCGCAGGCCGAGGCGGCGCTCGCCGACGGCACCCAGCCGCAGGTGCCCAAGCTGCTCAAGGCCGCCCTGCAGACCCTGAACCGCGCGCGATGACATCTGCCGGACGGGCCCCGCGCCCCCGACCGTACGACCACCCCGGCGGCCCGGCCGCCCCGACCCCGCGAGGCAATCCGCAGTGAACTGGGACGAGACCGAGGAGACCGACGGCGCGGCCGCCGGCGGGCCCGAGCGGCTGGTGGCGGCCGACGCCGACGGCGAGGACACCGCCGTCGAGGCCGCGCTGCGCCCCAAGGACCTGGAGGAATTCGTCGGCCAGGAGCGGGTGCGCGAACAGCTCGACCTGGTGCTGCGGGCCGCCCGAGCCCGCGGCGCCACCGCCGATCACGTCCTGCTCTCCGGGGCGCCGGGCCTGGGCAAGACGACCCTCTCGATGATCATCGCGGCCGAGATGGGCGCCCCGATCCGGATCACCTCCGGCCCCGCCATCCAGCACGCCGGCGATCTCGCCGCGATCCTCTCCTCCCTCCAGGAGGGCGAGGTGCTCTTCCTCGACGAGATCCACCGGATGTCGCGGCCCGCCGAGGAGATGCTCTATATGGCGATGGAGGACTTCCGGGTCGACGTGATCGTGGGGAAGGGGCCGGGTGCCACCGCCATTCCCCTCGAACTCCCGCCGTTCACCCTGGTCGGCGCCACGACCCGGGCCGGTCTGCTGCCGCCCCCGCTGCGCGACCGCTTCGGCTTCACCGGCCATATGGAGTTCTACGCCCCGGCCGAGCTGGAGCGGGTCATCCACCGCTCGGCGGGCCTGCTGGACGTCGACATAGCGCCGGAGGGCGCCGCGGAGATCGCCGGCCGCTCCCGCGGCACGCCCCGTATCGCCAACCGTCTGCTGCGCCGCGTCCGCGACTACGCCCAGGTCAAGGCCGACGGGGTGATCACCCGCGAGACCGCCTCCCAGGCCCTCGATGTCTACGAGGTCGACGGCCGCGGCCTGGACCGCCTGGACCGCGCCGTGCTCACGGCGCTGCTCAAGCTGTTCGGCGGCGGCCCGGTGGGCCTGTCCACGCTGGCGGTCGCGGTGGGGGAGGAGCGCGAGACCGTCGAGGAGGTCGCCGAGCCCTTCCTCGTACGGGAGGGACTGCTGGCCAGGACGCCGCGCGGCCGGATCGCCACGCCCGCGGCCTGGACGCACATGGGGCTGGTCCCGCCGCAGCAGCAGCCGGGTGCGGGCGGGCAACAGGGACTGTTCGGACCGTGACGGCGCGGAGAGTCGCCCGGTCAGGAACTGCGGTGCGATGCTGAGCGTTGTTCCTGTGGTGGGGACTCGCTTAGACTCCGCCGATGCCGTCCGTACGGACCGGCATACCCACCCCCGTATATCAGACCGCGGACCAGCGGTCGTGCGAAGGATGTCCGTCCCGTGCCCAGTAGTATCGTGACTCTCCTCCCCTTCATCGTCCTCATCGGGGCCATGTTCCTGATGACCCGGTCGGCCAAGAAGAAGCAGCAGGCGGCGCAGCAGATGCGCAACGAGATGCAGCCTGGCACCGGCATCCGGACGATCGGGGGCATGTACGCCACCGTCAAGGAAATCCACGAGGACTCCGTCCTCCTGGAGGTGGCACCGGGCGTGCACGCCATTTACGCCAAGAACGCCATCGGCGCGGTGCTCGCCGATGACGAGTACAACCGCATCCTGGACGGCGCCGACCCGATCAAGACCGATGAGCCGGTCGTTCCGGACGACGCCTCGTCGCTGACCGGCGCCATCGCGGATGAGGACACCGACCAGGCCAAGGCCGACAAGATCGACCTGGGTAAGGACGCCCCAAAGGCCGACGACGCCGAGCAGCCGGCCGCCAAGGCCGACAAGGCCGACAAGGACGCCGACGCCGATGACGCGAAGGACGCCGCCAAGGCCGACGCGGAATCCGCCGAGGAGGACAAGAAGTCCGGCGGCGAAGCGAAGTAGTCCGCCCCCGAGGGAACCGCGCTGCGCCGCGCGTACGGCGCACCGCGGTTCCATGACGGTCTAGGCTCCGGCGGGGGGCACGTCCCCACAAGACTTCGTGGCCGCTCGGCAACACCCGAAGCCGAGGGGTTGGACAGGGAGATACGAGAAGGTGGCAGCACCGAAAAAGGGCCGCAGGGCGCCCGCCGGCCAAGGGCATCCGGGCCGCACCCTGGTCCTGGTCCTGATCGCGATGATCGGGCTGGTCGGCGGGATGTTCTATTACGGCCATCTGACGCCGCGGCTGGGCATCGACCTGGCGGGCGGCACCAGCTTCACGCTGGCGGCCAAGAACCAGCCGGGCAAGCCCAACGCGATCAACGAGACCAATATGAACACCGCCGCCGACATCATGGAGCGGCGGGTCAACGGTCTCGGTGTGTCCGAGACCGAGGTCCAGACGCAGGGCAGCGACCACATCATCGTGAACATCCCCAAGGGGACGGACGCGAAGCAGGCCCGCCAGCAGGTCGGCACCACCGCTCAGCTCGGCTTCCGGCCGGTGCTGACCATCGCCGCCGGCGCCAAGACCCCCGAGCCCAAGCCCAACCCCTCCAAGAGCGGCAGCAGCGGTAAGGATGGCCAGGACAAGGGAGCCAAGGGCGAGCAGGCCACGGGCAAGCAGGGCACCCAGCAGAAGGCCTCGCCCTCGGCGACGCCCGACGCCAAGCCCACCGCACAGGGCCGCGCGGTCACGGACTCCCTGAAGAAGGCACCGTCCGCCAAGCCCACCCCGTCCGGCTCCCCGTCCGGCAAGCCCTCCAAGCAGCCTCCGGTGCCGCCCACCGGTGACGGGGGCATCCCGCAGGCCCTCCAGAAGCAGCTCGACGCGCTGGACTGCTCCACTCCGCAGGGCCGCGCCCTGGCCGGCACCAAGGCCGCCGGCACCAGGCCCGCCGATCCGGTCGTCGCCTGCAGCCAGGACGGCCGGCAGAAGTACGCGCTCGGTCCGGTCGCCGTCGAGGGCATGGACGTCAGCTCCGCCAAGGCCGTCTTCGACAACGACACGGCCCAGGGCTGGATCGTCCAGATGGACTTCACCTCCGAGGGCGGCAAGAAGTTCGCGGACATCACCGGCAAGCTCGCCAACAAGATGCAGCCGCAGAACCAGTTCGGGATCGTCCTCGACGGCGCGGTCGTCTCCGCTCCGTCGGTCAGCAAGGCGATCATGGGCGGCAACGCCACCATCTCCGGCGGCTTCACCCAGCAGTCCGCCGAGGACCTGGGCAACATGCTGTCGTACGGCGCCCTGCCGCTCTCCTTCAAGATCGACGACGAGACCACGGTCACCGCGGCGCTCGGCGGTGAGCAGCTGCACGCCGGTCTGCTCGCCGGTGCGATCGGCCTCGGACTGGTCGTCATCTACCTGATCGCCTACTACCGGGGGCTGTCGCTGGTAGCGCTGGCGAGCCTCCTCGTGTCGGCCATACTGACGTACGCGATCATGACGTTGCTGGGCCCGGCCATCGGGTTCGCGCTGAACCTCCCGGCGGTCTGCGGCGCCATCGTCGCCATCGGTATCACCGCCGACTCGTTCATCGTCTACTTCGAACGCATCCGGGACGAGATCCGCGAGGGCCGCACCCTGCGCCCGGCCGTCGAGCGCGGCTGGCCCCGTGCCCGCCGGACGATCCTGGTCTCCGACTTCGTGTCGTTCCTGGCCGCCGCGGTGCTGTTCATCGTCACCGTCGGCAAGGTGAAGGGCTTTGCGTTCACGCTCGGTCTGACCACCCTGCTCGACGTCGTCGTGGTCTTCTTCTTCACCAAGCCGCTGATGACGCTGCTGGCCCGGCGGAAGTTCTTCGCCGACGGCCACCCCTGGTCCGGTCTCGACCCCAAGCGCCTGGGCGCCAAGCCGCCGCTGCGCCGCCGTCGCACCGCCCCCACCCAGACGAAGGAGGCGTGAGATGTCCAAGCTCGGAAGCATCGGCGCCCGGCTCTACCGCGGTGAGGTCGGCTATGACTTCATCGGCAAGCGGAAGATCTGGTACGGCATCTCCATCCTCATCACCATCACGGCCCTCGTCGGCCTGGCGGTGCGGGGGCTGAACTTCGGTATCGAGTTCTCCGGCGGTGCGGTCTTCACCACGTCCAAGACCGCCGTGTCCGCCTCCCATGCCCAGCACACCGCCGAGTCGGCGGCGCCCGGCCACCAGGCGATGGTGCAGAAGCTCGGGGACGGCTCGCTGCGCATCCAGATCAGCGGCCTGGACACCAAGCAGTCGCTGCCCGTCCAGGAGCAGGTCGCCAAGGACCTCAAGATCCCGGTCAAGGACGTCAACACCCAGCTGGTCGGCCCGAGCTGGGGCGAGCAGATCGCCAACAAGGCCTGGCTGGGCCTGGGGATCTTCATGGTCCTCGTGGTGATCTATCTGGCCATCGCCTTCGAGTGGCGGATGGCGGTGTCCGCCCTGATCGCGCTGGTCCACGACCTCACGATCACCGTCGGCATCTACGCCCTGGTCGGCTTCGAGGTCACCCCGGGCACGGTCATCGGCCTGCTGACCATCCTCGGTTACTCCCTCTACGACACGGTCGTCGTCTTCGACAGCCTCAAGGAAGCCTCCAAGGACATCACCAAGCAGTCCCGCTTCACCTACAGCGAGATCGCCAACCGCAGCATCAACGGCACTCTGGTGCGGTCCATCAACACCACGGTCGTGGCGCTGCTCCCGGTCGCCGGTCTGCTGTTCGTCGGCGGCGGTTTCCTGGGCGCGGGCATGCTCAACGACATCTCGCTGGCGCTGTTCGTGGGTCTCGCCGCCGGTGCGTACTCCTCGATCTTCATCGCCACTCCGCTGGTCGCCGACCTCAAGGAGCGCGAGCCGGCGATGAAGGCGCTGGCCAAGCGGGTGAAGGCGAAGCGCGCCTCGGCCGCGGCCAAGGAGGCCGACCGGGAGGACGCGCCGGGCCAGGGGCCGGACGCCGGGGAGGGGGCCGAGGACGACGCCGCCGTCGTCGGCCCGCGTCACCAGCCCGCCTCCCGTAACCGCGGCCGCGGCCGCCCGTCGGGCAAGCGCCGATGACGGCCCCCGCCGCGCTGCGCGAGCTGCTGCTGAGCCGGATCACGGACGTCCCGGACTACCCGCAGCCGGGCGTGATGTTCAAGGACATCACCCCGCTGCTGGCCGACCCGGCCGCCTTTACCGCGCTGACCGACGCCCTTGCCGATCTGTGCGCCCGGCACCGCGCCGACAAGGTCGTCGGCCTGGAAGCCCGCGGTTTCATCCTCGCCGCACCCGTCGCCGTACGGGCCGGGGTCGGCTTCGTCCCCGTGCGCAAGGCCGGCAAGCTGCCCGGCGCGACGCTGGGGCAGGCGTACGAGCTGGAGTACGGCACCGCCGAGATCGAGATGCACGCCGATGCGCTGGCCCCGGGGGACCGGGTGCTGGTGATCGACGACGTGCTGGCCACCGGTGGCACCGCCGACGCATCGCTGCAGCTCATCCGCCGTGCGGGCGCCGAGGTCGCGGGCGTCGCGGTGCTGCTGGAACTCGGGTTCCTCGACGGCCGCCAGCGGCTGGAGCAGGGCCTGAAGGGCGCTCCGCTGGAGGCCCTGATCACGGTCTGACCGGCATCCTCCGGCATCTGAAGCGGCAGGGGCACCCGGGAATCTTCCGGGTGCCCCTGCCGCTGTGTCATGTACGGAACCATGGCCGCGGGAGAGCGCCGGCCGTGGGGTCGATACCATGGCACCCCGGCCTGTTCGTGGTATCGGGGTCCGGAACCGCCTGAGGAGTGCTCTTGCCAGACGAGGCCCAGCCGCTCTCCCCCGGACTGCGTCCGAAGGGATCCACCGCCGCGCGCCAGGACGAGCCGAAGACCCGGGACGCGGCGTCCCCGGCCACGTCCGGACCCGGGAAGAAGGGGGCCAAGGGCAGCGCCGAGCCCCGTCCGGCGGCCGGGCCGAAGCCGGGCGCCGCCGCGGCCAAGCCCCAGCCCGCCGGTGCCGCCGCGCCCAAGCCGCCCGCCAGGACCGAACCGGCCGGCGCCCACGCCGCCACCGCTCCCAAGCCCGTCCCGTCCGCTTCCGCGGGCCGCTCCGGCACCCCCAACCGCGTACGGGCCCGCCTCGCCCGACTGGGCGTACAGCGCTCCAGCCCGTACAACCCGGTTCTCGAACCGCTGCTGCGCGCGGTCCGTGCCAATGACCCCAAGATCGAGACCGCCACGCTGCGCCAGGTCGAGCGGGCCTACCAGGTCGCCGAGCGCTGGCACCGCGGCCAGAAGCGCAAGAGCGGCGACCCGTACATCACCCACCCGCTCGCGGTGACGACGATCCTCGCCGAGCTGGGCATGGACCCGGCCACCCTGATGGCGGGCCTGCTGCACGACACCGTCGAGGACACCGAATACGGCCTGGACACCCTCCGCCGGGACTTCGGCGACCAGGTGGCGCTGCTGGTCGACGGCGTCACCAAGCTGGACCGGGTCAAGTTCGGCGAGGCCGCGCAGGCCGAGACCGTGCGCAAGATGGTCGTCGCGATGGCCAAGGACCCGCGCGTCCTGGTGATCAAGCTCGCCGACCGGCTGCACAACATGCGCACCATGCGCTACCTCAAGCGGGAGAAGCAGGAGAAGAAGGCCCGCGAGACCCTCGAGATCTACGCGCCCCTGGCCCACCGCCTGGGCATGAACACCATCAAGTGGGAGCTGGAGGACCTCGCCTTCGCGATCCTCTACCCCAAGATGTACGACGAGATCGTGCGGCTGGTCGCCGAGCGGGCCCCCAAGCGGGACGAATACCTGGCGATAGTGACCGACGAGGTCCAGGCCGATCTGCGCGCCGCCCGCATCAAGGCCACCGTCACCGGCCGGCCGAAGCACTACTACAGCGTCTACCAGAAGATGATCGTGCGCGGCCGCGACTTCGCCGAGATCTACGACCTGGTGGGCATCCGCGTCCTCGTCGACACGGTCCGCGACTGCTACGCCGCCCTCGGCACGATCCACGCGCGATGGAACCCGGTCCCCGGCCGGTTCAAGGACTACATCGCGATGCCGAAGTTCAACATGTACCAGTCGCTGCACACGACGGTGATCGGCCCCAGCGGCAAGCCCGTCGAGCTCCAGATCCGTACCTTCGACATGCACCGCCGCGCCGAGTACGGCATCGCCGCGCACTGGAAGTACAAGCAGGAAGCGGTCGCCGGCGCCTCCAAGATCCGTACGGACATCCCGAAGGGCACCGGCAAGGGCGCGGGCCAGGACACCGTCAACGACATGGCCTGGCTGCGGCAGTTGCTCGACTGGCAGAAGGAGACCGAGGACCCCGGCGAGTTCCTCGAATCGCTGCGCTTCGACCTCTCCCGCAACGAAGTCTTCGTCTTCACGCCGAAGGGCGATGTGATAGCGCTGCCGGCCGGCGCCACGCCCGTCGACTTCGCGTACGCCGTGCACACCGAGGTCGGCCACCGCACCATAGGAGCGCGGGTCAACGGACGCCTCGTACCGCTCGAATCGACCCTGGACAACGGCGACTTGGTGGAGGTCTTCACCTCCAAGGCGCCGGGCGCCGGACCGTCCCGCGACTGGCTGGGCTTCGTCAAGTCGCCGCGGGCCCGCAACAAGATCCGCGGCTGGTTCTCCAAGGAGCGCCGCGACGAGGCGATCGAACAGGGCAAGGACGCCATCGCGCGCGCCATGCGCAAGCAGAATCTGCCCATCCAGCGGATCCTGACCGGCGACTCCCTGGTGACCCTGGCGCACGAGATGCGCTACCCCGACATCTCGTCCCTGTACGCCGCCATCGGCGAGGGCCATGTCGCGGCGCAGGGCGTCGTCCAGAAGCTGGTGCAGGCGCTCGGCGGCCAGGACGAGGCCACCGAGGACATCGCCGAGTCCACCCCGATCCGGCCGCGCTCCAAGCGGCGCTCCAGCGCCGATCCGGGCGTGGTCGTCAAGGGTGTCGACGATGTCTGGGTCAAGCTCGCCCGCTGCTGTACGCCGGTGCCGGGCGACCCCATCATCGGTTTCGTCACCCGCGGCAGCGGCGTGTCGGTGCACCGCGCCGACTGCGTCAACGTCGACTCGCTGTCCCGGCAGCCCGAGCGGATCCTCGACGTCGAGTGGGCGCCCACCCAGTCCTCGGTCTTCCTGGTCGCCATCCAGGTCGAGGCCCTGGACCGCTCCCGGCTGCTGTCGGACGTCACCCGGGTGCTGTCCGACCAGCACGTCAACATCCTCTCCGCCGCCGTCCAGACGTCCCGCGACCGGGTCGCCACCTCCCGTTTCACCTTCGAGATGGGCGACCCCAAGCATCTGGGGCACGTCCTGAAGGCGGTACGGGGTGTGGAGGGCGTGTACGACGTGTACCGGGTGACGTCGGCGCGACGGCCGTAGCCCCCTTTGCGCCTGAACCGGCGCCGCTCTCGCGGAGGTGGCTGGTCGCCGTAGGGGTTCCTCAATTGATGGTTGCGGTTCCAAGAACGTGAGGCGGCCCCGGTACGCAGAGGTACCGGGGCCGCCTCAGTGCTTCTCAGCCGCCGAACTCCTCCAGCCCCTTCAGCGCCTGGTCCAGCAGCGCCTTGCGGCCCTCCAGCTCACGGCCCAGCTTGTCGGCCTTGGCGGTGTTGCCGGCCGCGCGCGCCGTCTCGATCTGCTTCTCCAGCTTGTCGACGGCGTCCTGGAGCTGGCCGGTCAGCCCCGCGGCACGGGCCCGCGCCTCGGGGTTCGTCCGCCGCCACTCGGCCTCCTCGGCCTCCTGGATGGCGCGCTCGACGGCATGCATCCGGCCCTCGATCTTGGGGCGGGCGTCCCGCGGCACATGGCCGATGGCCTCCCACCGCTCGTTGATCGACCGGAACGCGGACCGCGCGGTCTTCAGGTCCGAGACCGGGAGCAGCTTCTCGGCCTCCACGGCCAGCTCCTCCTTGCGGGTCAGGTTCTCCCGCTGCTCGGCGTCGCGCTCCGCGAAGACCTCGCCGCGCGCCTGGAAGAAGATGTCCTGGGCGCCGCGGAAGCGGTTCCACAGGTCGTCCTCGTGCTCGCGCTGGGCGCGGCCGGCGGCCTTCCAGTCGGCCATCAGCTCGCGGTAACGCGCGGCGGTGGCGCCCCAGTCCGTCGAGTTCGACAGCGACTCGGCCTCGGCGACCAGCTTCTCCTTGGTCTTACGGGCCTCCTCGCGCTGCGCGTCCAGCGAGGCGAAGTGCGCCTTGCGCCGCTTGGAGAACGCCGACCGGGCGTGCGAGAAGCGGTGCCAGAGCTCGTCGTCCGCCTTGCGGTCCAGCCGCGGCAGGCCCTTCCAGGTGTCGACCAGCGCCCGCAGCCGCTCACCCGCCGCCCGCCACTGCTCGCTGGCCGCCAGCTCCTCGGCCTCGATGACCAGCTTCTCCTTGGCCTGCCGGGCCTCGTCGCTCTGCCGCGCCTTCTGGGCCTTGCGCTCCTCGCGCCGCGACTCGACGGTTTCGACGAGCTTGTCCAGCCGCTTCCTCAGCGCCTCCAGATCGCCCACCGCGTGGTGCTCGTCGACCTGCTGACGCAGATGGTCGATCGCGGTCGTGGCGTCCTTCGCCGACAGGTCGGTGGTCCTGACCCGGCGCTCGAGGAGGCCGATCTCGACGACCAGGCCCTCATACTTGCGCTCGAAGTAGGCGAGGGCCTCCTCGGGAGTGCCCGCCTGCCACGATCCGACGACCTTCTCGCCGTCGGCGGTACGCACGTATACGGTCCCCGTCTCATCGACGCGGCCCCATGGGTCGCTGCTCACAGCGCCTCCTCCACATGATGCCGGCGCAGGCGTACGCCCCCCGGCATCGTCCACAGTTTCTGTCCGGCAGAGCCGCGCCCTGGCCGGTCCGACGTGCTGTCTTGCGGGTGAGGGTGGCATCCGTGGAAGCGGGCACCGTCACCCAACGCCAATCTAGGCGACCGGCGTCCGGCTGTCCGCATCCAGCACGACCGAAATTCCGCGGTTCGGGGCGCCGGGGACAGCGGAAAGCCGCATGCCGGTCAGCGGCGGTCAGCTCGTGCCGACGGTCGCCTCGTTGATGACGACGGTGGCGTTCGGCGCCGTACTGCCGATCTTCGGGTCCGGCTTGGAACCGGCCGCGGCGATCTTCTTCAGGACGTCCATACCGCCGGTGACGGTCCCGAACGGCGTGTAGTCGGGCGGCAGCTTGCTGTCCTGGTAGACGAGGAAGAACTGGCTGCCGCCGGAGTTGCGGGTCCTGTCGTGCTGGCCGTCGTAGTTGTTGGCCATCGCGACCGTGCCCGCCGGATACACGCCGCCCTTGAGCCGCGGGTCCTTGAGGTTCTCGTCCGGGAGGGCGTAGCCGGGCGAGCCCGCGCCGGTGCCGGTCGGGTCGCCGCACTGCAGGACGTGGATGTTCTGGTCGACGAGGCGGTGGCACCTGCTGTGGTCGAAGAAGTGCTTGCCGGCCAGGAAGGCGAAGGAGTTCACCGTGTGCGGCGCCTTCGCCGCGTCCAGCTTCAGCCTGATCTCTCCGCAGGTCGTCGCCAGTTTCGCGGTGTAGGAGGCGGCGGTGTCGACCGACATCGCCGGCTCCTTCTTCCACGTCTCCTTCGACGGCGCGCCCTTGGCGGGCCCGGCGCACGGGTCCGGCGCCGTGGTGGGGGCCGGATCCACCGCCGCCTGGTCGGACTTCCGGTCGTCGTCGCCCGCCAGTCCGGCGGTGGCGTATGCGGCGGCGCCCGCGGCGAGCACCACGGCCAGGGCGGACGCGATGATCACATTGCGGCGCTTGGTCTTCTGCTGTGCCGCGGACCTCCGCTGCTGCTGGCGCTCGAACTTCTCCCGGGCGAGCTGCCGCCGCCGCTGATCCTTGCTGACCACCCGTCGTCTCCCTTGTCCGATCACCGATCGGCGTCGTCGTCGCTGTCGCCCGCCGTGGCCGTACCGTATACGGGTTCGCCCCGGCGGGAGTCGCGCCGGTAGGCTCTGGAGCTGCCGAGATGTTCCGGGAGCGGTCCCGCGGACCGACCTCCACCGACCTTTAAGGACGAACGTGCTGATTGCCGGGTTCCCCGCCGGGGCCTGGGGGACCAACTGCTACCTGGTCGCCCCCGCCGCCGGCGAGGAGTGCGTGATCATCGACCCGGGCCACCAGGCGGCCCAAGGAGTCGAGGACGCGGTCAGAAAGCATCGGCTCAAGCCCGTCGCCGTCATCCTCACCCACGGCCATATCGACCATGTCGCCTCGGTCGTCCCGGTGTGCGGCGCGCACGACGTACCGGCCTGGATCCACCCCGAGGACCGCTTCATGATGAGCGACCCGGAGAAGGCCCTCGGCCGCTCCATCGGTCAGCAGCTCATGGGCGAACTCACCGTGGGGGAGCCGGACGACGTCAAGGAGCTGACCGACGGCAGCGCTCTGGAGCTGGCCGGGATGGAGTTCTCCGTCGCGCACGCACCGGGCCATACCAAGGGGTCGGTGACGTTCCGGATGCCCGAGCAGGCGGACATTCCGCCGGTCTTCTTCTCGGGCGACCTGCTGTTCGCCGGCTCCATCGGACGTACCGACCTGCCGGGCGGCGACCACGCCGAGATCCTCCGGTCGCTGGAGCGCGTATGCCTCCCGCTGGACGACTCGACGGTCGTGCTGTCCGGCCACGGCCCCCAGACCACCATCGGCCGCGAGCGTGCCACCAACCCCTATCTGCGGGAAGTGGCCGCCGGCCGCGGAGACGGTGTGACCGCCGCTCCACGACGAGGAATGTGACGAGACTTTCCGTGAGCACCTTTCAGGCACCCAAGGGCACCTACGACCTGCTGCCGCCGAATTCCGCCACCTACCTGGCGGTGCGCGAGGCCATCTCCGGCCCGCTGAAGAACTCCGGGTACGGCTACATCGAGACGCCCGGCTTCGAGAACGTCGAGCTGTTCGCGCGCGGCGTCGGTGAGTCCACCGACATCGTGACCAAGGAGATGTACGCCTTCGAGACCAAGGGCGGCGACAAGCTGGCGCTGCGCCCCGAGGGCACCGCGTCCGTGCTGCGCGCGGCGCTGGAGGCCAACCTCCACAAGGGCGGCAACCTCCCCGTCAAGCTCTGGTACTCGGGCTCGTACTACCGCTACGAGCGTCCGCAGAAGGGCCGCTACCGCCACTTCTCGCAGGTCGGCGCCGAGGCGATCGGCACGGAGGACCCGGCGCTGGACGCCGAGCTGATCATCCTGGCCGACCAGGCCTACCGTTCGCTGGGACTGCGCAACTTCCGGATCCTGCTGAACTCGCTGGGCGACAAGGAGTGCCGCCCCGTCTACCGCGCCGCGCTGCAGGACTTCCTGCGCGGTCTCGACCTGGACGACGACACCCGTCGCCGGGTCGACATCAACCCGCTGCGCGTCCTGGACGACAAGCGCGACGCCGTGCAGCGGCAGCTGACCGGGGCACCGATGCTGCGCGACTACCTGTGCGAGGCGTGCAAGGCGTACCACGAGCAGGTGCGTGAGCTGCTGACCGCGGCGGGCGTGGGCTTCGAGGACGACGAGAAGCTGGTGCGCGGGCTGGACTACTACACCCGCACCACCTTCGAGTTCGTCCACGACGGCCTGGGCTCGCAGTCCGCGGTGGGCGGCGGCGGCCGCTACGACGGCCTCTCCGAGATGATCGGCGGGCCCGCGCTGCCGTCCGTCGGCTGGGCGCTCGGCGTCGACCGTACGGTGCTGGCCCTGGAGGCCGAGGGCATCGTGCTCGACATCCCCGCCGCGACGGCCGTGTACGCGGTGCCGCTCGGCGAGGAGGCCCGCCGGGTGCTCTTCGGCACGGTCACCGCGCTGCGCCGGGCCGGGGTCGCCACCGACTTCGCGTACGGCGGCAAGGGCCTGAAGAACGCCATGAAGTCCGCCAACCGCTCCGGCGCGCGGCTGGCCCTGGTGGCGGGCGAGCGGGACCTGGCCGACGGCGTCGTCCAGCTCAAGGACCTGGAGAGCGGCGAGCAGACCCCGGTGGCGCTGGACGCCGTCGTGGACGAGATCACGCGCAAGCTGGGCTGAGGCCCTGGCCGGCCCCGGGAACACCGCCCGGGTCAACCTCCTGCGCGCGGTTCCATCCCTTCGCCGTACCGCTCGCTTATGCGCAGCGAACGGTGGACGGCCGGGGAGTTGGGGCAGAATGAAGGGCGCGCCCGCGGTTCCGCGGGCCCGCCCGGCCTCCTTCCCAGCGACCGACGGAACGGCGATATGACGACGACAGTGGTTGATGACGTGTCCACCGACGACGATCACACCAGCGACTCGGGCACCGTCGGCGCGGGTCGCGGCTTCGCTCTGCTACTGGTGATCACCGGGGCCCTGGGCATCCTCGCGGCCTGGGTCATCACACTGGACAAGTTCGAGCTGCTGAAGGACCCGAACTACAAGCCGGCCTGCAGCTTCAACCCGATCGTTTCCTGCGGCAGCGTCATGCAGAGCAAGCAGGCGGAGGTCTTCGGCTTCCCGAACCCGCTGGCGGGGCTGGTCGGCTTCGGCGTGATCGTCGCGATCGGTATGGCCCTGCTGGCGGGCGCCCGCTTCCGCCGCTGGTACTGGATCGGGCTCAACATCGGTACCGGCCTCGCCACGGTCTTCTGCATGTGGCTGATGACCCAGTCGCTGTACAGCATCAACGCGCTGTGCCTGTGGTGCACGCTGACCTGGTGCGTCACGATCCTGATGTTCTGGTACACCACGGCGCACAACCTCAGGCACGGCATCATCCCGGCCCCCGACGGGCTGCGCCGGACGGTGGCGGAGTTCCACTGGGTCGTGCCGGTGCTCTGGTACGGCGCGATCGCGCTGCTGATCCTCACCCGCTGGTGGTCGTACTGGAGCAGCCTCCTGTAGGGCAGGCTCCCGTACCGGCGTGCAGCCGGCCCGCGCCCCGGCCGCCGATGACGGTGGCCGGGGCGTTGTCAGTGGGGTGACATAGGCTCGTCGACGTGGAGCCCGACCTGTTCACCGCCGCCGCCGAAGACCGTCAGGAGAAGGACCCCGCGGGGTCTCCTCTCGCCGTGCGGATGCGTCCGCGCACCCTCGACGAGGTCGTGGGGCAGCAGCATCTCCTCAAGCCGGGTTCGCCGCTGCGCCGTCTCGTCGGTGAGGGCAACGGCGGACCGGCGGGGCCGTCCTCGGTTTTTCTCTGGGGCCCGCCGGGCATCGGCAAGACGACCCTGGCCTATGTCGTCAGCCAGGCGACCAACAAGCGTTTCGTCGAGCTCTCCGCGATCACGGCCGGCGTCAAGGAGGTCCGCGCGGTCATCGACGGCGCCCGGCGCGCCTCGGGCGGTTTCGGCAAGGAGACCGTCCTCTTCCTGGACGAGATCCACCGCTTCAGCAAGGCCCAGCAGGATTCCCTGCTCCCCGCGGTCGAGAACCGCTGGGTCACCCTGATCGCGGCCACGACGGAGAACCCGTACTTCTCGGTGATCTCCCCGTTGCTGTCCCGCTCCCTGCTCCTGACCCTCGAACCGCTCACCGACGACGATCTGCGGGGCCTGCTGCGCCGCGCGCTCACCGATCCGCGCGGGCTGGACGGCGCGGTCACCCTCCCCGAGGACACCGAGGCGCATCTGCTGCGGATCGCGGGCGGCGATGCCCGGCGCGCGCTGACGGCCCTGGAGGCCGGGGCCGGCTCCGCGCTGGCCAAGGGGGAGAAGGAGATCACCCTCCGGACGCTGGAGGAGTCCGTCGACCGGGCGGCGGTGAAGTACGACCGGGACGGCGATCAGCATTACGACGTCGCCAGCGCCCTGATCAAGTCCATCCGGGGCTCGGACGTCGACGCCGCGCTCCATTACCTGGCGCGGATGATCGAGGCGGGGGAGGACCCTCGTTTCATCGCCCGGCGGCTGATGATCTCGGCGAGCGAGGACATCGGCCTGGCCGACCCCTCCGCCCTGCAGACCGCGGTGGCCGCCGCCCAGGCGGTGGCGCTGATCGGCTTCCCCGAGGCCCGGATCACCCTGAGCCAGGCCACCATCGCCCTGGCCCTGGCGCCCAAGTCGAACGCCGCCTATCTGGCGATCGACGCCGCGCTGGCGGACGTCCGCGCCGGGAACGCCGGTGCGGTGCCGCCGCATCTGCGCGACAGCCACTACCAGGGCGCCCAGAAGCTCGGCCACGGCCAGGGCTACCAGTACCCGCACGACCTCCCGGGCGGTATCGCGGCCCAGCAGTACGCACCGGACGAGGTGCAGGGCAAGCGCTATTACTCCCCGACCCGCCATGGCGCCGAGGCCCGCTATGCGGAGGTCGCGGAGCGCGTCCGCGCCCGGCTGCGGGGCGCGGACGGCGAGGGCGCCGGCGCATAGACCGCGCAGGCCGGCAGACCGCGCAGGCCGGCAGACCGCGCAGGCCCGCCCCGGCTACTCCGCCGCCGCCTCGAAGAGCGTGTGCATCGCGCGCCGCAGCTCCGCCACGTCCTGTACGGGCTCCGGGAAGTCGAAGCGGGCGTCGAAGGCCTGCTGGTCGGCGTCGACGAAGCGGACGCGGAGGCCGAAGCGGTCGAGGCCGACGGGGACGGCCCGGTCGTGCGCCCCGCACACCGCCGAGCGGTCGCCGAGGAGCGCACACAGGCCGCGGACCTGCTCGCTGTGGGCGGAGTGCAGATGCTGGAGCAGCTCCGCCTCGTGGGCGACCAGCGGGTCGGGGGAGGCGGCGGCGAACTCGTCCGGTTCGACGGGCTCGGCGCCCCACAGATCGTCCACCGCGCCCTCGCCGACCTCCAGGCGCAGCATCATCCAGGCGGCCCGCCCGTAGAGGCCCGGCGCCGGCTCGGGCTGCAGCGCCTCCCCGATGCCGAGCAGTTCGCCGACCGGATGCCGCTCGGCGAGCAGCATGGCGGCCTCGGCGCGCTGGTCATTGCGTACGGGGGTCAGCCAGCCGGCCACCCAGGCGCGTCCGCGGATGCGATGGGGGACGGAAACGGGGGCGACATCCGTGATCTCCATCACGGCCGTAAGATCATCGTCCTGGGCGTGCGCGGCCGCCCGGGCCGCCGAGGAGTCGCCAGGAACCAGCAACAGCAGGTCTCCGTCGGGTGTCACGGTCCGGCAGACGGGCGCCGAGAGGCCGTTCTCGTCGGGGTCCTCGACTCCGGGAATGCTCAGCGAACCCATACCATGGGACTCCACGAGGGTTCGTACGCGTTCGGCGGCAGTGGGCCGCCGGGCGTTTTCCACGGGACGCGGCTGACCCGCCTTGGTGCGTTCTGCGCCGGGCAGGGGGATCCCAGGTCGAAACATGCGTTCTCCTCGCGGTAAGGTAAGCCTCACCTAACTTACATGGAGGATCGTTCCACGTGAACCAGTCGCGTCCCAAGGTCAAGAAGTCGCGCGCGCTCGGCATCGCGCTGACGCCGAAGGCCGTCAAGTACTTCGAGGCCCGTCCCTACCCGCCCGGCGAGCACGGCCGTGGCCGTAAGCAGAACAGTGACTACAAGGTCCGTCTGCTCGAGAAGCAGCGTCTGCGCGCGCAGTACGACATCAGCGAGCGCCAGATGGTCCGTGCTTACGACCGCGCTCGGAAGGTCGATGGCAAGACGGGCGAGGCCCTGATCGTCGAGCTGGAGCGCCGTCTGGACGCGCTCGTCCTGCGTTCGGGTATCGCCCGGACGATCTACCAGGCCCGCCAGATGGTGGTCCACGGCCACATCGCGGTCAACGACCGCAAGGTCGACAAGCCGTCCTTCCGCGTCCGCCCCGGCGACGTCGTGCAGGTCCGCGAGCGCAGCCGCGAGAAGCACCCCTTCCAGGTCGCGCGCGAGGGTGGCTACGCCCCCGACGGCGAGACCCCCCGCTACCTCGAGGTCAACCTCCAGGCGCTGGCGTTCCGTCTCGACCGGGACCCCAACCGCAAGGAGATCCCGGTGATCTGCGACGAGCAGCTCGTCGTCGAGTACTACGCCCGCTAAGCACCACCACAGGCGCAGCACCACGCTCAGCCCGCCGTCTCCCCGCCGCCGCTCGCGGAGGGGGAGGCGGCGGGCTTGCTTGTGCGCGGCCAACTCCCGGGTGGCACAGCGGAGTTGACCGTGCCGGTCATACGGAACGTGCCCACCCCTGTACGGTCCGTGCGCGCGCGGTGTCCGATCGTCCCCGCGGCGCGGGGAACGGGGTACGGACGGACAGTCACGGCGCGATAAGGTCAAGGGTGCCTCTCGGGCAGGATGAGCCGAGCAGGTCGAGACCAGCCCCAAGCAGTCGGAGAGTGGTGCCAGCGTGTCCGGTGGAGAGGTGGCCGGGATCCTCGTGGCCGTCTTCTGGGCCATCCTTGTGTCGTTCCTCGCGCTCGTACTGGTGAGGCTGGCAGGGACCCTCAAGGCGACCACCAAGATGGTGGCCGAGATCTCCGATCAGGCCGTTCCGCTCCTGGCCGACGCGTCCGCGACGGTCCGCTCCGCGCACACCCAGCTGGCGCGCGTCGATGCCATCGCCGCCGACGTCCAGGAGGTCACCGCCAACGCCTCCGCGCTCTCCTCGACCGTCTCCTCCGCCTTCGGGGGACCGCTGGTCAAGATCGCGGCGTTCGGCTACGGCGTGCGCCGCGCGATCGGCAAGAAGGCCGCAGCTGCCCCTGCCGACGGCGCACAGCGCACCGTCGTCATCGGCCGAACCCTGCCCGGCGCCCGCCGCGGCGGGCGCCGCAACCGCCGCTCCAAGGACTGATCACCGCGATGTTCCGCCGCGCATTCTGGTTCACCACCGGCGCCGCCGCCGGGGTCTGGGCCACCAACAAGGTCCACCGAAAGCTGCGCAGGCTGCAGCCCGACAGCCTCGCCGCGCAGGCCGCGGACAAGGCCGTCGAGACCGGACACCGGCTGCGTCAATTTGCATTGGACGTACGCGCGGGAATGGCGGACCGTGAAGAGCAGCTGAACGACGCGCTCGGACTTCGCGGGACGAGCGAGGCCGTAGAGCTGCCCGCGCCGCGCTCCCACGCGGCGCACGAATCGCATCACCGAATCACGAGAACCCCGGGCCGCCCCGGGCTGACCGGACCGACTGGAAATGAGGACCACTGATGGAGTCGGCTGAAATCCGCCGCCGCTGGCTGCGCTTCTTCGAAGAGCGTGGGCACACCGTCGTGCCGTCGGCGTCGCTCATCGCGGACGACCCGACGCTGCTGCTCGTCAACGCGGGCATGGTCCCCTTCAAGCCGTACTTCCTCGGCGAGGTCAAGCCGCCCGCGCCGCGCGCCACCAGCGTCCAGAAGTGCGTCCGTACGCCGGACATCGAAGAGGTCGGCAAGACCACCCGGCACGGCACGTTCTTCCAGATGTGCGGCAACTTCTCCTTCGGCGACTACTTCAAGGAAGGCGCCATCAAGTACGCCTGGGAGCTGCTGACCAGCTCGCAGGCCGACGGCGGCTACGGCCTCGACCCCGAGCGTCTGTGGATCACCGTCTACCTCGACGACGACGAGGCCGAGCGCATCTGGCACGAGGTCGTCGGGGTGCCCAAGGAGCGCATCCAGCGCCTGGGCAAGAAGGAGAACTACTGGTCCATGGGCGTCCCGGGCCCCTGCGGCCCGTGCTCCGAGATCAACTACGACCGCGGCCCGGAATTCGGCGTCGAGGGCGGCCCGGCCGTCAACGACGAGCGGTACGTGGAGATCTGGAACCTGGTCTTCATGCAGTACGAGCGGGGCGCCGGCACGGGCAAGGAGGACTTCGAGATCCTCGGCGACCTGCCCAGCAAGAACATCGACACCGGCCTCGGCCTCGAGCGCCTGGCGATGATCCTGCAGGACGTCCCGAACATGTATGAGACGGACACCCTGCGCGTGGTCATCGACAAGGCCACCGAGCTGACCGGCGTCCGCTACGGCGCCGCCCACTCCTCCGACGTCTCGCTGCGCGTCGTCGCCGACCACATCCGTACGGCCACGATGCTCATCGGCGACGGCGTCACACCCGGCAACGAGGGCCGCGGCTACGTCCTGCGCCGCATCATGCGCCGCGCCATCCGCAACATGCGCCTGCTGGGCGCCACGGACCTGGTCGTCGCCGAGCTCCTCGACGTCGTCATCAAGACCATGGGCCAGCAGTACCCCGAGCTCCTGGAGGACCGCCGCCGGATCGAGACGGTCGCCCTCGCCGAGGAGGCCGCCTTCGTCAAGACGCTCAAGGCCGGCACCAACATCCTCGACACCGCCGTCACGGACACCAAGGCCGGCGGCGGCACCGTCCTGGCCGGCGACAAGGCCTTCCTGCTCCACGACACCTGGGGCTTCCCGATCGACCTCACCCTCGAGATGGCCGCCGAGCAGGGCCTCTCGGTGGACGAGGACGGCTTCCGCCGCCTGATGAAGGAACAGCGGGAGCGCGCCAAGGCCGATGCCCAGGCCAAGAAGAGCGGCCACGCCGACCTGTCCGCCTACCGCGAGGTCGCCGACAAGTCCGGCGCCACCGAATTCACCGGCTACAGCGCCACCGAGGGCGAGTCCGCCGTCGTCGGCCTGCTGGTCAACGGCGTCCCGGCCCCCGCCGCCCACGAGGGCGACGAGGTCGAGGTCGTCCTGGACCGCACCCCGTTCTACGCCGAGGGCGGCGGCCAGCTCGCCGACACCGGCCGGATCAAGCTGGACTCCGGCGCCGTCGTCGAGGTCCGCGACGTCCAGCAGCCGGTGCCCGGCGTCACGGTCCACAAGGGCGTAGTCCAGGTCGGCGAGGTGATCCTCGGCTCGGCCGCGTACGCCGCCATCGACATCACCCGCCGCCGCGCCATCGCCCGCGCCCACAGCGCCACCCACCTCACCCACCAGGCGCTGCGCGACGCCCTGGGCCCGACGGCCGCCCAGGCCGGTTCGGAGAACTCCCCGGGCCGCTTCCGCTTCGACTTCGGCTCGCCGACCGCCGTGCCCGGCTCGGTCCTCACCGACGTCGAGCAGAAGATCAACGACGTGCTGGCCCGTGAGCTCGACGTCCATGCCGAGGTCATGAGCATGGAGGAGGCCAAGAAGCAGGGCGCCATCGCCGAGTTCGGCGAGAAGTACGGCGACCGGGTCCGCGTGGTCACCATCGGCGACTTCTCCAAGGAGCTGTGCGGCGGTACACACGTCCACAACACCGCCCAGCTGGGCCTGGTGAAGCTGCTCGGCGAGTCCTCCATCGGCTCCGGCGTACGCCGCGTCGAGGCGCTGGTCGGCGTGGACGCCTACCGCTTCCTGGCCCGCGAGCACACCGTCGTCTCCCAGCTGACCGAGCTGGTCAAGGGACGCCCGGAGGAGCTGCCGGAGAAGATCTCCGGTGTCCTGGCCAAGCTGAAGGACGCCGAGAAGGAGATCGAGAAGTTCCGCGCGGAGAAGGTGCTGCAGGCCGCCGCCGGGCTGGCCGCCGGTGCCAAGGACGTCCGCGGTGTGGCGCTCGCCTCCGGCCAGGTCCCGGACGGCACCTCCGCCGACGATCTGCGCAAGCTGGTGCTGGACGTCCGCGGCCGGATCGCCGGCGACCGCGCCGCCGTCGTGGCCCTGTTCTCGGTCGCCAACGGCCGCCCGGTGACGGTCATCGCCACCAACGAGGCCGCCCGCGAGCGCGGCATCAAGGCCGGTGACCTGGTCCGTACGGCCGCCAAGACGCTCGGTGGAGGCGGCGGCGGCAAGCCGGACGTCGCCCAGGGCGGCGGCCAGAACCCCGCCGCCGTGCCCGAGGCCATCGAGGCCGTCGAGCGGCTCGTCTCCGAGGCGGCCTGACGCACGTGAGTGAGATGCGACGCGGCCGGCGCATCGCCGTGGATGTCGGGGACGCCCGTATCGGGGTCGCCTCGTGCGACCCCGACGGGGTCCTCGCCACCCCCGTCGAGACCGTGCCCGGACGTGACGTACCGTCAGCACACCGCCGTCTCAAGGCGATTGTCGACGAGTACGAGCCGCTCGAGGTCGTGGTCGGCCTGCCCCGCTCCCTCAGCGGGGGAGAGGGGCCGGCCGCGGCCAAGGTGCGCGCCTTCGCCCAGGAGCTGGCGAAGAACATCGCGCCCGTAGGGGTCCGGCTGGTCGACGAGCGGATGTCGACGGTCACCGCGACCCACGGCCTGCGGGCCTCCGGCGTCCGCAGCAAGAAGGGGCGCTCGGTGGTCGACCAGGCCGCCGCCGTGGTCATTCTGCAGAGCGCGCTGGAAACCGAACGGACCTCCGGGGAGCCCCCGGGGGAGAGCGTCGAAGTGGTCACCTGATCGCGATACGGTAACGTTCCGCGCGATGTGGCGGCGGTTCGAACAGCCGCACGTGCAAGTAGAGGCGGATCGGCACACCGCAATCGCGCTGCCAGGCCGGAGCGCACCGCCTCTCGGCTCTAGGGGATCGATGACCGAGTATGGCCGGGGCTACGGCTCCGAACCGTGGCATCCCGAGGACCCGCTCTACGGAGACCAGGGTTCCTACGGAGGCCAGGCACAGCAGCCCCAGTGGGACGGACGCCAGTCCGTCCCGCCGCAGTCCGTCCCGCAGCAGTACACAGGCCCCCAGCAGCAGTACCAGGGCGGCCACGACGGCTGGGACGCCGCGGGGACCGGGCAGCTGCCGTACGACCCCTACGACCCCTATGCCCAGCAGGCTCCGGCGGATCCGTACGGCGGGGCGGGCCAGGACTACTACGGCCACCAGGACCCGTACCAGCAGCCGCAGCAGCACCAGCCGCAGCAGCACCAGCCGCAGCAGTACGCGCAGCACCAGCAGGTGCCGCACCAGCAGCAGTACCCGCCGCAGCAGTACGAGCAGTACCAGCAGTACGACCAGTACGACCAGTACGAGCAGCCGGCTGCGCCGCATGCCGAGCCGCCGTACGAGGACACCGCGGGCGACGACTGGCGGGCCGACCCGGAGCGGCCGCGGGAACCGGAGCCGGAGCACTCGTTCTTCGCCGACAACGACGAGGACGACGAGGACTACGACGACGACCCGCGCGACCGGGGCGGACGCGACCGCCGCGGCAAGCGGAACGGCAAGAGCGGGAAGAAGAACAAGCGGCGCAGCGGCACGGCCTGTCTGGTGGTGACGCTGGTCTTCGCCGGTGCGGTCGGCGCCGTCGGCTATTTCGGCTACGACTTCTTCATGGCCCATTTCGGAGCGGCGCCCGATTACGAGGGCGAGGGCTCCGGCGATGTGCAGGTCGAGATTCCGGCCGGCTCGTCGGTCGCCGAAATGGGGCAGATCCTCGCGAAAAAGGGCGTGGTCAAGAGCGACGGTGCGTTCACCGACGCGGCCGTCGAGAGCGGGAAGGACAAGGTGCTGCAGCCTGGTACGTATTCGCTGCGCAAGCATATGTCCGGTGCCGCGGCGGTCACGCTCATGTCCGACCCCAAGAGCCGTAACGGCCTCACGATCCGCGAGGGACTGCGGGCCGGTGAGGTCTACAAACTCATCGACAAGAAGCTCAAACTCAAGACGGGCACGACCAAACAAGTCGCCAGGAGCCAGGTCAAAAACCTCGGTCTGCCGTCCTGGGCCAATGACTCCGCGAAGATCAAGGACCCGCTGGAGGGCTTCCTCTACCCGTCCACATACAGCGTGGGCGAAGGTGCGAAGCCGTCCGCGGTCCTCAAGCAGATGGTGGCGCGCGCCAATCAGGTCTACGAGAAGTACAAACTCCCGCAGAGCGCGCAAAGGCTCCACCTCGACTCGCCGATGCAGCTGCTCACCGTCGCCAGCCTCACGCAGGCCGAAGGCAAGTACAAGCATGACTTCGTCAAGGTGGCGCGCGTCGTCTACAACCGCCTGAAGCCGGACAACACCGAGACTTACGGTCTGCTGGACTTCGACTCGACGTTCAACTACGCGAAGTCCCAGAGCACCCTGGACACCGGATCCGTCGACGATCTGCGGAAATTCAACGACCCGTACAACACCTACAAGTTCAAGGGTCTGCCGCCGGGGCCGATCGGCAACCCGGGTGAGGTGGCGCTGAAATCCGCCATCAACCCGGCCAAGGGCAACTGGTACTACTTCGTCTCGATAAACCCGGAAACGACGCTGTTCGCCGAAACGAACGAAGAGCACGAGAAGAACCGCCGCATCTACGAAAAGGAACGCGAGAAAGCCAAGCAATGAGCCCCACACGTCGCGCCGCGGTACTCGGCTCCCCGATCGCGCACTCCCTTTCCCCGGTGCTGCACCGTGCCGCCTATGACGAACTCGGCCTGACCGGCTGGGAGTACGGCCGCCACGAGGTCGACGAGGCGGGGCTGCCCGGGTTCATCGGGAAGCTCGGTCCCGAATGGGCGGGCCTTTCGCTGACCATGCCGCTCAAGCGCGCGGTGATTCCGCTGCTCGACGAGATCACCGGCACCGCGGCCTCGGTCGAGGCGGTCAACACCGTCGTCTTCACGGCCGACGGACGGCGGATCGGCGACAACACCGATATCCCGGGCATGCTCGCCGCGCTGCGCGAACGCGGGGTGGAGCGGGTCGAGCGGGCGTCCGTGCTCGGCGCGGGCGCCACCGCTTCCTCGGCGCTGGCCGCGCTCTCCCGGATCTGCACCGGCGAGGTCACCGCGTACGTCCGCAGCGCCGCCCGCGCCGACGAGATGCGCGGCTGGGGCGAGCGGCTCGGTGTCGCGGTCCGCACCGCCGCCTGGGAGGACGCCGCGGAGGCCTTCACGGCGCCGCTGACCGTCGCCACCACCCCGGCGGGCACCACCGACGCGCTCGCCGCCGCCGTCCCGGACCGGCCCGGCACCCTCTTCGACGTGCTCTACGAGCCCTGGCCGACCGCGCTGGCCACCGCCTGGGCCGACCGCGGCGGCGCGGTGGTCGGCGGCCTCGATCTGCTGGTCCACCAGGCGGTTCTCCAGGTGGAGCAGATGACGGGCCGCTCGCCCGCCCCGCTGGCCGCGATGCGCAGGGCCGGGGAAACCGCGCTGGCGGCCCGCTGACCGGTATCCGGTCCGATGTCCGGTCCGCTTCCTGGACCGGCCGCCGCCGGACCCGCCCGACGTGGGAGGATCGGGGGGAGACCGTACGCGGATGAGCAGTACATGAGGAGCACCGTTGAGCAGGTTGCGCTGGCTGACGGCGGGGGAGTCGCACGGCCCCGCACTCGTGGCGACGCTGGAAGGCCTTCCGGCCGGAGTCCCGATCACCACCGATCTGGTGGCGGACGCGCTGGCCAGGCGCCGGCTCGGCTATGGCCGCGGTGCCCGGATGAAGTTCGAGCGGGACGAGGTCACGTTCCTGGGCGGTGTGCGGCACGGCCTGTCGCTGGGCTCGCCGGTGGCTGTGATGGTCGGCAACACCGAGTGGCCCAAGTGGGAACAGGTCATGGCGGCCGACCCGGTGGATGCGGAGGAGCTGGCGGCGCTGGCCCGTAACGCCCCGCTGACCCGCCCCCGCCCCGGTCACGCCGACCTCGCCGGTATGCAGAAGTACGGCTTCGACGAGGCCCGCCCGATCCTCGAGCGCGCCTCCGCCCGCGAGACCGCCGCCCGGGTCGCCCTGGGCGCGGTGGCCCGCTCCTTCCTCAAGGAGACGGCCGGTATCGAGATCGTCTCGCATGTCGTGGAGCTGGCCGCGGCCAAGGCCCCGTACGGCGTCTACCCCAAGCCCTCCGACGTCGAGAAGCTGGACGCCGACCCGGTGCGCTGCCTGGACGCCGACGCGAGCAAGGCGATGGTCGCCGAGATCGACCAGGCGCACAAGGACGGCGACACCCTGGGCGGCGTCGTCGAGGTGCTGGCGTACGGCGTGCCGGTGGGCCTCGGCTCGCACGTCCACTGGGACCGCCGCCTGGACGCGCGGCTGGCCGGCGCCCTCATGGGCATCCAGGCCATCAAGGGCGTCGAGGTCGGCGACGGCTTCGACCTGGCGCGGGTGCCCGGCTCCAAGGCCCATGACGAGATCGTCGCCACGGAGGATGGCATCAAGCGGACCTCCGGCCGCTCCGGCGGCACCGAGGGTGGTCTGACCACCGGCGAACTGCTGCGGGTCCGCGCCGCGATGAAGCCGATCGCGACCGTGCCGCGGGCGCTGGCGACCGTCGATGTGACCACCGGCGAGGCGGCCCAGGCGCACCACCAGCGCTCGGACGTCTGCGCGGTGCCGGCCGCGGGCATTGTCGCCGAGGCGATGGTCGCGCTGGTCCTGGCCGACGCCGTGGTGGAGAAGTTCGGCGGCGACAGCGTCGCCGAGACCCGCCGCAACGTCCGCGGCTACCTCGACAACCTGGCGATCAAGTGAGCGGTGACATGACGTCGCCGGCCGTTGTCCTCGTCGGCCCGCCCGGTGCGGGCAAGTCCACGGTGGGCGCACTGCTGGCCGAGCGGCTCGGCGTGCGCTACCGGGACACCGACGCGGACATCGTCGCCACGGCAGGCAAGCCGATCGCGGAGATCTTCGTCGACGACGGCGAGCCGCACTTCCGGGAGCTGGAGCGTCAGGCCGTACGGGCCGCGCTCGACGGCCACCCGGGCGTGCTCTCGCTCGGCGGCGGCGCGATCATGGACGACGGCACCCGGAAGCTGCTGGCCGGGCTGCCGGTCGTCTTCCTGGACGTCCAGCTCGCGGACGCCGTCAAGCGGGTGGGCCTGGACGCCCCCCGCCCGCTGCTCGCCGTCAATCCGCGCAAGCAGTGGCGCGAACTGATGGAGCGCCGCCGTCCGCTGTACACGGAGGTCGCGCGCGCCGTGATCGACACCGGGGAGCGCACCCCCGAGGACGTCGTCGAGGCGGTCCTGGACGCTTTGGAGCTACGGCAGGCGCAGCCCGCCGACAGGGAGGAACAGGCATGACGGAGCAGGCCACCCGTATCCAGGTGGGCGGTACGGCGGGCACCGACCCGTACGAGGTGCTCGTCGGACGGCAGCTGCTCGGCGAACTTCCCGGCCTGATCGGGGACGCGGCCAAGCGGGTCGCGGTGCTGCACCCGGAGGCGCTGGCCGCCACCGGCGAGGCGCTGCGCGAGGACCTCGCCGGCCAGGGCTACGAGGCGATCGCCATCCAGCTGCCGAACGCCGAGGAGTCCAAGACCGCCGAGGTCGCCGCGTACTGCTGGAAGGCCCTGGGCCAGACCGGCTTCACCCGCACCGATGTGATCGTCGGCGTCGGCGGCGGCGCCACCACCGACCTGGCCGGCTTCGTGGCCGCGACGTGGCTGCGCGGGGTGCGCTGGATCGCCGTACCGACCACCGTCCTGGGCATGGTGGACGCGGCGGTCGGCGGCAAGACCGGCATCAACACCGCCGAGGGCAAGAACCTCGTCGGCGCCTTCCACCCGCCGGCCGGGGTGCTGTGCGACCTCGCCGCCCTCGACTCCCTCCCCGTCCACGACTACGTCTCCGGCCTGGCCGAGGTGATCAAGGCCGGTTTCATCGCCGACCCGGCGATCCTCGAGCTGATCGAGTCGGACCCGGAGGGCGCCAAGCGCCCGGACGGGCCGCACACCGCCGAGCTGATCGAGCGGGCGATCCGGGTCAAGGCCGAGGTGGTCTCCGCGGACCTCAAGGAGTCCGGTCTGCGGGAGATCCTCAACTACGGGCACACGCTCGCGCACGCCATCGAGAAGAACGAACGCTACAACTGGCGGCACGGCGCGGCCGTTTCGGTCGGCATGGTCTTCGCCGCCGAACTGGGCCGGATCGCCGGCCGCCTGGACGACGCCACCGCGGAGCGGCACCGCGCCGTCCTGGCGTCCGTCGGGCTGCCGCTGACCTACCGCGGCGACCAGTGGCCCAAGCTGCTGGAGACGATGAAGGTCGACAAGAAGTCCCGGGGCGACCGGCTGCGCTTCATCGTTCTGGACGGCCTGGCCAAGCCGACCGTTCTGGAGGGCCCGGACCCGGCCATGCTGCTGGCGGCGCACGCCGAGATTGCGGAGTGAGCCGCAAATGACCCAGCGCGTCCTGGTCCTCAACGGCCCCAACCTCGGGCGCCTCGGCTCCCGCGAGCCCGATGTCTACGGCGCGACCTCCTACACCGGCCTGGTCGAGCAGTGCACCACGCTCGGCAAGGAGCTGGGCTTCGAGGTGGAGGTCCGGGAGACCAACGACGAGGGGGAGATGATCCGCTGGCTGCACGAGGCCGCGGACGGCTCCCTCCCGGTCGTTATCAACCCCGGTGCCTTCACGCACTATTCGTACGGAATGCGGGACGCGGCCGCCCAGCGCACCGCCCCGCTCATCGAGGTGCACATCTCCAACCCGTACGCCCGCGAGGAATTCCGCCACAATTCGGTCATCGCGGCCGTGGCCAGCGGTACGGTCGCCGGCTTCGGCATCGGCTCGTACCGTCTCGCGCTGCGCGCGCTGGCCGACGAACTCACCGGCTGACGCACGGGATCGCCTCCTCCCGGCGGCAGCCGGGAGGGTACCGTTCGCAGCAGCACCACCCACGCCGACGGCTGTGGGGCACAACGGCCCGCCGGGGCCGCTGGGTTACCGCATGATGCGCCGGGCCGTACGGCCCGGCGCTGCGACCGCACACGTCGACCGCACGAGACGGAGAGCCACCGGATGCAGTACGCAGTGGGGGCTCCGCTGCCACCGCCCCGCCGGCCGGGACCGGGCCTGGGGGCCAACCTGAACTGGACCCCCAACCAGGGGCAGCCCATACCGCCGGGCCCGCCGCCCGCCCCCGCGGCGCCGCCTCCCCCCGCCGCCCCGCCTCCGCCGCCCGCCCCGCAGCCCGGCTGGAGCGGCCCCGCGCCGTACCAGGAGGCGCCCACCCCGCACAGCACGGACATCACCGGCCACCTCCGGCTGCCCCCGGGCGCCCCGGTGGCGCTGCCCGACCCGCCCGCCGGTCCCGCCCAGGAGGCCGCCGCGCAGGCCACCGTCGCGGTGCTGCTGATCGGCCCGGCCGGCGCCGGCAAGACCAGCGTCGCCCGCCACTGGGCCGACACCCGGCGGGTGCCCACCGCGCACATCAGCCTCGACGATGTCCGCGAATGGGTGCGCTCCGGCTTCGCCGACCCGCAGAAGGGCTGGAACGACAACTCCGAGGCGCAGTACCGCCTCGCGCGTCGCACCTGCGGTTTTGCGGCCCGCAATTTCCTGGCCAACGGCATCTCCTGCATCCTCGACGACGCCGTCTTCCCGGACCGCCCGGTCGTCGGCCTCGGCGGCTGGAAGCGGCATGTGGGCCCCGGACTGCTGCCGATCGTGCTGCTGCCGGGCCTGGAGATCGTCCTGGAGCGCAACGCCCGGCGCAGCGGCAACCGCCGGCTGTCCGACGAAGAGGTGGCGCGGATCCACGGCCGGATGGCCGGCTGGTACGGCTCCGGGCTGCCGATCATCGACAACTCCCAGCACGACGTCGCCACGACCGTACGGGTGCTGGACGACGTCGTCGCCCGCTCCATCGCCAGCCCGCCCAGCTGGTAGCGCCCGCCCGGTCCCCCGGGCGGCCGTCCCCGACCGGCCGCCCGCGCGGACCGGCCGTACCCTCGGGATATGTCGGAATTGTCGGCGGTACACGCGGTCCGACGCACGCGGCTGCGCGACCGCTGCGCCGCAACCGGAAGCACGGCCGCGCTGATCTCGCGCCCCGCCAACGTCCGCTACCTCACGGGCTGCGCCCCGCCCGGCGCCGCCCTGCTGCTGGGCCCGGCCGATGACGTCCTGGTGTGCGGTATGCCGCTGAGCGGTGACCCGTCAGAGGGGCGGCCCGCCGAGGACGTACGGATCTCCGTCCTGCCCACCCGCGGCGGCGACCCTGTCGTGGCGGGTGCCGATCTCGCCGCGAAGTCCGGCGCCGACACGCTGGCCGTCGAGGAGCACCACCTCACCGTCGCCCGCCACCGGGCGCTCGGCCAGGTCGCGCCGCGGATGCGGCTCGTGGACCTGGGGTGCGCGGTCGAGGCGCTGCGGCTGGTCAAGGACGACGACGAGATCGCCTGTCTGCGGATCGCCGCGGAGATCACCGACCAGGCGCTGGGGGAGCTGCTGGAGTCGATCCTCGTGGGCCGCACCGAACGGCACCTCGCCCTCGAACTGGAGCGCCGCCTCGTCGACCACGGCGCGGACGGCCCGGCCTTCCCCACCTCCGTCGCGACCGGCCAGAACTCCGGCTGCAGCGGGCATCTGCCCACCGACCGGCGGGTCGAGGAGGGCGACTTCCTGACCGTGATCCTGGGTGCCAACTACCGCGGCTACCGCTGCGAGATCGGCCGGACCTTCGTCATCGGCACCACGCCCGCCGACTGGCAGATCGAGCTCTACGATCTCGTTTTCGCCGCTCAGCGGGCGGGCCGGGAGGCGCTGACGCCGGGGGTGGAGTGCCGTGAGGTGGACCGGGTGACCCGCCATGTCCTGGTCGCCGCCGGCCACGGCGAGCGGCTCGGACCGTGGACCGGGCACGGCGTGGGACTCGAAATCGACGAGGACCCTCAGCTGTCACCTGCCGCCATGGGTAAACTGGACGCTTGCGTGCCGGTCACCGTCGAACCGGGGGTTCACCTCCCCGGCCGCGGGGGTGTCCGGATCGACGACACACTCGTCGTCCGTCCCGAGGCGGACGGCGGGCCCGAGCTACTCACGATCACGACCAAGGAGCTGCTCGCACTCTGAGCCGCAGCGGCTCGGTGCCCGGCTTCGTGGTCCCACCACCTGCAGTCCAGGAGATTCCGCAACCGTGGCATCCACGAACGACCTCAAGAACGGCATGGTGCTCAAGCTCGAAGGCGGCCAGCTCTGGTCCGTCGTCGAGTTCCAGCACGTCAAGCCCGGCAAGGGCCCCGCCTTTGTCCGCACCAAGCTCAAGAACGTGCTGTCCGGGAAGGTCGTCGACAAGACCTTCAACGCCGGCGTCAAGGTCGAGACGGCCACCGTCGACAAGCGCGACATGCAGTTCTCGTACATGGACGGCGAGTACTTCGTCTTCATGGACATGGAGACCTACGACCAGCTGCACGTCGACAAGAAGGCCGTCGGCAACGCCGCGAACTTCCTGATCGAGGGCTTCACCGCCACCGTGGCGCAGCACGAGGGCGAGGTCCTCTTCGTCGAGCTGCCGGCCGCCGTCGAGCTCGTGATCCAGGAGACCGAGCCGGGCGTCCAGGGCGACCGCTCCACCGGTGGCACCAAGCCCGCCATCCTGGAGACCGGCCACCAGATCAACGTCCCGCTCTTCATCACCACCGGCGAGAAGATCAAGGTCGACACCCGCACGAGCGACTACCTCGGCCGGGTGACCAGCTAACCGTGTCAGCCCGTAGCAAGGCCCGTAAGCGCGCCTTCCAGATCCTCTTCGAGGCCGACCAGCGCGGCGCCGACGTGCAGTCCGTGCTCGCGGACTGGATGCGGCACGCCCGGACCGACCCCCGGCAGCCGCCGCTGAACGAGTACACCCTGACGCTGGTCGAGGGGTATGCGGAGCACACCGACCGCATCGACGAGCTGATCTCCACCTACTCCGTCGAGTGGGAGCTGGACCGGATGCCGGCCGCCGACCGGAACATCCTCCGGCTCGGCGCCTACGAGCTGATCTGGGTGGACGACACGCCGGACGCGGTGGCGATCGACGAAGCGGTACAGCTCGCCAAGGAGTTCTCCACGGACGACTCCCCGGCCTTCGTCAATGGCCTCCTCGGCCGCTTCAAGGAGCTGAAGCCGGGACTGCGGCGCGATGCCCGCTAGCCGGACGCGCCAGACGGACCGCTGAGCACGCGAACGGGCCCGGAGCGATGCAGATTGCTCCGGGCCCTTCGTATGCCCGCAGAGCGCCGCCTGGTGCCCGTGCGGCCGTCCCGATGGCCCCACGCGCAGCGCGGCTCGGGCATATAACCCGCTTCGGCCGGACATGGCACCCCGGGCGCGGGGTCCCGGACATACGACGACCGCCGCCCCGGGGAATCCCGGAGCGGCGGTACGTTTCTGCAGGTGGTGGCTGCGTCAGAGCTCTTCGTGGGCCACCGCGCGGCGCGCGTCGGCGTCCAGCACACCCCAGCTGATCAGCTGCTCGGTGAGGACCGACGGCGACTGGTCGTAGATCACCGCGAGGGTGCGCAGGTCGTCCTGGCGGATCGAGAGGACCTTGCCGTTGTAGTCACCGCGCTGGCTCTGGATCGTGGCGGCGTAGCGCTGCAGCGGGCCGGCCTTCTCCTGCGGGACATGGGCGAGGCGCTCCAGGTCCAGCACCAGCTTCGGCGGCGGCTCGGCCGCGCCGCCGGGTGTCGTGCCCGGCAGGAGCTCCTGCACCGGCACACCGTAGAAGTCCGCGAGCTCGGCGAGGCGCTGCACGGTCACGGCACGGTCGCCGCGCTCGTACGACCCCACCACCACGGCCTTCCAGCGGCCCTGGGACTTCTCCTCGACACCGTGGAGCGAGAGGCCCTGCTGGGTGCGGATGGCGCGGAGCTTGGCCCCGAGCTGTTTGGCGTATTCGCTGGACATAAAGCTCCCCAGACAGCGTTATCGATATGCGGCACCGCCGCGGGCTGGTAACTCACTGTGAGGTTACGCAGCGTAATCTGGCTTCGTCAAGCCGAATGGGGCAGTCCAGCGCAGGGCAGGGGTGCCCGCGGGCCATTGGAGGCGCCCTGATAGCCTGAGGCACGTAATTCCGACGTCCTTTAAAGTCCGTCCCGTGAGGCGGAGAAGGGGGTCCGTTTCGTATGGACGCAACCAGTTCCGACGCGAGCAGCTCCGGCGTACGCGCAGCAGACGTACGCGATCAGCTTCCCGCGCGCCCGGTGCTCGAAGGCCCGGACATCGCGCGGATGCTCACCCGCATCGCCCACGAGATCGTCGAGCGCGCCAAGGGCGCGGACGACGTGGTGCTGCTGGGAATCCCGACCCGCGGTGTCTTTCTCGCCCGGCGGCTGGCCGCCAAGCTCGAGGAGATCACCGGCCGCTCGATCCCGGTCGGCTCGCTCGACATCACCATGTACCGCGATGACCTGCGCCTGGGCCCGGCCCGGACGCTGGGCCGTACGGAGATCCCCGCCGACGGCATCGAGGGCCGGGTCGTCCTGCTCGTCGACGACGTGCTCTTCTCCGGCCGCACCATCCGCGCCGCGCTGGACGCGATGGGCGACATCGGCCGCCCCCGCGCCGTACAGCTCGCGGTCCTGGTCGACCGCGGCCACCGCGAACTGCCGATCCGCGCCGATTACGTCGGCAAGAACCTCCCCACGTCGCTGCGGGAGACGGTCAAGGTCCAGCTCACCGAGGAGGACGGCCGGGACGCCGTGCTGCTCGGTCTCAAGCGGACCGCCCCGGCCGACGAGCGCTAGGCGCCGCGCGGGGACCCGGTGCCACCGGGCCCGCACGCCTGCCCGCTCGACGGACATTCCCGTACAACCTCCCTTCCTCACGGAGAAAACCGGATGAAGCGCCACCTCATCTCGGCCGCCGACCTCACGCGCGACGACGCCGTCCTGATCCTCGACACCGCCGAGGAGATGGCCCGGGTCGCCGACCGGCCGATCAAGAAGCTGCCCGCCCTGCGCGGGCGCACCGTCTGCAACCTCTTCTTCGAGGACTCGACCCGCACCCGTATCTCCTTCGAGGCGGCCGAGAAGCGGCTGTCCGCGGACGTCATCAACTTCGCCGCCAAGGGATCCAGCGTCTCCAAGGGCGAGTCCCTCAAGGACACCGCCCAGACCCTGGAGGCGATGGGCGTCGACGCCGTCGTCATCCGGCACAGCGCCTCCGGTGCCCCCTACCGGCTCGCCAACTCCGGCTGGATCGACGCTCCCGTCATCAACGCCGGCGACGGCACCCACCAGCACCCCACCCAGGCACTGCTCGACGCCTTCACCATGCGCCGCCGCCTCATCGGCCCCGACGCCGGGATCGGGCAGGACCTGAGCGGGAAGCGCATCACCCTCGTCGGCGACGTCCTGCACAGCCGCGTCGCACGCTCCAACGTCGACCTCCTGCACACCCTCGGCGCCGAGGTCACCCTCGTCGCGCCGCCCACCCTGGTGCCGGTCGGCGTCGAGACCTGGCCGTGCGAGGTGTCGTACGACCTGGACGGCGTGCTGTCGAAGTCCGACGCCGTGATGATGCTGAGGGTGCAGCGCGAGCGGATGAACGCCGCCTTCTTCCCGACCGAGCGCGAGTACTCGCGCCGCTACGGCCTGGACGGCGAGCGGATGGCGCGGATGCCCGAGCACGCCCTCGTGATGCACCCCGGCCCGATGGTCCGCGGCATGGAGATCACCGCCGAGGTCGCCGACTCCGACCGCTGCACGGCCGTCGAGCAGGTGGCCAACGGGGTGTCCATCCGGATGGCGGTCCTGTACCTGCTGCTGGGCGGCAACGAGCCCGCCGTCACCAACCCCCGTACCGAGAACGCCCGTACCGAGGAGAAGTAGGAACCATGAGCAAGATTCTGATCCGTGGTGCGAAGGTGCTCGGCGGCGAGGCGCAGGACGTCCTGATCACGGACGAGACCATCACCGCCGTCGGCAGCGATCTCACCGTCTCCAGCGCCGAGGGCGCCCAGGTCATCGAGGCCGACGGCAAGATCCTCCTCCCGGGCCTCGTCGACCTGCACACCCATCTGCGCGAGCCCGGCCGCGAGGACTCCGAGACCGTCCTGACCGGCACCCGGGCCGCGGCCAGCGGCGGCTACACCGCCGTGTTCGCCATGGCCAACACCTTCCCCGTCGCCGACACCGCCGGCGTCGTCGAGCAGGTCTACCGGCTCGGCCAGGAGCACGGCTACTGCGACGTGCAGCCCATCGGCGCCGTCACCGTCGGCCTGGAGGGCAAGAAGCTCGCCGAGCTCGGTGCCATGCACGAGTCCGCCGCCGGCGTCACCGTCTTCTCCGACGACGGCAAGTGCGTCGACGACGCCGTGATCATGCGCCGCGCCCTGGAGTACGTGAAGGCCTTCGGCGGTGTCGTCGCCCAGCACGCCCAGGAGCCGCGGCTGACCGAGGGCGCCCAGATGAACGAGGGCGTGGTCTCCGCCGAGCTGGGACTGGGCGGCTGGCCCGCGGTGGCCGAGGAATCGATCATTGCCCGGGATGTCCTGCTCGCCGAGCACGTCGGCTCGCGGGTGCACATCTGCCACCTGTCGACCGCCGGGTCCGTCGGGATCGTGCGCTGGGCCAAGTCCCGCGGCATCGATGTGACGGCCGAGGTCACCCCGCACCACCTGCTCCTCACCGACGAGATGGTGCGCACCTACAACCCCGTCTACAAGGTCAACCCGCCGCTGCGCACTGAGCGCGACGTCCTGGCGCTGCGCGAGGCCCTCGCCGACGGCACCATCGACATCGTCGCCACCGACCACGCCCCGCACCCGCACGAGGACAAGGACTGCGAGTGGGCCGCGGCCGCCATGGGCATGGTCGGCCTGGAGACCGCGCTCTCGGTCGTCCAGCAGACGATGGTCGAGACCGGCCTGCTGACCTGGGCGGACGTCGCGGACCGGATGTCCTTCAAGCCCGCGCAGATCGGGCAGGCCAAGGGCCACGGCCGCCCCATCTCGGTTGGTGAGCCCGCCAACCTCACCCTGGTCGATTCCGCTTACCGTGGAGAGGTGGACCCCGCGGGCTTCGCCTCGCGCAGCCGCAACACTCCCTACGAGGGCCGTGAGCTGCCGGGACGTATCACCCACACCTTCCTGCGGGGCCGCGCAACGCTCGTCGACGGGAAGCTCGCGTGACTCCTCCACTGATCCACCTGGCCGAGGCGCAGAAGTCCGCGCCGGTCACCGACTGGGCCGGCCGGATCGCCTGGGTCGTCGGCCTGCTGGTCTTCGTGATTTTCCTGTACTGGCTGATGCGCGAGGGCTGGAAGTGGCGCGGAAAGCTGCAGGGCGATCTGCCCGAGCTGCCCGCCGCGCCCGACGACCTCGGTGAGCCGAAGCTGACGCTCACCGGCCGCTACCACGGCTCCACCACCGCCGGCCAGTGGCTCGACCGGATCGTCGCCCGCGGTCTGGGCACCCGCAGCCGCACCGAACTGACCCTCACCGATCGGGGCCTGAACGTCGTACGGCCGGGCGCACAGGACTTCTTCGTCCCGGCCGCCGCCCTGCGCGGCGCCCGCCTCGACAAGGGCATCGCGGGCAAGGTTCTCACCGAGGGCGGTCTGCTGATCGTCACCTGGGCGCACGGGGACAAGGAGATCGACTCCGGGTTCCGCTCCGACCGGGCGGACGAACACCCCGCCTGGGTCGAGGCCCTGACCGCACTCACCACCACCAGCACCACCCAGCACACCGAAACGGAAGGCGCACGATGACGACCTCCACCAGGGGGACCGCCAAGATCCCCGCCGTACTCGTCCTGGAGGACGGCCGCACCTTCCGCGGCCGTGCCTACGGGGCCGTGGGGGAGACCTTCGGCGAAGCGGTGTTCTCCACCGGCGTCCGCGATCCCGCCCGTGTCCCGTCCAACTGGCGCTCGGTGCGCTCGCTGGACGAGGAGCTGCGCGAGCAGGGCGTGGTCGGTATCTCCGGTGTCGACACCCGGGCCCTCACCCGCCATCTGCGCGAGCGCGGCGCCATGCGCGTCGGCATCTTCTCCGGCAACGCGCTGCCCGACGAGGGCACCATGCTCGCCGAGGTGCGCCAGGCGCCCGAGATGAAGGGCGCGAACCTCTCCGCGGAGGTCGCCACCAAGGAGGCGTATGTCGTCCCGGCGATCGGGGAGAAGAGGTTCACGGTCGCCGCGGTCGATCTGGGTATCAAGGGCATGACGCCGCA
>NZ_LGKG01000058.1 GCF_001294335.1 Streptomyces chattanoogensis
GGGCCACGTAGCCGGCGACCAGGGCGACCGCCGCCGGGATGATCGGGGCGACGAGCACCTCGACGACGTCCGGCAGCCCGGCGACCAGGTTGGTGTCCGATACGCCGTTGAGGATGGCGAGCAGCGCGAGCAGACCCAGGTAGGAGGCGATGCTCGCGGCCTTCACCTTGCTCTCAACGGTCGGCGCCGGGGTGGTGGAGTGGTTGGTCATCTTGGTCCCTCCTGGGCGGTGTCGAGCGCGGCCCGGACGAAGCAGTCCTTCGCCTCAAGCAGCTTGCGGAGACCGGCGGTCAGTTCCGGACCGTCGGGCCGTGTGCCGATCATCTGCTCGGCCAGGTCGTGGCACTGCTTGCTGACTCCGCGCAGCGGCGTCTTCAGGTGCTCGTACGCGAAGTAGCGGGCGATCCCGACGGTGCCGGGGTGCCGGCCTTCGAGGTTCTGCAAGGTGGCCCTCCTCAGGGGCTCAGGCCGACCCAGGCTGGGCCGGAGTACGGT
>NZ_LGKG01000059.1 GCF_001294335.1 Streptomyces chattanoogensis
CCTGGTACGAGTGGCTCGACGAACAAGACGTGCCGTTCCGCAAGAACCCCGCCAAGTTCAAGACCAACCGCCCCAAGGCCAACCCCACCCCGACCCCGGCCCTGGCCGCCGAGCAGCTCGCCAACCTGCTCGACGTCGCCGACACCGACAGCCCCCGCACCGCCGCCATCGTCCACACCCTCGCCACCACCGGCCTCCGCGTCGCCGAACTCCTCGGCGCCGACATCGAAGACCTCGGCCAGGACCAAGGCCACCACGTCCTAAACGTGATGGGCAAAGGCCGGCGCCGTCGGTCCGCCCTACTCCCGCCGCCCACCCACCAGCGGATCACCACCTACCTCGCCACCCGCGACGACACCACCAACCTGCCCGCCCTCACCGTCGGAGCCCGCCCCCGCCGGCCCCTGTTCGTTACCGACACCGGCAACCGGGTCCACGCCCGCAACCTCCGCGACGTCCTCCAGCGCCTCGCCCGTACTGCACGCC
>NZ_LGKG01000060.1 GCF_001294335.1 Streptomyces chattanoogensis
CCAGCCCCACCGCGATCTGCTGGCGCTCCTGCTGGGTGAGCCTGCCTCCCGGCATCACGACCCCCTTCATGCCCCACGGGCGCCCCATGGTGCTGCTCGGTGTTCCTTGATGCCTCCACCATAGCGTTCACCTTCAATGCATTGCAACGATCGGCCGTCCCTGTGTTGCGTTAAGCCGGAGCGCGTTGCAACGATTGCAGCGCTTTCACCTGCATGTATGCAACTCTCGAGCAAAGATCTCGTTGCGTAAACATGGAAAGCAACGTAGCGTTTCCATCGTTCGGAAACAGCCAGCCGCAAGCCAACGGAGAGCATGATGCAGAAGTTCGACACCCCCGCCCCGATCTCCGCCGTCCTGGGCATCCCCGCGGGACGCGTCCAGTTCATCGCCGCGGACCGGGCCGACACCGCGGTCGAGGTCCTGCCCGCGAACGCCTCGAAGGGCCGCGACGTGAAGGCGGCGGAGCAGACCACGGTCGAGT
>NZ_LGKG01000061.1 GCF_001294335.1 Streptomyces chattanoogensis
CCAGCCCCACCGCGATCTGCTGGCGCTCCTGCTGGGTGAGCCTGCCTCCCGGCATCACGACCCCCTTCATGCCCCACGGGCGCCCCATGGTGCTGCTCGATGTTCCTTGACGCCTCCACCATAGCGTTCACCTTCAATGCATTGCAACGATCGACTGTTCATCGTTGCGTTAAGCGAGAGAGCGTTGCAATGATTATTGCGCATCTACCTGCAGAAATGCAGATCCTAAGCAAAAGATTCGTTGCATAGATTTAGAAAGCAACGTAGCGTTTCCAGCATCAGGAAACAACGAACCGCAAGCCAACGGAGAGCATGATGCAGAAGTTCGACACCCCCGCCCCGATCGCCGCCGTCCTGGGCATCCCCGCCGGACGCGTCCAGCTCATCGCCGCGGACCGGGCCGACACCGCGGTCGAGGTCCTGCCCGCGAACGCCTCGAAGGGCCGCGACGTGAAGGCGGCGGAGCAGACCACGGTCGAGT
>NZ_LGKG01000062.1 GCF_001294335.1 Streptomyces chattanoogensis
GCGTGCGGGTGCCCCGGTATGCCGTACCTGGTCGGCTGGTTCGAGGAAGCGGCGAACACCCTGCGGGCCGTCGATGACGACGCGTTCACCGGCATCGCGCAGGAAGCCCGTTCGGCCGGCGCCTCCCTGGTGGTCTCGATGCAGCGCGCGAGCGGCTACCAGATCAGCACCGACACCCGGGCCTCCCTCCCGTCCGCACTGTGCATGGGCGTGGACGAGCGGGACGCCGGTTTCGCCCTCCCGTCCGAAGTGCTGGACGCGGGCGCCAACCCCGGGGCGTGGGGCAACAAGCGGCCCGGTTACTGCTACCTCGTACAGGCCGGGGTGGACGAGGAACTGTGGTCGACCCCGAGCCGGACGTTCCGGAACAACCCCGTGACGCTGGAGTGGGTCACCCGAGAGTTCGCCTCGGTCCGGATGCCCGTGGACGACGTGACGGCCACCGCCGCCGCCTCGGTCGCCGGACAGATCTACAC
>NZ_LGKG01000063.1 GCF_001294335.1 Streptomyces chattanoogensis
TGCCGGGGGTTGGCCCGGCCGCGGACCTGGCCGACCTGGACGCCGACCTCGTCGTTGCGGCTGGCGGGGTTGTTCGGGCCCTGCTGGATGTTCTTCCTGCCCATGTCGAACTCCCTTCGGGGGCGTTGATGGTGGACCGGACGGTCCCTGCGCCGGCACGTACGAGACGTGCCGTGCAGGCACTCAGCGGTCGAGTACGTCGCGGAGCAGGTCGCGGTGGGCGGCGAACACTGTGCCGCCGTAGACCGCCGTCAGGTGTCGCACCACGCAGTCGAAGTCGACCGCCGGCACCCAGACCGCCCGGCGGGCGTCGTCGCGGCCCTCGACGTCGGGCAGCACGTCGAACGTGCCGAGGTCGAACCGGACCGGGGTGGTGACCATCCACGCCTCGTCGCTGGCGCGCGGGTCCGGCACCACCCGGGCCGGCAGTGCCACGTACGGGTCCTGGGTCCGGT
>NZ_LGKG01000064.1 GCF_001294335.1 Streptomyces chattanoogensis
TGGCACCCCGAACACGGCGACCGCTGCCAGCACCTCACCTTCACCTGTCCCGGCCTCGACCGGGAGAACCTGCTGGCTCTGCTGGACTCGTGCCTGCTCACCGACGCCGAGTACGCGGCCGGGCCGAAGTCCTGGCGAGAGCTGTCGCACGCCTTCGACGAACTGCTCGACCCCGTCGCCTGAGCCCGTAACCGAGCCACCCCAAGAACCGGAAGGAACGGACCGAACCCCCATGCCCCGTCGCCCCAACCTCAAGAACAAGCCCGCCAAGCGGAAGGCCAATCCGCTCGACGCTGCCGGTATCACCTACGTCGACTACAAGGACACCGACCTGCTGCGGAAGTTCATCTCCGACCGCGGCAAGATCCGCAGCCGCCGGGTGACCAACGTGACCAGGCAGCAGCAGCGGCAGATAGCCCGCGCCATCAAGAACGCCCGCGAGATGGCCCT
>NZ_LGKG01000065.1 GCF_001294335.1 Streptomyces chattanoogensis
GCGTGCACGATCTCCAGCACGTCCTCGAGCGTGAGCGGCTCGAAGTAGAGGCGGTCGGAGGTGTCGTAGTCGGTGGAGACGGTCTCCGGGTTGCAGTTGACCATCACCGTCTCGTAGCCCGCGTCGCTGAGTGCGAAGGAGGCGTGGACGCAGGAGTAGTCGAACTCGATGCCCTGGCCGATGCGGTTGGGGCCGGAGCCCAGGATGATCACCGCGGGCTTGGTGCGCCGGGCGACCTCGCTCTCCTCGTCGTAGGAGGAGTAGAAGTACGGCGTGCGCGCGGCGAACTCGGCGGCGCAGGTGTCGACCGTCTTGTAGACCGGGCGCACCCCCAGGGCGTGCCGCACCTCGCGGACGACGTCCTCGCGCAGCCCCCGGATCTCCGCGATCTGGGCGTCGGAGAAGCCGTGCCGCTTGGCCTCCGCGA
>NZ_LGKG01000066.1 GCF_001294335.1 Streptomyces chattanoogensis
TGAGTTGTGTTCATCCTGAACATGCTGGTCGCGGGGGTGGCGTGGGCGGGTGATGTCGTGCTCGTGCTGGCTGTCGGCACCTGTCTGGTGTGAAGATCGTCGGTCAGCGGGCGATCTCGCGCTGGTTGAGGATCATCAGCGCCCGTACGAGCCGGGTAGCCCACTTCACGTCGAGGCGGAGCTTGGTCAACACGCGCCAGTTCTTCAAGTGCGCGAACGCGTGCTCACACACCGCCCGTTCTGCCGCGATTAGCTGGTTGACCAGCTTCTTCGCGGGCGGGAGCTTCTTGCCCTTGGGCTTTTTGTAGCCGGTGATGACCGCCGGGGCGCCGGCCTCGTCGTCCAGGCCGACGAAGCCGAGGTCGGCGATCGCGGCCAGGCCGGCTTCGCGTAGCCGGTCGACCAGGTCGTCGTGGCGGCAGGCG
>NZ_LGKG01000067.1 GCF_001294335.1 Streptomyces chattanoogensis
GACCGGTTCCTGGACGACGCCATCGAGATCGACGTCGATGCACTCTACGACGGCCAGGAGCTCTACCTCGGCGGCGTCATGGAGCACATCGAGGAGGCCGGTATCCACTCCGGTGACTCCGCCTGCGCGCTGCCCCCGATCACCCTGGGCGGCTTCGACATCAAGCGGCTGCGCGCCTCGACCGAGGGCATCGCCAAGGGCGTCGGCGTCCGCGGGCTGATCAACATCCAGTTCGCGATGGCCGGCGACATCCTCTACGTCCTGGAGGCCAACCCGCGTGCCTCGCGCACCGTGCCCTTCACCTCGAAGGCCACCGCGGTGCCGCTCGCCAAGGCCGCCGCCCGCATCTCCCTGGGCGCCACCATCGCCGAGCTGCGCGCCGAGGGCCTGCTGCCCAAGCAGGGCGACGGCGGCACCCTGCCGCT
>NZ_LGKG01000068.1 GCF_001294335.1 Streptomyces chattanoogensis
GCCCGGTTACATTCCGAACCCGGAAGCTAAGCCTTTCAGCGCCGATGGTACTGCAGGGGGGACCCTGTGGGAGAGTAGGACGCCGCCGAACAATCTTTGGGGAAAGCCCCGCACCGTATGGTGCGGGGCTTTTCTGCGTTTGGGGGTCAGTCGCTCCGCGCTGCCAGCGCTTGTCGCCCGGTGACGCCACCCGCGTCCCGCCGCCCAGGGTGGTGCGGTGATGGGCTGTGATGGTTGTTGGGTGCAGCTGACCGGGGTTGTGGGGGCCACGGGTGAGCGGGAGCGGTTCCAGGGAAAGCTGCGGCTGGCGCTGTCAGGGAAGAGGGAGGGGCGCCGTCAGTCAGAGGCGGCCGGCGGACTTCAGCGTGAGGTAGGCGTCGGCCAGGTCGGGGGCCAGGCGGGTGGGGGTTGAATCGATGACCGTGATGCCGTGGTGGCGGAGGCGGTCGGCGGTGTGGCGGCGGGCGGCGCGGGTCTGTTCTGCGGCCGCGGCTGCGTAGACGGCCTGAGGGGTGTGGCGGCCGGCGGCCAGTTCCTCGATGCGGGGGTCCGCGACGGCGGCGACGATGAGTTCGTTGCGTTGGGTGAGGCCGGGGAGGACCGGTAGGAGGGCCTCTTCCACGGGGGCCGTGTCGAGGCCGGTGAAGAGAACGATGAGGGACCGGCGCGGTGTGCGGCGGTGGATGGTGGCGGCCAGGCCGCGGGCGTCCGCCTCGACGAGCTCCGATTCGAGGGGAGCCAGAGCGTCGGTGAGAGCCGGAAGCAGGTCGGCGGCGGTACGGCCTTGTACGGAGGCCCGTACGCGGCGGTCGTAGGCGAGGAGATCGACGCGGTCGCCGGCGCGGGCGGCGAGGGCGGCGAGCAGGAGGGCGGCGTCCATGGAGGCGTCGAGGCGGGGGGTGTCGCCGACGCGGCCGGCCGAGGTGCGGCCGGTTTCCAGGACGAGCAGGATGCGGCGGTCGCGTTCGGGGCGCCAGGTGCGGACGGCGAGGGTCTGCTGGCGGGCAGTGGCGCGCCAGTCGATGGAACGGGTGTCGTCGCCGGGGGCGTAGTCGCGGAGGCTGTCGAATTCGGTGCCCTCGCCGCGGGTCAGGATGCTGGTGCGGCCGTCGAGTTCGCGGAGCCGGGCGAGTTTGGCAGGGAGGTGCTTCCGGCTGGTGAAAGGTGGGAGGACGCGCAGGGTCCAGGGGACGTGGTGGCTTCCCTGGCGGGCGGCCAGCCCGAGTGGGCCGTAGGAGCGGACCGTGACGCGGACGGCGTGGTGGTCGCCGCGGCGGGTGGGGTGGAGCGTGGTCGTGAGGCGTCTGCGTTCGCCGCCTGGGACTCGGAGGGCGTGGCGGGATGCGGGGATGTCCGTGCCGGGGCGGAAGGAGCTCGGGGGCCAGGCGTCGCGGATCTGCGCGCGGAGGGTGCGGCGGTCCGGGTTGGTAAGGGTGAGATGGGTGTGGGCCTGGCCCGTGAGTCGAACTGATGTGTCACCGGTTCGAGTGAAATGGAGCTTTCGCACTGGCGCGGCGAGTGCGAGGTCGCACAAAATTGCTATCAGCAAGGTGAGTTGGACGGCGAGAACACCGAGCCAGCCGGGGAGTACGAAGCCGACGAAGAGAGCTCCGACTGCGGCGAGGAGGGCGGTGCGTCCGGTGAGGGCCATGGCGTCGCCTCAGCGGGGGACGGGGAGGTGGGCGAGCACGGCATTGATGACGGAGTCTGCGGTGACTCCCTCCATCTCGGCCTCGGGGCGGAGTTGGACGCGGTGTCGGAGTGTGGGGAGCGCGAGGGCCTTGACGTCATCGGGGGTGACGTAGTCGCGGCCGGTGAGCCAGGCCCAGGCTCGGGAAGTGGAGAGCAGGGCGGTGGCGCCTCGGGGGGAAACACCGAGGGAAAGTGAGGGGGATTCACGAGTGGCACGGCAGATATCGACGATATAGCCCGTGATTTCGGGGGAGACGGCGGTCTTGGCGACCGCGGCCCGGGCCGCCTCGAGGTCGGCGGCGGAGGCCACGGGGCGTAGGCCTGCGGCGTCGAGGTCGCGGGGGCTGAAGCCGTCCACATGCCGGGTGAGGATGTCTATTTCGTCCTGGCGGGCGGGGAGCGGGACCGTCAGTTTCAGCAGGAAGCGGTCGAGCTGGGCCTCGGGGAGCGGATAAGTGCCCTCGTATTCCACGGGGTTCTGAGTGGCGGCCACGAGGAACGGCTCGGGGAGGGGCCGGGGGGTGCCGTCGACGGTCACCTGGCGCTCCTCCATTGCTTCGAGGAGGGAGGCCTGGGTTTTGGACGGCGTGCGGTTGATCTCGTCGGCGAGAAGGAGGTTGGTGAAGACGGGGCCGGGCTGGAAGGAGAACTCGGCGCTGCGGGTGTCGTAGACCAGGGAGCCGGTGACATCGCTCGGCATCAGGTCGGGGGTGAACTGGACGCGCTTGGTGTCGAGTTCGAGGGCGGCCGACAGGGCCCGTACGAGCAGGGTCTTGGCGACGCCGGGGACGCCTTCGAGGAGCACATGGCCGCGGCAGAGCAGGGCGACGACCAGGCCGGTGACGGCGGGGTCCTGGCCGACGACGGCCTTGGCTATTTCTGTGCGGAGAGCTTCGAGGGAGGCTCGGGCGCTGTCAGCGGTCGGGGTGCTCACGGGGGGCGTGCCTCTCTTGGGAAACGATCGAGCTGTGGAGTTCGTCGAGTTGGTCGGCCAGCTGTACCAGAGCCTTGTCGTCCGCGGGTGGCGGGCCGAAGAGCAGAGTGTGCAGACCGGCTTCGGTTGCGGGGGCCGCGGTCAAGTGGGTTTGAACGGCCGGGAGAAGGATGTCGGGGGTGTGTGCGTGCGCGGGGGGCACGCCGATGAGGGGGGCGAGCCGGGTGCGGGTGGCCGAGCGCAGGACGGCCGAGGCGCGGTCGCGGGCGTGGGCCTGCTCATAGAGGCGGGCGTGGCCTTCGGTGGTCTCGGCGGCCGGGACGGTGACCGGAAGCCGTTCGGGTACCAACGGGCCGAGCCGACGGGCGCGCCAGAAGGCCGCGAAGACGGCGGCGAAGGCGAGTTGGAGCAGGCCCCAGCTCCAGCCGGAGGGGATGAGGTCGAGGAAACCGCGCTGCTCGTCCTCGGCGGATGACGGGTCGCTTATGGAGGGGAGGTACCAGACCAGATGCTTGTGAGCGCCGAGGAGTTGAAGGGCCAGCGAGGCGTTGCCGTGCTCGGCGAGGTGGCGGTTGTAAAGGAAGTCGGGGGAGCCGAGAAGGACCGTGTCACGGCCGGCGTCGGGGGCCGGCAGGCGCAGCAGGGTGGGCAGGCCGCCGCTGAGGTAGCAGTGTTCGGCGGTGCCGTCGGGGGCCACGTAGCGCAGGCCGCCCAGGAGGGCGTCGCCCGCACGGCGGGCGGCGGGCAGCGAGCAGGCGGGCCGGCGCGTCGAGTTGCCGACCGGGGGCTCCGTCCTGATGCGGGGGCTGAAGGTATCGAGGGTGGCCGGGCCGGGGGCGAGCAGGACGATACGGCCGGGGGTGTGTGCGGTCGCGGTGCGCAGGCCGGTCAGCTGCTCTGCGGTGAGGAGGTCGGGTTCGGTGACGAGGAGGGTGGTGTCGGGGCCGGCCGCCGCGGCGGCCGCCTCGGAGGTGGTCACGACCTGGGTGGTGACGCCGCGGGCGGCGAGGAGTGCGGAGAGGGCCCGGCTCCCGGTGCGGTCCGCCGAGCGGGGGTCGAGTCTGCCGTGCTGTTCGCCGGACTGGAGGGCCGCGAGCACCACACCGGTGACGACGAGCAGGAGGAGCGCGAGCAGCAACCCCCGGGACCGGCGCCACAGGTGACGGGCGGTGGGGGAGAGCGCGACGGGGTCCGTGGTGGCCGTGGTCATCCGCGGCTCCTGGTCGGGGCGGCGGCGAGGTGGGGCCTGGCGTGTTGCAGGTCGCTGTCGAGGGCGGTCAAGAGGGCGTACTCCCGCTCGGTGCCGGGGCGGCCGCCGTATGTGACGTCATCGAAGGTACGGGCCGCGGCGCTCAGCCGGTCGGCGTGTGCGGGAAGAACCCGGCCGGCCGCGGCGGCGGCCTCGTCGGCGGTGCGGCCCGGCGCGGGTGTGAGCAGGGCTCGTTCCTCGAGGGCGAGGACGATGGCGCGCATGCGTTCCTGCATCGCCTGGTTCCAGAGTCCCCCGGCGGCAAGGCGGTTGGCGGCCGTGCGGTGCTCGGCGGCGCTCCGTGGCGCGTCGGTGAAGAGCGCGCCGCCGGTGGTGGCCGGGGTGCGGCGCAGCGCGCCGAGCCGCAGCCGTAGTGCGACGATCAGCAGCAGCACCATCGCGGCGACGGCGGCCAGTCCGATCCAGCCGCCGGGTGTGGCGCCGGCGGCCGCGGTGAACAGGTCGTCGACGCGGTCCCAGAACCAGTCCAGGGCCTGGCGGAGCGGATTGGGGTCGTGCTGGTGGTACCGGGGGTCGGACAGCTCGTGCTCCGCCGCCTCGCGGGCGGGCACGCGCGGGATCCGCACCGGCATGTCGTCGTCGGCGCGCGCCATGAGTCGGCCGAGTGCGGCCGTGATCCCCCCTGTTGTCACCGCATCAGCTTCCCGGAGTGGGGTCGCCGGAAGTGTCCGTCGGGGCGCCGGGAGCGGCCGCGGACGTGGTGTCCGTGCCGTAGCCGGGGAGGCCTGCGGCGCGGGCGAGTTCGAGGTCGAGGGCCTCGCGGCGGATGCGCTGGTCCATGTAGAGGAGTGCGGTCACGCCCGCGCTGATCGGGAAGGTGAGGGCGGAGCTGATGACGGCTCCGATGCCCATCGCGATCAGGAAGGTCCAGCCGGCACTGTCGGCGGTGCCGTTCGCCCAGTCCATCAGGCTCTGGCCATCGAGGACGAAGGCGATGAGGGTGGCCGGGATCTGGATGATGGACTCGACCAGGGCGACCAGGACGAAGGAGAGGAGCTGAATGCCCAGCACCCGCCACCAGGAGCCCCGGACGAGCTTGGCGGAGCGGCGCATGGAGGCGATGACGCCCTGCTTCTCCAGCATCAGTGCCGGGGAGGCGAGGCTGTAACGGACCGCCAGCCAGACGCTCACGACGGTGGCGGCGAGACCGCCGAACACCATGAGGAGCAGGCCTGCCTCCGGCGTGCCGGTGGCCATGAGGATGATGCCGGGGGCCAGGCCTGCGGCCGCGATGGCAAAGATCATCAGGGGATACAGGATCAGCAGGCCGAGCAGGCGCAGGAGTTGGCCGCGGGCGTCCTGCCAGGCCTGTGCGACGGTCACCGAGCGGCCGAGGACGGCGCGGCTGGTGACCATGGTCAGCAGCCCGGTGGCGACGAGGGTGGCGAGGAGCCCGATCAGCGAGGTGACGGCGCTTCCGGCGAGGGTGTCGGCCATGTCGCGCATGGCCTGGCGCAGCGCCGGGGTGGAGCTGCCGTCCGGGGCGGCCTTCCGGCCGGTGCCCTGGAACCACAGTCCGGACACCACTGTGACGAGGGTCTGCGAGACGGCGGCGACGATCAGCGATATGCCCAGGACGGTGCGCCAGTGGGCGCGCATCGTGGAGGCCGCGCCGTCGAGTATCTCGCCGACGCCGAGCGGCCGCAGGGGGATGACGCCCGGTTTGGCGGCCTGTGGTGCCGGGGACCAGCCGGCTCCCCACATGGGCGGGCCGCCTGCCGGCTGCCCGTACCAGCCGCCCTGGTGGGGGATGGAGCCGGCGCGGGCGCGGGTGGCGCCGCCGGCCGGTCCGCTCTGGCCGGGGATCCCCGGGGACGACCACTGGCCTGCGGGCGGCTGTTCCTTGGACCAGTTCGGCGGGGACGGTTGCTCGGCGGCGGGGCCGTCCGCGTCGGCCGCTGGGGTGGGCTGCTCCTCGGTACCGCGGTCCGGCTCGTCGGAGGGGGCGGATCCGGGCGAGGCCCAGCCCGGAGAGTCGTTCATCTTCGCTCCTTCTTGCTGCCCGTCCGCCGGGGCGGCCGGGGTCCGGGGTCCGCGGTGTCAGTCATCGTGTCATGGCGGATGGCTCTGTGTATCCGGGCCCTGATCCGTGAGGGACCTTCTGTTCGGAGCGGTGTCGGCGGCAGACTGAACCAATGGCCGATCAGTACGAGGTGTCCAAGGCCGGCGCGGCGGCGCTCGGAATCCCGTCGTTGCGCTGGGAGGAGCTTCCCGAGGGGCCCGTTGTGGTCCTCCTCGACCAGACCCGGCTGCCGGCGGAGGAGGCCGAGCTGGTCTGTACGGACGTACCGGCGCTGGTACAGGCGATCCGGAGGCTGGCGGTGCGCGGTGCGCCGCTGCTGGGTATCGCGGGTGCGTACGGTGTCGCGCTGGCCGCGGCGCGCGGTTTCGATGTGGACGAGGCGGCGGAGTCGCTGGCGCATGCCCGGCCGACCGCCGTCAATCTCGGGTACGGCGTGCGGCGGGCGGCGGCCGCGTACCGGGCGGCGGCCGGCCGTGGGGCCGGTGCCGGGGCTGCCGCGGCGGCGCTGGTCGAGGCGCGGGCCCTGCACGCGGAGGACATCGAGGCCGGCGCGCGGATGGCGGAGCAGGGGCTGGCGCTGCTGGGGGAGCTGCTGCCGGGCGGCGGCCACCGGATTCTCACCCACTGCAATTCGGGCGCGCTGGTGTCCGGGGGCGAGGGGACCGCCTTCGCGGTGGTGCGGGCGGCGCACCGGGCCGGTGAGCTGCGGCGGCTGTGGGTGGACGAGACGCGGCCGCTGTTGCAGGGGGCGCGGCTGACGGCGTACGAGGCGGCGCGCGCGGGAATGGCGTACAGCGTGCTGGCGGACGGGGCAGCGGGGTCGCTGTTCGCGGCGGGTGAGGTGGACGCGGTGCTGATAGGAGCGGACCGCATCGCGGCGGACGGGTCGGTCGCCAACAAGATCGGCAGCTATCCGCTGGCGGTGCTGGCGCGCTATCACCACGTTCCGTTCGTGGTGGTGGCGCCGACGACCACGGTGGATCTCGAGACGGAGCGGGGGGCGGACATCGAGGTGGAGCAGCGGCCGGGCAGCGAGGTGACGGAGCTCTCGTTGCCGCCCGGACAGGGTTCCGGGGCGGGGCCCGGCGCCGCGATCGCGGTGGCGCCGCTGGGCGCGCAGGCCTACAACCCGGCCTTCGACGTGACTCCGCCCGAGCTGGTGACGGCGATCGTCACGGAGGCCGGAGTGGTCTCGCCGGTCACCCGGAACGGCCTTGCTCGGATGTGTTCCACGTCACGATGGAGTAAGTCACGATCAGGTAATGGGATGATGGCCGAATGAAGGGACGCGTCCTGGTCGTCGACGACGACACCGCACTGGCAGAGATGCTCGGCATTGTGCTGCGCGGGGAAGGCTTTGAACCGTCGTTCGTGTCCGACGGTGACAAGGCCCTTGCCGCCTTCCGCGAGACCAAGCCCGATCTTGTGCTGCTCGACCTGATGCTGCCCGGACGGGACGGCATCGAGGTCTGCCGGCTGATCCGGGCCGAGTCCGGGGTGCCGATCGTCATGCTGACCGCCAAGAGCGACACCGTGGATGTGGTGGTCGGGCTCGAGTCGGGCGCGGACGACTACATCGTCAAGCCGTTCAAGCCCAAGGAGCTGGTGGCCCGGATCAGGGCCCGGCTGCGGCGTTCGGAGGAGCCGGCGCCCGAGCAGCTGGCGATCGGTGATCTGGTCATCGATGTGGCCGGCCACTCGGTGAAGCGCGAGGGGCAGTCCATCGCGCTGACCCCGCTGGAGTTCGATCTGCTGGTGGCGCTGGCGCGCAAGCCGTGGCAGGTGTTCACCCGCGAGGTGCTGCTGGAGCAGGTGTGGGGCTATCGGCATGCCGCCGACACCCGGCTGGTGAATGTCCATGTGCAGCGGCTGCGTTCCAAGGTCGAGCGGGATCCGGAGCGTCCGGAGATCGTGGTGACCGTGCGCGGTGTCGGCTACAAGGCCGGGCCCAGCTGACATGATCCGGGACGGTGCGGCCCCGGAGGGAAAGCGGGGGCGTTCCGTCGGCCCGACGGGAGAAATGCCCTTTTCGGGAAAGTTGTCCGCTTGGTTGCTGCGTGGCGGGCAGTTGCTGCCCGACGGCGCGGTGAGCGGGCCCGTGCACCCCTTGCTGCGGCTCTTCAGCCGCTGGGTGCGGCGGCCGCTGCTGCCCGCCCTGCGGCTGTGGCGGCGCAACATCCAGCTGCGGGTGGTCGCGACCACCCTGCTGATGTCGCTCGCGGTGGTGCTGCTGCTCGGTGTCGTGGTCGTCGGCCAGGTCCGTAACGGCCTGCTCACCGCCAAGGCGCAGGCCGCGCAGAGCCAGGCCGTGGGCGGCTTCGGCGTCGCCCAGAAGATGGCCGACGGAGCCGACGACACCCGGCCCGACGACGCCCCCCGCACCGGCAACCGCGGCACCCAGGACTCCGCGACCTGGCTGACCGGCCTGGTCGAGCAGCTCGCCAGCGGCGGCCAGGGCGTCTTCTCCGTGGTGGCGCTCAGCTCCGACTCCGACGAACCGTTCGGCGACTCCAGCCCCGGTACCCGCGGCCCGCGCGCCTCCGGCGACGTCGACCCCGAGCGCAGCGTGCCCGCCGAGCTGCGGCGGAAGCTGGACACCAAGTCCGGGACGTTCCGCCAGTACACCCGGATCAAGCGCATCGGGTCGGACGACGGCGTGCCGGCGCTGATCATCGGCAAGCGTCTCAACGACATCAACGGCAACCAGTACCAGCTCTATTACCTCTTCCCGTTCAGCCAGGAAGCGGAGTCGCTGAAGCTGGTCACGGGCACCCTCGCGACGGCCGGGGTGTTCGTCGTGATCCTGCTCGGGGCCATCGCCTGGCTGGTGGTGCGGCAGGTCGTCACGCCCGTACGGATGGCCGCGGGGATCTCCGAGCGGCTGGCCGCGGGCCTGCTCCAGGAACGGATGAAGGTCACCGGCGAGGACGACATCGCCCGGCTCGGCGAGTCCTTCAACAAGATGGCGCAGAACCTCCAGATCAAGATCCAGCAGCTGGAGGAGCTGTCCCGGATGCAGCGCCGGTTCGTCTCCGACGTGTCGCACGAGTTGCGTACACCGCTGACGACGGTACGGATGGCGGCCGATGTCATCCATGACGCGCGCGACGAGTTCGACCCCGCGACGGCACGCTCCGCCGAGCTGCTGCGCGGCCAGCTCGACCGCTTCGAATCGCTGCTCGCGGAGCTGCTGGAGATCAGCCGCTTCGACGCGGGCGCGGCCGCGCTGGAGGCCGAGCCGATAGACCTGCGCGATGTCGTCCACCGCGTCATCGAGGGCGCGGAGCCGCTGGCCGAGGCCAAGGGCACCCGCATCGTGGTGCGCGGCGCCGAGCTGCCCGTGATCGCCGAGGCGGACACCCGCCGGGTGGAGCGGGTGCTGCGCAATCTCGTGGTCAACGCCGTCGAGCACGGCGAGGGCCGGGACGTCGTGGTGAAGCTGGCGTCCGGGGGCGGCCGCTCCGGCGGCGCGGTGGCCGTCGCGGTGCGCGACTACGGCGTCGGCCTCAAGCCCGGCGAGGCGACCCGGGTCTTCAACCGCTTCTGGCGCGCCGACCCGGCGCGGGCCCGTACGACCGGCGGTACGGGCCTGGGCCTGTCCATCGCCATCGAGGACGCCCGGCTGCACGGCGGCTGGCTGCAGGCCTGGGGCGAGCCGGGCGGCGGTTCGCAGTTCCGGCTGACGCTGCCCCGTACGGCCGGTGAGGCGCTGCGCGGCTCCCCGATACCCCTGGAGCCGGAGGACTCACGGCGCAACCGCGGCCTGGACGAGTCGGGCCGGCCGCGCACCGGTGCGGACCGCAAGGCTTCCGCGATCCCGGCGCAGCCGCGCGCCGCGGCCCGTCCCGTGGCTGATCCGGCGGCGCTGCCCGGCGAGGGCGGCGCCCGCGTGGTGCCGGGGACCGGGGGCGCACGGGGCGAGGGAAGGGCGCACGGCGAGGACGCGCGCGGCGACCGGCCGTCCCCTGGCGGCGCGGACGACGGGGCCGGACAGAACGCCGGACGGGGCGTGGAGCGGGAAGGCGGACTGCGTGGACACTGAGCGCGGAGACGAGGACCGGGTGGGGCACATGTCCCGTACCCGCCCGCGCAGGGGAGCCCGGCGGGCGCGGATCACCGGGCTGCTCGGCTGTGCCGCCGTACTGCTGGCCGGGTGCGCGTCGATGCCGGACAGCGGTGACGTCAAGGCGGTCGATCAGTCGCCGCGCGCCGAGGGCGACTCGCAGGTACGGGTCTACGGTGTGCCCCCGCAGGACGGCGCGCAGCCGACGAACATCGTGCGCAGCTTCCTCGATGCGACGACCAGCGACGAGGCGGATTTCCGCACGGCCAGGCAGTATCTGGCCAAGTCGGCCCGGAAATGGCAGCCGTTCCGGGTCACCGATGTGCTCCAGGAGCGCCCCAAGGCCGAGCCGCAGGTCCAGCGCAACCGCGAGGACGAGAACGGCTACACGGTCACCCTGTCCGGCAGCCAGGTGGCGAAGGTGGACGCCAATCACGCGTACACCCCGGAGGAGCGCAAGTACCGCGCGACGATCCACCTCATCAAGGAGGACGGGCAGTGGCGCATCGACCGGCTGCCCAACGGCCTGGTGCTCGGGCAGTCCGACTTCCAGCGGATTTACCGTTCCGTCAACAAGTACTACTTCGCGTCCTACAAGTCGGAGTCGTCGCAGCCGAAGGCGAGCCGGAACGTCCTGGTCGCCGACCCGGTCTATCTGCGCCAGCGGATAGAACCGATCACGGCCAGTGTGGAGGCGCTGCTGTCCGGCCCCACCGACTGGCTGGGCGAGGTGACCTCGTCGGAGTTCCCGCCCGGCACCCGGCTCGCCGCGCGTGATCTGTCGCTGGACGACTCCAACGCGCTGCGGGTGAGGCTGAGCAAGCAGGCGATCAGCACCGACTCCGGCCAGTGCAAGCGGATGGCGGCCCAACTCTTCTTCACCGTGCAGGACATGACGCGGGCGTCGAAGATCAGCGACGTGAAGCTGGAGGACGCCGGCGGCGGCTCCCTGTGCGAGCTGTCCCAGGAGCAGGCGGAACGCGACTTCTCGCCGGTCCGGTACGCCGGCCGCTCCGCGCAGGAGTACTTCATCGACGCCGACCACAAGGTCGTCTCCATGTCCGACTCCGCCGGCGAACCGACGCCGGTGCGCGGCCCGTTCGGCACCGGCAAGACCCCGCTGCGCTCGGTCGCCGTCTCGCGCGACGAGACCACCGCGGCCGGGGTGTCGGGCGACGGCCGGTCGCTGTACGTCGCCGCCCTGGAGGACGGCGTCCAGCGCGGCGCCCCGTTGCTGACCTCCACGGGCTCCGCCAAGGACCCGGACGAGGGGCTGACCGCGCCGAGCTGGGACGGTCTCGGCGATCTGTGGATCGCCGACCGCGGTGCGCACGCCTCGCGGCTGCTGCGGCTGCGCGAGGGGAAGGGCACCCCCGAGGAGGTCGCGGTGCCCGGTCTCGGCAAGCGGCGGATCAAGGCGATCCGGGTGGCCGCGGACGGCATCCGGATCGCGGTGCTGGTGGAGGACAAGGGCCGTACGACGCTCCAGCTGGGCCGGGTCCAGCGCGGCGGCTCATCGGCGCACCCGGTGCTCTCGGTGGAGGAACTGCGGCCGATCGCGCCCCAGTTGGAGGACGTGGTGGCCGCATCCTGGGCGGGCGGCAGCCGGCTGGTGGTCGTCGGCCGGGAGTCCGGCGGCGTGCAGCAGATGCAGTACATGGAGACCGACGGTTCGGCGTCCAACGCGCAGACGCTGCCAGGTGTCAACGGCGTCAAGGCCGTGGCGGCCTCGGAGGACGAGGCCCGGCCGCTGATCGCCGACGCCACCGAGGGCATTGTGCGGCTGTTTCCGGATGCGAACTGGAAGACCGTGGCGAAGGAAGGGACCGCGCCGGTCTATCCGGGGTGACGGGAGACGGCGGCCGGGGCCGGGGGGCCGGCCGCCGGAGTTTTCCACAGGGGTGGTGAGCGGCCGCGGACGGCGCCACCCTGGAGTCATGCAGCCTGGAGTCATGCAGGGGGTGTGGCGGGAACTCGCCGGTCTGGTGCTGCCGGTCGACTGCGCGGGGTGTGGCCGGCCGCGTACGGAGCTGTGTGCGGGCTGTCGCCGGGCGCTGGTGCGGGACGGGCGCGGTGCGCGCCGGGTGAGGCCGCGGCCGGGACCGGCCGGGCTGCCGCGGGTGTGGGCGGGGGCGCCGTATGCCGACGAGGTCCGGGCCGTCCTGCTGGCGCACAAGGAGCGCGGCGCGCTGCGGCTGGCGGGGCCGCTGGGGGCGGCGCTGGCCGGGGCGGTGCGACGGGTGCGGGGCGGTGGCCGGGCGCCCGTGCTTGTGCCGGTACCGTCGGCCCGGAGAGCGGTGGCCGGCCGGGGCCATGATCCGGTACGCAGAATCGCCCGCGCGGCCGCCGCCGACCTGCGGCGGAGCGGTGCGGGGGCGCGGGTGCTCCCGGTGCTCCGGCAGTGCCGGCCGGTGGCCGACCAGGCGGGGCTGAGCGCCCCGCAGCGGCTGGCGAATGTGGCGGGTGCACTGGAGGTGCCGGGCGCGGCCCGAAGGCTGCTGACGGGGGCGCCAGTGGTGCTGGTGGACGATCTGGTGACGACGGGAGCCACGCTCGCGGAGGCGGCGCGTGCGGTTGCCGTGGCGGGCGGCCGGGTGGCCGGCGCGGCGGTGGTCGCGGCACCCCGCAGCGCTTTCGAAAGCAACTGGAACTGACCGGGAGAATTCATCGTTGCAGGTGATGAGGGGCAAAAATCACCCAAACGGAGCCGGTGGCCGCAAGGGGGTGCCGACACCCGTCCGGGAGAGCTATGTTCGGTTGTGAGGACTTGGCGGGCGCTTTGCCTCGGATGTCGTCATGCGTGCACTTGGGGGTATTTGAAGCCACCCTCAAAAGGGGGGAATGGAGATCTTGTCCTTGGGGGAGGAGGAGGTGAAAGTCGCCAAGTCCGAGGCTTCGGCACTCACCGGAGCCTGGTGCAAGAAGGAGTCGCTCCGCCTGTGTAGCGGAGCGATCCGGGAACGGAGTTCTGCGTGGACATCGTCGTCAAAGGCCGCAAGACCGAGGTGCCCGAGCGGTTCCGCAAGCACGTGGCCGAGAAGCTGAAGCTGGAGAAAGTCCAGAAGCTCGACGCCAAGGTGATCAGCCTGGACGTCGAGGTGTCCAAGGAGCCCAACCCGAGGCAGGCCGACCGTTCCGACCGAGTGGAGATCACCCTCCGCTCCCGTGGCCCGGTGGTCCGGGCCGAGGCGGCCGCCGCCGATCCGTACGCCGCGCTGGACCTGGCCACCGCCAAGCTGGAGGCGCGGCTGCGCAAGCAGCACGACAAGCGCTTCTCCCGTCGTGGGAACGGCCGCATCCCGGCGAGCGATGTCGCCGTCAGCGTCCCCGACGCCGCGCGCCTGAACACCAATGGTGAGCTCGCCGCCACGAGCGAGGCCGAGCCAGCGGTGCCGACCACCAAGATGGGCTCGCTCGACGTCCTGGGCGAAGGCCCCCTGGTCGTCCGCGAGAAGACCCACTCCGCAGCGCCGATGACCCTCACCCAGGCGCTCTACGAGATGGAGCTGGTCGGGCACGACTTCTATCTCTTCGTCGATGCCGACACCAAGCTGCCGAGCGTGGTCTACCGGCGGCATGCATATGACTACGGCGTCATCCACTTGAACCCCGATTCGTTCGGGGAGGAAGAGCCAGGCGGCGCGGGCGGCGCGCTCGGCGGCTGACAACTCATCCGTCCGGTGCCCCCGGCGCACGCCGGGGGCACCATCGTGCCTGAAGAACGCAGGAGTTGAAGCCGTATAGTGTTTGTGCCAGCCAGGGAGTATGTGGACACGAAACGGCGACTTGCCGGGGAGACGGTCGTATGGCATTGATCGGGCCGGCCGCACGGGGCTGTTGTCAACCAGCCTTATTTCCAAGCTCTGGCCCTTCGGCCGAGTAGTTGACGGGGAGGAACGATGGGGGACAGTTTCGGGCCCGTGAGTGACGGCGCGGACGGCCCGGGGAGCGGTATCGGGGGCGGCACGGAGGCGGGTGTCGCCGCGAGCGTGCCGCGCAAGGAGCCGATCCGGGTTCTGGTGGTGGATGATCACGCGCTGTTCCGGCGGGGCCTGGAGATCGTCCTGGCCCAGGAAACGGACATCCAGGTCGTCGGCGAGGCCGGGGACGGCGCGGAGGCGGTCGACAAGGCCGCGGATCTGCTGCCCGACATCGTGCTGATGGACGTACGGATGCCCAGACGCGGCGGTATCGAGGCCTGTACCTCCATCAAGGAGGTGGCTCCCAGCGCGAAGATCATCATGCTGACGATCAGCGATGAAGAGGCCGATCTCTACGACGCGATCAAGGCCGGTGCCACCGGATATCTCCTCAAGGAGATCTCCACCGACGAGGTGGCCACCGCGATCCGGGCCGTCGCGGACGGCCAGTCGCAGATCAGCCCCTCGATGGCGTCCAAGCTCCTGACGGAGTTCAAGTCGATGATCCAGCGTACGGACGAGCGGCGGCTGGTGCCCGCACCCCGGCTCACCGATCGCGAGCTGGAGGTCCTCAAGCTCGTCGCCACCGGCATGAACAACCGCGATATCGCCAAGGAACTCTTCATCTCGGAAAACACGGTGAAGAACCACGTCCGCAACATCCTGGAGAAGCTGCAGCTGCACTCCCGGATGGAGGCTGTGGTGTATGCGATGCGGGAGAAGATCCTCGAGATCCGCTGAGCGCGGAGGGGGCGCCGGGCCGGTCAGTCGGCCTGGTCGCTCATGTGAGTGAGTTCCGCGCGGAGGGCCTCGGCCAGTTTCGCGTCGTCGCAGCGCTCCAGGCGTACCGAGTCGCAGCCGACCCAGGCGGCGGCCTCGTGGAGGGCCTGGGCCATGGGGCGGACGGCCTTGGCGCCCCGCATCGAGACCTGGCGGGCGACGAGGGCGGTGCCCTCGCGGGCCGGGTCGGCGCGGCCCATCAGCCGGCCGCCGGACAGCAGAGGCATCGCGAAGTAGCCGTGTATCCGCTTGGGGCGCGGGACGTATGCCTCGAGGCGGTGGGTGAAGCCGAAGATCCGCTCCGTCCGCGGGCGGTCCCAGACGAGGGAGTCGAAGGGGGAGAGCAGGGTCGTGCGGTGCCGTCCGCGGGGCGGTGCGGCCAGGGCGGCGGGATCGGCCCAGGCGGGCTTGCCCCAGCCCTCGACCTCGACCGGGACCAGCCCGGAACCCTCGATGACGGCATCGACCTGTTCGCCCTTGAGCCGGTGGTAATCGGCGAGATCCGCGCGGGTGGCCACGCCCATCGCCGCGCCCGCCTGGGCGACCAGACGGCGCAGGCACTCGGCGTCGTCCAGATCGTCGTGCAGCAGGGCATCGGGGACGGCGCGCTCGGCGAGGTCGTACACCCGCTTCCAGCCGCGGCGCTCCGTGCAGACCACCTGGCCGGTGTCCAGCAGGAACTCCACCGCGATCTTGGTCTCCGACCAGTCCCACCATTCACCGCCCTTGCGGCCGCCGCCCAGCTCGGTCGTGGTCAGCGGGCCGTCGGCCTTGAGCCGGTCCAGGACGGCGGCGCAGGAGCGCTCGGCGTCGGCCATGATGTGCCAGCGGTGGCCCTTTGCGCGGTAGGCCCGGCGGCGGAAGGCGAAATGCGGCCATTCCCCGATGGGCAGGAGGCAGGCGGCGTGCGACCAGTACTCGAAGCTGTGGCCGCCGGTCCAGTAGGCCGCATCGACGGCATCCCGGCCGACCGCGCCGAGGCGGGCGTACGGCACCAGCTCGTGCGAGCGGGCCAGCACCGAGATCGTGTCCAGCTGCACCGCGCCCAGATGCCGCAGCACCCCGCGAACCCCCGCCCGCCGGTCCGGGGCGCCCAGCAGCCCCTGCGCACGCAGCGCCAGCCGCCGGGCGTCGTCCTGGGAGAGCGTGGTCGCGGGCGGGGGCTGGGTGCGCGGCGCTGCGGTCATGCGGGAAAGAGTAGGGGCGGCCACTGACAACGCCCGTGGCGCGGGCCGTGGCCCGGTGGTCAGCCCGGATACGGGAGGTACGGCGTGGTGTCCCGAACGGACGGGCCGGCGGCGGCCGGGGGCAGGTCGGACGGGAGCAGGGCGCCGATCCAGGCGTCGCGCCGGGTGCCCTGGTGGATCAGTTTGGCGCGCAGGGTGCCCTCCATGCGGAAGCCGACCTTGCGGGCCACCGCCCGGGAGCCCTCGTTGCCCACCTCCGCCAGCCACTCCATCCGCTCCACCCCGAGATCCGCGAACGCCCAGCGCACCACCTCGCGGGCCGCCTCGGCGGTGTACCCGTTGCCGCGGTGCTCCCTGGCCGTCCAGTAGCCGAGCTCCGCCTGCCGCTCGGGGGCGTGCAGCAGGGCGAGGCGTATCAGGCTCATGGCGCCGACCAGGGAGCCGTCGGCCCGGGAGAGCACGGCGAAGGCATAGCCGGTGTCGGCGCGCCAGCCCTCCGGGGCGGTGGCGCCGACGAACCGTTCCGCGTCCTCCAGGCCGTACGGAGAGGGGACGGTCGTCCAGCGCGGGATGTCGGGTTCCTGACAGGCGGCGTGGACCGCGGCAGCGTCCGACGGGGCGAAAGGGCGCAGGACGAGACGCTCGGTGGTGAGGGTGACGGGCTCCATACCGCGAGTCTGCGGGGCCGCGCGGCGGGCCGCGACGGGATTTCGCGGTGATTCCCGGCACCTTCTCGCCCGCTCACGCGTTCACCTGAGGAGGGCATACCTGCCGCCGCTGCGGCTAACCTCCCGGCCTGACAGAGTCCTCCTTTACGATGGCCGTTGCGGCGGGGCCTGCCCCCTTGGAAAAATGCCGCGCCCGCGCACCCGACCGTGCCAGGCCCGACCGGCAAGGAGACCAGCCCAAGTGTCCGTCTTCAACAAGCTCATGCGTGCAGGCGAAGGAAAGATCCTGCGCAAACTGCACCGCATCGCGGGCCAGGTCAACTCCATCGAAGAGGACTTCGCGGCCCTTTCCGACGCCGAGCTGCGGGCGCTCACCGACGAGTACAAAGAGCGGTACGCGGACGGCGAGAGCCTGGACGACCTGCTGCCCGAGGCGTTCGCCACGGTCCGTGAGGCCGCCAAGCGTGTGCTCGGCCAGCGCCACTACGACGTGCAGCTGATGGGTGGCGCAGCCCTTCACCTGGGATATGTCGCCGAGATGAAGACCGGTGAGGGCAAGACCCTCGTCGGTACCCTTCCGACGTACCTCAATGCGCTGTCCGGCAAGGGCGTCCACCTGATCACGGTCAATGACTATCTGGCCGAGCGCGACTCCGAGATGATGGGCCGGGTCCACAAATTCCTGGGCCTGACCGTCGGTTGCATCCTCGCCGACATGACGCCGGCCCAGCGCCGCGAGCAGTACAACTGCGACATCACGTACGGCACGAACAACGAGTTCGGCTTCGACTACCTGCGTGACAACATGGCCTGGTCGCAGGACGAACTCGTCCAGCGGGGCCACAATTTCGCGGTCGTCGACGAGGTCGACTCGATCCTCGTCGACGAGGCCCGTACGCCGCTGATCATCTCCGGCCCGGCGGACTCCGCCACCAAGTGGTACGGCGACTTCGCCAAGTTGGTCAAGCGCCTGAAGCGGGGCGAGGCCGCCAACCCGCAGCGCGGCATCGAGGAGACCGGCGACTACGACGTCGACGAGAAGAAGCGCACGGTCGGCATCCACGAGTCCGGCGTCAGCAAGGTCGAGGACTGGCTGGGCATCGACAACCTCTACGAGTCGGTGAACACCCCGCTCGTCGGCTACCTCAACAACGCGATCAAGGCCAAGGAGCTGTTCAAGAACGACAAGGACTACGTCGTCATCGACGGCGAGGTCATGATCGTCGACGAGCACACCGGCCGTATCCTCGCCGGCCGCCGCTACAACGAGGGCATGCACCAGGCCATCGAGGCGAAGGAAGGGGTGGAGATCAAGGACGAGAACCAGACGCTCGCCACGATCACCCTGCAGAACTTCTTCCGCCTCTACGACAAGCTCTCCGGCATGACCGGTACGGCCATGACCGAGGCCGCCGAGTTCCACCAGATCTACAAGCTCGGCGTCGTCCCGATCCCGACGAACCGCCCGATGGTCCGTATGGACCAGGCGGACCTGATCTACCGCACCGAGCCCGCGAAGTTCGACGCGGTCGTCGAGGACATCGTCGAGAAGCACGCCAAGGGGCAGCCGATCCTGGTCGGCACGACCTCCGTGGAGAAGTCCGAGTACCTCTCCCAGCAGCTCAACAAGCGCGGGGTGCCGCACGAGGTCCTCAACGCCAAGCAGCACGACCGGGAGGCGTCGATCGTCGCCCAGGCCGGCCGCAAGGGCTCGGTCACGGTCGCCACGAACATGGCCGGCCGCGGTACGGACATCAAGCTCGGCGGCAACCCCGACGACCTCGCCGAGGCCGAGCTGCGCCAGATGGGCCTGGACCCGGTCGAGCACGTCGAGGAGTGGGCGGCCGCGCTGCCCGCCGCCCTGGAACGCGCCGAGGCCGCGGTCAAGGCGGAGTTCGAGGAGGTCAAGGAGCTCGGCGGGCTCTACGTCCTGGGCACCGAGCGGCATGAGTCGCGCCGTATCGACAACCAGCTGCGCGGCCGCTCCGGCCGTCAGGGCGACCCCGGCGAGTCCCGCTTCTACCTCTCCCTCGGTGACGACCTGATGCGGCTGTTCAAGGCCCAGATGGTCGAGCGCGTCATGGCCATGGCCAACGTCCCCGACGACGTACCGATCGAGAACAAGATGGTGACCCGGGCGATCGCCTCCGCCCAGTCGCAGGTCGAGCAGCAGAACTTCGAGACGCGCAAGAACGTCCTGAAGTACGACGAGGTGCTCAACCGCCAGCGCGAGGTCATCTACGGCGAGCGGCGCCGCGTCCTGGAGGGCGAGGATCTGCAGGAGCAGATCAAGCACTTCATGGACGACACCATCGACGCCTACATCCAGGCGGAGACGGTCGAGGGCTTCGCCGAGGAGTGGGACCTGGACCGGCTGTGGGGCGCGTTCAAGCAGCTCTACCCGGTCAAGGTGACCCTCGAGGAGCTCGAGGAGGAGATCGGCGACCGGGCCGGTATGACCTCCGAGTTCATCGCCGATGCCGTCAAGGACGACATCCACGAGCAGTACGCCGCCCGTGAGGAGCAGCTCGGCTCGGAGATCATGCGCGAGCTGGAGCGGCGCGTCGTGCTGTCCGTCCTGGACCGCAAGTGGCGTGAGCACCTCTACGAGATGGACTACCTCCAGGAGGGCATCGGCCTGCGGGCGATGGCCCAGAAGGACCCGCTGGTCGAGTACCAGCGCGAGGGCTTCGACATGTTCACCGCGATGATGGAGGGCATCAAGGAGGAGTCCGTCGGCTATCTGTTCAACCTGGAGGTCCAGGTGGAGCAGCAGGTCGAGGAGGTCCCGGTCCAGGAGACGGCCGAGCAGCCCTCCCTGGAGAAGGCCGCGGACGTGGTCCCGGCCGGTGCGGGCCGCCCCGAGATCCACGCCAAGGGCCTGGAGGCCCCGCAGCGTCCGGACCGGCTGCACTTCACCGCGCCCAAGGTGGACGGCGACGGCAGCGTCATCGAGGGTGACTTCGTCAGCGACGAGGACACCGACGGCCCGGCCCGTTCGGAGGCCGACGGGCTGACGCGGGCGGAGCGGCGCAAGGCGCAGAAGAGCGGCGGGCGGCGCCGCAAGAAGTAAGGACGCACAGGAGGCGCCCCGGCTGTGACGGCCGGGGCGCTTTCGCATGCCGGGGCCCCTCGCCGCGGGCCCCGATGGCGCGCCGGTCCGCCCTACGGCCGCGGCGTCGGAAGCCATGGCGCCGGCATCGGGCCGATGTCGAAGGTGGCGCAGCGCCAGCGGGTGTCGGCGCAGAGCTCCAGGCGGAAGGCGAGGGCGCGGAGGCGGTCGCCGGAGGCGATGCGGGCGAAGGCCTCGATGACGCCGTCGCGGGGCCGGCACAGGCCGCACTTGCGGAGGCTGGGGAGCGGCGCGGCACGTCCCGGGCGGGCGAGGGGCCGCAGCGGGGCCATCGGGGCGAGCTCGACCAGCCGGTCGTAGGCGGCGGGCAGCGCATGCCGGAGCAGGGCGTGGACGGGGAGCTGCCCGCTCAGCGTGAGCAGCAGCTGATGGGCGAACCAGCGGTGCGGCTGGCGCTCCAGGGCGCGGCGCTGGGCCCCGACGGTCGGCAGGCGGGCGGCGATGGCTGCGTCGGCGCCCTCGGCGGCGGTGGTGCGACGGTCCCCGGCGCGCACCGGGGCCGACGGGCGGCCCGGGGTGGTGCGCGTCGTCGTCGACGGTCCACCGGGGCGGGTCCGGGCCGGGCCGCGACCGGGGCCGCCGCCCGGGCCGCGGCCGGCCCTCAGGGGGCGGCGGGGCGCGGGGACGCGGGCGGCGGGACCGTCGCCGTCGGGGGTGGGGCGCGGGCCGGGGGCGGAGTCGTCCGGGGCGTGGTCCGGGCCGGCCTGTGCGGCGGTCCCGGCGGTGCGGTTCGGGTCGGTGTCCGTCATGGCGGTGTCCCCCTTGTGCCGGCGCTGGGCCGGGCGGATCGATTACCGGGCGGTAGCTTCGGGAGATCTTCTATCGACGGGGCCGGGCGGGCGGCAAGGCGGGACCGGGTGGGTGAGCGGGGGCGGAAGAATTCACCCGTCCGTGGCTCAGGCGCGGGAAATGGGGCTCGTACGGGCGCGGGCGAGGGCCCGGCGGCGGGGGACGCCGGGGCTGTGGGGGCGCCCCGATGGGGGACTCCCGCCCGTATGCTGGCTGGGCATTCTCCAGAGTCGAGCGAAATGAGCGGAAGCGGCTGCCATGCGCGTCTATGTCCCCCTGACCCTTTCCGGTCTCGCAGAGGCGCACAAAAGCGGTGAGCTGGGCCCCGGGCCCCTGGACGCGTACGCCGTCACGCCCGCGTTGCGCGAGTGGTACGTCTCGGACGACATCGAGGAGCTGGAGTACGCGGCGCTGAACCGGGCGGCCCAGGCCTCGCTGCGCCGGATCGCCGGGAATCCGCAGGCGGCGCGGCGCCGGGTCGTGGTCGCGGTGGATGTGCCCGAGGGCGCGGCGGTGGCGGACCCGGACCGGGGGCTCGACGAGTCGGCGCTGGGCGAGGTGCGGCTGGCCGGGCCGGTGCCGCTGACCAAGGCGGCGGCGGTGCATGTGGACGCGGACGACGCGGAGGCCGATGTCGCGGCGGCCGCGGCGGCGCTCGGTGCGGCCGATCAGGGGGACGACGAGGCGCAGTTCACCGTGGACGGTGCGGAGGACCATGACCTGATGTGGTTCGCGGTACAGGAGATTCCGCATCTGCTGGAGTAACGGGCCGGGCCGGGGCGGGCCGGCGCCCGTTCCGGCGTTGTCAGTGGGGCCGGGTACTTTTTCTGCGGGGGACTTGCGACGGCGCCTGCGGGCGCATCTGCAAGGGAACTGCACGGGGAAGTACGTGGGGATGTGACCTGCATGGGGAGTAACGGGGCCAGGCCGGGCATGGGGAGTAACGGTGCCAGGCCGGCGGCACACATCGTGTGGGACTGGAACGGCACGCTGTTCCATGACACCGACGCGGTGGTCGGGGCGACCAATTCCGCCTTCGCGGAGCTCGGCCTGGAGCCGATCACGCAGGAGCGGTACCGGGAGCTGTACTGCGTGCCCATTCCGCGGTTCTACGAGCGGCTGATGGGGCGGCTGCCGACCGAGGCCGAGTGGCTGGTGATGGACGAGGCCTTCCAGCGGCATTACGCCGAGCACCGGGTGCGGTGCCGGCTGGCCGACGGGGTGGATCTGCTGCTGGCGGAGTGGCAGGCGGCCGGGCGCAGCCAGTCGATCCTCAGCATGTACGGCCACGACGAGCTGATACCGCTGGTGCGCGGCTTCGGGATCGAGGCGCGCTTCGTACGGGTCGACGGCCGGACCGGGCCGTCCGGGGGCGGCAAGAGCGCGCACATGGTGCGCCATCTGGCGGCGCTGAGGAATGTGGAGCCGCGGCGTACCGTCGTCATCGGCGACGCGGCGGATGATGCGCTGGCCGCGCGGGACGCCGGAGCGCATGCGGTGCTCTACACCGGCGGATCGCACAGCCGGGCCAGTCTGGAGGCCGCCGGGGTGCCGGTGGTGGACACCCTCGCCGAGGCGGTGGAAACCGCCGCGGAGCTGGCACGATGAGGAGCGGAAGGGTACCCCGTCCGGCTCGTGCCATCGCACATCCGACCCGTCCGCACGTTGTCCGGATGGTCTAAGTTCAAAGTGGGGTTTTGTACGTACCCGGACCATGACGGCACCCCCGCCGGGAGCGATAGCCTTGCACCGTGATCAGCGCGATAACCCGCGGGGGCGCCGAGGCCCCCGCCGTGCGCCCGGGACACCACCGTGACCGGGCGGTCGCTGGTCTTTGCGGCCACGGGCCCATGACGACTCCGTCAAGACTTGCCGAACCCGGTACGGCCCTCTCCCATCGCGGCATAGCGTCGACATCGACAGGACACCCCGCGTCGCGGCGGCGTTGTGCAGCATCCACAAAGTTCTTCCACGACGTCACGCAACGGCGCGCGACAGGAGCCAGAGGACATGCAGACCAAGCTGGACGAAGCCAAGACCGAGCTGCTCGCCAGGGCCGCCCGGGTCGTTGAAAGCAGCCCGGCCGGGGGCAAGCACCCGGTACGCGGCCTTGACCCGGACATCCTTGCGGGATACCTCCAGCGCTACTACCTGCACACCGCCCCCGAGGACCTGATCGACCGCGACCCGGTCGACGTCTTCGGCGCCGCCCTCTCGCACTACCGCCTCGCGGAGATGCGCCCGCAGGGCACCGCCAGGGTCCGGGTGCAGACGCCGACCGTCGAGGAGAACGGCTGGACCAGCAGCCATTCCGTGGTCGAGGTCGTCACCGACGACATGCCGTTCCTGGTCGACTCGGTCACCAATGAGCTCTCGCGCCAGGGCCGCGGCATCCACCTCGTGATCCACCCGCAGGTGACGGTCCGCCGCGATGTCGCGGGCAAGCTGATCGAGGTCCTCGACACCAACGGCGACGCCCACCCGAACGGCGGCGGCATCAAGGCCGCCGAGCTGCCGCACGACGCGGTGACCGAGTCCTGGATCCACGTTGAGACCGACCGTGAGACCGACCGCGACGACCTCAAGCAGATCACCGCCGATCTGCTGCAGGTGCTGTCCGACGTCCGCGAGGCCGTCGAGGACTGGGACAAGATGCGCGCCTCCGCGCTGCGCATCGCCGAGGAACTCCCGGCCGAGCCGCTCGCCGACGATCTGCCCGAGGGAGAGGTCGACGAGGCCCGCGAGCTGCTGCGCTGGCTGTCCGACGACCACTTCACCTTCATCGGCTACCGCGAGTACGAGCTGGCCTCCGCGCCCGGCGAGGACGGCACCGAGGAGGACGTGCTGACCGCCGTGCCCGGTACCGGCCTGGGCATTCTGCGCTCCGACCCGCCGCACCGCGAGAGCGACGCCGGCCACCCCGTCTCGCCGTCCTTCAACCGTCTGCCCGCCGACGCCCGCGCCAAGGCCCGCGAGCACAAGCTGCTGATCCTGACCAAGGCCAACAGCCGCGCCACGGTGCACCGCCCCTCGTACCTCGACTACGTGGGCGTGAAGAAGTTCGACAAGAACGGCAACGTCGTCGGCGAGCGCCGCTTCCTGGGCCTGTTCTCGTCGGCCGCGTACACCGAGTCCGTACGCCGCGTCCCGGTCATCCGCCGTAAGGTCGCCGGGGTCCTCGAGGGCGCCGGGTTCACCGCGAACAGCCACGACGGCCGCGACCTGCTGCAGATCCTGGAGACCTACCCGCGCGACGAGCTGTTCCAGACCCCGGTCGACCAGCTCCGGTCCATCGCCACCAGCGTGCTCTACCTCCAGGAGCGCCGCAGGCTGCGGCTCTTCCTCCGCCAGGACGAGTACGGCCGCTACTACTCCGCGCTGGTCTACCTCCCGCGCGACCGCTACACCACCGGCGTCCGGCTGCGCCTGATCGACATCCTCAAGGAGGAGCTGGGCGGCACCAGCGTCGACTTCACGGCCTGGAACACCGAGTCGGTCCTGTCCCGGCTGCACTTCGTCATCCGGGTCCAGCCGGGCGCCAGCCTGCCGGACCTCACCGACGCCGACGTCGACCGCATCGAGTCCCGCCTGGTGGAGGCCGCCCGCTCCTGGGCCGACGGCTTCTCCGAGGCGCTGATCTCCGAGGTCGGCGAGGAGCGCGCCGCCGAGCTGCTGCGCCGCTACGGCCACGCCTTCCCCGAGGGCTACAAGGCCGACAACAAGCCCCGCAGCGCGGTCGCCGACATCCAGCACCTGGAGAAGCTCACCGAAGAGCCCGGCAAGGAGTTCTCGGTCAGCCTGTACGAGCCGGTCGGCGCGGGCCCCGGCGAGCGCCGCTTCAAGATCTACCGCCGCGGCGAGCAGGTCTCGCTGTCCCGGGTGCTGCCGGGCCTGAACCGCCTGGGCGTCGAGGTCATCGACGAGCGCCCGCACGAGCTGCGCTGCGCGGACGGCACCGTCGCCTGGATCTACGACTTCGGTCTGCGGATGCCGGAGCATGTCTCCGGCGACGACGCCCGCGAGCGGTTCCAGGAAGCCTTCACCGCGGTGTGGACCGGCGCCGCCGAGAGCGACAACTTCAACAAGCTGGTGCTGCGGGCCGGGCTCAACTGGCGCCAGGCGATGGTGCTGCGCGCATACGCCAAGTACCTGCGGCAGGCCGGTGCCACCTTCAGCCAGACGTACATGGAGGACACCCTCTCCAACAACGTCCACACCACCCGGCTGCTGGTCTCGCTCTTCGAGGCCCGGATGTCCCCGGAGCGCCAGCGGGCCGGCACCGAGCTGACCGACGCGCTGCTGGAGGAGCTGGACGCCGCGCTCGACCAGGTCGCCTCCCTGGACGAGGACCGCATCCTGCGCTCCTTCCTGACCGTCATCAAGGCGACGCTGCGCACCAACCACTACCAGCGCGACAGCGCGGGCAAGCCGCACGCCTACCTGTCCATGAAGCTGGACCCGCAGGCGATCCCCGATCTGCCCGCGCCCCGCCCGGCGTACGAGATCTGGGTGTACTCGCCCCGCGTCGAGGGCGTCCACCTGCGCTTCGGCAAGGTCGCCCGCGGCGGTCTGCGCTGGTCGGACCGCCGGGAGGACTTCCGTACGGAGATCCTCGGCCTGGTCAAGGCGCAGATGGTCAAGAACACCGTCATCGTGCCCGTCGGCGCCAAGGGCGGCTTCGTCGGCAAGCAGCTGCCGGACCCGTCTTCGGACCGGGACGCCTGGCTGGCCGAGGGCATCGCCTGCTACAAGACCTTCATCTCCGGTCTGCTGGACATCACCGACAACCTCGTCGGCGGCGAGGTCGTGCCCCCGCACAACGTCGTCCGGCACGACGAGGACGACACCTACCTGGTGGTCGCGGCCGACAAGGGCACCGCGACGTTCTCGGACATCGCCAACGAGGTCGCCGAGTCGTACGGTTTCTGGCTGGGCGACGCCTTCGCCTCCGGCGGCAGCGCCGGTTACGACCACAAGGGCATGGGCATCACCGCCCGCGGTGCCTGGGAGTCGGTCAAGCGGCACTTCCGCGAGCTGGGCCACGACACCCAGACCCAGGACTTCACCGTGGTCGGCGTCGGCGACATGTCCGGTGACGTCTTCGGCAACGGCATGCTGCTCAGCGAGCACATCCGGCTTGTCGCGGCCTTCGACCACCGGCACATCTTCCTCGACCCCAGCCCGGACGCGGCGACCTCGTACGCCGAGCGCCGCCGGCTCTTCGAGCTGCCCCGTTCCTCCTGGGCGGACTACAACACCGAGCTGCTCTCGCAGGGCGGCGGCATCCACCCGCGCTCGGCCAAGTCCATCCCGATCAACGCACAGGTGCGGGCCGCCCTCGGCATCGAGGCCGGCGTGAAGAAGATGACCCCGGCCGATCTGATGCGGGCGATCCTCAAGGCGCCGGTCGACCTGCTGTGGAACGGCGGCATCGGCACCTATGTGAAGTCCTCGGCGGAGTCCCAGGCCGATGCGGGCGACAAGTCCAACGACGCGATCCGCGTCAACGGCGAGGACCTGCGCGTCAAGGTCGTCGGCGAGGGCGGCAACCTCGGCCTGACCCAGCTGGGCCGGATCGAGTTCGCCGCGGCCGGCGGGAAGATCAACACCGATGCGATCGACAACAGCGCCGGTGTGGACACCTCCGACCACGAGGTCAACATCAAGATCCTGCTCAACGCCGTGGTGGCCGAGGGCGATATGACGACCAAGCAGCGCAACAAGCTGCTGGCCGAGATGACCGACGAGGTCGGCGCGCTGGTGCTGCGCAACAACTACGCGCAGAACACCGCGCTGGCACTGGCGCTGGCCCAGTCCTCGAGCATGCTGCACGCCCAGCAGCGCTTCATGCGCCGCCTGGTGCGGGACGGTGACCTCGACCGGGCGCTGGAGTTCCTGCCCACCGACCGGCAGATCCGCGAGCGGCTCAACGCCGGGCGCGGCCTGACCCAGCCCGAGACCGCGGTGCTCCTGGCGTACACCAAGATCACGGTGGCCGAGTCGCTGATCCAGACCACGCTGCCGGACGACGCCTACCTCCAGCGGCTGCTGCACGCCTACTTCCCGTCGGCGCTCTACGACCGCTTCCCCGAGCAGGTCGACGGGCACGCCCTGCGCCGCGAGATCGTCACGACGGTGATGGTCAACGACACCGTCAACACCGGCGGTACGAGCTTCCTGCACCGGATGCGGGAGGAGACCGGCGCCTCCCTCGAAGAGGTGGTGCGGGCGCACACCGCGGCCCGGGCGATCTTCCGGCTCAACCAGGTCTGGGACGACGTCGAGGCGCTCGACAATGTCGTCGCGGCCGATGTCCAGACCCGGATCCGGCTGCACTCGCGGCGGCTGGTCGAGCGCGGCACCCGCTGGCTGCTCAACAACCGTCCGCAGCCGCTGGAGCTCTCCGAGACCATCGACTTCTTCAGCGAGCGGGTCGCCCAGGTCTGGGCGGAGCTGCCGAAGCTGCTGCAGGGCAGCGACGCGGAGTGGCACCAGACGATCCTGGAGGAGCTGACGGCGAGCGGGGTGCCCGAGCCGCTCGCGGTCCAGGTGGCCGGCTTCTCGTCGGTCTTCCCGGCGCTGGACATCGTCGCCGTCGCCGACCGCGTCGGCAAGGAGCCGCTGGAAGTCGCCGAGGTCTACTACGACCTGGGCGACCGGCTGCGGATCAACCAGCTCCTGGACCGCATCCTGGAGCTGCCGCGCGCCGACCGCTGGCAGTCGATGGCCCGCGCCTCCATCCGTGAGGACCTCTTCGCCGTGCATGCCGCGCTGACCAACGATGTGCTGGCGGCGGGCAACGGCTCCGCGACGCCCGAGCAGCGCTTCAAGTCGTGGGAGGAGGCCAACGGCGCGATTCTGAGCCGGGCCCGCGCGACGCTGGAGGAGATCCAGGGGTCGGAGGGCTTCGACCTGGCGAATCTGTCGGTGGCCATGCGGACCATGCGTACGCTGCTCAGGACGCACAGCTGACGAGCCGCACGCAGGCATGAGTGAGGGGCGCACCCATTGCGGGTGCGCCCCTCGCCGTTCGCGGCAGGGCCTGTTGGTGCGTCTATTGGTGCGCCTCGTACGCCGCCACGACCTCCTCCGTCGGCCCGTCCATCACCAGCTCGCCCTTTTCCAGCCACAGCACACGAGTGCAGGTGTCGCGGATGGATTTGTTGTTGTGGCTGACGAGGAAGACCGTGCCGGCCTCCTGGCGGAGTTCGCGGATACGGGCCTCGGAGCGCTTCTGGAAGGCGCGGTCGCCGGTGGCCAGCGCTTCGTCGATCATCAGGACGTCGTGGTCCTTGGCGGCGGCGATGGAGAAGCGCAGCCGGGCGGCCATGCCGGAGGAGTAGGTGCGCATCGGCAGGGAGATGAAGTCCCCCTTCTCCTGGATGCCGGAGAAGTCGACGATGCCGTCGTAGCGTTCGCGGATCTGCTCGCGGCTCATGCCCATCGCCAGGCCGCCGAGGACGACGTTCTTCTCGCCGGTCAGGTCGTTCATCATGGCGGCGTTGACGCCGAGCAGCGAGGGCTGGCCGTGGGTGTAGACCTTGCCGCTCTCCGCGGGGAGCAGTCCGGCGACCGCCTTGAGCAGCGTCGACTTGCCCGAGCCGTTGGAGCCGATGAGCCCGATGGATTCACCGCGGCAGGCGGTGAAGGAGACGCCCTTGACCGCGTGCACCTCGCGCACACCGGTGGCGGGTCTGCGGCGGATGATGCGGTTCAGGGCCGCGGTGGCGCCGCCCTTTCCGGCGCCGGTGCCGTAGACGCGGTAGACGATGTGCAGATTGTCCGCGATCACGGTCGGGACCGGGTCCCCGGCCGCCTGGGGCGGCCGGTCGGTGTCCGTCCGCCCGTCCCTGCCGGTGCTCTTGTGCTCAGCCACGTCCGTACCGCTCCTCGGCCTTCCAGAAGTACACAAAACCCACGGCGCCGGCCAGCAGCGCCCAGCCGCCGGCGAACGCCCACACGTGCGGGGGCAGTTGCTCGTGGGTGAAGCTGTCGATCAGGGCGAAGCGCATCAGGTCGATGTAGACCGCGGCCGGATTGCCGTTGAGCAGGATCTCCACGGCCTTCGGGAGGTGCCTGCCCTGCAGGATCCGGCTGATGCTGAACATCACGCCGGACGCGTACATCCACGTACGCAGGATGAACGGCATCAGCTGCGCCAGGTCCGGGGTCCTGGCGCCGAGGCGTGCCATGACCATCGCCAGGCCGGTGTTGAAGACGAACTGGAGGGTCAGGGCCGGTACGACCAGCAGCCATGACCAGGTCGGCAGCTGTCCGAAGGACAGCAGGATGGCCATCAGCACGCCCATGGAGAACAGCAGCTGCTGCAGCTGCGCCAGGCAGAACGAGACCGGCAGGCAGGCCCGCGGGAAGTGCAGCGCGCGGACCAGGCCCAGGTTGCCGGAGATCGCCCGCGTTCCGGTCAGCACCGAGTTCTGCAGGAAGGTGAAGACGAAGACGCCGGTCACCAGGAACGGGATGTAGTCGGGGACGTTGTTCTTCGTGCCGAGCAGCACCCCGAAGATCAAGTAGTAGACGGCCGCGTTGAGCAGCGGGGTCAGCACCTGCCAGAGCTGGCCGAGCTTGGCGGTGGTGTACGTCGCGGTGACCTTGGCGGTGGCGAACGCGGTGATGAAGTGCCGTCGCTGCCACAGCTGCCGGGTGTACTCGGGCAGCGAGGGGCGGGCGCCGCTCACCGTGAGGCCATGGCGTTCGGCCAGTGCGCGCAGCTCGGGGTCGGGGGATGCCCCGGGGACGGGCGCCTGGGCGGCCGCCGGGGGCGTGAGGGTCTGGGGCATGGGGGCCGCTTTCGTACGGGGCCAGACGGGCAGCAGCAGCGGCGCGACCGAACACGCGATGGAACGGGTCCGTATCGTCGCGACGCTGCCGACACTAAAGCGAGCCCACGTCGAAACGCAACCGTAGCGTCGTGACGCTATGCTCAAGCCATGGCAAAAAACGGCAGCGCACACGACGGCAGCGACGGGGACTCCGCGGCGGCGCGCCGGGCACCGGCCGGTGCCGCCGTACTGCGCGAGGACAAGACCGCCGCGATCCGCGCCGCGGTCTTCGAGGAGCTGGCCGCGGTCGGATTCGCCCGGATGTCCATCGAGGGCATCGCGCGGCGCGCGGGCGTCGGCAAGACCGCGGTCTACCGGCGGTGGCGTTCCAAGCTGCACCTCGTCCTGGACGTGGTCTCCGCGGTGGCCGCCGCGGGCCTGCCGTCGCCGGACACCGGGTCGCTGCGCGGCGATGTCCGGATGCTGCTGGAGGTCGCGGCCCGCGCGCTGCGGCACCCGATGGCGTCGCAGATCATCCCGGACCTGCTGGCCGAGGCGGCCCGCAGCCCGGAGCTGGCCGGTGCGCTCAAGACGGCGCTGCACGACAGCCAGCAGGGCGTCGCCGCGGCGATGGTGGCGCGGGCCGTCGAGCGCGGGGAGATCCCGGCCGGTGTGGACGCCGGGCTGGCGCTGGATCTGCTGACCGGGCCGCTGTACTGGCGGCTGGTGGTGGTCCGTGACGATCTGCCCGGCGGCTATCTTGACGAGCTGGCGGCGGCGGTGGCCGGGGCGCTCGGCGGGCGCTGATCCGTACGCGGGCGGCGGGGCACGGCACAAAGACACAGGGGCACGGCACAAAGACACAGGGACACGGCACAAAGACACAGGAGGCCGGGGCGGTCGAACCGCCCCGGCCCCTCACGAGGTGCGTCCCCCGGTCAGCCCGCCATCCCGATGTCCGTGGCGTCCTTGCCCGCCGCCCGGTCGTCCCCGGCCTTCCGCGGCGCCGGCAGCTTGACCAGCCCCGCCGCGGCGGCCGCCGCCCGCGGCCGCGGGGCCACGGTGCGCTCGCCGAGCGGCTCCGGCGCGGGGCGGCCGGCCTCCTGGCCGAGGAAGACCTGGCGCACCACGCGCTCGGCGGCGTGCCCGTCGTCCCACTGGCAGAACCGCTCCCGGAACGCCGTGCGCAGCCCCGCGGCCCGCTCGTCGTCCCAGCGCCCGCTGCGGAAGGCCTCGATCAGCTCGTCCTCGGTGGTGGCGATCACGCCCGGGGTGTCGCCCGGCTTGCCCGAGAGCAGGTCGAAGGTGACGCCGCGGGAGCGGACGTAGGTGTCCCAGTCGTCGGCGTAGTTGATGATCGGCCGGTCGAGGTTGGCGTAGTCGAACATGATCGACGAGTAGTCCGTGACCAGCGCGTCGGCGGCCAGGCACAGCTCCTCGACGACCGGGTGCCCGGAGACGTCGATCAGCGCGCCGCGCTCCTGGAGCTCCTGCAGCCCCGGGTCCTGGTCGTAGAAGTAGTGGGTGCGCACCAGCAGGACGAAGTCCTCGCCCAGCTCGCGGGAGATCTTCTCCAGGTCCAGGCGGGGGACGTAGCCGACCTGGTAGTCGCGCATCGTCGGCGCGTACAGGACGGCGGTCTTGTCGGGGGCTATGCCGAGCCGCTCGCGGATAGCGAGGACGTCCTGGGCGGTGGCCCGGCAGTAGACGTCGTTACGGGGGTAACCGGCGTCCAGCGACGTGAAGTTGCAGGGGTAGACGCGCTCCCACTGCTCGGTGGTGTGCTGGTTGGAGGAGAGCGAGAAGTCCCAGCGGTCGGCGCGCGCGAGCAGCTTGCGGAAGCTCATGCCCTTGGCGGCGGCCGGGTAGCGCTTCTGGTCGGTGCCCATCGACTTCAGCGGGGTGCCGTGGTGCGTCTGGAGGTGGATCTGGCCCTCGCGCTTGACCACAGCGTCCGCGAAGTTGACGTTGTTGACCAGGTACTTGGCGCGGGCCACGAGCTCCCAGTAGCGCGGCGAGTTCAGTACGACATGATCGACGCCGGCCGGGACCTGGTCGGCCAGCCCCTCCTTGACCACCCACACGCCGTGCACATGCGGTGCCAGTTCCCGGGCCTTCTCGTAGATCGCGAGGGGGTTGCAGGCGGGCAGGCGGTTCCAGTACGCGGAGTAGACCGCGAGGTTCTCGTCCAGCGGCTGCCGCAGCAGCGCCTGGTAGCGCAGGTCCATGGCCTTCTTCTTGGCCTGCCTGACCCGCTTGTTCGCGTGCTTGCGGACCGTACGCTGCACTTTCCCGGCGACCTTGAGGCCGGCCAGCGCCGGGTAGGCGTCCTTGGCCAGCAGCGCGTACTTGCCGCCCATGACACCCGCCGGGCGGACGAAGCCGGCCGGTACCCGCATGCGGTAGTCGCGGGCGGCGCGGTGGAAGAACTCGGCGGTGGCGTTCTGGGGGAGGCGGCCGGGCTTGTCCAGGATGGTCAGATAGTGGTCGACCATCTTGCGGAACATGTGCGGGCGCCAGCGGGAGAGCTCCGGGTGCGCATCGAGATAGGCGAAGACCCGGCCGTACTGGTCGAAGACATCGAAGTGCTTACGGCTGGTGGTGCGCAGGATGTTGCCGCCCTGACGGCGCTGGCGGTAGTGCAGGCAGACCCGGTCGAGAACGGCGATCCGCTGCGCGGTGATGAGCGTGCAGAACGTCCAGGGGGCGTCCTCGTAATAGCCGACCGGAAATTCGAAACCGTGCTCCTCGACGAAGTCGCGGCGGTAGGCCTTGTTCCAGACGATCTGCAGGAGATCGAGGATTTGCGGGCGCTCGGCCAGGGTGAAGGCGGGGGCGCCGGATTCATCGAGGAGTTCGGCCAGCGCATTGCGCCGCTCGGATCCGTCCCAGTAGGTCCGCGCGTAATCGAAGATCAGGATCTCCGGGTCCCCGGTGACGGCCAGCCGCTCGGCGAGGGCGCTCAGCGCGCCGGGCACGAGGGTGTCGTCGCTGTCGAGGAAGAGGATGTACTCGCCGGTGACCTTCTCCAGACCGGCGTTACGGGCCAGGCCCAGGCCGACGTTCTCCTCCAGGTGCAGCACCTGGACGCGGTCGTCGCGGGCGGCGTACTCGTCCAGGATCGCGCCGCTGGCATCGGGTGAGCAGTCGTCGACCGCGATCAGTTCGAAGTCCGTGAAGTCCTGCGCCAGCACCGAGTCCAGGCATTCGCGCAGAAATCCCTGGACTCTGAAGCAGGGGACGATGACGCTGAAGCGGGGTGCGGCGTCGCGGACCATCTCTGACATGCGGTACTACTCCTCGTGGCGAGCTGAGTACAGAACGCAAAAAAGCCCGAAAGGGCGGGTTCCATTGTCGGCCATCTGACTCGCGTTCACCCAAAAAGGTTGGTCTTCGTAACCTGAAAGTTCTATACGCCGCAGCATGGACCGCGGAATACGGAAACTTTGCCGACGGGCGAGATCGCGCAGGCAACCGAATACTGGATTCCGCCCTCTTCCCTTAATGGGCCGCAGAGGAGATCCGATTGCCCGGTCACCGCCCGTCCCGTATTTCCCGCCGCCGGCTGCTCCAGGCGACCGGCGGTGGTGTGCTGGCCGCCACGGCCTGCGTCGGCGGGTGGACCTGGCGCTCCCCGGAGGAGCCGGCCACCCGGACGGAGGAACCCGCCCGCCCCGCGCGGCCCGCGGCGGACGCCCGGAACCAGACATTCCTACACGTCGTCGCGCACGCGGACGATGCGCTCTACTTCATGAACCCGGCGCTGGAGCAAGGCATCCGCAGCGGCGCCCGCTCGGTCACCGTCTGCCTGACCGGCGGGGAGTCCGACGGCCACAACGCCGGCAAGGAGACCCCCGGCGCCGACCGCCTCCCGTACAACCGGGCGGACTTCGCGCGCGCCCGTACGAACGGACTGCGCGCGGCGCACGCCCTGATGGCCACCGGGGACGCCGGCAGTCCCTGGGACCTCGAGGCGGTGTCCCTGCTCCCCGGCTTCGAGGCGGAGCTGCACACCCTCCGCGAGGCCCCGCAGAACCAGCTGATCTTCCTGGAGCTGGTCGAGGCCCGGTCCGTCGCGGCACCCCGCGCGACCAGTCTGCGCGGCCTCTGGCTCGGGGCGGCCGGCACCCTGCCCACCCTTCGGCCCACCGGCACGCCCGTCCCCGCCGCCTACCGCTACACCCGCGACCAGGTCATCGGCACCCTGGCCGCGGTGCTCGGCCGGGTGCGGCCCACGGTGGTGCGCACCCTGGACCCGAACCCCGTGCACCGCCTGGCGCCCCCGCAGTCCGCCCCGGACCCCCGGCTGGCCGGGCTGCGCTATTTCGACCACCAGGACCACATCGCCTCCGCGTATTTCGCGCAGGCGGCGCTGGCCCGCCACTGGGGGCAGGAGCACGGCCGTCCGGCCATCGTGGAGCACTACCTGGGCTATGAGCTCGGCGAGCTGCCCCACAGCCTCGACACCGGGGCGGCCCGCCGCAAGGCACGGGTGCTCGCCGTCTACGGCTGGTCCGACGGCCGCCGCTGCGGCGATCCGGCCGGCTGCGGCGACCGCAAGGTGGGCGATACGGCCTACCGCGGCGCCTCCCGGGACTGGACCCGCAGCACCCGGCTGCGCGCGCCCGGCTCCAACGCCTGGATCCGGCCGCTGCGGGACGGCCGGCTCGCCGCCTTCGCCGTCCTGGGCGGCCGGGCGTACTGCTGGACGGAGAGCCGTCCCGGGAGCGGCCGCTTCACCGGCCCCGCCCCGGTGGGCGGCGAGCTGCTGCAGGGTCAGATCCATGCCGTACGGCATCCCGGCGGCACCCTCCAGCTGTTCGCCGCCCGCACCCTGCTGCCCGGCCCGCACACGGCGCACCGCCGCGAGCTGCTGACGGCCCGGCAGACCGGCACCGCGCGCACCGGAGCGCCCGTCTTCGGGCGCTGGGAGCCACTGGGATCCCCGGACCCGGACCCCCTCAGATCGCTGGAGACCGGCTTCCCGGCGGCGGCGGTGGCCCCGGACGGCACGGTGCATGTCTTCGTACGGACCTGGGACGGCGGGGTCGCCCACCGCAGCGGCCCGGACGGGCGGCGGTGGACGCCGTGGCGGCGGCTGGAGGGCCCGGTGACCGCCCTGAAGACGTCACCGCACATCGTCGACGGCATCGATGCCTGTGTGGACTCCGACGGGAGGGTCCATGTGGTCGCGCCGAGCGGCCGGACCGTCCACCACTGGGTGTCCAAGGAGCCCGGCAAGCCACCGCGCCCGGCCGCCGCCACCGGGCTGCCGGAGGCGGCGGGGCCGGTCAGCCTGGTCCCGGTGGCGGACGGCGCGGTGCGCGCGGTCTTCCGCCGGGCGGGCTCCGCCCAGGTGCTGATCGCCGAGCGGCAGAGGCGGCTCGGCGGCTGGCGGGTCTCCGGGCGGTGTGCACCGGTCGGCGGCTACGGGCGGGTGGCCGCGGCGCCGGCCGGTCCCGGCGACCGGATGGTGATCGCGGCGCGGGACGACGCGGGTGACGTGCGGGTGGCGTTCGCACAGGACGCCCCGGAACGCTGGCACGCGGGGAGGGTGCCGCATTCGGCGGCGCCCGGGGTCGCGGAGGATGCCGCGGGCCGGGCGGTGGTGGTGGCGCTCGGCAACGACGGGCGGCTGTATACGGCCCGGCAGCGGGCGGCCGGGCGGCACGCGCCGTTCGGGGCCTGGACTCAGGCCGGATCGCGGGGGCGGGGCGGCGGGGCGTGACCGGACCCCCGGCCCGGCAGCAGCATCCGCCGTGCGACCAGGAAGGTGAACGGGAGCGCGGGCAGCGCCGCCGCCAGCGGCGCCACCTTGCTGTTCACCCCGCACCAGGTCACCAGCACCACCAGCCCCACGCTCTGGGCCGCATAGTTGGTGACCTGGGTCAGCGGGAAGAGCAGGAACTTCCTCCAGGTCGGCCGGGTGCGGTAGGTGAAGTACGTGTTCAGGAAGAACGAGCAGGTCATACCGGCCAGGAAGCCGACGGTGTACGCCGCGAAATACGGCAGCGCCCGGTGCAGCGGCAGATAACAGGCGGAGAAGACCGCAGTGTTGAACCCGCCGACGATGACAAAACGAACTATCTGGCCCCCTTCGGGGAGTGCCCGGGGCAGGCGCCGGACGTGGAGGGGCATCAGCCGGCCTGGGAGGGAGCGGCGAGGGGGGCGGCGTCCGTCGGGGTGCGGGGGCGGGCCGCACCGCCGGACCGGGGGCGGGCGGGCGCCGTCGCGCTCGCCTCCTTGACCAGGAAGTGCGGCCGCCGCTTGGACTCGTAGTAGATCCGCCCGATGTACTCGCCGATCAGCCCGAGCATCACCATCTGGAGTCCGCCCAGGCCCACGATGATGGCCACCAGCGTCACATAGCCCGGTGCGGTGATGCCCCCGACGGCCGCTGCGCCGATCACCCACAGGGTGTAGAGCGTGGCGAGCGAGGCCAGGCTCAGGCCCGCGTAGATGGCCGCCCGCAGCGGACGGCAGTTGAACGAGATCAGGCCGTCGATCCCGTAGTTGACCAGCATGCTCAGCCGCCACTTCGTCTCCCCGGCCTCCCGGGCGGCGTTGCGGTAGTCGAAGGTGACGGTGTCGAAGCCGATCCAGGAGAACAGGCCCTTGGAGAAGCGGTTGTACTCCGGCAGCGAGACCAGTGCGTCCACGGCGGTGCGCGACAGCAGCCGGAAGTCGCCCACGCCGTCGGTGAGTTCGACGTCCACCCAGGTGTTGACGGCCCGGTAGTAGAAGCGGCTGAGTGCGGTCCGCAGCCGCTTGTCGCCGTCCCGGCTGCGGCGGGCGATGACCTGGTCGTGGCCGAGCCGGTGGAGGCCGAGCATCTTCCCGATCAGCTCGGGCGGATGCTGGAGGTCGGCGTCCATGATGATGACCGCGTCGCCGGTGGCCGCCTTGAGGCCGGCCAGTATGGCGGGCTCCTTGCCGAAGTTGCGGCTCAGGGAGAGATAGCGGGTGGTGCTGGGGTGCCGCTGTGCGAGCTCGCGGAGCCGGGGCAGAGTGCCGTCGGCGCTGCCGTCGTCCACGTAACACAGCTCGTACTCGACGGCGAGCCCGCCGAGGACCGCGCGGACCTGGTCGTCGAACCGGCTTATGACGGCCTCTTCGTTGTAGCAGGGGACGACGAGGGAGAGCTTCATGATCGCGCCTTTTCGCCGGTTTCCGACGGGGGTCAGGGGACGGCCCGGTCGCCGTACCCTGCCGGGCAATTCTGGCAAATAGGGCGGAACGGTACGTTTTTCTGAGGTGTGGCGAACGAGGGGTTCCGGCGTCCGCGGAGAAGTGCGGCGAGGGCCACCGCGGCCAGCGCCAGCGCGCCCGCGCCGCTCGCCGCCAGCCCCCGGACCAGGCCAGGAGGGGTGTACGCACAGGACAGCCGCGCGGCGCCGGAGCCCAGCGGGACGGCCAGCAGACCGGCGAACGACCCCGCGGCACGCGCCGGCCCGCCGTCCACCGAACAGCCCCACCCGGGCACCGCCGGAAGGGCGAACACCGCGCTGCCGGAGCCGCCCGGCGGCAGCTCGGCAACCAGTTCGTGGCCGCCGGTGTTCCATTTGACGGGGCCGTTGATGCGCAGGGCGCGCACCGCGGCGGCAAATCTGCGAGGGGGGAGGCAGCCGATGGGGTGTTCGGGGATATGTTGCGGGCCGGCTCCGGAGAAGCGGACCGACAGTCCGCCGTCGGGGGGCACGGTGCCCAGCGTGCGCACCGGGTTCGTGGTGGTGCCGTCCCGCCGCCCGAGCGCCCGGCTCCTGCCGCCCAGGCCGCTGACCCGGCCGTGGAAGGACGGGGCGTACCAGACGGCGGTGCCGCCCGGGGTGCAGCGGGCGCGGAAGACGGTGCCGGAGCCATGGGTGCCGGTGCCCTGCGCGGGGGGCCCGGCAGCGGGCAGCAGCCAGCCGCCGGCGTCGCGCACCGGGGCCGGGCCCGCGCGGTGGATCAGGTCGGGGATCTCGTAGACCTTGGCGCCGAGGGCGCGTTCCTGGCGGGCGAAGACGGTCTCGGCGCGGGGTGTTCCGGGCCCGCCGGATGCGGCCGTCCGCAGGCCGCGGCGTACGGTCACCAGCGGGGCCGGGGCGGCGGGCCGGACGGTGAAGCGGCCGTCGTCGCGCGGTGCCAGATAGCTGCTGACGCCCATGAGGGCGCGCCCCACGGGGTCCTCGAGGCTGAGCGTGTGCCGCCCGTTGATGTACCAGCCGCCGCCCAGGCCGCGCAGCGTGCGGGCGGTCGCGGCCGGCACATAGCTGCTGTAGTACGAGCCGCCCTCGCCGCCGATCAGCAGCGGATCGTTGTTGGCGAACTCATGCGGCCCGGGGTCGGTGCGCGAACGGGGCCAGTCGTCGCGGGCCGCGAGTCCCCGCTGGGCGGCGAGCGCCCGCGGGCTCAGCGTGACCTTCGGCCGGAACCACGCGATCTTGTCCCGCAGGACCGTGAGGGAGAACGCCGAGTAGGCCGAGCCGAGCGGCACCGTGCAGATCAGCACGGCGGTGGCGACGGTCCGTACGGCGGGCCCGGCGGCACGGCGGGAGACGGCCGCCGGCGCGATGAGGGCGCCCAGGGCGACGCCCCCGCCCGCCACCAGGATCCAGGTGGCGCTCCCGACCGAGGGCCGGTCCCGGCACACCCAGGCGAGCAGCGCCACCAGCACCGCGCCCCCGGCCAGTTCACGGACCCGCGGCCGGTGCGCCAGCGCCAGCCACGCCATCATCACCAGCATCCCGCTCAGCACGAACGCGGCGCGGAACGGACTCCCGTTGGGCAGCGCAAAGCCGTGCCACAGCAGAATCGTCGGCTCCCAGACGAACGAGCCCGCCACCGCCACCGCCAGCACGTACCACCCGGCCCGCACCCGCAGCGGCACGGCCCGCACGAACGGCAGGGCGGCCACCAGCAGCAGCCCCAGCATCCCGACGGAGATGTTCGGGACCTCCACGGTGCCCCGCCCGCCCGGCAGCAGCTGCGCCAGCTGGTCGAGCAGCGGCGGCGGCCCGGGGTACTCCACCGCGGGAGCGGGCTGCGCGGCCCGGCTCGCCTCGAGGGTGACGGTCAGCGCGGGCGCCGCCAGCGCGATGCCGGTGGCCATCATCGAGACGGCCCGCCCCAGCGCCCGCAGCCGCTCCCGGCCCGGCATACCGGAGGCCAGCACCAGCCTCAGCAGCAGCACCAGCGCCGTGGCGAGGCTCGCCATCGCCGCCGTGTAGAAGTTCCCCGCCCAGGCCAGCGCGCAGAGCAGGGTGCCGGCCACCCACCGCCGCCGGTGCAGACACCAGTCCGCCGCAATACCGGTCATCGGCAGGGAGACCAGCCCCCACATCCACATCGGATCGGCGAATCCGTCGCACAGCACCCAGGCGCACAGCCCGTACCCCACCGCGAGCAGCGCCCGCAGCGGCCCCGGTCCGGGCTGCAGCCGCCCGAGGAAGACGGTCATCAGCGCCGCGCCGAGCCCGATGCTCAGCAACGTCACCAGGAAGACCGGGAGTTCGACCAGATGGCGCGGGAAAAGCCCGACGAGCCACGAGAACGGGTTCATCACATAAGTGAGGAAGTCGGCCAGGAAAGGCACGCCGTAGCCGCTGTTCCAGTTGAAGAACAGATCCCCGCTGGTGGTGCCGTGCAGCAGATCCCACAGCCGGGCGTGGAACGGAATGAACTGATTGCCCAGGTCGTTGACGGCACGCGAACGCGCCCCGAAGGGGTAGCCGCCGTAGCTCGCCAGCGCCAGGCAGTACGCCCCCATGGACAGCAGCGCGGCGAGCCCGGGTGCGGCCGCCCGCCGGGTCCGGCGCCGCACCGGACGGCTGGGGGTCGGTCTCACGGATGCCGCGGTCTCCAGCTTCAAGATCAAGATCCTCCAGATCAAAGATCAAGATCGCCGGTGACTCACTCTAGGGGATATGCCTCATTTATCCGTTTTGTTGTGCCGGGGCGCGGGGCGGTTTCCCCTGATTTCCCGGCACCGGGCGCACCTCTGCACCGGACGGGAGGCGAAGAGGGGGAGGAGAAGACGAGGAGAAGAAAAGGCGCAGGCAAAGCGGCAAACAAGCGGCAGGCCCTCACCTCCGCCCGCGAAGCCCCCACCCCGCCCAGGCCGACTCGATCATGTCGCGGACGTCATGGCGCGCCTTCCAGCCCAGCTCCTGCGTGATCCGGTCGGCCGCCGCGACGACCCGGGCGGGATCGCCGGGCCGGCGCGGGGTCACCTGGGGCGTCACGCCCTCATGGCCGGTGACCTCGCAGATCAGGTCGATCATCTCGCGGACCGAAACGCCCTCACCGCGGCCGATGTTGAGCGTCAGATCGCGTACCGGCCCCGGCTCGGCCAGCTTGCGGGCGGCGGCCACATGGGCGTCGGCGAGGTCGGCCACATGAATGTAGTCGCGGATGCAGGTGCCGTCGGGGGTGTCGTAGTCGTCGCCGAAGATGCGAGGGGCGGCGCCTTCGGTGAGCTTTTCGAAGACCATCGGGACGATGTTGAAGACCCCGGTGTCGGCCAGCTCGGGGGCGGCCGCGCCGGCCACGTTGAAGTAGCGCAGACAGGCGGTGCTGATGCCGTGCGCCTTGCCGACCGCCCGGGCCATCCACTCACCGGCGAGCTTGGTCTCGCCGTACGGGTTGATCGGCACGCAGGGGGTGTCCTCGGTGACCAGGTCGACGTCCGGCATCCCGTAGACGGCGGCCGACGAGGAGAAGACGAAGCGGCCGACGCCGGCGGAGGCCATCGCCTCCAGGAGGGTCTGCAGGCCGTGGACGTTCTCGCGGTAGTAGTGCAGCGGCATCTCCACCGACTCGCCGACCTGCTTCTTGGCGGCCAGGTGCACCACATCGGTGATCTCGTGCGCGGCGAACGTGCGGTCCAGCAGCGCGCGGTCGAGGGTGGAACCGACGACCAGGGGCACGTCCTCGGGGATCCGGTCGGCGATGCCCGTCGTGAGGTTGTCGAGCACGACGACCGCCTCGCCCGCCTGGCGCAGGGCCCGTACGACATGGGCGCCGATATAGCCGGCACCACCCGTGATCAAGTAAGACATAGCGCCAATCCTAGGTCGGGACGGAAGGAGGAACGGAAGGGGCGAGGGGCGGCAGCGCCGGGAAGCGGCTCAGCGGCGGAATCTGCGGGCCGCGATACGCCATACGCTGCGCACACCCGCCGCGACCCGGAGGGAGAGCGCACCACCCGTCGTCGCATACGGCTGGGCCAGGAGCAGACCGTGCCGTCGGCTGGGCAGCACACGGCGGCGCAGACCGGGGCCCATCGCCCGGAGGGAGGCGCGGAAGCCGGCGCCGTCCGCGCAGCGGACCTCCGCCATCAGGTCCCATGGCTCGGGGTCCGCCGCGTGCCCCGAGCCCCGTTCGACCAGCGTCGCCAGATCCAGGACCACCTCGGCGGTCCAGCACGTCTCCGACCCGGTGGCGGCCGGGGCCGCGGTGAGCGCGGCGGTGTGCACGGGGCCGCGCCGGTCGTCCCGGCGGCGGCGCAGCTCTATGTCGATGCTGACCGGTCCGGCCGCGGCCAGCCGGCCGTACAGATCGTGGACGCGCAGCCGCAGCGTGCTGCGGGGGCCGATGGCCGGTTCGGCGTCGACGGTCACCGGCAGCCGGTGCATCGGCTTGGTGCCGAGGGCATCCAGTTCGACCTCGGGCAGGTCCGGGGACCATACGGCGTGCCCGTTGGCCTCGGCATAGGGCGGCAGCAGCCGGCCCGGCCGCGCCGCCAGCTGGGTGAGGCGCTCCAGGTCGCGGGGGGTGGGGGAGGCCAGGACGACCCGGGCCAGCCAGCGGGCCGGGGCGCGGGCGGCGCGCAGCGCGGCCTCGTCGAAGCCGGCCAGGTAGTCGCGGGTCAGCCGCCACCACTCGGTGCGGTAGTCGCCGCCGCGGGTGTGCAGCTCGCGGACGTACATCCGCAGATCGTGGTCGAGGAACTTGGTGTCCGCGGCGAGCGCGAGGGCCTTGTGCCCGGCCTCCTGGAAGATCTGCACGCTGGCCCGGTGCGCGTCGATACGGGCCTGCCAGTTGGCGACGTCGGTGCGGTCCAGGGAGATGGACTGCCGGGCCGCGGAACGGCGCACATGCCAGATGTAGACGGCGTCCGGGATGGTGGCGATGCGGGGTGCGGCGGCCAGCACACGGGCGGTGAAGACGAAGTCCTCGTAGGTGTAGCGGCCCTCGGGGAAGGTGATGCCGTGCGCGAAGAGGAACGTTCTCTCATAGAGCTTGTTGACGCAGAGGGTGTCGCGCACCAGCTGGGGGCTGGCCTCGGCGGACTCGTGCACCGCCGCCTCACGGTAGAGGCCCGGCTGCCAGGGGACATCGCGCCGCACCGGCAGCTCGCGGCGGACACAGGCGCCCGCCGCCACCGGGGCGTCGGACCGCAGCGCGGCGGCCAGCAGGGCCTCGGCCGCCCCCGGCGGCAGTACGTCGTCGCTGTCCAGGAACATCACGAAGCGGCCGGTGGCGGCGCGCACCCCGTCGTTGCGCGGAGTGCCGCAGCCGCCGCTGTTCCCGTCGCGGTGGATCACCCGCAGCCGGGGGTCGGTGCGCGCAAGGGCGTCCAGGGCCTCGCCCGTGCCGTCGGTGGAGGCGTCGTTCACCGCGATCACCTCGGCGACCGCGTCCCCCTGAGACAGTGCGGAGCGCACGGCGTCGCGGACATGGACGGCATCGTTGAACGCGATGACGACGATGCTGACCTGCGCGGTGGGCGTGATGGTGGGCCCAGGCCGCGGCTCAAGGGCTTCTTTCACAGTCACTACATCTACATTTCGTGTCGACAGCGTCTCTGGGCACGAGCGGGATCCGGTCCGTATGTCTGATGGGTCAGAGGGGGAATCCGTTCGCGCGGTTGCACCCGTTGCCGCGGTTTTCCGCGTCCTTGCCCTCTTGATGACGGGCCGGAAGGCCGGGCTCGGGTGGCATGGGCCCGTAAGGGCTTCCGCACAAGCTGTAACGACGCGAACGCCGCACGATGCCGATCCGGGCGCCATCACCTTGCCGCCGCGCCCCCTCGGCCGGCCGTCTCCGGTGGCTCACCCGGTGAGCAGATCGGCCACCCGACCCGCCGCGCCGCCGTCGTCCCGGTGGCAGAAGTCCCGCCGGAAGTCCGCATACGCATCCGCGCCGGCCCGGGTGATCGCCGCCAAATCGCCCAGCGCGTCGATCAGTTCACCCGTGGTGGTGAGCAGCGGGCCGGGGACGCGCGCCTCGAAGTCGAGCGTGAAACCGCGCAGGGTGTCGCGGTAGTGCGGCAGGTCCGGGGTCAGGAAGAGCATCGGGCGGCCGGTGTTGGCGAAATCGGCGGCCAGCGAGGAGTAGTCGGTGACGAGGACATCGGCGGCCAGGAGAAGCTCGGTGGCGTCGGGGTGGGCCGACACATCGAGCGCGAAGGGGGCATGGTGGGCGGGGAGCCGGTCGGCCACCAGAGGGTGGCTGCGGACCAGGAGCACATGGCCGCCGGACAGCGCACTGCGGGCCGCCCCGAGGTCGAGCGCCAGGTGCATGCGGTGGTGGGCGGCGTCATAGGCGAGATCGTCGCGGGGGGTCGGCGCATAGAGCACCACCTTTTTGCCCCGTGGAATGCCCAGCCGTCTGCGTACCGCGGCGGCGGTACGGTCCCGGTCGGCGGACAGCAGCGCATCCGTACGGGGCAGCCCGGACTCCAGCAGCTCACCGGAGAAACCGAGCGCCGAGCGCAGTACGGGCGTGCTGTGGGCGTTGGGTGACAGCAGCACGCTCCACTGGCGGCCCAGACGCGGGCGCGGCGCCAGATGGGGGAGCCCGGCGCAGTACGTGCCGGCCAGCCCGGCGCCGATCTGCTTCAGCGGGGTGCCGTGCCAGGTCTGGACGACGGTCTGGCCGTCGCGGCGCAGGAACCAGCGGGGCAGATGAGTGTTGGTGACGATCCACCGGCTGTGGGCCAGGGCGCCGTGCCATTCGGCACTGCCCACGACCACGGCGCGGGCGGTGTCCGGCACCGCGGCCTGCGCATCACGCACCGCCCACAGATGCGTGACCTCCGTCCCCCGGCGCACCAGCTCCTCGTGCACCGCCCGCGGCGAATCCCCGTACGCACGGCCGCCGAAGCTGCTGTAGAGAACGGCCGCACGCAGCGGACGGCCCCGGTGGAGCGGATAGTGCAGCTCGCGCAGCACCCGGCGGCGGTAGGGGCCGCGGTCCGTGGCGGGCAGCGCCGGGCCCGCCGTCACCAGCGCCTCGTCGTGACGGTGCCGGTCGAGGGTGAGCGGCTTGCCGTTGACCGTACGGGACGCGGGCAGCCCCTCGAAGACGGCGGGCACGAAACGTACCGGGCCGTCCAGGGGCGAGCCCGGCGCGCCCCGCTCGCGCAGATGCAGCGTCCAGCGGCCCTCGCGCAACGGCAGTTCACCCGCGAGGGACGGCAGCGCGCCGAGCGGGAGCGCGCAGTGGAAGCGGTCGCCGTCGTGGGTGGCGGCAAAGGCCGCCTCGGCCGCATGTGCGCCGTGCTTGAGGACGATCTCGGTGGCGAGCGGCGCGGCGTCCGGCAGCCGGCCCGCCACCAGCAGGGTGCCGTCCGCCCGCCAGATCACACGGTCCGCATACGGCTGCGGGGTGCGGTCGTGCAGGACGAGATTCCCGGTGGCGGTGGCCGCGACGACCAGCTCCCGGCCGTGCGGCAGCGGATGGCCCGCCGGGGGCAGGTCCGGCGGGCAGGCGATCGGGTCCGTACCGCCGTCGGGCAGCACCAGCTCCGGCGTCCAGGTTTCGGTGTGCACGGGCGGGATCGCCGGCGGCGCGCCGGCCCGGGCGGGACGCGCGGCGGCCAGCGCATCGAGACGGATGCGCACGGTCAGGGGCTCCCCGGACCGCGGGCCGTCCCCGGACAGGCGTTCCCCGGACCGCGGTGTGTCCCCCGGCCGGTCCGGTTCCACGTGAAACATCACCACCGTGCCCGTCCCCTCATGGGTCAGCCGCAGCGCCGCCGGGCGCGGGCCGGGTGCGGTGACGGTCAGATCGAGGGCACCGGCCGCCGCACGCTGCCCCACCAGCCTGCGCACCCGGCGTTCGACCGACAGCCGCAGCCGCCCGTCCGCATACCTCGGCACGATCCGTACGCCGTCGCCCACCTCGCAGGCAAGCGGTGCCGCCCCCGAACCGCTGTCCCCCGCCTCCAGCGCCGCCGCCCGCACCACACCCGCCGACGCAAGGACGACCCCGGCCGTCCAGTCCCCCTCCTCCCACCGCCCGCCTCTGCACAACCGGGCCGGATCGAGCCTGACCTCGAAGCCCGCCCAGTCGTAACAGTGCCGCTCCTGACCGGATGCGGCGGTCGCCTGCGGCATGGCCACCGGCCGCAGAGGGAGCAGGATCCGGCGGCGCCCCCGGGCGAGCACCGCGGTTCTGAGGTAGCCGTGCCGGGTGGCCGCCTCCAGATTGCGGATGTACGCCCAGCCGCGCAGCACCAGCGCCCCGTCCCGCCACACCGCCTCCTGCACCCGGGCCCGGACGGGGAAGTCCGTACGCTCCAGCCGGGCCACGCCCGGCGGCAGCTCCAGCGGGGGAGTGAACGGCAGCACCGCCCGCTTGCGCAGCGGCGGCCCGGTGACATCGAATCCGGCCGGATCACGGGCCTCGTGCGCCAGCAGCGTCAGCAGATCCGCGAGGCGCCCGGCGCGGATCAGATACCAGCGCATCCGCAGCTCCACCGGCAGCGCGGGGAACAGCTGCGGGTCGGCCCGGGCGAGGAAGTCGCGGGCGCCCTCCAGGAACGCCGTACGGCACTCGGGCGCGGCCCCCGGCAGCGCCGCGATCAGGTCGCACAGCCCGTCGGTGAGCACCCACCGGTCGTAGTCCTGCCGGAAGGCGTGGCGGCGGGGATGGGCCGGGTCGGCGAGAAACCGGCGGATGTCGGCCACCGCCGCGAACCGCTCCCGGACACCCGGCACATCGGGCAGCCGGTGCCGCCCGGCGCCCTCCGGCAGCCTGCGGCAGAGAACGTGCCCGCGGCCGACGTCCACCGCCCCGGCCAGAAAGTGCGCGGGCAGCGTCACCGCCGCGTCCTCGCACAATGCCCCCTCGGGAAACGCGAGTTGGTGCCGGTCCCAGAAGGAGCGGCGGAAGACCTTGTTCCCGGCGCAGTGGTCCGACAGCAGCGTCCGGTCCTCGGTGACATGGGTGCGCAGCACGGTCTCGCGGCCGGCCGGGTGGTACGGGGACTGACTGCGGCCGGCCGCGCCGAGCAGATAGACGTTGCCGGTCGCGAAGTCGGCACCGGACCGGTCCAGCAGACCCGTCAGATCCTCGTACGCGCGCGGCAGCAGCACATCCCCGGCATCGAGGAACGCCAGGTACTCGGTGTCCGGACGGGCCTGCCGGACACCGGTGTTGCGCGCCGCACCGGGCGCCGGGACGCCGCCCGGAGGGCGGACCGGACGGCCGGCGGGGCGGCGCACGGGCGCGGGAGCCGGATGCCGGACGATACGGAACCGGGGGTCCCGGCCGGCGAATGCGCGGACGAGCGCGGCGCTCCGCGGAGCCTCGCCGTCGTCGGAGGCGCCCTCGACCAGCACCACCTCCAGCTCGGTCAGCGTCTGGGCCGCCACCGACGCCAGGCTCTCCTCCACATTCCGCTCGGACCCCTCGCGGTGAGGGACCGGGACGACCACGGTGAGCCGGGGCTTCATACGCGCGGACCTGCCTTTCCGAACACATTCCGATCAGGCGCATCACGGGATTGCGGCGTTCAACTCGCCCTTCGGCGGCGCGGTCACCGGATCTGCGCTGAAAGGGTGAGACGGCCGGGGCCCGCACCGGGGCGGCGTGCCGCACCGCCCGGCTCCCCCCTGATGCCGTAGACCGTTGGGCAGCGTCACGGCGTCCCACGCGCCGTGTCCCCAGGGAAAGGTGACCGCTACCCGATGCCCGGCCGAACCGACAGCTCCGCCACCGCCCGCCGGCCCGACGCAGCCGCCCCGGAGGCGCGCGCCGCCCGGCCCGCCCCCGGCACCGCCCCGCACGCCTCCACCGCCGGCCTCCCGGCCGGCGAACGCACCGGCGTCGTACGGCCCTTGCCCGCCCGGCCCCGCTACCGCCGGCAGCTGCGGCGGATCGGCCCGGGGCGGGTGCTGGACATCGGCTGCGGGGCGGGCGACACCCTCGCCGACTGCGCGCCCGGCAGCGTCGGCATCGACCACGACCCGCGCTCCGTCCACACGTGCCGGGCCCGCGGCCTGGCCGCCTACACCGCCGACGCCTTCCTCGAGAGCCCGCACGCCCGGCTCGGCGCCTTCGACGCGCTGCTGTGCGCGCATGTCCTCGAACACCTCGACGACGAGCAGGTCGAGGGCCTGCTACGGGCCTATCTCCCCTACGTACGGCCGGGCGGCGGCGTCCTGTTGATCACCCCGCAGGAGGCCGGCCACCGCGCCGAGGCGGCCCCGGTCCGCTTCACCGACTTCACGCTGCTGCGCGCCTTCGCCGAGTCGGCGGGGCTGGCCGTACGGCGGACGTACTCGTATCCGCTGCCGCGCGCGGCCGGAAAGCTGCTGCGGCGCAATGTGTTCGCGCTGGTGGGGCAGGTGCCGCGGTAGGCGCGTACGGGCCGATGCGGGGGAGTGCACGCCAAGGGCGTACGGGCGGGTGCGCGCCCCGGCCCGTACGCCCGTAACCCGTACGCTGGTCAGCGCCTTTCTCAGCGCCCCGCTGTGCGGCCCTTCCGGCGGGCGGAGACGATCGCCCGGGTGACGACCGGCGGCAGCACGTCGAGCGCGACCCGGCGCAGCACACTGCGCTGCGGACGGCCCGCCGGCCGCACCGCGGACGCCTTCTGGGCCGGCACCGCGGGCCGCTGGGGCGGGCGCTCAGCGGCCTTCGCCCGGTGCCGGGAAACCGGCTGCGCGGGCTCCTTGGCACCCTTCGCGCTCAGCCGGATCAGCGGGGCGTCATTGACGTACTGCACCTCGTGCCAGACGTCCTTGCGGGACTGCAGCCACCCCAGCAGCGCCTTCTGCAGCGGCTCGGGGTCGCCCCACGTCCCGTAGAACTTGGTGCCGGTGATGCAGACGGGGCGCAGGCCTTCATTGGCCACGGCCTGCCAGGTGGCGGCGGCCACCCCCGGACAGTGCTCGGCGCGGTAGTCGTCCATCACCACCACGCCGTCCTCGGTGAGCAGCTCGCGCACCGACAGGATGTCGCCGTGCACATGCTCGTACAGATGCGAGGCATCGATATGCGCAAAGCGCACCGAGCCGTCGGCGACATGGTCGCGCACGACGGAGCTGAGGCCCTGCACGATGGTGGGCAGCTCGTCATGGAACGAGAGGTAGTTGGCCTCGAAGGCGCGGCGGGTCAAGGTCGCGTAGGACTTCTTCATCTCCTTGGAGTTGGAGGAGTCCTCGGCGGGGGAATCGAAGAGATCGCAGACCGTGAAGCGCTCCTCGGAGCGCTTGCGGGCACCCAGGAAGATCGCGCTTTTGCCCATATAGGCGCCCAGTTCGAGCAGGTCGCCGGAGACCGACCGGTCCTGCTGATGAGCCAGGAACCAATCGAACATCAGCTGGTCGGCGGTGAAGAACCAGCCCTTCACATCGGACAGCCGGGTGGGGCGGGGGAGCTGTTCGGCACTCTGGTCTGCGGTGGGTGCAGTCATGTGCGGTCCGTCTCCAGACGGTCGGGAATCGATGGCGATGTGCGACACGTATGTGGATGTGCGTAGGGGTATGTGCCGGCTTGTTCTGCCGTGGATGTGTGCGGATGTGATGCGGATGTGTCTGCTGTTGTAGATGCGGCCGGCGCCGGGGCCGGTTCCGCGCATACGCCCGCCCGCACGGGGGCCGGGGCGCCGCCGCCCGGCTCGCGGAGCGTCCGGGCGCGTCTACGCAGTGTCCACGACAAAACCCTGTCGCACCATGCGTTTCACGGCACTGACCGTCATCGGCCGTCATCGACCGTCATGGTAGGGGGAAGGAAATGAACGGAAGATGGCGTGGATCACGTCCCGATCCCGCATCAGCACCCCGGGGCCCGGCACGGAGCTACTTCACCGCACCCGCCATCACACCGGAGACGAACTGCCGCTGGAAGGCGAAGAAGACGATCAGCGGCACCACCATCGACACAAACGCACCCGGCGCCAGCACATCGATGTTGTTGCCGAACTGCCGCACCTCCTGCTGCAGCGCGACCGTGACCGGCGGACTGCCGCTGTCCGCGAAGATCAGCGCGATCAGCATGTCGTTCCACACCCACAGGAACTGGAAGATCCCCAGCGACGCGATCGCCGGCCCGCCCAGCGGCATGACGACCCGGGTGAACAGCCGCAGCTCGCCCGCCCCGTCCAGCCGCGCCGCCTCCAGCAGCTCGCGCGGGATCTCCGCGAAGAAGTTCCGCAGCAGGAACACCGCGAACGGCAGACCGAACGCCGTATGGAAGAGGATCACCCCGGCCGTGGTCTCGAACAGCCCCACCGCGCCGAACAGCTTCGCCACCGGGATCAGCGCCACCTGGACCGGCACCACCAGCAGCCCGACGACCACCATGAACCAGCCGTCACGCCCCGGAAAATCCATCCAGGCGAACGCATAACCGGCCAGCGACCCGATGACGACCACCAGCACCGTGGCCGGAACGGTGATCGCCGCGGTGGTCAGCAGCGAACCCATCACCTTCTCGTTCTCCAGCAGACGGCCGTAATTGTCGAAGGTGATCCCCGCCGGCCTGGCGAACACCTGCCACCAGCCCGACTCGGCGATCTGCTGCGGGCTGCGCAGCGACGACAGCAGCAGACCGACGGTCGGCATCAGCCAGAACAGCGCGACCAGCACCAGAAAGACCCGCAGCGCGCCGCCACCGGTCCGGGCCGCCAGCCGCGTGGCCAGCGGCCGCTTCGCCGGTACGGCGCGGCCCACCGCCCCCTCCGCGGCGGCACCCTCGACGGTCGTCATCGCGCACGCTCCTTCCGGATGCGCCGGAGATTGACGTACATCACCGGCAGCACGAGCAGCAGCAGGAATACGGCGATCGCACTGCCCAGGCCCTCGTCGACATCCGTACCGAACGACGACTGGAAGAGCTGGAGAGCCAGCACATTGGCGGACCGGAGACTGGAGCCCGGCGCGATGATGTAGACCAGATCGAAGATCTTCAGCACATTGATCATCAGCGTGACCAGCACGACCACCAGGACCGGCGCCAGCAGCGGCACCGTGATCCGCCGGAAGACCTGCCACTCGCCGGCGCCGTCCACCCGTGCCGCCTCCAGCAGCTCCCGCGGCACCGCCGCCAGCCCCGCCGCGATCAGCACCATCGCAAAACCGGCCCACATCCAGACATAGCTGCCGATGATGGCCGGGGTGACCAGCGCCGGACCGAGCCAGTCGACGCCGTGGTACGCCTCCGCGAAGTTCGCCGCGGGCAGCCGCAGCCGGGCGCCGTCGGCCTTGTCCGCGGGCAGCGCATACGTCCCGTCGGCGGCCGTCGTCGCCGAGGCGACCACCGCACCGCCCTTGACCGCCTCGACCGTCAGGCCCGCCAGCGCCTTCTCATTGCCGTCGATCACCTTCGGCCGCCCGCCGCCCCCACGGGTGAAGTCCAGCCAGGCCGTCCCGGTGATCTTGCCGGGCTGCGGCTGGGCGACGGCCGCCGGCTTCGCGTCCCGGACATCGCTCTGCCGGACGGCCACCAGCGGCAGATCCGCCGACGACCCCGACGGTCCCGACGACGCCGAGGAACCCGAAGCCCCCGCCCGTACGGCCGACTTCGTGGTGAACGCCCCGCCGCCGGACGGCCGCAGACCGGAGTTCGGCCGGGGCTTGGCGCCCGGGAACGGCGCGGGCTCGGCGAACGTGTCGTGCACGCTCACCCACACCGCATTGGCGACCCCGCGCTCCGGGGCCTGGTCGTACACCAGCCGGAAGATGATGCCCGCCGCCAGCATGGAGATCGCCATCGGCATGAAGACGACCAGCTTGAAGGCGGTGCCCCAGCGGATCCGCTCGGTCAGCACCGCGAAGATCAGCCCCAGGGCCGTCGACACGGTCGGCGCGACCACGACCCAGATGACGTTGTTCCGCAGCGCGGTACGGATCGCGTCGTCCGAAAACATCGCGCCGTAATTGCCCAGCCCCACGAAGCCGTCGCCGGACGCGTCGAACAGACTGCGGTAGACGGAGAAGACGATGGGATAGACGACCAGCGCACCGAGCAGCACCAGGGCCGGCAGCAGAAAGACGGCCGCCACCCAGCGGCGGGTGCCCGTCACGCCCCGGCCCGCCCGCTTGCCGCGCCGGCCCGCCCGGTGATGTCTGGCTACGGCTTCTGCATCGCTCATCGTGACGGCCCCCCAGGCCCGTTCCTCGAGGCGGACTTCTCGGCCGGCTCACTCGTCGGCCGGCTCACTCGTCGGTCGGTTCACTCGGCTCGGTGCCCGAACGGCTTCCGGTCAGCGCCCGAACGACTTCGCGGCGTCCTTCTCCAGCTGCGCCTGTGTCCCCGCGATGTCCTTGGGGTTCTTGAGGAAGTCCTGCAGGTCCTTCCACTCGCCCTGCCCCGGCTTGCCGCCGAACGAGGCCGGCGCCTGGTCGGACATGTCGAAGCGGAAATCGTCCCCCGCCGCGATCAGCGCCCTGGCGATCGTGCGCATCACCTCATTGGCGTACGCCGCCTGGTCCAGCTCCTTGTTGGGCGAAAGGAAGCCGCCCGCCTGCGCCCAGATCTTGGCCGCGTCCGTCGACGCCAAAAACGCCAGCAACGCCTGGGACGCCTTGTTGTCCTTGAGCGCCACCGCCACATCGCCACCGGTCACCACCGGCGACTTGGCACCCACCGCCGGGAACGGAAAGACCTTGGCATCACTGCCCACCTTGGCCCGGGTCTGCGCGATATTGGCCGCGGCGAAATCCGCCGAGGAGACCATCGCGGCCTTGGGCGCATCGCCGCCGCTGAAGGTCTGCGTCACCGATGTGGGAAAGTCCGTCTGCAGGGCACCGGAATTGCCGCCCGCCAGCAGATCCTTACGGCCGAAGAGCTGCGCCAGCGTGGTCAGCGCCCGCTTCACCGAAGGATCGGTCCACTTGATCCTGTGCTGCGCCAGCCGGTCGTATTTCTCCGGACCCGCCTGCGAAAGATAGACGTTCTCGAACCAGTCGGTCAGCGTCCAGCCGTCCGATCCGCCCACCGAGACCGGCGCCACACCCGAATCGAAAACCGTCTGCGCGGCCTTGAGGAATTCCTGCCAGTTCTTCGGCGCGCCGACGCCCGCATTGTCGAAGGCATTGGCGTTGTACCAGACCAGCGACTTGTTGCTGGCCTTGAAATACACGCCGTACTGCGTGCCCTTGTGGGCGCCCAGATCCTGCCAGCCCTTGGTGTAGTTCTTCGCGAGCTGCTCCTTGGCGGTGGTGCCGAGCGGCTTGAGCCAGCCCTTCTGCGCGAACTCGTTGAGCACGCCGACCTGCTGGAGCATCGCAACGTCCGGCGGGCCGCCACCCGCGATCTTGGAGCCGATGAACCCGGCCATGTCGTCGCCGCTGGGCACGAAGTCGACCGTGGCACCGGTGCGCTTCTCGAACTCGTCCAGCACCTTGACGAAGTTCTCCCGCTCGGGGCCCGTCCAGACCGCGGTGACCTGGATCTTCTGCCCGTTCAGCTTGGGCAGCCGGACGGTGGGGGCGGTGCTGCCGCCCTTGCCGCCGCTGCCGCGTGCGTCGTCCTTGCTGCCGCCGCAGGCCGTCAGCGCGAGGGCGAGCGCGACCCCCGCCGCGAGGGTGGTCGTGACGCGTCCAGCCGTGCGGTCGAATCGTGTGCGCATCCCCGTAGCCCCTTATCGCTGCGCCTGCCGTGCGTGGCCTGCCGTGCGTGCGGTGGTGCCGGTGCGGTGGTGCGGTGGTGCCCGTCGGTGCTCTTCCGGTGGATTTCCGGTGGTCTTCTGGATCTCCGGTGGCTTCGCGGCACCGGGCGGCGTTCGCGCCCGGTGCGCTCCGCGTCGTGCGACTCCGCGGTGTGCGACAGGTCTACGCCGGGATCCCCGGCGCCGCAATACCGCGTCCGTCCGCAACTGGCCTTTCGTGATGGGGCTGTTACGGCCTACGGGGCGGGACGGGCCGGGAATCCAGGGCCCGCGAACCCGCGGGACTGCCGTGCCTTGCCGACCCGACAGACCGAACCCGACAGGCCGGAACCGGCACCACGGCAGGGGGCGGCCGCCCACAGCCACACATAGCTGTGGGCACATAGCTGTGGGCGCCATGGACGCGCCCGCCCCCTCGCACTCGCGCCCCCCCCCGGCGGCGCCGCGGCTCACACCAGCGGCGCGGCGGGGGGCGCTCCCAACGACTGCCCGGCCCGCTGCAGGGCGCTGGCCAGCAGGGCCAGATCCGTCGGGCCGTTGCCCAGCTCGCGCAGCGGGCGCCGGGCCGGCGGGTCACCCATCCGCTGCCACTCCAGCGGCACGACCGTCGGACGCAGGGTGGACGTACGGGGTATCCGGCCCGTCACCCGGCCCGCCTGGAACGGGGTCGAGGAGCCGTCCGCCGCCCGGTCCAGCAGGCCGCGGCCCGGCGGCACCGGCTCGGCGGAACCGGCGGCGGGGCCCAGCCGGACGCGCAGCCGGGCCCGTTCGCCGGTCGCGGTCTCCGCCGTGCGGTCCGGGTGGCCGGTCGCCGCTATGAGATGAACGCCCAGCGCCGCACCGTCCCGGGCGACCGCCTCCAGCGCCCGCACCACCGAACCGGCGGCCGGCCGGCCCGTACTGCCCAGCGCCGGGGCCACCAGCGCGTCGAAGTCGTCGACCAGCACGAACAGCCGCGGCATCGGCGGCGCCTGGTCCTCCGCGGCCGGTGCCCCGCCGGGTGCCCGCAGCCGCAGGGTGCCGGTGCCCGAGGTGTCCGCCGCCCCGCCGCCTCCTTCCTTATCACGGCAACGATTACGGAGCGTGAGAAGTTCCTGCGGAGTGTCACCCGATTCGGTGGAGCGGCGCGGGGCGATGATCCGCGGGGCCGGCAGATGCTTGGCGCGCCACTCGGCGAACGGCGTGCCGCCCAGTATTTCCGCGCGCCGCTTCAGCTCCGAGGACAGCGCCTGGGCGAACTCCCGCATCCGGACCGGGTCCGAGGCCGCCAGATACGTCGTGACATGCGGCAGATCCGTGCACATCCGCAGCCCCTCGCCGCGTTCGCTGCCGCCGCCGTCGACGAGGACCAGCGACAGCAGATCGGGGCGGTCGGCGGCGGCGAGCGCGGCGGCCAGCGAACGCATCAGCTCCGTCTTGCCGGTGGCCGCCGCGCCCTCCAGGAGGAGGTGGGTGCCGTCGGCGGCGAGATCCGCGGCCAGCGGGCCGTGCGGTCCCGCGCCGAGCACCGCCGGCGTGCTCGGCCGGTCCGTGTCCAGGGCGGCGGCCCAGCGCGCCATCAGCGACGCGGGGGTGGCGCGGGCCAGCCCCAGCTCGTCCAGCAGCCGGGACGCCTCGGGCAGCGGGGCGGCCGCGCGGTGCGTCTGACGGCCGCCGTCGGTGGCCGTCGTCTCGGCCTCGCGCAGCGGCGCCAGCGCACGGGCGAACCGCTCGGCCCAGGCGACGGAGACCGCGTCCAACGCCGCGACCGTGCCGTTCGGCCCGGAACCGGGCTGCACCACCCGCAGCGCCGTGGCCACATCACCGCTGAGCACCGCCACCGCCCCGCACTCACCGAAGGCGGGCGACGCCTTCCGGGCGGCCTCGTACGTCGCGGCCAGCGGGAAGGCGGGGGAGGCGGCGGGGGTCTCCGCCAGACAGAGCAGATGGATCCCGGCCGCCGGGCCGCCCGCCGCGAGCCGGGCCGCGCGCTCGCGCAGCTCCGACGAGCCGAGGTCGCCGTCCACGATCACAACGGTGTACGGGCCCTGGTGGCGGGCCGCGGCGGCGGCCACCTCGGCGCGGTCGGCGCTGGCCCAGTCCGTCCCGAGCGGACCGTCGTCCAGGCGGCGCACCAGCTCGGCCGTACGGGCCGCGGCCTGCTCCTTGTCGTAGGCGAGCAGCAGCCGGCAGTCCTGGCCGCGGTCCGGGCGGACATGCGGCAGCCAGCCCAGCCAGGACCAGTCGGCCACCCGCTCCTCGGTGCCGCGCGCCCGGTCCGTGGCGATCAGCACGATCTCGAGGGTGGAGGGGGAGTGCAGGGCGGCGAGCTGGGCGACGGTGGCGCGGGCCAGCCCGGTCAGCCGCTCGCGCGGCCCGGCCAGGCCCAGCGAGCCCGCCCGGCACAGCTCGACGGTGACCGGCGCGGCGATCCGGCCGCCGTCCCTGCTGGCCGTCCCCAGCCGGACGGCCAGCGCATCGGGGTGGTCCCGGCCGCGCTCCCACAGGCGGGGGCCGGGACCGAGCGCCGTCAAGAGGACGGCGGCGGCATCCGGCCAGCGGTCGTGCGATCCGGTGGTCGTCGCAGCGCCGGAATCGTCCCCGGACGTCCCGGCCGCCGGGTCCGCGGGCGCCGCGCCGGCGTCCTCCGGCCGCTCCGCCGCATAGCGGCCGCCGGCCAGCCGCCGCGCCCAGGCGCCGATGCCGCCCCGGCGGGCGGTCCTGGCGGTGTCGGTGGGCGCCAGCTGCTGCTGCCCGGCGTGGGTGCCGTCCTGGTGGGACGGGCCGTGGTCCCGGAGGCCGTACGCGGGGGCCGGCTGCCCCGCGCCGCCGGCCCGCGGTCCGCCATCGGGAGCCGAACCGCGCAGGGGCGGGTCCTGGTGTACGGGCCCGCTCAGCGGTGCGCGGGCGGGAGGTGCGGCCGGGGGGAAGGGGACGGCGGCCGGGGCCTGGGCGCCGTAGGGGCCCTCCCACGGCCGCCCTTCCCCGGGGCCGTCCCCGGTGGAGTACCGCGCCCCTGCCGTGGCAGCGGCCGCAGCGTCGCTCGCCCACTCCCGGCTCTGCGGGGGGATGCCTGCCGCCCCCGGGACGACCCGCAGCTGCCCCTCGCCGTCGGGGGCGGCGGGCAGTGCCGGGTCCGGGCCGCCGGGGGAGGCCTGGAGGCGGAGGGCGGATTCGCCGACCCGCAGCAGGGCGCCGGGCCGCAGCGGGGCGGGCTGTTCGCCCAGGTCGACGCCGTCGACGGCGGTGCCGTTGGTGGAGCGCAGGTCCGCGACGTACACCGAGCCGTCCGGCTCGACCGTCACCGCGCAGTGCAGCCGGGAGACGTCCGGGTCGTCCAGGGGGACGTCGGCGTCGGCGGAGCGGCCGATACGGATCTGGCCGCCGTGCAGCAGATGGACGCCGCCGGCATCGGGGCCCGAGACGACCCGCAGCCGGGCCGGGCCGTGCGGCAGGCCGTGTGCCGGAGCGGGGCCGGGGCCCTGGAGGGAGAGCACCGCGCCGTCGATCAGCGGGGGCTCGCCGATCGCCGCGCGCTGCGGATCGAGCCGCTCATTGCCCGCGTACAGCACGACAGGACCGCCGCCGGCGCCGCCCGCGTCCGCGCCCGGGCCGGCCACCGAGGAGGCGAGGGAGCCCGCGACCGACGCCAGGGCGGTCCCGGCAGGGGCCGTCACGAGCACGTCGCAGGCCCGTGTGGTGTGGCCGCTGCGCGGCCCGAGGACGGTCAGCCGGATCTGCATCGCCGTCAACGGTCCCTTCTGCCGGGAATCCGGCAGGGGCTCCGCTCGCCCCCCACCGCGCCCGAGCACGTCGGCACGTACAAGTCCCAAGCCCACGTCGCGACGGAGAGCGCGCGCCCCCACCACAATGCGTGCTGGGGGCATCCTCGCACCTGCCACTGACAACACGCCCGCCGACCGTCGCTTGGTGATCTTGATTGGTCTTCTAAGGACGAAAAAGTGCCGGGTTGCGCGCGCCGAACGGCCTGAATTCGACTGCCGTGATCAGCCGCCGGTGTGGCAGGGACCGCACGCCGCGGCCGCCGCGCGCACAGTCCGGCGGCCGGCCGCAACCATCCGCCCGGAACTCGCGTCTTCCCGACAAGCCTTGCCCGGCGCCGGGCCGTGGATCACGGCCGACGGCCTACAGTGGGTCGGACGGCCCGTGGGCCACGCCGTGATCGCCCACCTGGGCCTGACCGGCGGGCCGGGCGACAGTTCCACCACAGATCCACCACGACAGGGAGCGCATGACGTGCGGCCGGTAGGCAGCAAGTACCTGCTCGAGGAGCCGCTGGGACGCGGCGCCACGGGCACCGTCTGGCGTGCCCGCCAGAGGGAGACGGCGGGCGCGGAAGCCGCCGTGGCCGGCGAGCCCGGCGAAACCGTCGCGATCAAGGTCCTCAAGGAGGAGCTGGCGAACGACGCGGACGTGGTGATGCGCTTCCTGCGGGAGCGCTCCGTCCTGCTGCGGCTCACCCACCCCAATATCGTCCGCACCCGCGACCTGGTCGTGGAGGGCGATCTGCTCGCCCTGGTGATGGATCTGGTCGACGGCCCCGACCTGCACCGCTACCTGCGCGACAACGGCCCCTTCAGCCCGGTGGCCGCCGCCCTGCTCACCGCCCAGATCGCCGACGCCCTGGCGGCCAGCCACGCCGACGGCGTCGTGCACCGGGACCTCAAGCCCGCCAACGTCCTCCTCGCCGGCTCCGACGGCAGCAGCGAGATGCACCCGATGCTGACCGACTTCGGCATCGCCCGCCTGGCCGACTCCCCGGGCCTGACCCGCACCCACGAGTTCGTCGGCACCCCCGCCTATGTGGCGCCGGAGTCCGCCGAGGGCCGCCCGCAGACCTCCGCCGTCGACATCTACGGCGCCGGAATCCTGCTGTACGAGCTGGTCACCGGCCGTCCGCCGTTCGCCGGACAGACCGCCCTGGAGGTGCTGCACCGCCACCTGAGCGAGGAGCCGCGCCGCCCCGGCACCCTCCCCGAGCCCCTGTGGACGGTGATAGAGCGCTGTCTGCGCAAGCGCCCCGAGGAGCGCCCCAGCGCCGAGAACCTCGCCCGCGCGCTGCGCACCGTCGCGGCCGGCGTCGGCGTGCACGCCACCCCGGCGGAGGCCGAGGCCGCCCTCGGCGTCGCCGCACTGCTCGCACCCGACCCGGCACCCACCACGGTCCCCGGCACCGAGGGCGGCCAGGGCGGCGGCGACGCCGACCCCACCCAGGTCCTGCCGTCCCACGCCGGCTCGTACGACCCGGCCGCGGCCACCAGCGTGCTGCCCTCCACCGGGGCGCCCGGCGGCCAGGGCTACGGCCAGGGGGACGCGGACCCCACCCGGGCGATGCCCCCGATGCCGATGGGCGCGCCCCCGGGCGGCCCCCAGGAGCCGGAGGGGCCGCATCCCTGGGAGTCCCAGCTGCGCGCCGCCCGCGACCGCAACGAACAGACCCAGGTGCAGCAGTACCTGGACCCGGGCGACGACCCGCTGCGCCGTCGCCCCCAGCGCCGCCCGGCTCCGCAGCAGCAGCCGCAGCAGCCTCCGTACGGCCGGCAGCAGCCGCCGCCGCAGTACGCCCAGCAGCAGCGCCCGGCCCCGCAGCGCCGCCAGGAGCCCCCGCCGCAGCGCTACGAGCCCCAGCGCCCGCCCGCCCCGGAGCCCCGGCCCCGCCGCGAGCCCCGGCAGCGCAGCGCCAACCCCATGAAGATCCCGGGGCTGGGCTGTCTCAAGGGCTGCCTGTTCACCCTGCTCATACTGTTCGTCGCGAGCTGGCTGATCTGGGAGCTGACCCCGCTCCAGGAGTGGATCGGCACCACCAAGGGCTTCTTCGCCCAGATCGGCGACATCATCACCAGCGTGAAGGACTTCATCGACGGGGTGAAGATCTGATCAGCGGCAAGCCGTGACCGGTGGCCGGGCCCCTCCCAGGGCCCGGCCACCGCCCGTCGTATGGATTTGTCGACTTCTGTCGGGCGATTTCGCGCACAGAAGTGAAGGATGCGGCTGTCGGGGGCACTGAACCCCTTGGCATCCGCGTAGCTTTGACGCCAACTTCAGCCCCCGCAGGACGCTCGGGGGCCCGACACGTCGGAGCAGTCTTGGCACGGAAGATCGGCAGCCGGTACACCGCCCACCAGATCCTGGGGCGCGGCAGTGCCGGCACGGTATGGCTGGGCGAGGGTCCCGAGGGGGCCGTGGCCATCAAGCTGTTGCGTGAGGATCTCGCCTCCGACCAGGAGCTCGTCGGCCGCTTCGTACAGGAGCGGACGGCGCTGCTGAGCCTGGAGCACCCGCATGTCGTCGGCGTCCGCGATCTGGTCGTCGACGGCAACGACCTGGCGCTGGTCATGGATCTCGTACGGGGCACGGACCTGCGCACCCGCCTGGAGCGCGAGCGGCGGCTGGCCCCCGAGGCCGCCGTCGCCATAGTCGCCGATGTCGCCGACGGCCTCGCCGCCGCGCACGCCGAGCGGATCGTGCACCGCGACGTCAAGCCCGAGAACGTCCTCCTGGACATGCAGGGACCGCTCGGCCCCGGCGGCGCGCACCCCGCGCTGCTCACCGACTTCGGCATCGCGCGCCTGGTGGACGCGCCGGGCGGCACCCGCTCCACCAAGGTCATCGGAACCCCCGACTACCTCGCCCCGGAGATCATCGAGGGCCTGCCGCCGCGTGCCTCCGTCGACGTCTACGCCCTGGCCACCGTCCTGTACGAGCTGCTCGCCGGCTTCACCCCGTTCGGCGGCGGCCACCCCGGGGCCGTACTGCGCCGCCATGTCACCGAGAGTGTCGCGCCGCTGCCCGGGATCCCCGACGAGCTGTGGCAGCTGCTGGTCCAGTGCCTGGCCAAGGCGCCCGCGTCCCGGCTGCGCGCCCCGGAGCTCGCCGCCCGGCTGCGCGAGCTGCTGCCCGGCCTGGCCGGGATCCCGCCCCTGGACATCGACGAGCCCGAGAGCGACCAGCCCGAGGACGACGTGGAGAGCGCGGCCGCCGCCGGGGCCCGCGACTATCCGTCGGCCGCCCGGGCGGAGGACACCCCGCCGCGCGGCGCGGTCCCCCTGGTCCAGGGCGCGAAGCCGGACTCCAACCGGGAGACGCACACCAGCATGCGCGTTCCGGGCCCGGACGAGCTCGCGGGCGGCGCGCACGGCACCGCCCGTACCCCCAGGGTCGCCGGTGAGCGCCGGGCGGGCTCGGCGCGGCACCGCTCCTCCGCGGAGGCGGTGCGCCGCCGCCGGCTGAAGCTCGGCGCGGTCGGCGCGGCGGTCCTCGCCGCGGTCGGCCTCGGCAGCTGGCTGGCCACCGGCGACGAGGAGCCCGGCGACGCCAGGCCGGGCGTCCACCGGCCCGGCACACCGTGAGCGCCCCCGGATCCTGCCGGACCTTCCCGGACCCTTCCGGCCCCGCGGCGGAGTCCGGGAGGATCCGGCGGCCCCGGCCGGGACACACTGTCGGCGGTAGCCGTTAGGCTGGGTGCGTGGCAGTCGTCGATGTATCCGAAGAGCTGAAGTCCCTCTCCTCGACCATGGGGTCGATCGAGGCCGTCCTGGACCTCGACAAGATGAGGGCCGATATCGCCGTGCTCGAGGAGCAGGCCGCGGCGCCGTCCCTGTGGGACGACGTGGAGAACGCCCAGAAGATCACCAGCCAGCTGTCCTACCTCCAGGGCCAGCTGCGCCGAGCCGACGAGCTGCGCGGCCGGGTCGACGACCTCGAGGTGCTCTTCGAGCTCGCCGAGGCCGAGGGCGACGAGGACGCCCGCGGCGAGGCCGAGGCGGAGCTCGAGTCGGTCCGCAAGGCGGTGGACGAGCTCGAGGTCCGCACGCTGCTGTCGGGCGAGTACGACGCCCGTGAGGCGCTGGTCAACATCCGCGCCGAGGCCGGCGGAGTGGACGCCGCCGACTTCGCCGAGAAGCTGCAGCGGATGTATCTGCGCTGGGCCGAGCGCCACGGCTACAAGACCGAGCTGTACGAGACCTCGTACGCCGAAGAGGCCGGCATCAAGTCGACCACCTTCGCCGTCCAGGTCCCGTACGCCTACGGCACCCTCTCCGTCGAGCAGGGCACGCACCGCCTGGTGCGCATCTCGCCGTTCGACAACCAGGGCCGCCGCCAGACGTCGTTCGCCGGTGTCGAGGTGCTGCCCGTCGTCGAGAAGACCGACCATGTCGAGATCGACGAGTCCGATCTGCGGGTGGACGTCTACCGTTCCTCCGGCCCCGGTGGCCAGGGTGTGAACACCACGGACTCCGCGGTCCGGCTGACGCACATCCCGACCGGCATCGTCGTCTCCTGCCAGAACGAACGCTCGCAGATCCAGAACAAGGCCTCCGCGATGAACGTCCTCCAGGCCAAGCTCCTCGAGCGCCGCCGCCAGGAGGAGCAGGCCAAGATGGACGCCCTCAAGGGCGACGGCGGCAACTCCTGGGGCAACCAGATGCGTTCCTACGTCCTGCACCCGTACCAGATGGTCAAGGACCTGCGCACCGAGTTCGAGGTCGGCAACCCCTCCGCGGTCCTGGACGGCGACATCGACGGCTTCCTGGAGGCCGGGATCCGCTGGCGCAAGCAGCAGGAGAAGTAGCCGCTCCGGCCCCGGAACAACTGCCTCCCCCGGGGAGGCAGTTGTTTTTCGTTCGGGGCTTTGGTCACAGTCGTATGTCCATGTACCGCCCAACTCCCAGCAATTCGGGCATCGAGACTTTATTCGACCTTGACGATGTTGGCCGAACTGGGAAGGCTGGGCGCGGCATGCGTATGTCTGGGGCGCGTGTATGAACGGGGAGAATGAGTGGCCTGCCTGTTGTGCCGGGCCGCGACTCGCGTACCCCCATCGGCCCGTCGCCCCTTACAGCGGTGCTCCAATGACGAGTTCAGCTACTGGGGGTAGCAGTACATGACGAAGAAGACGCGGCTGCGCGTAGCGCGCATTGCGGCCAGTGCGGTGATCGCGGCGGGTGCGTCGCTCACCGCCGCGGGCGCCGCCTCCGCGGCCGAGACCGGCGGTCCGGGCTCCGGCCAGGATGACGGCGGCATCATCGGCGGCATCATCGGCGGGCTGTTCGGCGGTGGCGACTCCGGTGGTGACACCGGCGGCGACACGGGCGGCGACACGGGTGGTGACACCGGCGGTGACGACACCACCGGCGGCGCTCTCGGCGGTCTGGTCGACGGCGGCACCAGCGATGGTGGCACGACCGGTGGTGACAACGGCGGCACGACCGGTGGTGACAACGGCGGCACCACTGGTGGTGACAACGGCGGCACCACTGGTGGTGACAACGGCGGCACGACCGGTGGTGACAACGGCGGCACCACTGGTGGTGACAACGGCGGCACGACCGGTGGTGACAACGGCGGCACCACCGGTGGTCACAGCGGCGGCCAGAACGGCGGCAGCACCGGCGGTCACAGCGGCGGCCAGAACGGCGGCAGCACCGGCGGTCACACCGGCGGCAGCAGCACCGGCGGCGGTGGCGCCACCGGCGGCAGCACCACCGGTGGCGACAGCACCGGCACCGGCACCGACAACGAGGGCTCCAAGCCCATCGAGCAGCCGGGCAAGGGCAAGGAAGGCATGTCCGACACCCCCGGCCAGGCCAAGCAGAAGCCGAAGGGCGAGCTGGCCGAGACCGGTTCCTCCGGCACGACCTTCCTGCTGGTCGGTGCGGCAACCATGATCGCGGGCGGTGTGGGCTTCCGTATGCTGCCCCGTCTGATCAACAAGAACGGTGGCGGCGCGGCCGCGGCCTGACGCTGACACGCAGTAACGGAGGGCCCGGGGTGCATCGGCACCCCGGGCCCTCCGGCGTTCCTCCGGGCGTACTCATCGGTACACACCCATGCGGTCGCACTCGGTGACGACACACGCCCCGGCGCCCCGCGCCCCCGCTCAGACGGCCTGGTGGAGCAGCGCCGCGACCGCGACCAGCGCGATCAGCAGGGCCACCAGGGTCACGGGGCTGAGCTGGCCGAATATCCCGTCCTGCTGCTGCAGCCGTTCCCTGCTGGACCGGCACACAGGGCAGCGGCCCTCGCTCACAGGGGCCGCGCAGTTGGCGCACACCAATCGGTCGTACGTCATGCGACCTCCTTCTCCACTGCGCCAACGCACCGGAAGGCGCATTGGTTCCCCCTACCACTGTGCCAGCTTCCCGGCGAAACGGCGCGCCCCGCGGAATTCTGCTCCTTTTGCCCGGCGGTCCACCACGACGGTCCGCCCAGATGCCGCGATTGTCCAGCTAGATGCCGTGAATGACCGTGAATAAACGCACCAACCCCCTGCGCCGACTGCACCACGACACGAGGTTCGCGTAGGGTCACGCACACCGACGGGAGCCGCAACACGGCAACCCGTGCCCCTACCCAGGTCGACCGTGGTGCATCTGTGATCCGATTCGACAACGTCTCCAAGACCTACCCGAAGCAGAACCGCCCCGCCCTCAGGGATGTCTCCCTGGAGATCGAACGCGGCGAGTTCGTCTTCCTGGTGGGTTCCTCGGGCTCCGGTAAGTCCACCTTCCTGCGTCTGCTCCTGCGCGAGGAGCGCGCCAGCCATGGCGCCGTGCACGTACTGGGCAAGGACCTCGCCAAGCTGTCCAACTGGAAGGTCCCGCAGATGCGGCGCCAGGTGGGCACCGTCTTCCAGGACTTCCGGCTGCTCCCCAACAAGACGGTGGGGCAGAACGTCGCCTTCGCGCTCGAGGTCATCGGCAAGCCGCGCGGACAGATCCGCAAGACGGTTCCCGAGGTCCTCGAACTCGTCGGCCTCGGCGGCAAGGAGGACCGTATGCCCGGCGAACTCTCCGGTGGTGAGCAGCAGCGCGTCGCCATCGCGCGGGCCTTCGTCAACCGCCCGATGCTGCTCATCGCGGACGAGCCCACCGGTAACCTCGACCCGCAGACCTCGGTCGGCATCATGAAGCTGCTGGACCGGATCAACCGGACCGGTACAACGGTGGTCATGGCCACCCACGACCAGCAGATCGTCGACCAGATGCGCAAGCGCGTCATGGAACTCGAAAAGGGCCGGCTCGTCCGCGACCAGTCGCGTGGCGTCTACGGCTACCAGCACTAAGCGTGTACGGCCCCCAGCACTGAAAGGACGCCATGCGCGCCCAGTTCGTCCTGTCGGAGATCGGCGTCGGTCTCCGCCGAAACCTCACGATGACCTTCGCCGTCATCGTCTCCGTCGCCCTCTCACTGGGCCTGTTCGGCGCCTCGCTGCTGATGCGCGACCAGGTCAGCACGATGAAGGGCTACTGGTACGACAAGGTCAACGTCTCCATCTTCTTCTGCAACAAGAACGACGCCGACACGGGTGCCAACTGCGCCAAGGGTGCGGCCACCCAGCAGCAGAAGAACGACATCCTGGCCGAGCTGCACAATCTGAAGATCGTGCAGAGTGTGCAGCACGAGACCAGCGACCAGGCGTACAAGCACTACAAGGAGCAGTTCGGCGACACGCCCGTCGCCGGGCTGGTGACGCCCGACCAGCTGCCGGAGTCCTTCCGGGTCAAGCTCAAGGACCCCACGAAGTACGAGGTCATCAAGTCGGCCTTCTCCGAGCGCCCCGGCGTCCAGGAGGTGCAGGACCAACGGGACACCGTTGAGCCCCTGTTCAACCTCCTCAACGGCATGAACTGGGCAGCGATCGGGGTCATGGCGCTGATGCTGATCGTTGCGCTGCTGCTGATCGTCAACACCGTCCGGGTGTCGGCGTTCAGCAGACGGCGGGAGACCGGGATCATGCGGCTGGTGGGGGCGTCCAGCTTCTACATCCAGATGCCGTTCATCCTGGAGGCCGCCATCGCGGGCCTGCTCGGCGCCGCCTTCGCCTGTGTGCTGATCGTCGGCGGCAAGGCCATCCTCATCAACAACTGGCTGGCCGACAAGATCCAGGTCATCAACTTCATCGGCTGGGACTCGGTGGCACAGGTGCTGCCGCTGGTCCTCCTGATCGGCCTGCTGATGCCTGCCCTCGCCGCATTCTTCGCGTTGCGCAAGTACCTCAAGGTGTGAGCTTTGCCAAGGGCGCCGTACGGTCAACTCGCCGTACGGCGCCCCTTTCTGCCCTAGACTCACCGGCATGTCGGGCCCGTGTTCGTACGACCGGCCCCGCCGCATTCGCCGCGGGGCGGCCCTGACGTTGATCTTCGCGGGTGTGCTCGCCGCCGGTGTGGCGACCGGCACTTGGGGCGAGCGGGCCGAGGGCGCCGTGGAGCGCACAGGGGCCGGCACGACGGTCACCGGTGCCGCCCCCACGGGCCGCACCGCCGACCGCGCGGCCGTCGAACGCGCCGCGGCCCAGGCCATGGAGGACGGCAAATCCGGCTCCGAGGCCGCCGCCGACGTCGTCAGCCGCAGCGGCGACAGATGGTCGACGATCTACACCCCCGGTGAGTTCAAGGACTTCGAGCAGCAGCTGGACGGCTCCTACGTCGGCGTCGGCCTGTGGGTACGGCAGGGCAGCGGCGGCCGGATCCAGGTGTCGCGGCTCCAGCCCGGCAGCCCCGCCGCGCGGACCGGTATCGCCGCAGGTGATCTGCTGCGGGCGATCGACGGCCTGGCCGTACAGGGGCGGCCGGTCACCGACATCGTCTCCCGGTTGCGGGGCGACGCCCGCCGCCCCGCCGCGGGCGTCGGCACCCCCGTGAAGCTGGACCTCCAGCGCGGTCCCCGCCACTGGACCGTGACCCTCCGGCGCACCCGCCTCAGCACCCAGAACGTCACCGTCGACCGCTCCGCCGGCCGCCCCACCCGCATCAAGGTCGCCGCGTTCTCCCAGGGCACCGGCGAGGCCGTGCGCCGTGCGGTGCGCCGCGTCTCCTCACACACCGGCCTGCTGCTCGACCTGCGGGGCAACACCGGCGGCCTGGTCACCGAGTCCGTCGCCTCCGCCTCCGCCTTCCTGGACGGCGGCCTGGTCGCCACGTACGACGTCCGGGGCAGCCAGCGCGCCCTCTACGCCGACCGCGGCGGGAACACCCGTATCCCCCTCGTCGTCCTCGTCGACGGCGGCACGATGAGCGCCGGCGAACTCCTGGCCGGCGCCCTCCAGGACCGCGGCCGGGCGATCGTCGTCGGCTCCCCGACCTTCGGCAAGGGCTCGGTCCAGATGCCCAGCCGCCTCCCCGACGGCTCGGTCGCCGAGCTCACCGTCGGCCACTACCGCACCCCCTCCGGCCGGGCCGTCGACGGCCAGGGCATCACCCCCGACCTGATCGCCGAGAACGGCGCGGAAAAACGGGCCCGCACAGTATTGAGTGGCCTCGGCACGGGGGCGTAGTGCGAAAATGGCAACACGATGACTAAGCAGACAAAGCAAAAGGGCAAGGACAAGGACCCCGGGCGCAAGCTCGTGGCGCAGCACAAGAAGGCACGGCACGACTACCACATTCTGGACACCTATGAGTGTGGCCTGGTGCTCACCGGCACCGAGGTGAAGTCGCTGCGGCAGGGCCGGGCATCGCTGGTGGACGGATTCGTCCAGATCGACCGTAATGAGGCCTGGCTGCACAACGTCCACATCCCCGAATACGCCCAGGGGACCTGGACCAACCACAGCGCCCGCCGCAAGCGGAAGCTGCTGCTGCACCGCTACGAGATCGACAAGCTGGAATCCAAGACCCAGGAGACCGGCCACACGATCGTGCCGCTGGCCCTCTACTTCAAGGACGGCCGCGCCAAGGTCGAGATCGCGCTGGCCAGGGGTAAGAAGGAATACGACAAGCGCCAGACCCTCCGCGAACAGCAGGACCGCCGGGAGGCGGAGCGCGCCGTCTCGGCGGCCCGGCGCCGCCAGCGGGCCTGATCACCGGCTCCTGGCCGGACCTGCCGCAAGAGCGGTGCCGGCGGGGCTGCGACGGCCCTGCCGGGGAATACGCTGGCAACGGCGTGTGTTGTTCACGTACGATGGCTCAGCACCCCACGGAGGGTGCGGGTGCCCCGTGCGGGCGCCGGATTGATAAATCAACATGGGGATGATCGGTTTCGACAGCGGATGTCGAAGCAGGGGAAGCGAGTCGAGGAAGCGGCAATGATCTCGTTAACCATATGTCGCAACCAATAATCGCCAACACCAAGCGCGATTCCTTCGCCCTCGCTGCCTAAGTAGCGACCTGCGAAGTGTCAGCCCGGGGATGTTCCCGACCCGGATCCTGGCATCAGCTAGGGAACTAAACTTCTGACCCCGGTCACGGGGGCCAGGAGGAAATCAAACAGTGACTGAGCCCGTCGGAGACTTGTTCGCGTGATCTCCGGGGCCGAGAAAATCGCAGCGAACTGCACTCGGAGAAGCCCTGATTCTGCACCGTTGGACGCGGGTTCGATTCCCGCCATCTCCACTCATCCCATGTAGGCCGTTGCCCCGCGAGATCCTCGCGGGGCAACGGCTTTTTTGTGGGCCCGCCCCGCCTGCCTGCCCAGCTGCCTGCCCGCCTGTCCGTCGGTCCGTTGGTCAGCCCTGGGTATGAGACCCGTGGGTTGATGTATCGCCTCCCCGCCGTCGTCACACTCAGTCACATGACAGAGCGACGAGGACAGCAGAACGCGGCGGCATCTCCACGGGCCCTCCCGGCCTCCTTATGCATCCGTGCCGGTGGGGCGGGTGGTGAGGAGCGCGATGGTGAGGGCGAGGGCTGCGGCCGCGGCGGGGACCGCATAGGCGAGTCCAAGGCCAGGGGCCGGCCCGGAGAGGTGGTCCACGGCCCAGCCGCCCGCTGCCGAACCGGCGGCGATCCCGGTCAGCAGGGCGGTCACGGCCAGGGTCATGCCCTCGTTCAACTGGGCTGCCGGCGTGCGGGACTGGATCAGGCCCATGCCGGTGACCATGGTCGGGGCGGTGGCCATCCCTGCCAGGAGAAGGGCGCAGGTCAGTGCCGTCAGACTCCCGGTCCGGGCGGCGAGGAGGGGGAGCGGCATCAGGGTGGCCATTGCGCCGACGCAGAGCCGGAAGCGGCGGGAGCGCCGACCGGGCCCGTGGGGCGGGCGCAGCAGGCCGTAGAGCAGGCCCGCTGCGCAGGAGCCGGCTGCCTGGAGGGCGAGCATGGCGCCTGCGGTGGACCGTACGCCGTGGTCGTCGGCGTAGGCGATGGTGACGACCTCCAGGGATCCGAAGACGGCGCCGGTGAAGAGGAAGGTGAGGAGGAGCGGCGGCAGCCCGGGCAGCCGGAGCGGTGAGCGGGAGCGGGCGGGCGAGGCGGAGAGTCCGCAGGGACCGGAGGGTGAGCCGGGGGTGGGGCTGACGGGGGGTTCGGTGCGGCGCTGGGAGGCGAAGAGGAGGACGCCCGTGAGGAGGAAGGCTGCCGCCACTGCGGTGCCGGCCTCGGGGAAGAGGCCGGTGCACAGGAGGGTGGCGAGTACGGGGCCGAGCATGAAGCAGAGTTCGTCCGCTGCCTGTTCGAAGGAGTTGGCGGTGTGCAGGGCGGCGGGGTCGTCGTGGAAGAGGTGGGCCCAGCGGGCGCGGGACATGCCGCCGGTGTTGGGGGTGGTGGCGGTGGCGGCGTAGGAGGCGAAGAGGGTCCAGGTGGGGGCGTCGTAGTGGACGCAGAGGAGGAGGGAGAGGGAGCCGAGGACGGCGAGGGCGGTGGCCGGGACGGCGATGCGGGCCTGGCCGTGGCGGTCGACCAGGCGGGCGGTCAGCGGGCCGATCAGCGCCGTTGCCGCCAGGCCGGTTGCGGTGACGGCCCCGGCCAGCGCGTAGGAGCCGCGGGTGCCGGCGATCATCAGGACCGCGCTGACGCTGAGCATGCCCATGGGGAGGCGGGCCAGCAGGTTGGCGGCGGTGAAAGCGCGGGTGCCGGGGAGGGAGAAGAGTCGGCGGTAGGGGGCGAGAGGACGGAAGCGGGGGAAACGGGGGAGGCGGCGGCGGGGTGCGCGCCGGGCGGCGGCGGCCGGGCGTACCGGGGGTGCGGTCACGGGGCGGGAGGCGAGGAAGAGGATCATGCGTCTACGGTCGCGGGTGGGGCCGAGGGGCGTCCAACACCTGGTGGGCGGGGATTTACGCATCTGGGTTGTTAGTTCGGTGGTGCAGTGGGAGGGGAGGTCGGCGGGATGCCGTATGACATAGAGCCACGGCTGTTGCGGGCGTTTGTCGCCGTCGCCGAGGAGCTTCATTTCACCCGGGCCGCCCAGCGGCTGTATGTCGCCCAGCAGGCGCTGAGCCGCGATATCCGGCGGCTGGAGCGGGAGCTGGGTGCCGGTCTGTTCGTACGGACCACGCGACAGGTGGGGCTGACGGTGGAGGGGGAGCGACTGCTTCCGTATGCGCGGCGGGTGCTGAGCGCGCAGGACGAGCTGGCCGCCGCGTTCCGGGGCGACGCCGAGCGGCCGCTGCTGGTGGATGTCGGGGTGCCGATCGGGACCGCGTACCGGGTGCTGGAGGAGGCGCGGGCGCGGGTGCCGGAGAGCTGTGAGCTGGTTGCCCGCTTTCACAGCGGGCTGACCGGGGCGGCGGGGGAGCTGGCGGCCGGGCGGCTGGATGTGTCGTTCGGGAGGTTCGCGGGGCTGCCGCCGGGCGTACGGGCCGGGCTCGCGCATCAGCCCGTGCGGCTGGAAGCGATGGCGGTGCTGCTGCGCGAGGACCATCCGCTGGCCGCGCGGCCAGCCGTGCCGCTCGCGGAGCTGGCCGGGGAGACGCTCTACGCGGGCGCCGGGAACGCGGGGACGGCCGAGTGGACGGATCTGGCGGCGCGGCTGTTCGAGGGGCGGGGCATAAAGATGGCCGCGCCCTTTCCGGAGATCGAGGGGTCGGAGGAATTCATCCGGGTGGTACGGAAACGGGGGTGGTCGGTGCTGGCGAGCGTGGAGTTCATCGAGGTGCCGGGCATGGTGTTGCGGCCGGTGGTCGATCCGGTGCCGTTGTCGCCCGTGTCCATGGTGTGGCGGCGGGGGCTGCGCCATCCCGGGCTGGAGGCGTTGCGGGCGGCCGTACGGAAACTCGGCGGGCGGAGTGGCTGGTTGGCGTTTCCGGGGGAGGGGTGGTGGCTGCCGGAGGAGGATGCCGCGGTGATGGAGCAGAGGTAGTGCGGGCAAGGGGGACAGGGCCCGGCGAGCCCTTCCGCCGTCAGTCGGCTGGACCGCGACCCCGCGGGTACAGGCAACCCCGGACGCATGAAACGCTTCCTCCTTTGCAGGGAACCGTGTCCAGAACGAATCAGGGGGAGTCGTGCGGCGACGCTCACTTCTTGCGGCGACCACGGCCGCGCTCACTTTGACCGTCACCCTCGGCCTGGGCGCGGTCGCCTGCGGCTCTGCCCGGATGGCGGCCCTGCATGCCAACTGCACGACGAAAAGCCTGCGGTGGAAGCTCACGGTGCTGAAGAAGGTGCCGCGCAGCGCCCATCGGGAGGCCCGGCTCTCGGTGGTCAACAAGGGGGCGCAGCCCTGTGTCTTCCACGGTTTCCCGTACCTGATGGTGCATGTCGGCAAGGGGCCGGAATCCGACGGGAAGGGGCAGGGGCCGGCCATGCCGATAGATCTGCAGCGCGGCGCCACGGTGACGACCAGCCTCCGCTACCGGGACTCGTACCCCGGCCGGCCCTCCGAGACCTGCCTGGTCAGCAATGACACCGCCGAGGTCTCCGCCCCGCGTGACAGGGCCGGCCGGCTGATACCGGTCCGCGACGAGCGGGGCAAGCGGTCGCGGATGGACATCTGCGACCACACGATCTGGATGAGCCCGCCGCGGCAGGTGGCCGAGTAGGGCGATGTCCCGGCCCGGCGGCCGCCGTCCCGGCCGGTCCCGGTGCGTCCCTCACCACTCCCCGCCCCACCCCGTGAGTGCAAGGTTTCGTCGGCGTCACCGGGCGGCATCGGGTGGAAACCCGCCATCCCTAGCTTCGAGGGAGGAGCCAAGGAGCTTTGGGAGGCGGCATGACGGCCGAGGTGGTCACGGAGACGGACGGCGGCGGCGCCGGCGGGATGCGGACGAGGCGCGGGGGGCGGTGGATCGAGCACTGGGAGCCGGAGGACGAGCGGTTCTGGGCGGAGACCGGCGAGCGGGTGGCGCGGCGGAATCTGGCGTTCTCCGTGCTGGCCGAGCACATCGGGTTCTCCATCTGGAGCCTGTGGTCGGTGATGGTGCTGTTCATGGGGCCGGAATACGGGGTGGATCCGGCCCGGAAATTCTTCCTCGTGGCGATGCCGACGGTGGTGGGCGCCGTCCTGCGGGTGCCCTACACCTTTGCGGTGGCGCGGTTCGGGGGGCGTAACTGGACGGTGTTCAGCGCGCTGCTGCTGCTTGTGCCGACGAGTGCGGCGGCGGTGGTGATGACGCCGGGGACCTCGTACGGCACCTTCCTCGCGGTGGCGGCGCTGGCGGGTGTCGGCGGCGGGAATTTCGCCTCGTCGATGACGAACATCAATTCCTTCTATCCGCTGCGGAAGAAGGGGTGGGCGCTGGGGCTGAACGCCGGCGGCGGAAACATCGGGGTGCCGGTGATCCAGCTACTGGGGCTGCTGGTGATCGGTACGGCCGGGGCCGCGCAGCCGCGGATCGTGCTGGCCGTGTATGTGCCGCTGATCGTGGCCGCGGCGGTGCTGGCGGCGCTGTTCATGGACAACCTGGGCCCGGTGACCAATGACACCGGTGCGGCCGTGGACGCGGCCAAGGAGCGGCACACCTGGGTGATGGCGCTGCTGTACATCGGCACCTTCGGATCGTTCATCGGCTACAGCTTCGCTTTCGGGCTCGTCCTGCAGATCCAGTTCGCGCGGACGCCTCTGCAGGCGGCGTCGCTGACGTTCATCGGGCCGCTGCTGGGGTCGCTGATCCGGCCGGTCGGCGGGCGGCTGGCGGACCGCTTCGGGGGCGCGCGGATCACCCTCGGGAATTTCGCCGCGATGGCCGCGGCCACCGGAGTGGTGATCTATGCGTCGACGGAACGGTCCCTGCCGGTGTTCCTTGCCGGGTTCATCGCGCTGTTCGTGCTGTCGGGGCTGGGCAACGGCTCGACGTACAAGATGATTCCGGGGATCTTCCAGGCGCAGGCGGTACGGCGCGGGCTGGCGGGGGAGGAGGCCGCGGCGTACGGCCGGCGGCTGTCCGGGGCCGCGATGGGGCTGATCGGCGCGGTGGGGGCGCTCGGCGGGCTGGGTATCAATCTCGCCTTCCGCCAGTCGTTCGCGGCGACCGGCTCGGGGACGCCCGCCTTTGTGTCCTTCCTGGTCTGCTACGCCGTGTGCGGCGCGGTGACCTGGGCCGTATACCTGCGGCCGGTGGCGAAGGGACGGAGCGCGGCGGAGCCGGAGGCCGCAGCGGAGGCCCGGCGGCCGGTGTACGCCGAGGTCTGAGACGCCCCGTCGGCCACTGGGGCCACACCGGTCGCCACGGCCACCGGGTGGAGCTGGGGGAGCGTCCGTAACAGACGGGAAATACTGAGGGACCGGGCCTGTCATGTGACGTTGACAGGCTTGGCCCCTTGGTACCCAGGCACTCCGGGCTCCGGCCCCCGGTGCCCGGGACCTCGGAACCCGTACCGCGCGGGCCGCTGCGGTACGGAGCACCACGCAGTACACCTCTCTGGGCGGAGCGGGACGGACGACCATGCGCGATCAGCAGCAAGACCAAGAGGGCCCGGCCGCCGTGCGGCCGCTGGAAGGGTTCACCGTCGGGGTGACCGCGGCGCGGCGGGCGGAGGAACTGGGGACGCTGCTGGAGCGGCGCGGCGCCCAGGTCCTGCACGCACCGGCGCTGCGGATCGTCCCGCTGCCGGACGACACCGAGCTGCTCGCCAAGACCCAGGACCTGATCGCCGACGCGCCGGACGTGGTCGTGGCCACCACCGCCATCGGCTTCCGCGGCTGGGTGGAGGCCGCCGAGGGCTGGGGCCTGGGCGAGGCGCTGCTGGAGCGGCTGGCCGGGGTGGAGCTGCTGGCGCGCGGCCCGAAGGTGCGCGGCGCCATCCGGGCCGCCGGGCTGAACGAGAAGTGGTCGCCGGCCTCGGAGTCGATGGCCGAGGTGCTCGACCGGCTGCTGGCGGAGGGCGTCTCGGGGCGCCGGGTCGCCATCCAGCTGCACGGGGAACTGCTGCCGGGCTTCGTCGAGGCGCTGCGGGCCGATGGCGCCGAGGTGGTCGGCGTCCCCGTGTACCGCTGGATGCCGCCGGAGGACATAGGCCCGGTGGACCGCCTTCTGGACGCCGTGCTGGCCCGCGGAGTGGACGCGGTGACCTTCACCAGCGCCCCCGCCGCCGCATCGCTGCTGCGCCGCGCCGGGGAACGCGGCATCCGGGAGGAGGCGCTGGCGGCGCTGCGGCAGGACGTGCTGGCGGTGTGCGTGGGACCGGTCACCGCGCTGCCGCTCCAGGCGCAGGACGTCCCCACCCACCAGCCCGAACGGTTCCGGCTGGGCCCGCTGGTGCAGCTGCTGTGCCGCGAACTCCCGGGCCGGACACGGGCGTTGCCGGTCGCCGGGCACCGTGTCGAGATCCGCGGCCACGCCGTGGTGGTGAACGGCGTACTGCGCCCGGTGCCGCCCGCCGGGATGGCGCTGCTGCGCGCGCTGGCCCGCCGCCCCGGCTGGGTGGTCTCCCGCGCGGATCTGCTGCGGGCGCTGCCGGGCGCGGGCCGGGACGAGCATGCGGTGGAGACGGCGATGGCCCGGCTGCGGGTGGCGCTGGGGGCGCCCAAGCTGATCCAGACGGTCGTCAAGCGCGGCTACCGGCTGTCGCTCGACCCGCATGCGGCCACGGACAAGTACGGCGGGGAGTAGCCGCCCGGTCGGCCTCGGGCCATCCCGCGAGCCTCAGGCCCGGACCGCCGGCCCCCGTCAGCCGCTCGCGGCCGGATTGTTGACGCGGATCTTGGACTGGCCGTGCCGACGGGTCTCCCAGTCCTCCATGAACCGCGCCTCCAGGCCGTGCCGGCGGGCCAGCCGCAGCAGGGTCTCGGTGCGGTAGTAGAAGTCCTCGCGCAACACCTGGTGTTCGGCACCCTCGGTGCGGTCGAAGGTGAAGTCGAAGAAGCCGCCCGGCGCCATGATCCGGCCGACATGGGCCAGGCACTCGTCGATCACCTCGATCGGCGAGTGGGAGAAGACGCTGTGCGCATGGACGACGTCGAAATGCGCCGCCGGGAGAAAGTCCAGCCTGAGGTCGTGGGTGAGCGTCAGGTGCGGGAGCTTGTCCTGGAGCTCGTACGTCGTCAGGGTCCGCTTGGCGGATATCAGGATGTCCGGCGAGATGTCGATGCCGTAGTAGTTGCCGCGGTCCAGGTGGGCGATGAAGCGCCAGCCGGCCCGCAGGTTCCCGCAGCCGATGTCGAGCATCCGGTGGCCGGGCCGCAGCCCGTGCTCCCGCAGGTAGTCGAACTGCATCTCGCCCAGCGCCAGCCAGCGTTCATGGGTTCGGCTGCCGACCGCGGCCTCCGGGTTGCGGCCGGTGTCCGAGGCCATCACCGCGCGGTAGTAGTCCACATGGTCCGGGTGCTTGAGGCGCAGCCAGGTGTCGCGGGCGGTGCGCTTCACGTACGGAGCGATGCGGGCCGGGTTGCGGACCGCGTAGCCGATCTTGTGGGTGAGGGCGGCGCGGTTCTTGAGCAGCGATGTGGGCGACATGGAGACCTTCGTCCTGGAGGGCCGGAGGGAGCCGGCGGGGCCGGGGACCGGCGGGGCCGGGCCCGGCCGGTGCGTCACACCCGCGAACTATACATCTCACGTATACATGCAATGTCTACATGGGGTGTCTACGTGAGGCGTCTCATGAGGCGTCTCCATGCGGTGAGGGTTCCGGCCGGCTCGTGCGCCGGGCACTCTGGGGGCACACGCGTTTGTTCGCTAAGGAGTGACAGGCACATGGCGGCGCCTCACGACCTGCGGTTCGACTGCGGGCGGATCTGCCTGGATCTGGTGGCCACGGCCGACGGCACCCCTGCCGAACGGCTCATCCGCCCCGAGCATCTGACGGCCTGGCTGGTCGGCGCGGGGGTGGTGCCGCACGGCACCCCGCTGGACGGCGTCGACGGCGGCTGGGTCACCCGCTTCCGGGCGCTGCGCGACCTGCTGCGCCGCGTGGTGCACGACGAACTGCGGGGCCGGGCGGCCGACGCCGACCTGACGCTGCTCAACGCTACCGCCGGGGCCGCGGATCCGCCCGCCGTATGGGCCGTACGGGCCGCGGACGGCGGCCTGACCTGCGCGTTCGCCGGGCCGCCGGACTGTGCGGGGCTGCTGGCCGCGGTGGCCCGGGACGCCGTACGGCTGCTGACCGACGGCGCCGCGCGCGGGCAGCTGCGGCAGTGCGCGGGGGAGAGCTGCTCGCTGGTCTATCTCGACACCTCCCGCGGGCGGCGCCGGCGTTGGTGCTCCAGCGAGGTGTGCGGCAACCGGGAGCGGGTGGCGCGGCACCGCAGGCGGACGATGGACCGTGACGGGGCGGTCGGCCAAGGTGCCGCTCCGGCCGCCGATTAGCAGCGCCGGACAAATTTTCCGGCCGCCCTTTGAACGGCCCGCCCGTCCCGTCCGTATCCCTCCCCAAAAGGCCGTAGCCAGCGGCCGGTTCATGGCATGGTCCGGGCGCTCTCCGGGGTGATCCGCGCTATCGACCCGGGAGTTGGAGTGCGCAAGGATGCCGCCGTGGCAGACAGGACGACACCCGACGAGGAGCTCATGCGAGCCCTCTACGACGAGCACGCGGGCCCGCTTCTCGCCTTCGTCCTGCGTCTGGTGGCCGGCGACCGGCACCGTGCGGAGGACGTGGTGCAGGAGACGCTGGTGCGCGCATGGCGCAATGCCGGACAGCTGCAGGGCGCGACCGGCTCCATCCGGCCGTGGCTGGTGACCGTCGCCCGGCGGATAGTCATCGACGGACACCGCAGCCGCCGGGCCCGGCCGCAGGAGGTCGATGCGACGCCCCTGGAGACGATGCCGGCGGCCGATGTGATCGACCGGGCGCTGCGGATGATGACGATCTCCGAGGCGCTGGGCGATCTGACCCCGGCGCACCGGGAAGCCCTTGTGGAGACGTACTTCAAGGAGCGCACGGTCAGCGAGGCGGCGGAGGTACTGCGCGTACCGGCGGGGACCGTGCGGTCCCGGGTCTTCTACGCGCTGCGCTCCCTGCGGCTCTCGCTAGAGGAACGAGGAGTGACGGAGTGACCCCGCCCACGCAGCCGGACCGGCACACCGACGTCGGCGCCTATGCGCTGGGCGTCCTGGACGCCGCCGACGCGGACCGGTTCGAGCGGCATCTGGCCGGCTGCCACCATTGCGCGGCCGAACTCGAGCGGCTGATGGGCATGTCCCCGATGCTGGCCGAGTTCCGGGCGAGCGCGCCCACCGTGGAGACGGTCACCGCCGTACCCGGGCCCGGCCTCCTGGAGGGGCTGCTCGGCGAGGTGGCGGCCGCCCGGCGCGGACGCGGCCGGCGGCGGCTGTACCTCGTCGCCGCGGCCGCCGCGCTGATCATCGGCGGGCCGCTCGCCGCCCTCGCGCTGACCGGCGGGGACCCGCAGGGCGAGCCCGCACCGCCGCTCGCCAGTGCGGTCCGCGCGCAGTACGCCGCGGGCGAGAAGGTCACCGCCGTCGACCCCGTCACCAGGGTCTCGGCGGGCGTCTCCATGGCCGCCAAGCCCTGGGGCACCCAGGTCGTCCTCCAGCTCGCGGGCGTCAAGGGGCCGCTCACCTGCAGCCTCGTCGCGGTCGGCAAGGACGGCCACCGTCAGACCGTCACCACCTGGGCGGTTCCCGAGGGCGGCTACGGGATCAAGGGCAGCACCGCGAAGTGGCACCGCGAGCCGCTGTTCGCCGCCGGCGGGGCGGCCTTCCGCCGCGGCGACATCGACCGCTTCGAGATCCGTACGCTGGCCGGCGAGCGGCTGGCCGAAGTGAACGTGTGAGGGCGGCGGACTTCTGCGGAAGTTAAGGTCCAGATCAACATCCGACCGGACACGTCCATTTTTGTCCGTATGGCCAGGTGCGTATGGTCCCCCGTTCGCGTACGGTTGACGGCTGCCCTACGCACAGCAGAAGGGGGCCTGGGTGGCCGCGCAGAACGCCACGCACGCACCGGATCACACACCGGATCACGCCTCGGATCACGCCTCGGATCAGGCATCCGCTCACGCGTCGGACTCCGTCCGGCACGCACCGGACGCGGTCCGTCACGCCCCGGATTCCGTCCGCGACCGCGAGATCGAGGCCGAGCAGACGCACCTCGACACCGTCTACCGGCGCCTCGAGGAGAAGATCCACGAGGCGGAGTTCCTGATGGACGACGCCGCCAAACGCGGCCAGGTCGGCACGCCCGGCGCGCTCGCGGAACGCGACGCCCAGGTCTTCCAGGCCGGCGTCCATCTGAACCGGCTCAATTCCGAGTACGAGGACTTCCTCTTCGGCCGGATCGACCTCCTCCTCGGCAAGGACGGGAAGAAGGGACCCGACGGGGCGTACACCTCCGTCGAGCCCGCCGAGGGCGCCATCGTGGACAACCGCGCCGCGATCGCCGAGACCCTGCACATCGGCCGCCTCGGCGTGCTCGACGCGGACTACACGCCGCTGGTCATCGACTGGCGGGCACCGGCCGCCGCGCCCTTCTACCGTGCCACCCCCGTCGCCCCCGGCCGGGTCGTCCGCCGCCGCGTGATCCGCTCCAAGGGCCGCAAGGTCCTCGGCGTCGAGGACGATCTGATGCGCCCGGAGGTCACCGCCACCCTGGACGGCGTGGAACTGCCCGCGATCGGCGACGGCGCCCTGATGGCCGCGCTGGGCCGGGCCCGCAGCCACACCATGCGCGACATCGTCGCCTCCATCCAGGCCGAGCAGGACAGGGTGATCCGGGCCCCCGCCGCCTCCGTCACCGAGGTCGAGGGCGGCCCCGGCACCGGCAAGACCGCGGTCGCCCTGCACCGCGCCGCCTACCTCCTCTACCAGGACCGCCGCCGCTACGCCGGCGGCATCCTGATCGTCTCCCCGACCCCGCTGCTCGTCTCCTACACCGAAGGCGTGCTGCCCTCGCTCGGCGAGGAGGGCCAGGTCGCCATCCGGGCGCTCGGCTCCCTGGTGGACGGCGCCGAGGCCACCGCGTACGACCCGCCGGAGGTCTCCCGGGTCAAGGGCTCCTCGCGGATGCAGAAGCTGCTGCGCAAGGCCGCCCGCGGCGCGCTGGAGCTGGGGACACCGCCGGACCGGGTGCGCGTCGTCGCGTTCGGCGGCCGCCTCGAGCTGGACGCCGACGAGCTGCGCCGCATCCGGCACAGCGCGCTCGGCGGCACCGCCCCGGTCAACCTGCTGCGCCCCCGCGCCCGCCGGCTGATCCTCGACGCCCTGTGGACCAAGTCGGGCGCCGCCCGCCGCTACACGGATCCCGAGCTGGCCGCCGAGGTCCGCCAGGGCTTCGACGAGGACATCGCCACCGAGCCGGAGTTCCTGGAGTTCCTGGACGCGTGGTGGCCCGAGCTCACCCCGCGCGGTGTCCTGGCCGCGATGGCCGACGAGCGCCTGCTCGGCCGCTGGGCCCGCCGGATCCTCAACCCGCGCGAGGTGCGCCGGCTGGCCCGCTCGCTGCGCCGGCTGGACGAGCGGGGCCACGGCCCCCTGTCGGTGCACGACGTCGCCCTGCTCGACGAGCTCCAGCTGATCCTCGGCGCCCCCATGCGTCCGGCCAAGCCGCGCGAGGCCGACCCGCTCGACCAGCTGACCGGCCTGGAGGAGCTGTCGACGTTTGCGGACCGCAACGCCGGCCGCAGCCGGCGCGAGCGCCTGGAGGAGGAGCGCACCGACTACGCCCACGTCATCGTCGACGAGGCGCAGGACCTGACGCCGATGCAGTGGCGGATGGTCGGCCGCCGCGGCCGGCACGCCACCTGGACGGTGGTCGGCGACCCGGCGCAGTCCTCCTGGTCCGACCCGGACGAGGCCGCGCTCGCCCGCGACGAGGCGCTCGGCACCCGCCCGCGCCGCCGTTTCACGCTCACCGTGAACTACCGCAACCCGGCGGAGATCGCCGAGCTGGCCGCCAGGGTCCTGGCGCTGGCGATGCCCGGGATGCGGTCGCCGGACGCGGTCCGTTCCACCGGCCTGGAGCCGCGGTTCGCCGTGACCCCGCCGGACGGCGCCGGCCGCGGGGCCGCCGACGAGGAGCTGGCGCGGGCCACGGCCGCCGAGGCCGCCCGGCTGCTGGACGAGGTGGACGGCACGGTCGGCGTCGTGGTGGCCATGCACCGCCGCGAGCAGGCCCGCCGCTGGCTGGCCGGCCTGGGGGACCGCGTCGTCGCGCTGGGCTCGCTGGAGGCCAAGGGGCTGGAGTACGACGCGACCGTGGTCGTCTCGCCGGCCGAGATCGCCGACGAGTCCCCGGCCGGGCTGCGGGTGCTCTATGTCGCCCTGACCCGGGCCACCCAGCAGCTGACGGTGCTCTCCACCGGGCGGGACGAGCCGGACGCGGCCGGGGTGCCCGATCTGCTGCGCGACTGACCGGCGGCGTACGGGACGGTCGTACGGGAGGGCCGTACGGAGGGTCGTACGGGGGCCGTACGAGGGGTCTTGAAACCGGTCCCCCGGGACGGGATTCGCTTCCGGGGAGGGTTTGTTAGCCTTGGTGACGGCACCGGCTCGATCCAAGCCCCCGGGCCCAACCATCGTCGCTGCGAGCGACCACTTGCCGCGAGGCGAGCATGGCGGGTCGGTGTCCTTAAGCACAGTCTGCGGGCGTCTCTCCTCCGGGAGGGGCGCCCGCAGTCGTTGGCCCCGGAGGCCCGGCCCTTGATCGGGAGGGGTTCCGTTCCCCCTACATCATCTCGTATGGTGGAAAAGTCTTTCCGGATTTTGTAGCTGGTTACCGTGTACCGGCTGGTAGGTGGGACGATCGGACAACGCGCTCCGTACCTGGACAGCCGGTCACGGAGCCGCTCAGAGAGAACCAGGGAAAGCAGAGGAAGTCGGCCATGGCAACGGCGCCTAGCGTCTCGTATTCGATGACGGTGCGACTGGAAGTTCCCGCTAGCGGCACCGCCGTCAGCCAGCTCACCACGGCCGTGGAGTCCTCCGGCGGGTCGGTCACCGGCCTCGACGTGACCGCATCCGGCCACGAAAAACTCCGGATCGACGTCACCATCGCCGCGACGTCCACCGCGCACGCCGACGAGATCGTCGGCAAGCTGCGCGAGATCGACGGCGTCTCGCTCGGCAAGGTCTCGGACCGTACGTTCCTGATGCACCTCGGCGGCAAGATCGAGATGACGTCGAAGCATCCCATCCGCAGCCGTGACGACCTGTCCATGGTCTACACCCCCGGTGTGGCCCGGGTCTGCCAGGCGATCGCCGACAACCCCGAGGACGCCCGCCGCCTGACCATCAAGCGCAACAGCGTCGCGGTCGTCACCGACGGCTCCGCGGTCCTCGGCCTCGGCAACATCGGCCCCAAGGCCGCACTGCCCGTCATGGAGGGCAAGGCGGCCCTCTTCAAGCGCTTCGCCGGCATCGACGCCTGGCCGCTGTGCCTGGACACCCAGGACTCCGACGCGATCGTGGAGATCGTCAAGGCCATCGCCCCCGGCTTCGCCGGCATCAACCTCGAGGACATCTCCGCACCCCGCTGCTTCGAGATCGAGGCCCGGCTGCGCGAGGCCCTGGACATCCCCGTCTTCCACGACGACCAGCACGGCACCGCCATCGTCGTGCTCGCCGCGCTCACCAACGCGCTGCGCGTCGTCGGCAAGAAGATCCATGACGTACGGGTCGTGATGTCCGGCGCCGGAGCCGCCGGCACCGCCATCCTCAAGCTGCTGATCGCGGCCGGCGTCCAGCACGCCGTCGTCGCCGACATCCACGGTGTGGTGCACGCCGGCCGCGCCGACCTGGTCGACGCCCACCCGGACTCGCCGCTGCGCTGGATCGCCGACAACACCAACCCCGAGGGCGTCACCGGCACCCTCAAGGAGGCCGTGGTCGGCGCGGACGTCTTCATCGGCGTCTCGGCCCCCAACGTCCTGGACGGCGACGACGTCGCCAAGATGGCCGGGGACGCGATCGTGTTCGCACTCGCCAACCCCGACCCGGAGGTCGACCCGGCCATCGCCCGGCAGACCGCCGCCGTCGTGGCCACCGGCCGCTCCGACTTCCCCAACCAGATCAACAACGTTCTGGTCTTCCCCGGTGTCTTCCGCGGCCTGCTCGACGCCCAGTCCCGCACGGTCAACACCGAGATGATGCTGGCCGCGGCCGGTGCCCTCGCCGATGTGGTCCTCGACGACGAGCTCAACGCGAACTACATCATCCCCAGCGTCTTCAACGACAAGGTCGCCGGCGCGGTGGCCGGTGCGGTGCGGGACGCGGCGAAGGCCGCCGCCCCCGACGTCGCCCACGACACGGCCCTGTGAGCACCTGACCCGGTGTGACGGCTGCCACGGCGCGGCGGAGTACGGCGCGTCGCGTGACACGCCGTCCGTAGGGCCCCCATAGGCTGGCGGTCGGCAAACGACCGCCGCCCTGTGGGGTCGGGCCCGGAGCGGCGTGCTACGGAACGTCACCACAATGAGGCGGTGGGGCTTTCGTGTGACTCTCCGGGGTTCCGGATTGGCTTTAGCCCCGCAGGTAGGGGCAGGATGCGTATTCGGGCGCGAGGGTCTGGCACCAGACCCGGGTCCGGGGACTGTCCGAGGGCCCTGGCAGCATCGGCTTCGCTGTGCCTCGCATGCGGCTCCGCCGCGGGGCACGCCCATTGGCAAGAAGAACACGGGAGTACAAACATGAACCGCAGTGAGCTGGTGGCCGCTCTGGCCGATCGCGCCGAGGTGACCCGCAAGGACGCCGACGCCGTTCTGGCCGCCCTCGCCGAGGTGACCGGCGAGATCGTCGCCAAGGGCGACGAGAAGGTCACCATCCCCGGCTTCCTCACCTTCGAGCGCACCCACCGTGCCGCTCGCACCGCGCGTAACCCGCAGACCGGCGACCCGATCCAGATCCCGGCCGGCTACAGCGTCAAGGTCTCCGCGGGCTCCAAGCTCAAGGAAGCCGCGAAGGGCAAGTAAACCCCTCGCCGGCACGGCAGCGACGCCGGTACGGCGGCGAGCCCGTGACGTAGCGCCATAAAGGGCGGCCACCCTGCGGGGTGGCCGCCCTTTCGGCTGCGCCGTTGCCGTACGAGGCCTCACGGCCGCGCGGAGCGGCGGCGCCAAGGGCCCTGCGCCCGGCTCTGCGGCGCTGCCTCGGTCGACCCGGTTGTCAGGGACGCCCACCAGTCCAACGCCCTCCAGAGGGGCGATCACGGCCGTACGGGAACCGGGCTGCCGCCTTGACGACGCGTCAGCCGGACGCGCCGTCCGCCCACCGCGCCCCGCTCCGATTTGACCTTGTCATTGGCGGCAGGGTTCCAGACTCCCGGCCATGGAGAACCGAGCCCCGGAGAACGGGAACGCACAGCACACGCAGGACCGGGTCGTCATCGTCACGGGAGCGGGCACCGGCATCGGGCGGGCCACCGCGCGGCGGTTCGCGCAGGAAGGCGCGCGGGTGGTCGCGGTGGGGCGGCGCCCGGGGCCGCTGGCCGAGACCGCCGAAGGGCACCCCGGCATCCGCCCGTACGCCGCCGACATCACCGAGGACGGGGCGCCGCAGGACCTCGTGCGCCATGCGGTCGGGGAGTTCGGGCGGCTGGACGTCCTGGTGAACAACGCCGGGATCGTCGGCGGCGGGCAGCACGGCCCGCTGACCAGGGAACGCATCGAGCCGCTGATCGCCACGAACCTGACCGCACCGGTGCTGCTGGTGCAGGCGGCGCTGGCGGAACTGGAGAAGACCGGCGGGGTGGTGGTGAACATCAGCACCTCGGTCGGGCAGCGCGGCTGGCCGTCGCCCGGCACCGCGGTCTACGCCGCGACCAAGGCCGGCCTCGAACTGCTCACCCGCAGCTGGGCGGTGGCCTATGCGTCGCGGGGCATCCGTGTCGTGGCGGTCGCACCGGGCGCGATCGAGACTCCGATCGGCAGGCACCAGGGGCTCTCGGAGGAGGAGTCGCAGAGGATACGGAAGATGCAGATAGCCGCGACTCCGATGGGCCGTAAGGGACAGCCCGACGAGGTGGCGTGGGCCGTCGTCCGGCTCGCGGAGCCCTCGGCGTCCTTCGTGACCGGCGTCGTGCTGCCCGTCGACGGCGGGGCCGTGGTCGCCTGACGGGGGAGGGTGCTTGATAGAAAGGCGGCCGGAGGTGGGGCCGGTGCGGATCGGAGAACTGGCGCAGGCGACGGGGGCGACCCCCCGGGCGCTGCGCCACTACGAGGCGGCGGGGCTGATCTCCTCGCTCCGGGCGGACAACGGCTACCGCGAGTACGACGACCGCGCGGCCGTCCGCGTACGCAACATCCGCTACCTCATCGACGCCGGCCTCACCCTCGCCGATGTGCAGTGCTTCACGAGCTGCCTGGACGGCGACGTCCCCGCGGCCCGTCCCTCACCCGAAGGGCTGCGCATCGCCCGGGAACGCCTCGAGGTCATCGACGCCCGGATCGCCGCCCAGACGGAGGCCCGGGACCGGCTGGCGGGCCTGCTGGCGGCGGCGGGCTGAGCGGCTGACGGGCACTCAGGTCGCCTGCCCCGGCGTGCGCTTCGGCCCGGGTGCTGCCCGCCGTCGCCCGGCCCCGGAGCAGAGGGGGCGGCCACCCGGATCTCCAGGTGACCGCCCGTCATATATGTCTCGCCTGCGTCGGCTGCCGACGGCTCAGCTGCGCGCCGCCCCGTTGGGCAGCTCGACCTTGGCCCCCAGCTCGACGAGCTTCGCCATGAAGTTCTCGTAGCCGCGGTTGATCAGGTCGATGCCGTGCACCCGCGAGGTGCCCTGCGCCGCCAGGGCCGCGATCAGGTACGAGAAGCCGCCGCGCAGGTCGGGGATGACCAGGTCGGAGCCCTGGAGCCGGGTCGGGCCGCTCACGACCGCGGAGTGCAGGAAGTTGCGCTGGCCGAAGCGGCAGGCGGAGCCGCCCAGGCACTCGCGGTAGAGCTGGATGTGCGCGCCCATCTGGTTGAGCGCGGAGGTGAAGCCCAGCCGGGACTCGTAGACCGTCTCGTGGACGATGGAGAGGCCGGAGGCCTGGGTGAGGGCGACGACCAGGGGCTGCTGCCAGTCGGTCTGGAAACCGGGGTGGACGTCGGTCTCCAGGGCGATGGCGTTGAGCGAGCCGCCGGGGTGCCAGAAGCGGATGCCCTCGTCGTCGATCTCGAAGGCGCCGCCGACCTTACGGAAGGTGTTGAGGAAGGTCATCATGGAGCGCTGCTGGGCGCCGCGCACATAGATGTTGCCCTCGGTGGCCAGCGCCGCGGACGCCCAGGAGGCGGCCTCCAGGCGGTCCGGGAGGGCGCGGTGGTTGTAGCCGTCGAGCTTGTCGACACCGGTGATCCGGATCGTCCGGTCGGTGTCCATGGAGATGATCGCGCCCATCTTCTGCAGCACGCAGATGAGGTCCTCGATCTCCGGCTCCACGGCGGCGTTCGACAGCTCGGTGACACCCTCGGCCAGGACGGCCGTCAGCAGCACCTGCTCGGTGGAGCCGACGGACGGGTACGGCAGCCGGATCTTGCAGCCGCGCAGCCGCTGCGGGGCCTCCAGGTACTGCCCGTCGGCGCGCTTCTCGATCGTCGCGCCGAACTGGCGCAGCACGTCGAAGTGGAAGTCCACCGGCCGGCCGCCGATGTCGCAGCCGCCCAGGCCCGGGATGAAGGCGTGGCCGAGGCGGTGCAGCAGCGGGCCGCAGAACAGGATGGGAATGCGGGAGGAGCCGGCGTGGGCATCGATGTCGGCGACGTTGGCGCTCTCGACGCGCGACGGGTCGAGGATCAGCTCGCCGGCCTCGTCACCCGGGCGGACCGTGACCCCGTGCAGCTGCAGCAGCCCGCGCACCACGCGTACGTCGCGGATGTCGGGCACATTGCGCAGCCGGCTCGGGCCGCTGCCCAGCAGGGCGGCGACCATGGCCTTCGGCACGAGGTTCTTCGCACCGCGCACCCGGATCTCGCCCTCGAGCGGGGTGCCGCCGTGGACAAGCAGTACGTCGTCAGTAGAGACGGTCATGGATCTCGCGTTCCTGGAGACGGGCAGGGCCAAGCTGAAATGGTAAGGGCGCCGGAGGGCGGGTCCGTAGGGCCGTGCGCCCTTCAGGCATGTAATGGCTTTGTCACAACACCCTCCGCTACGATCCGCCTTTGATCTGTAATCGCCTTTTGGTGGAAATGCCGCTGAATGTCGCGAATGGGCCGTCTGTCGTTTGCCTCGTGCGCCGGGGCTGCCGCCGTACGCCCTGCCCTGCTCTTGCACGGTTCGAGCCGTCGACTCCCCGCTCCGGGCCGATTTGCGGGATCATGTGGCCATGACCGAGGTGTCCTCGCTCACAGGGCGGCTGCTCGTCGCCACGCCCGCGCTGGCCGATCCCAACTTCGACCGCGCGGTGGTGCTGCTCCTCGACCACGACGAGGAGGGCTCCCTCGGCGTTGTCCTGAACCGCCCGACGCCGGTCGGCGTGGCGGACATCCTCGCCCCCTGGGCCGCGCTCGCCGGTGAGCCGGGCGTCGTCTTCCAGGGCGGCCCGGTGTCGCTGGACTCGGCGCTCGGGGTCGCGGTGGTGCCCGGCGGGGCCTTTGGCGAGGGCGGCGCCGCAGCCGCCCAGAGCGGTGCGCGGGCCGGCGGCGGCGATCCGGCGGCCGAGGGCGCGGCGGCGGAAACGGACCAGGCGACGCGCGGTGACGAGCCACTGGGCTGGCGGCGGGTGCACGGCGCGATCGGCCTGGTCGACCTGGAGGCTCCGCCGGAGCTGCTCGCGGCGGTGCTCGGCAGCCTGCGGATCTTCGCCGGCTACGCGGGCTGGGGCCCCGGCCAGCTGGAGGACGAGCTGGTCGAGGGCGCGTGGTACGTCGTCGAGTCCGAGCCGGGCGATGTCTCCTCGCCCGATCCGGAGCAGCTGTGGCGCGCGGTACTGCGGCGGCAGCGCAACGAGCTGGCGATGGTGGCCACGTATCCGGACGACCCGTCGCTGAACTGACGGCCCCGGGCCGCCGCCACACCGCTCTGACCTGGGATGATCTGCTTCTGCCGCGTTGTTACGGGTTCGTCATGGGGAATTGTCGGACCCCGTCGCTATGGTTCGAGATGCAGGCGACGGTGCGCGGGCGCGACGGCGGCCGCGCGGAGACGAACGGGGGAGTGCCATGCACAGGCCGAGCGTGCCCGAGGACCTGGACCATCCGGAGCTGCTGTGGGCGCGCGCCGCGACCCTGTCCGTGGTGGCGGCGGCCATGGACGACGGGGACGACTTCTCCGTGGGGCCCCTGGGCCTGGAGTGCTGGAACGCCGGCGGCGCCTACTGGTGGCGGCTGAAGCTGTACGACGACGGCCGCGCCCTGCTGTGCGGCCAGGATTCGGACGGCAGCTACACCCACGACGGAAAACAGCAGATCGACTTCCTGGCCGGGGCGCCGCAATGGCTGCCTTGGGAGCGGATGCGCCACGACGCCGAAGGCAATCTCTTCGGCTTCGTCTACTGGTGGCAGGACGGCGCCTGGGCCCGCGCCCCGTACCCCGACACCATGCCGGACGACGGCCTGGCGATGGCCCTGAGCTGGGCCGGGACGGGTGAGGACGCGATCGGGCGGATCGTCGACGACCTGGTGGCGGTCACGGAGACCGAGGTCGATCCGGCGGCGGAGGTCCGCGCGTTCATCGCCGCCGCCGAGGCCCGTACGGTCGGCGCGGCGGACATCGAAGCGCTGCTGGACGCGGTCTGCGACCAGGATTCCTGGTACCCGGTGCGCCCAAAGGCGGCGCTGGCGTTCGCGACGGATCTGGGCCTGTCCGCTGCGCTTTGCCTGGGCCGTACGTAGTCGGCTTTCCCGCCGTGGGGGTTTGTCGCCGTTGCGCCTGCGGCCCCTCCGCTGCGCTTTGCCTGGGCCGTACGTTGTCGGCTTTCCCGCCGTGGGGGTTTCTCTGGTGCGCCTGCGGCGGGCGGGGGTTGGTTGTCGGCCGCGGTGCCGGCCCTCCGGACTTCGTCCTGCGGTCCGGAGCCGTGTAAGCCCGGTGCCGCTGCCGGACAGCCCCGCGCAGTGGCACCGCCCGCCGCAGGCGCAACGGCGGCAAACCCCCACGGCGGGAAAGCCGACAACGTGGGGAGAAACCAGCAAAGCGCAGTGGTGAGTACCCTTGGCAGCTATGAGCACTCTTGAGCCCGAGCGCGGGGCAGGTACGGGGACCCTCGTAGAGCCGACACCACAGGTGTCGCACGGCGACGGCGACCACGAGCGCTTCGCCCACTACGTCCAGAAGGACAAGATCATGGCGAGCGCGCTCGACGGCACGCCCGTCGTCGCGCTGTGCGGCAAGGTCTGGGTACCGGGGCGCGACCCCAAGAAGTACCCGGTCTGCCCGATGTGCAAGGAGATCTTCGAGTCCATGGGCGCCGGTGGCGACAAGGACAAGGGCGGCAAGGACGGCGGCAAGAAGTAAGACCTGCCGACCCGGCCTCCGCGGTGCGGTGAGACGGCTCCGGTGCGCGGATGTGCGCATACCGGAGCCGTTCGCGTACCCGCCGTGGCAGGTTCGGTGCCATGACCTACACGGCAGACACGGAACTGATTCCCCGGCCGCGGCACCTGAGCCGGCTGCCCGTCGAAGGGCTCTTCCCTCTCGACCGCGACACCCTGATCGAGGCCCGGCCCGGCACCGAGGGCGTGGCCCGCTGGATGCGGTCCACGATCGGCGCGGCCACCGGCCTGCCGCTCGCGCCGGGTGACGATGACGACAACCGCATCGTGCTCGCCATCGACCGGGAGCTGCCGCCCGAGGGCTACCGCCTCGTCGTCGACGGCGGTGCGATCCGTCTCGACGGCGGCACCGCGGCCGGCGTCTTCTGGGGCGCGGAGACCGTCCGGCAGCTGCTCGGACCCGAGGCGTTCCGCCGGGCGCCGGTCGTGGAGCGCGACGAGTGGTACCTCCCGACGGTCGTCGTCGAGGACGAGCCCCGCTTCGCCTGGCGCGGCATGCTGCTCGACGTCGCACGCCACTTCCTGCCCAAGGACGGCGTGCTGCGCTATCTCGACCTGCTCGCCGCCCACAAGCTCAACGTCCTGCACCTCCACCTCACCGACGACCAGGGCTGGCGCCTGGAGATCCGGCGCTACCCGAAGCTGACCGAGGCCGGCGCCTGGCGCGAGCGCACCAAGCTGGGACACCGCGCCTCCCCGCTCTGGGACGACCGCCCGCACGGCGGCTTCTACACCCAGGACGACATCCGCGAGATCGTCGCCTACGCCGCCGAGCGGCATATCACCGTCGTCCCCGAGATCGACATTCCCGGGCACTCGCAGGCCGCCATCGCCGCGTATCCGGAACTCGGCAACACCGACGTCGTCGACACCGCCTCCCTGAAGGTCTGGGACACCTGGGGCGTCAACCCCAACGTACTGGCCCCCACCGACAACACCCTGCGCTTCTACGAGCACGTGCTGGAGGAGGTCCTCGGCCTCTTCCCCTCCTCCTTCGTGCACATCGGCGGCGACGAGTGCCCCAAGGACCAGTGGAAGGCGTCGCCCACCGCCCAGGCCCGGATCGCCGAGCTGGGCCTGGACGGCGAGGACGCGCTGCAGAGCTGGTTCATCCGGCACTTCGACCGCTGGCTCGCCGACCGGGGCAGGCGGCTGATCGGGTGGGACGAGATCCTGGAGGGCGGCCTGGCCGAGGGCGCCGCCGTCTCCTCCTGGCGCGGCTACGCGGGCGGAATCGCCGCCGCCCGGGCCGGCCACGACGTCGTCATGTGCCCCGAACAGCAGGTGTACCTGGACCACCGTCAGCACGCGGACCCCGACGAACCGGTGCCGATCGGCTTCGTACGGACCCTGGAGGACGTCTACGGCTTCGAGCCCGTGCCACCGGAGCTGACGGACGAACAGGCCGCGCACATCCTGGGCACCCAGGCCAACGTCTGGACCGAGGTCATGGACAGCCGGCAGCGGCTCGACTACCAGGTCTTCCCCCGGCTCGCGGCGTTCGCGGAGGTCGCCTGGGCGCGGCTGCCGCGGCCCGCCGACCGCGACCACCAGGACTTCGGCCGCCGGATGACCGCCCATTACGCCCGCCTGGACGCCCTCGGCGTCGACTACCGCCCGCCCGGCGGCCCGCACCCCTGGCAGCGGCGCCCCGGTGTGCTCGGACGCCCGATCGACGGGGCGCCCCCAATCGTGTGAGCCCGCCCGCAAGAAGGGCGCCCGCGCGGCCGGATGCTGGGACGGTGGTCATCCCCGCACCGCCGTACGGGCGATCGCCGCCCACGAGGCGCGCGCCGTTCGCCGCGGCCCGCGCACGCTCCGCCGCACCCCCGACCGGCGGACGAAACCGGACCAGAACGCCGCATGGGGACGGAACGCCGGTTCGCGGACCCTGTCTCCGTGGATCCGGGAAGATGTGCCAGAGTTGCCACGTCCGGGCCGTGAGCACGTACCGTACGGCGGAGCGGCGGAACAGCCGGGACACCGGGGAAGGGGCAGCTGGCTTGACCACCCACGCACCGCAGGCGTCACCAACGGTGACACTGCCGGCCTCGCTCGACGAGGCGGTGGCGGCGCTCACCGCCATGCCCACCGCCGTACCGGTCGCGGGGGGCACCGACCTCATGGCGGCCGTCAACGCCGGACTCCTCAGACCCGCAGCCCTGGTGGGCCTCGGCAGGATCAGCGAGATCCGCGGCTGGCAGTACCAGGACGGCCATGCCCTGCTCGGTGCCGGTCTCACCCTCGCCCGGATGGGGCGCCCCGACTTCGCCGCGCTGATCCCGGGCCTGGCCGCCGCCGCCCGCGCCGCCGGTCCCCCGCAGATCCGCAACGCCGGGACGCTCGGCGGCAATATCGTCACCTCCGCCCCCACCGGCGACACCCTGCCCGTGCTCGCCGCCCTCGAAGCGACCGTGATCATCGCCGGCCCCGGCGGCACCCGCCGCGAGATCCCGGTCAGCCACCTCCTGGCGGGCCGGGAGATGCTGCACCCCGGTGAACTCGTCGGCTTCGTACGGGTGCCGCTGCTGCACGCCCCGCAGACCTTCCTCAAGGCCACCGGCCGTACCGGCCCCGGGCGGGCCACCGCCTCGGTCGCGCTGGTCCTGGACCCGGCCCGGCGCGGGGTGCGCTGCGCCGTCGGCGCCGTCGCCGCGATGCCGCTGCGCCCTCTGGAGGCCGAGCAGTGGGTGGCCTCGCTCATCGACTGGGACGGCGAACGCGGCCTGGTGCCCGAGGCCCTGACGGCCTTCGGCGACTATGTGGCCGCCGCATGCATTCCCGACCCGGCGCCGCCGCAGGACGGGTCGGAACCGGTGACCCTGCCGCCCGCCGCACTGCATCTGCGCCGTACGGTGGCAGCCCTGGCCCGCCGCGCACTTGGGAGGGCGCTCGCGTGAGCAACGACCACCACACCCCGCAGCAGCCGCACCCCGAACAGGGCTGGCAGCCGCTCCCGCAGGGCGGCGAGTACGAGCAGGAGGCGACGGCCTTCGTCCAGCTTCCGGAGGGCTTCACCACCGGGGGCTACCGGGCCGTGCCCGGCTACAACCCTCCCGGCACCGACCCGCTCGCCGCGCCCGGACACGGCTACACCCCGCCGTCCTCCTTCACCCGGCACACCGCCGAGCCGCCGGTCCCGGACGCCGGCACCGACCCGGCCGCGACCGGCCAGTGGACGATGCCGTTCGCGGACCCGTCGGCCGGATACGCCGACCCGTCCGCCGGATACCCGGCACACACGGGGCACACCGCCCACACGGGAGACTCCGGCCCTTCCGGCCACCCGGGACACCAGGAAGCCGCCGCGATCTACCAGGGCGGTGCGCCGGGGGCGGCGCAGCCGTGGGGCGGCAACCAGGTGGACTGGCCGGTCGCGGGCAGCGCGGAGGCGACCGGCGCCGCCGCGGCGTGGTCGGTCCCGGCGGCCGCGGACGACGTCCTGGAGGAGTCCGGTGAGTATCTGGTCGGCGACGACGGCCTGACGGGGCACCAGGGGCACACCGGGCACGGCGCCGCCGACTACCAGGGCGGCGGCTACCAGGACACCTACGGCGGCGCAGAGGCCCCGGCGGACCCCGGCGCGACCGGCCGCACCGGGCACTGGAACCTCGCGGCCGGCCTGAGCGCCACGACCGGCGCGCCGGGGCAGGACGAGGCCGCCGCCGGTCCCTACGCGACGGAGAGCAGCCCGGCGGGCGGCGGAGAACCGGTGGACGGCGATCCGTACGGGACCGCCGCGGGCCAGGAGGACGCCCCGGCCGCCGGTGCCACCGGGCACTGGTCGCTGCCGGCCGACGCGCTGGCCCAGTGGCCGCCCGCCCCGCAGGAGGAGGCGCACCGCCCTGAGGAGGCGGCGCCGAGCATAGGTGCCGGTCACGGCGCCGGCGCCGAGCAGTGGGCGGTCCCGGCGGCCGAGGGGGAACAGCCCGGGCATTCCGGTGAGTTCGCGATCGCCCCGGCGCCCGAGGCCGGCGCGGAAGCCGGAGCGGAAGCGGTCGTCGGCGACGCGTACGGGTCCTATGAGGCCTACGAGACGTACGAGGAGCCCCCGGCGGCGGCCGGCGAGGAGCGGCACCCCGACGGGGGCGAGCGCGCGGCCCAGGTGGCCGACGCGGGTGCGGCCGCGGAGCCGGACCCGGCGGCGGGCCGGGTGACGGCCGGTCCGGAGACGGGCCAGGAGGCGGAGGACGGCACGGCGCCCGCCCCGTCGCCTGTGGACGGTCAGGCGCAGGACGCGCCGCTCGGCGTACCCCGGGCGGCCGGGCCGGGCGAGCAGTCGGAGCCCGCCGACGACGACCTCACCGGCCCCGCTCCCGACGAGGCCGCCCCCGCCGGGCAGCCGCACGACGAACACCCCACCGCCTCCTACGTCCTGCGCGTGAACGGCACCGACCGGCCCGTCACGGACTCCTGGATCGGCGAATCGCTGCTCTACGTGCTGCGCGAGCGGCTCGGCCTCGCGGGCGCCAAGGACGGCTGCTCGCAGGGCGAGTGCGGGGCCTGCTCCGTCCAGGTGGACGGGCGGCTCGTCGCGTCCTGCCTGGTGCCCGCGGCCACCACGGCCGGCAGCGACGTCCGTACGGTCGAGGGGCTCGCCCAGGACGGCGTGCCCTCCGACGTGCAGCGGGCGCTGGCCGCGTCCGGTGCCGTGCAGTGCGGCTTCTGCGTACCCGGCATGGCGATGACCGTGCACGACCTGCTGGAGGGCAACCACGCCCCCAGCGAGCTGGAGACCCGTAAGGCTCTGTGCGGGAACCTGTGCCGGTGCTCCGGCTACCGGGGCGTGCTGGACGCCGTCGAGGAGGTCGTCAAGGCCCGTGCGGAGGCCGCCGAGGCCGCGCACGCCGCCGAGACCCCGCCGGACACGCCCGCGGAGACGCCCCGTATCCCCCACCAGGCGGGCCCCTCGGACCCCACTGGCCACACCCCGCACCACCAGGGTTCCCCCGGCCACCACCCCCACCAGGGGCCGGGCGCCGATTCGCAGACGGGAGGCGCCGCATGACCGGCACCGCAGACGCCGCGACCGCGACCACCCCCGTGGCCGGCGTCCCGACCCCTCCCGTCGAGCCGCCGCCGCACGGCCTGGGTGTCTCCCTGCCGGCCGCGGACGCCTCCGCGAAGACCCAGGGCACCTTCCCGTACGCCGCCGACCTGTGGGCCGAGGGGCTGCTGTGGGCCGCGGTGCTGCGCTCACCGCACCCGCGCGCGCGGATCGTGTCCATCGACACCCGGCACGCGGTGGAGATGGAGGGCGTCCGCGCCGTCCTCACCCATGAGGACGTCCCCGGCGACGCGGGCCACGGCCGGGGCGTCGCCGACCGCCCGGTCTTCGCCAAGGACGAGGTCCGCCACCACGGCGAGCCGATCGCCGCGGTGGCCGCCGACCACCCCGACACCGCACGGCTGGCCGCCGCCGCCATCGCCGTCGAGTACGAGGTCCTGGAGGCCGTCACCGACCCCCAGCTGGCCTTCGAGGCCGAGCCGTTGCACCCCGACGGCAATCTCATCCGGCACATCCCGCTCCGCTTCGGCGACCCGGAGGCGGTCGGCGAGGTGATGGTCGAGGGCCTCTACCGGATCGGCCGCCAGGACCCGGCGCCCATCGGGGCCGAGGCCGGGCTCGCGGTGCCGCGCCCCGACGGCGGCGTGGAGATCTACACCGCCTCCACCGACCCGCACACCGACCGCGATCTGGCCGCCGCCTCCTTCGGCCTCGACCCGGAGCGCGTCAAGGTCGTGGTGACCGGCGTCCCCGGCGCCACCGCCGACCGCGAGGACCCCGGCATCCAGCTCTCGCTCGGCCTGCTGGCGCTGCGTACGGGCTGCCCGGTCAAGCTCGCCGCCACCCGTGAGGAGTCCTTCCTCGCGCACGCCCACCGCCACCCCACCCTGCTGCGCTACCGCCACCACGCCGACGCCGACGGCAAGCTGGTCAAGGTGGAGGCGCAGATCCTGATGGACGCCGGCGCCTACGCGGACACCTCCGCAGAGGCGCTGGCCGCCGCCGTCTCCTTCGCCTGCGGCCCGTACGTCGTCCCGCACGCCGTCGTCGAGGGCTGGGCGGTGCGCACCAACAACCCGCCGTCCGGCCATATGCGCGGCGAGGGCGCGATGCAGGTCTGCGCGGCCTACGAGGGCCAGATGGACAAGCTGGCCGCCCAGCTGGGCCTGGAGTCCGACGAGATCCGGATGCGCAACGTGATGGCCACCGGGGACCTGCTGCCCACCGGCCAGACCGTCACCTGCCCGGCCCCCGTCGCCGAGCTCCTGAGCGCCGTCAAGGAAGCGCCGCTGCCCGAGCTGCCCAAGGACACCCCCGAAGCGGAATGGCTGCTGCCGGGCGGGCCCGAGGGCGCGGGCGAGCCGGGCGCGGTGCGGCGCGGTGTCGGCTACGCCCTGGGCATGGTGCACATGCTCGGCGCCGAGGGCACCGACGAGGTCTCCACCGCCACCGTCAAGGTCAGCGGCTCGGTCGCCACCGTCATCTGCGCGGCCGTCGAGACGGGTTCGGGCTTCTCCACCCTGGCCCGGCAGATCGTCCAGGAGACCCTCGGGGTCGAGGAGGTGCACGTCGCGGGCGTCGACACCGACCAGCCCCCGGCCGGCCCCGCCTGCCACGGCCGGCACACCTGGGTCTCCGGCGGCGCCGTCGAACGTGCCGCCAAGATGGTCCGGACGCAGCTTCTCCAGCCGCTGGCCCACAAGTTCGGCATGTCCACCGAGCTGCTCACCATCACCGACGGCAAGATCACCTCGTACGACGGGGTGCTCAGCACGACCGTCGCGGAGGCGCTGGACGGCAAGGAGCTGTGGGCCACCGCCCAGTGCCGCCCGCACCCCACCGAACCGCTCGACGACAACGGTCAGGGCGACGCCTTCGTCGGCCTCGCCTTCTGCGCGATCCGCTGCGTCGCCGACGTGGACATCGAGCTGGGCACCATCAGGGTCGTCGAGATGACCGTCGCCCAGGACGTGGGCCGGGTGCTCAACCCGCGCCAGCTGCAAGCGCGCATCGAGGCCGGTGTCACGCAGGGGCTGGGCGCCGCCCTGATGGAGAACCTGCGCACCACCCGCGGCCAGGTCCGCCACCCCGACCTCACGGGCTACGCCCTGCCGACCGCCCTCGACGCCCCCGACATCCGCATAGTCAAACTCGTCGAGGAACGCGACGTGGTCGCCCCCTTCGGCGCCAAGGCCGCCAGCGCCGTCCCGGTCGTCACCTCCCCGGCCGCCGTGGCCTGTGCCGTACGCGCCGCCACCGGCCGCCCCATCGGCCGCCTCCCGATCCGCCCGCAGGCGGCGGTGGCGCAGGTGGTGCAGCAGTAGGGGCGGGCCCGGCCCACCGGGACGCACGCACAAAGGGGCGGCACCCTTTCCGGGATGCCGCCCCTTTGCTCTGCCGGTCAGGCCGGTGGATCCTGCGCAGCGGTCATGGTCCCCATGCTGGACGGGGCCTCGGCGGACGGGATGAGCACGCGGACTCGAACAGCGTGAGCAGGTGCGTACATGTGGTGCGCATGGAGGCCGTGGCGGGATTCGAACCCGCGTAACTCGCTTTGCAGGCGAGCCCCTGAACCACTCGGGCACACGGCCGGGTTGAGATGTGCTGCTGCGGTGCTGCGGTGATGTCCCGACCCTAAGGCGCGGGGTGGGGGGCCGGGCAAGGGTGCCCGGCGGGCTGCCATGAGGCTGCAATGCGGGGTTCATGAAAGCCGCCGGGCGACCCGGTGGTGCGGTCAGGACGGCGGTGCGGTGTCGCGTACCGCGACCAGGCCGTTGAAGACGCCCGCGTAGGCCGTGCCGTCCGGGCCGAGGGTGATCGGGGCCCAGTCGTTGTCGTAGAGCGGGCCGGTGCCGGTCAGGCGCTTGAAGCGGGTCCGGCCGGTGCGGAAGTCGACGGCGGTCAGGTACCAGGCGTCGATGCCCAGGCGGTTGGGTTCCTTTGTGTAGAAGTAGAGCAGGCCGTTGGCGGTGGAGAGTTTGGCGACGCTGGAGGGGGCGCGTTCCGTGCTCTCCCAGACGGTGTCGCAGCCGCTGCCGTCCGGCCGGATGTCGACCCGGGTGATGCCGCCGACCACCGACTTGCCGAAGAGGAGCGAGGTGACGTTCTCGTAGCCGTAGTTGTTCTCGACGACGAGGCTGTTGCCGTAGCCGATGAGGGAGTTGTCGGTGGTGGAGGCGCCGGAGCCGAAGACCGGGACGGTGCACAGCAGGCGGCCGGCGTGCGGGCCGGTGCGGCGGTAGACCAGGACGTGCATCCGGTCGTCGGCGTTGTCGGTGATGGCCACGTAGGGGTGGGCCGCGTCGCCGAGAAGGGTGGGGGTGGTGCCGGAACCCTGGTTGACGGACCCGGGTTTGCCGCCCGTACCGCGGTCGTAGGCGCGGCGCCACTGGATGCGGGGAGTGCCGTCCGCGTCCGCGCGCAGGCTGTAGAGGGCGTGGTCGGAGACGAGGGAGACCCCGTCCCGGGCCGCCGAGAAGCTGTTCTGGATCTCCTCACCGGGCAGCCGGACGGTGCGTACGGCGCCGCTGTCCGGGGCGATGGTGCCGATCCGGCCCTTCCGGGTGACCCACCAGATCCGGCCGTCCCAGTCCGGCTGGACGGAGGTGACCGGGTCGCACTCGCCGCGCGGGTGGAGGTTGGTCCAGCCGACGCAGTCGTGCGGGACGTAGGGGGTGAGATCCCAGTCGTTGTCCACCGTGAAGTGCCAGGAGCCGTCGGCCGCCCGGGTGTGGGACAGCCGCAGGACGTGCTGACGGGAGTCGGCGAGGACGACACGGTCCTCGTTGTCGAGGTAGAAGTACGCGCCGCCCGACGTGTCCTTGAAGATCTTGGAGAAGTCGAGGCGGGTGATCGCCTCGACGGTGGAGGGACGCTGCGGCAGTTTGTACTCGGCGAGGGTGGCCAGGGTCCCGGGGTCCAGCAGCTTGAGCCGGAAGCCCTGGAAGGTGCCGCAGACGGTCAGGAGCCGGCCGTCGCGGTCGAAGGTGACCGTCGCGCACTCGCCGCCGAGCGCGGCCATCTTCTCGCTGGTCACGGTGGGCCGGTTGCCCAGCGGTCCGGGGAACGGATGGGTGTCGCTGCTCGCGCCGTCGCCGTGCATACCGGCCCGGCCGTTGGGCGCCAGATACGGGTGCTGGGGCGGCGCCTGGTCCGCGGGGAGCGGGTCGGCGGCGGCCGGGGAACCCTCGTACCGAGGGACCAGCCGGTGCCCGGGGGCGGGCGGTATCGGCGCCGCCTGCGCGTCCGGGGCGGATGCCACGGAGACGGGGAGGGCGAGCAGCCACGCGGCCAGGACCGCGCCGGCGCGCGCCCCGAGCCGCCGTCCGGGCGCCCTGCTCCGTCTGTCCAGCGTCCCAATCAGCCTTGTCTGCATACGAGTTCCTTCATCCGTCGGCAACGGCGGACGAGGGTAGGACGGGAAAGATGCACAGTCCATGCTTTCCGGCCCGCCGGCATGCAGCGTTCATACCGCCTTCATGCTTCATGGGTTGTCATGGGCCGTCATCGGCCGTCATGGCTGTCATCGGCACCACGCTGCCCGGGGTCAGGACCTTGGGCCTAAGCCCCACGCCCGACCGGATCCCCGCCCCCGGACAGGGGCGCAGTCACATTTCGGCCCTTACGCTGGCCCGATGACCGCCGACCACCCCGACCCGGGCGACACCGACGTCACCGCCCCCGACGACCGCCCCGCCATACCCGGACCCCGGCGTCCGCCCCCGGACCGGGCGGCGGACGGCGGGGTGCTGTCCCGCCCGTACCGTGCGCTGACCCTCGGCATCATCTCCGTCGTCTGCCTCGTCGCCTTCGAGGCGAGCGCGGTGAACACCGCGATGCCGGTCGCCGCCCGCGCCCTGGACGGCATCGGCCTCTACGCCTTCGCCTTCTCCGCCTACTTCACGGCGAGCCTGTTCGCCATGCCGCTCTCGGGCGAGTGGTGCGACCGGCGCGGGCCGCTCGCGCCGCTGTTCACCGGGATCGCGGCGTTCGGGGCGGGGCTGCTGGTCGCGGGCGGCGCGGGAACCATGGGGATGTTCGTCGCGGGCCGCGGGGTGCAGGGCATCGGCGGCGGGCTGGTGGTCGTCGCGCTGTACGTCGTGGTCGGCCGCGCCTACCCCGAGCGGCTGCGCCCGTCGGTCATGGCGTCCTTCTCGGCGGCCTGGGTGGTGCCGGTGATCGCCGGCCCGCTGGTCTCCGGCACGGTCACCGAACACCTCGGCTGGCGCTGGGTGTTCCTCTCCATCCCCGTCCTCATACTGCTGCCGCTCGCGGTGATGTTCCCGGCGCTGCGCAAGCTGCCCCGTACGGAGCGGGGCGAGGGCGGTGACGTGCGCCACATCCTGGGCAGCCGGCGCTGTCTGCTCGCACTGGCCGTCGCGGCCGGTGCGTGCCTGGTGCAGTACGCGGGGCAGCACCCGGGCTGGTTCGCCCTGCTGCCCGCCGCCGTGGGGGCCGCGCTGCTGGTCCCGGGCATCGTACGGCTGCTGCCCCGTGGCACGTTCCGGGCGGCGCGCGGCCTGCCGGCCGTCATCCTCATGCGCGGCCTGGCCGCCGGGGCGCTGGTCGCCGCCGAGAGTTTCATCCCTCTGATGCTGGTCACCCAGCGCGGTCTGTCCGCCACCCTGGCCGGCCTCTCCCTCACCGGCGGCGGCCTGACCTGGGCGCTCGGCTCGTACGTACAGAGCCGGCCGCGCCTCGAGCCGTACCGGGAACGGCTGATGGGCCTGGGAATGGCCCTTCTGGCCGCCGCGATCGTGATGGTGCCGTCGGTGCTGCTCGACGGGGTTCCGGTCTGGATCGTCGCGGTGGCCTGGACGCTCGGCGACTTCGGCATGGGGCTCACCATCTCCAGCGGCGGCGTGCTGCTGCTGAAGCTGTCCCGGCCGGAGGAGGCGGGCATCAACGCGGCGTCGCTGCAGATATCGGATGCCCTGGGAAATGTCGCGTTCGTGGGGGTGAGCGGGGTGCTGTTCGTAGCCTTCGGCGGGGTTGCCGTGGGCGGAGCCGACGAGGGGCACCCGGCCGCGTTCGTCGCCGTCTTCGCGGCGATGGCGGTGGTGGCGGCGGTAAGTGCCGTCGTTTCGAGCCGGTTGCGCCCTGCGTAGGCCGGTCCGCTGCGCTTTGCCTGGGCCGTACGTTGTCGGCTTTCCCGCCGTGGTGTCTTCTCGCCGTTGCGCCTGCGGCGGGCGGTGCCGCTGCGCGGGGCTGTTCGGCAGCGGCGCCGGGCTTACACGGCTCCGCCGCTACAGCCCGGCACCTCCCCGTTGGGGTGGGGAGGACGGTGGGGGCGTATGTGATCGGTCAGGTGCGCCTGTCGGATCGGTCACAGCCGAACGGGACCTTCAACGCCCGCCCCCACCGGCCTCTCAACCCCCCACCCACGGGAGGGGACGGACCGTAGGACGAAGTCCGTAGGGTCGGCCCCGCTCCCGACAAACCCCCGCCCGCCGCAGGCGCAACGGCGACAAACCCCCACGGCGGGACGGCCGACAACGTGGGGAGAGACCAGCAAAGCGCAGCGGCTAGGCTGAGCCGGTTGCCGATCCCCGACCCAGCCCGACGGAGACCGTGACTACCACCACCAGTGCCACCAACAACCACCACCTGTCCCCGGCCTTTCCGGGACGGGCCCCCTGGGGTACCGCGAACAAGCTGCGTGCCTGGCAGCAGGCGGCCATGGACCGGTACATCCAGACCCAGCCGAGAGACTTCCTCGCCGTCGCGACGCCCGGCGCCGGCAAGACGACCTTCGCGCTCACCCTCGCCTCCTGGTTGCTGCACCACCACGTCGTGCAGCAGGTGACGGTCGTCGCGCCGACCGAGCATCTGAAGAAGCAGTGGGCGGAGGCGGCGGCCCGGATCGGGATCAAGCTCGACCCGGAGTACAGCGCCGGCCCGCTGGGCCGCGAGTACCACGGCATTGCGATCACCTACGCGGGTGTCGGCGTCCGGCCGATGCTGCACCGGAACCGGATCGAGCAGCGGAAGACCCTGGTCATCCTCGACGAGATCCACCACGCCGGTGACTCGAAGTCGTGGGGCGAGGCGTGCCTGGAGGCGTTCGAGCCGGCCACCCGGCGGCTCGCGCTGACCGGTACGCCGTTCCGGTCGGACACCAACCCGATCCCGTTCGTGACGTACGAGGAGGGCAACGACGGCATCCGCCGCTCCTCGGCCGACTACACCTACGGCTACGGGAACGCCCTGGGCGACGGCGTCGTCCGGCCCGTCATCTTCCTCTCCTACAGCGGCAACATGCGCTGGCGGACCAAGGCGGGGGACGAGATCGCGGCCCGGCTCGGGGAGCCGATGACCAAGGACGCGGTCTCGCAGGCGTGGCGTACCGCCCTCGATCCGCGCGGCGACTGGATGCCGAATGTGCTGCGCGCGGCCGACCGGCGGCTGACGGAGGTCAGGAAGTCCATTCCGGACGCGGGCGCCCTGGTCATCGCCTCGGACCAGGAGCAGGCCCGGGCCTACGCCAAGCTGATCCGTGAGATCACCGGGCACGGCGCCACCCTGGTCCTGTCCGACGACTCCGGGGCCTCCCAGCGCATCGACGACTTCTCGCAGTCCGACGACCGGTGGATGGTCGCGGTGCGGATGGTGTCGGAGGGCGTCGACGTACCGCGGCTGGCGGTCGGGGTGTATGCCACCACCATCTCCACGCCGCTGTTCTTCGCGCAGGCGGTGGGCCGCTTCGTACGGTCGCGGCGCCGTGGCGAGACCGCCTCCGTCTTCCTGCCCACCGTCCCGATGCTGCTCGGCTTCGCCAACGAGATGGAGGTCGAGCGCGACCACGTGCTCGACAAGCCGAAGAAGGACGGGGAGGAAGACCCCTACGCCGAGTCCGAGAAGGAGATGGACGAGGCGAACAAGGAGCAGGACGAGGACACCGGCGAGCAGGAGCAGTTCTCGTTCGAGGCGCTGGAGTCGGAGGCGGTCTTCGACCGGGTCCTCTACGACGGCGCCGAATTCGGCATGCAGGCGCACGCGGGCAGCGAGGAGGAGCAGGACTACCTCGGCATCCCCGGGCTGCTGGAGCCCGACCAGGTGCAGATGCTGCTGCAGAAGCGGCAGGCCCGGCAGATAGCCCACAGCAGGAAGAAGCCGGACGCCGAGGCCGATCTGCTGGAGCTGCCCGCCGAGCGGCGCCCGGTGGTCAGCCACAAGGAGATGCTGGAGCTCAGAAAGCAGCTGAACACGCTGGTCGGCGCGTATGTGCACCAGAGCGGCAAGCCGCACGGGGTGATCCACACCGAGCTGCGGCGGGTGTGCGGGGGACCGCCGAGCGCGGAGGCCACGGCCGGGCAGCTGAACGAGCGGATCAAGAAGGTACGGGAGTGGGCGACGCGGATGCGGTGAGCCGCGCTCCCCTCCGGAGCCACCGGCTTCCCGTCTCGCGTAGTGGGCGGTGCACCTCTGACGGTGCGCCGCCCGTCGTCATTCCTGGGATCATTCCGGATATTCCGGGCGCGGAAGCCCGGATTCTGGACGGACTCTTCCGCTGACCGGACTTGCTCGCTACTGTCCCGGTCACGCACACGCCCCGTGGCAGCGCCGCCGCGGAGCGCAGCCGGTGCATGCGGCCGGCGGCCTCTTGCGACGCTGCAACGGGATACACGCAGCTCGCGTCCTGCACGAGCGCCGCCACTCACACAGGAGGGGCGTCGTGACAGCGGAGACCTCCCAGACGCTTGACCGGGGCCTGCGGGTCCTCAAACTTCTCGCCGACACCGACCACGGGCTGACCGTCACCGAGCTGTCCAACAAGCTCGGCGTCAACCGCACCGTCGTCTACCGTCTGCTGGCGACCCTGGAGCAGCACGCTCTGGTGCGCCGGGACATAGGCGGCCGGGCCAGAGTCGGCCTCGGGGTGCTCCGCCTGGGCCGCCAGGTGCATCCGCTGGTCAGAGAGGCGGCGCTGCCCGCGCTGCGCTCGCTCGCCGAGGACATCGGCGCCACCGCGCATCTGACCCTGGTCGACGGCACCGAGGCGCTGGCCGTCGCGGTGGTCGAGCCCACCTGGACGGACTACCACGTCGCGTACCGGGCCGGTTTCCGTCATCCGCTGGACCGGGGTGCCGCCGGCCGGGCCATCCTCAAGGCCCGCCAGGGCTACACCCAGGACGCCGGACTCGCCCTGACACACGGCGAGCTGGAGGCCGGGGCCAGTGGAGCGGCGGCGCCGCTGCTCGGGGTGAGCGGTATCGAGGGCAGTGTGGGTGTGGTGATGCTCGCCGACACCGTCTCGGAGCGGATCGGGCCGCGGGTGGTCGAGGCGGCCCGGGAGGTGTCGGAGGCGCTGCGGTGACCTCGCGGCCGGCCGCCGGGGCGTCCCCAGTACGGCCCGGTCCTGTGAAGGCGCCGTGGCCGAGTCGTGATGCCGCAGCGCCTTGAGGGGCTGGTGAGGGAGGGGTCATCTAGGCTGGCGGGGTGTCTGCACGCGTTCGCGCCCTTTCGGTCTGCACCGCCCTCGTCCTCGCCCTTCTCCTCACGGCCGCCCTGGCGCCGCTGCCGTACTCGGTCGCCTATCCCGGGATGACGGCCAATGTGCTCGGTGAGGACAAGGGCAAGCCGGTGATCACCATCACCGGCGCCGGTACCCGCAAGACGGGCGGCCAGCTGCGGATGACCTCCATCGTCGCTACCGGACCGGACGCCTCCGTCCGGCTTCCGGACATCCTCAACGCCTGGTTCCGTACGGACGAGGCGGCGATGCCGCGCGAGGCGGTCTATCCGGTGGGCGAGAACACCGAGGAGATCGCGGAGCACAACGCGAAGCAGATGAAGCACTCCCAGGACACCGCCACCGCCGCCGCGCTGCACCAGCTGAACAGGTCGCCCAAGGGCATCAAGGTCAAGCTGAGCCTCGCGGACGTCGGCGGGCCCAGTGCCGGGCTGATGTTCGCGCTCGGCATCGTCGACAAGCTGGCCGGCGACGGCAAGGGCGGCGATCTGACCGGCGGCCGCACCATCGCGGGCACCGGCACCATCACCGCGGAGGGCAAGGTCGGCGCGGTCGGCGGCGTCGCCCTCAAGACCCAGGCGGCGCACCGCGACGGCGCCACCGTCTTCCTGGTCCCCCGGCAGGAGTGTTCCGACGCCCGTGCCGAGCTTCCCCGGGGTGTGCGGCTGGTCCCGGTCACCACTCTGGGCGGCGCGCTCGACGCCCTCAAGGCCCTCAACTCCGGGGGCAGCGTGCCGAGTTGCCCGAGTTAGCGGAGTCGAGGGCCCGGGCGGACACCGCCGTGCTCAGAGGGTGGCGATGACTTCCTCGGACTGGGTGGAGAACGAGCCGTTCTCGTCCCAGTAGAAGACGGTGACCTTCACCTTGTCGCCCTTGACGAAGCCCTTGCCGGCCGGCGTGAGCTTCATCTGCACGGCGCGGGTGCCGAAGTCGCAGGTGAGCTTGGCCGCGTCGAGGGCTCCCGCGGCGCTCTTCTTCCCGCCGGTGACCTTGGTGGCGTAGCCGGTCACCTGGAGGTTCACGCCGGTGTCGCACGAGTACTTGATGTTCAGCTCCGGGCCCGACTTGGCCAGCGAGACCTTGTCGATGGCCAGCAGGTTGGCCTTGGCCGAGGCCGTGGGTGCGGCGGCCAGGGTGCCGGCAACGGCCAGCGCGGCGACGGTGGCGGCACCGGCGAGGCGGCGTCGGACTATTCGGGATGCCTTCATGGAGTTCCTTCCCCCTGCATGGTCAATGCTGCGGTCTCTGCGGCGACGCCGCAGATGTTCGTTTTGGGCAGCATGAACCATACGTGATCTTGCGGGGCACCCGGACTCTTTTGGCACTATCCGCCGCCCTCCTTGATGAACCCCTCCTTGACCAGCCAGTTCTTGGCGACCTCGTGCGGGTCCTCGCCGTCCACGTCCACCTTGCGGTTGAGCTCCTGGGCGACGGTGTTGTTCAGGGCCCTGGTGACCGGCGCGAGCAGGGGGGCGATCCCCGGGTACTTCTTCATCGTTGCGGCGTTCATCTCGGGTGCCGCGTTGTAGTTCGGGAAGAAGTGCTTGTCGTCGGCGAGGACCTTCAGGCCCATCACCCCGATCCGGCCGTCGGTGGTGAAGACCTCGCCGAAGGTGCAGGAGGTGCCCTGCCGGGTCTCGGTGTACACGACGCCGCCGGTCATCTTGCGGATGTTGCCGGAGGGGATGGTCATGCCGTAGGTCCGCGCCATGCCGGGCAGGCCGTCGTTGCGGGTGGCGAATTCGTTCTCCACGCACAGTGTGACCGCGCCGGGGTTCCGCTTCAGCAGCGCCGCGACGTCCGAGAGGTTCTTGACCGGGTACTTCTTGAGGTTGGCGGCGTTCAGCGCCAGCGCGTAGGTGTTGTTGAGGCTGGACTGCGGCAGCCACACGATGCCGTTCTTGCGGTCCGCGTCGCGCACCGCCGCCCACTGCTGGTGGATGTCCGGGATCGGCTTCACATGGCCGAGGTGGGTGATCCAGCCGGTGCCGGTGTACTCGTACATCCCGTCCGCGGTGCCGGTGCGTACGGCCTCGCGGGCGCCGATGGTGCCCTGGATGTTGGTCTTGTCGATGACGGTGGCGCCCGCGGCCTTGAAGACCAGGCCCATGATCTGGCCGAGGACGAGGTTCTCGGTGAACTCCTTGGACGTCACGGTGAGCGTGGCGCCCTTGAGCGGCAGGCCCCGGCCGACCGTGCCGGGCCTGACGCCGTCGGTCATCGGGCTGCCGCTGACCAGCCCGCAGCCGCTCAGCGCGGCCCCGGTGAGCAGCAGCCCGGCCAGCGCGACGGCGGCGGTACGGTGCCGGCCGGCCGTACGGGGGCGGGGGCGTCGGATCGTTCGGCACAGCGCCATCAGCTCGTCCCCTCCAGGCCGCGCGGCCGCAGCAGCAGTTCGGCCAGCGAGGCCAGCCACTCCACGAGCAGTGCCAGCGCCACCGTCAGCACCGAGCCGAGGATCAGTACGGGCATCCGCTGGGTGATGATGCCCGCCGAGATCAGATCGCCCAGCCCGCCGCCCCCGCCGAAGGTGGCCAGCGTCGCGGTGCCGACGTTCAGCACGAGCGCGGTGCGCACCCCCGCCAGGATCAGGGGCACGGCCAGGGGGAGCTCCACCTTGCGCAGCACGCCCGTCGGGGACATGCCGATACCGCGGGCCGCCTCGGTCAGCGTCGGGTCGATGCCGCGCAGCCCGGCGATGGTGTTGGCCAGTACCGGCAGCACGGCGTAGATGACCATGCCGACGATGGCGGAGCGCGCGCCGATGCCGAGCCAGATGACCAGCAGCACCAGCAGGCCCAGGGCGGGGATGGCCTGGCCGAGGTTGGCGACGGCCATCGCGACGGGGGTGGCCCTGCGCAGCCTGGCGCGGGTCAGCGCGATGCCCAGCGGGATCGCGATGATCAGCACGAAGAAGGTGGAGACCGCGGTGAGCTGGATGTGCTGGCGCAGCGCCAGCCACACCTTGCCGTTGTCCACGGCCTGGTGCGCGATGGAGTCCAGGCGGGCGCCGCGGAACCACAGCCAGGTGGCGAGCAGCGCGGCCACCAGGAAGACCGGCATGAACGTCCACTTCTGCCAGCTGATCCGGCGGGCACCGGGAGCGGGGGCGCGGACCGGCGCCTCCCCGGCGGCGGTCTCCCGTTCCGCCATGTCCGCGTCGTCCAGGTGGGCGAGCCCGTCCACCTTGCGGCCGCCCGACGCGCCCCCGCTGCCGCCCGGCCCCGAGGTCATGCCCGGCCCCCCGGGCCGCCCTCGCCGGTGTCCAGGCCCTCCTGCGCCAGCCGGGTCTCGCGTTCCCGCTGCTCCTGGAGGTCGTGCTGATGCGCCAGGGCCTCCAGGCGGTCCGCCTCCAGCAGTTCGTGGACGTTGTTCATCAGCGTCTCCACGTCGACCACGCCGGTGTACTCGCCGCGCCGCCCGGTGACCGCGACCCGCCCGGCGTTGTCGGTGAGCACCGCCTCCAGCGCATCGCGCAGCGTGGCATCGCGGGTGACCGTGTCGGTGACGAGCGTCCCGGCCCGCGCCAGCGATCCCTTGGCCCGCGACAGGTCGCCCCGCCGCAGCCATTTGTACGGGCGCCGGTTGCGGTCCAGCAGCAGCAGCTCGTTGGTGGCGCCGGAGCGCAGGGTGTCGAAGATGTCCTGGAGGGGGTCGTCGACGCCGGCGGTCGGGAAGTCGACGACGCCCACATCCCGTACGCGGGTGAGGTTGAGCCGTTTGAGCGCCGCGCCCGCGCCCACGAAACCGGAGACGAAGTCGTCCGTGGGGTTGGTCAGGATCGCCTCGGGGGTGTCGAACTGGGCGATGTGCGAGCGCTCGCGCAGGACGGCGATGCGGTCGCCGAGCTTGATGGCCTCGTCGAAGTCGTGGGTGACGAAGCAGATGGTCTTGTGGAGCTCGTGCTGGAGCCGGATCAGCTCGTCCTGGAGGTGGTCGCGGGTGATCGGGTCGACCGCGCCGAACGGCTCGTCCATCAGCAGCACGGGCGGGTCGGCGGCGAGCGCGCGGGCGACGCCGACGCGCTGCTGCTGGCCGCCGGAGAGCTGGCGTGGGTAGCGGCCGTGGAATTCGCCCGGGTCCAGCCCGACCAGGTCGAGCATCTCCTCCACCCGGCTGCCGACCCGTGCCCTGGACCAGCCGATCATCTTCGGGACCAGCGCGATGTTCTGGGCGACCGTCATATGGGGGAAGAGGCCGGACGCCTGGATGGCGTAGCCGATCTTGCGGCGCAGTCTGACCGGGTCCATGTCGGTGACGTCCTCGTCGCCGATCCGGATCCGCCCCGAGGTCGGCTCGATCAGCCGGTTGATCATCTTCAGGGTGGTGGACTTCCCGCATCCGGACGGGCCGACGAAGATCACCGTCTCGCCGGCCCTGACCTCCAGATTGACGTTGTCCACCGCGGGGCCGGTGCTCCCCGGATAGATCTTCGTCAGGTTCTCCAGGTGGATACGGGCCCCGGAGGTGGCCGTCATCGCGCTCCTGCCGGTGCTGGCGCTGGTCCCGGACGGCTCAGGCACGGATCCCCCTGGAAATGGTCAGACGTCCGATCAGGACGTATGCGGCGTCGAAGAGAAGAGCGAGGATGACGATCCCGACGGTGCCGGCGAGCACCTGGTTGAGCGAGTTGGCGCTGCCCAGCGAGGCGATCCCGCGGAAGATCTCGTTGCCGAGGCCGGGGCCCGAGGCGAAGGCGGCGATCGCGGCGATGCCCATCAGCATCTGGGTCGCGACCCGGATGCCGGTCAGGATCGGCGGCCAGGCCAGCGGCAGTTCGACGCGGACGAGCCGGGCGGTGCGCGACATCCCGATGCCCTTGGCCGCGTCCACCAGCGCCGGGTCCACCCCGCGCAGCCCGACGATGGCGTTCCGGACCACCGGCAGCAGCCCGTACAGCGTCAGCGCGATGACCGTCGGGGGGACGCCGAGGCCGACGACGGGGATCAGCAGACCGATCAGCGCCAGTGACGGGATGGTGAGAACGGTGGCGGTCGAGGTGGTGGCGAGACCGCCCGCCCATTCGCTGCCGTAGGTGACCACGCCGATGAGGACGCCCAGCACGGTGGCCAGCACCATGCACTGGAAGACCACGCTGGCGTGCTGATACGTATCCGTCAGCAGCTGGGCGTGCCGGGTGCCGACGTACTCCCAGAAGCTCACTCGGCGTTCTCCTCGGTCAGTCCCCCGATGCCTGCTTCACCAGGGGGATGATGCGCAGCGGAACCGGGTTTTCCATGACGATTGCCGTCGAAGCCCGCACAATGCCATCAAAACCCACCACCAGGTCGATCACACGCTGCAGATCCGCGTTGGAACGCGCGACCAGCCTGCAGAGCATGTCCCCATGTCCCGTCGTTGTATGCAGCTCCAGCACTTCGGGAACGGTCGCCAAGTGGGCACGGATATCGCTCCCTTGCCCCTGCTTGATCTCCAGCGTGGCGAATGCGGTCACCGGATAGCCCAGTGCGGCCGGGTCCACATCCGGCCCGAACCCCCTGATCACTCCATTCGACTGAAGGCGGTCCAGCCGCGCCTGCACCGTCCCGCGCGCGACCCCCAGCCGCCGCGACGCCTCCAGCACCCCGATCCGTGGCTCCAGCGCGAGCAGCTCCAGCAGCGCCCCGTCCAAATGATCGATCGACATCGTCCATGCCTCCGAAATCCTTGGTCATCATGTACAGATAGCCCGGAGCAACGGGCTATCCCCTATACAGAATGCCCACCACATACGGAAACTATTGCGCACCTTGTGGATGGGAGGGACTCTGCCGCCATGGCAGACACCACGATGCACACCCAGCCCACCACCCCCGGCACGGCCCGGCAGGCCGACCCCTTCCCGGTCAAGGGGATGGACGCGGTCGTCTTTGCCGTGGGCAATGCCAAACAGGCCGCCCACTACTACTCCACCGCCTTCGGTATGACCCGCGTCGCCTACAGCGGACCGGAGAACGGCAGCCGCGAGACCGCCAGTTACGTCCTCGAATCCGGCGGCGCCCGCTTTGTCTTCACCTCCGTCATCAAGCCCACCACCGACTGGGGCCGCTTCCTCGCCGACCATGTCGCCGCCCACGGCGACGGCGTCATCGACCTGGCCATCGAGGTCCCCGACGCCCGCGCCGCCTACGCCCACGCGGTCGAGCGCGGCGCCAAGGGCCTGACGGAGCCGTACGAGGAGAAGGACGAGCACGGCACCGTCGTCCGCGCCGTCATCGCCACCTACGGCCAGACCCGCCACACCCTCGTCGAGCGCACCGGCTACGACGGCCCCTACCTGCCCGGCTACGTCGCCGCCGAGCCCGTCGTCGAACCGGGCCCGCGCCGCTTCCAGGCCATCGACCACTGCGTCGGCAACGTCGAACTCGGCAAGATGGACGAGTGGGTTGCCTTCTACAACAACGTCATGGGCTTCACCAACATGAAGGAGTTCGTCGGCGACGACATCGCCACCGAATACTCCGCCCTGATGTCGAAGGTCGTAGCCGACGGCACCCGCAAGGTGAAGTTCCCGCTCAACGAGCCCGCCATCGCCAAGAAGAAGTCCCAGATCGACGAATACCTGGAGTTCTACGGCGGCCCGGGCGTCCAGCACATCGCGCTCGCCACCAACGACATCGTCGCGACCGTACGCGCCATGCGCGCGGCCGGAGTCCAGTTCCTGGACACCCCGGACTCGTACTACGACACCCTCGGCGAGTGGGTCGGCGAGACGCGCGTGCCGATCGACACGCTGCGCGAGCTGAAGATCCTCGCCGACCGCGACGAGGACGGCTATCTGCTGCAGATCTTCACCAAGCCGGTCCAGGACCGCCCGACCGTCTTCTTCGAGATGATCGAGCGGCACGGCTCGATGGGCTTCGGCAAGGGCAACTTCAAGGCCCTCTTCGAGGCCATCGAGCGCGAGCAGGAGCGCCGCGGCAACCTCTGAGCCCGGCCCGGCCCGTGGGCCGTACACGATCTTCCGTGTACGGCCCACGGATGCCAGGCTGGGCCCCATGGACCCCAAGGACCTCATCGCCCGACTGCGCACCGGCCTCCCCGCGGACGCCGTGCTCACCGACCCCGACGTCACCGGCTCCTACGCCAACGACATGGCGAACTTCTGCGCGGCGGGCACCCCCGCCGTGGTCGTCCTGCCGCGCACCGTCGAAGAGGTCCAGCACGTCATGCGGACGGCGGCACAGCTGCGGGTCCCCGTCGTCCCGCAAGGGGCACGGACCGGGGTGTCGGGGGCCGCCAACGCCACCGACGGCTGCATAGTGCTCTCCCTGGTCAAGATGGACCGCATCCTGGAGATCAACCCCGTCGACCGGCTCGCCGTCGTCGAACCCGGCGTCATCAACGCGGTCCTCTCCCGCGCCGTCAACGAACACGGCCTGTACTACCCTCCCGACCCCTCCAGCTGGGAGATGTGCACCATCGGCGGCAACATCGGCACCGCGGCGGGCGGCCTGTGCTGCGTCAAATACGGCGTCACCGCCGAGTACGTCCTGGGCCTGGACGTCGTCCTCGCCGACGGCCGCCTCCTGACCACCGGCCGCCGCACCGCCAAGGGCGTCGCGGGCTATGACCTCACCCGCCTCTTCGTCGGCTCCGAGGGCAGCCTCGGCATCGTCGTACGCGCCACCCTGGCCCTGCGCCCCAGCCCGCCCCAACAGCTCGCCCTCGTCGCGGAGTTCGCCTCCGTGGCCGCCGCGGGCCGGGCCGTCTGCGAGATCATGGCCCGCGGCCACGCCCCCTCGCTCCTCGAGCTGATGGACCGTACGAGCATCCGCGCCGTCAACGACATGGCGCAGATGGGCCTGCCCGAGACCACCGAAGTCCTCCTGCTCGCCGCCTTCGACACCCCCGACCCCTCCGCCGACCTCGCCGCCGTCGGCGCCCTGTGCGAGGAGGCCGGCGCCACCCAGGTCGTCCCCGCCGAGGGTGCCGCCGAGTCCGATCTGCTGCTCCAGGCCCGCAGGCTCGCCTTCACCGCCCTGGAGCGGATCAAGCCCGCCATGCTGATCGACGATGTGTGCGTGCCCCGCTCCCGGCTTGCCGCCATGCTCGAGGGCACCACCGCCATCGCCGGGAAATACGGCCTGACCATCGGCGTCTGCGCACACGCCGGGGACGGCAACACCCACCCGCTGGTCTGCTTCGACCCGGCCGACGCGGACGAGGAACGCCGCGCCCGCGAGTCGTTCGACGAGATCATGGCGCTCGGCCTCGCGCTCGGCGGCACCATCACCGGCGAACACGGCGTCGGCGTCCTCAAGAAGGAGTGGCTGGCCCGCGAACTGGGCCCGGTCGGACTGGAGTTGCAGCGCGGCATCAAGGACGTCTTCGACCCCCTGGGCATCCTCAACCCGGGCAAGCTGTTCTGATCTGCGGGGCGGTGGTCCGGGCCGGTGCCCCCGGCCGGTAGGGGACATGACAGAGTCGCCGGCATGGAGACCCTCATCCCCGCAGTCGTGCTCGCCGTGCTCGGCGTCGCCATGACCGTTTCGTCCGTCGACCGCCGCTCCAAGACCATCGACCGCCGGCTTCAGCGGCTGGAGCACAAGGTGGACCTGCTGCTGGAGCACTTGGGCGCCGCGGAGCCGGAAGACCCCGCCTTCAAGGAGATCGACGCCCTGGCACGCGAGGGCAAGATGATCCAGGCGATCAAGCTGCACCGGGAAACGACCGGCTCCGGGCTCGCCGAGGCCAAGGAAGCGGTCGAACGCCGGATGCGCTGACGGCGCCCCGGGCCGAGGATGGCCCAAAGGGCCCGGCGGGCCCGCCCGCCCACGCAGGGAGAGCGACGAGCCGATGGCAGCCACCGAAGCGACCCGCGCGAGTGAAGCCCCCGACGCGACCTATGACGTCCTGGTGCTGGGCGCCGGGCCCACCGGCGAGAACGTCGCCGACCGCGCCCACGCCGACGGACTGAGCGTGGCGATCGTGGAGAGCGAACTGGTCGGCGGCGAATGCTCCTACTGGGCCTGTATGCCCAGCAAGGCCCTGCTGCGCCCGGTCACCGCCCGCTCCGAGGCGCGCCGGGTCCCCGGCCTCGCGGACGCGGCGGCCGGCCCGCTCGACGCATCCGCCGTCCTCGCCCGCCGCGACGACGTCGTCGGCCACTGGAAGGACGACGGCCAGGTGCGCTGGCTGGATGCGGCCGGCATCGACCTCGTACGGGGCCACGCCAGGCTGGCCGGACCGCGGCGGGTGTCCGTCGGCGGCCGGACGCTCGCCGCGCGGCACGCCGTCGCGGTGTGCACCGGCAGCCGGCCCGTCCTCCCGCCCGTCCCGGGTCTCGCCGCCGCCAAGCCCTGGACCAGCCGCAACGCCACCAGCGCCAAGGCCGTGCCGGGCCGCCTCGTGGTCGTCGGCGGCGGTGTCGTGGGCGTGGAGATGGCCACCGCCTGGCGCGCCCTGGGCGCCTCGGTGACCCTCCTCGTCCGCGGTGACGGACTGCTGCCCCGTATGGAGCCGTTCGCCGGGCGGCTCGTCGCCGAGTCGCTCGCCGAGGCCGGGGTGTTCCTGCGTACCGGGGTCGAGGTCAGCGAGGTCCGCCGGGAGGCGCCGGGCGGGCCGGTGACCGTCGTCCTGGACTCCGAGGTTTCCGGCGGCTCCGGGGGTTCCGGGGGCTCCGGCGACGAGATCGTCGCCGACGAACTGCTGATCGCCACCGGCCGCGCCCCGCGCACCGACGACCTGGGCCTGGAGACCGTCGGCCTGGAACCCGGCTCCTGGCTCCGCGTCGACGACAGCTGCCTGGTGACGGACGTGCCCGGCGGCTGGCTCTACGGCGTCGGCGACGTCAACCACCGCGCCCTCCTGACCCACCAGGGCAAATACCAGGCCCGTATCGCGGGCGCGGCCATCGCCGCCCGCGCCCGGCAGGTCCCGATCCTGGACAGCGGCCCCTGGGGCGCACACGCCGCCACCGCCGACACCGCCGCCGTCCCCCAGGTCGTCTTCAGCGACCCCGAGGCCGCCTCGGTCGGCCTGACCGCCGCCGCGGCCGAACGCGCCGGCCACCGCATCCGCGTCGTCGACCAGGACCTCGGCGCGGTCGCCGGCGCCTTCCTGTACGCCGACGGCTACCGCGGCCGCGCCCGCATGATCGTCGACCTGGACCGCGAGATCCTGCTCGGCGCCACCTTCGTCGGCCCCGGCGTCGGCGAACTCCTCCACTCCGCCACCGTCGCGGTCGCGGGCGAGGTCCCCGTCGAGCGGCTGTGGCACGCGGTACCGGCGTACCCGACGATCAGCGAGGTGTGGCTGCGGCTGCTCGAGGCGTACCGGAGCCAGGGCCCGTCCTGAGCCCGGCACCCCTTACGCCCCCGCCTCGGGGAACTCCTCCGGTGCCCACGGACCGCTGCGCCCCTCGTCCCCCGGCGCCATGGCCAGCAGGTCGCTCAGCCCTTTGTCGAGGCTCAGGTGCCCCTGCTCCGAGCCGGGCGGCACCAGCCGCAGCGTCCGCTCCAGCCACGCCGAGACCGCCGCGGCCGGCGCCTCCAGCAGCGCATCGCCGTCCGGGGAGGTCAGCGCCATGCACACCAGGCTGCGGCCGGCCGGCCGGGCCGGCCACACCCGCACGTCCCCCTCGCCGCACGGCCGGAACACGCCCTCGACGAGCAGTTCCCGGGCGAACGTCCAGTGGACGGGGGAGTCCGAACCGATGTGAAAGGTGATGTGGACGGCGTAGGGGTCATCGGTCCGGTACGTCAGCCGGGCCGGTACCGGAATGCTGCGCTCCGGCGACAGGACCAGGCCCAGTTCGAGTTCTCGTTCCACCATGGTGTGCATTGCGCTCACGCCTCTCAGCTCTTTCCGTGGGTACGGGCGGGCGGCCGGAACCGGGCCCGTGCACAGAGAGAGCAGCTGTCGGCCGGACTCTTACACGGCTTCGCACAACTTTTTTCGCGGGCCTCTTCCAGGTGGTCGTGGGCGGGCATCCGCGCAGATGCGCCCCGGCGTCTGATAGATGTGGACGCCGCGTTGCGGCAGACTGCACCCCACACCCACCAGGCCGAGTACAGATACGGGACTTCGGACATGAGCGCCCCTACCTCAGGATCCGCCGGCGACAGCCCTACGCCAGGCTTCTACCCGGACCCGTCCATCCCCGGCTACATCCGGTACTGGAACGGTTCCGCATGGGTGCCGGGCACCAGCCGGCCGGCCCCGGCCGAGGGCGAGGCGATGCCCGCGCCGCCGCCCGGCGTGGCCCCGGTCCCGGCTCCGGCCCCGCGGACCGTCGAGGAGACCGGCCCGGTCTTCCTCGACGACGACAGCGGCGCCTCCCTGCACGGCACCGGCCAGGAACCGGCCTCCGCCTGGCAGGCCGACGCCTCCCGGCAGGGCGGCTTCGGCGGCGGCTCCCCGGTCTCCTGGGGCTCGCCCGAGTCCGGCCAGGGGCAGGCCTCCTGGGGCGCGGTGCCGGGCCAGCGCGAGGAGCAGGCCGACGGGTCCGGTGCACCGCCCTCCGAGGCCCCCGCCGACGGGACGGTCGCCATCCGGGCCGTCAAGCCGGGCCGCGGTCCCGCCGCCGACCAGGGCACCACCGCGATCCGCGCGGTCAAGCCGGGCCAGGGCGGTTCCGGTGACCAGGGCACCACCGCCATCCGCGCGGTGCGGCCGGGCCAGAGCGGTCCGGGACAGTCCGCCCAGCCCGCCGAGCCCGCCAAGAGCAATGCGACGATGGCGTTCCGGCTGCCGCAGGGCGGTGGCGTCGCTCCTTCTGCCGCCCAGCCCGCCGCACCCGCACAGGCCGCCCCGCAGGACCTGCCGTCCGTCGGCGGCCGTCAGCAGAGCGTCCCGGCCCAGCAGCCGCCGGTCCAGCAGTCACCGGCTCAGCAGCCGCCCGCCCAGCAGGGGTTCCCGGCTCAGCCCCCGCAGCCGTCCGCCCCGCAGGCCGGCTTCCCGCCGCAGGGCGGTGCCGCCCCCGGTGCCGACGGCGTCATCCCCTGGAAGCCGCCGGCCGCCGATGTCTTCTTCGCCGCCGCGCAGGCGGCGGAGGGCCGTCCGGCCGGGCTCGGCCGACGCCTCGCGGCCCGGCTCATCGACACCGCCGTGGTGGGCGCGCTCACCGCCGCGGTCGCCGTCCCGCTGTGGGGCACCGTCACCGACCACATCGACGCCAAGGTGGAGGCCGCCAAGCAGTCCGGCCGTGAGGTGACGGTCTATCTGCTCGACGGCACCACCACCCCGCTCTTCGCCGCGGTGCTGGCCGTGCTGCTGATCGGCGGCGGGCTCTACGAGATCCTGCCGACCCTCAAGTGGGGCCGCACCCTGGGCAAGAAGGTGTGCGGGGTACGGGTGCTGGACATCGAGGGCCATGACACCCCCACGCTCGGCGCGGCCGTCAAGCGCTGGCTGTGCTACAGCGTGCTGGGCATCCTGGCCGTCGGGATCGTCAATGCCGTGTGGTGCGTGTTCGACCAGCCCTGGCGGCAGTGCTGGCACGACAAGCTGGCGCGCACGTTCGTGGCCGCGGACGAGGCGGCCGCCTCGGACTGACGAGGCATCATCTCTGTGCACGCGGGGGCGGGTCCGGCGAACGGACCCGCCCCCGTGGCCCGTCCGGGGGCCGGTATCCCCCCGAACGGACGTCGCCGGATGCGGCGGGCCGCCCGAGACGGTCGACTCGGGCCATGAGCAGCGATCAGCCTCCCGGCCCCGGCTCCGGCCCCGGTGAACCGCCGGAGAACGATCCGTTCCGGAAGAAACCTCCGGAGCCGGAGCCGCCTGCCGGACCGCCGCAGGGCTCCGGACCGCCGCCCGGCTCCGAGGAGCCGCGCGCCTCCGGGCCGCCGCCCGGCGGAATCCCGTATTCCCAGAGCCCGTACGCCGACAACCCCTACGGCGGCGAATACGGCGCGGCGGATCCGCTGGCCGGAATGCCGCCACTGGCGAACCGCGGCCGCCGGCTCGTCGCGCGGATCATCGACGCGATCATCATCGGCGTACCGGTCGGGGTGATCATGAACCTGATCGTCGGCTGGGCGAACTACACCAGCACCAGCAGCATCGAGACCAGCAAACAGGCCACCGTCTCGGGTGTGACGATGCTGGTGTATCTGGTCTACGAGGGGCTGATGCTCACCAGCCGCGGCCAGACCGTCGGCAAGATGGCGATGAAGATCCGGGTCGCGATGCTCGCGAACGGCGCGGTGCCGGCCGGGCAGGCGGGCTGGATCCGGGCCGCGGTCTATACGCTGCCGGAGATCGTGCCCTGCTGCGGCTTCGTCTTCTGGCTGGTCAACGTCCTGTGGTGCACCTGGGACAAGCCGTATCAGCAGTGTCTGCACGACAAGGCCGCCAAGACCGTGGTGGTCTCGGCGGCCTGAGCGGTGCGGTGCCGGTGCTGCGTCGTCCGCCGCTCAGCGGGAGTGCTCGCCGACCCGGGCCTCGACGGGGGCCGGCACGGCGCGCAGCGGCGCGGGTGCGGCGGGCGGTGCGGGCTGCGGCCGGGCCTCCGGTGCGGAGCCGCGGCGAACCACCCGCGAGGCGGCCGGCATCGGGACCGTCATGGCCACCAGCAGTCCGAGCCCGAGCCCGGCGATGGCGATGACCGCGACCCCGATCCCGGTCTCCGTCTGCGAGAGCAGCAGCATCGCGAGGGTGGAGAGGAAGACGGTGGCCGAACCGTAGACGAGCTGGGTGGCGGTCGGACGAGGCATGGCGGAATCCGTCCTCGGAGGGTCGGCAGAGGGAGTGGGTCAGGGGCGCGCCATCACACGAGCCTACGGTCCTTACTTCCCGGACGGAACGACAGGTAAGCGTGACCTAACCCACGGCCCCGGAGCACAGGGGGCGCACGGAGGTGTCCACGATGCGGAGGAGACGTACGAGCAGAGCGGTCGGACCAGTTGGGGAGGGGGCGCATGTCTGAGAGGCATATGCGTCAACTGCGTCGGCGCGGAACCGGAGGGGTTGGCGCCGGATGTCCGATAGCCGCAACTCGCGGGCCGGTTAACGTACTTCGCTGAACATGTCCAAGTCAAGATCTGTCTTTTTCACCGCGCTTCCGGTCGAATGCCGTCGAACACTGACCAGTGACCGCTCGAAGGGGAGGGCAGCGCCAAGTGAGAGAACAGCGCCGGAGAAGAGACCGCAGAAGGGTGTTCGGACCGGCCGCCCTGGCCACGGCGATCGCCGCAGCCGGGGCGGCCGCTTTGTCGCCGGGGGTGGCCAACGCCGGGCCGCGGACGCCCGCGCCCGTCGTCAAGGGCCATGACCCCGCGCCGGAGCGGGCCGTCGACCACAACCTCAGAGGACCGTTCAGCGACAAGCAGGCGGCGCAGCGCAAGGAGGCGCTCGAGCAGGTCATATCGGGGGACGCGCGGCCCACCGAGCGCGGCGGCTCGAAGGTCGTCCAGCTGGCCCGCGGCAAATACGTCGAACTGGCCCGCCAGAAGACCGACAAGATCTTCACGATCCTGGTGGACTTCGGCGACAAGGTCGACGACACCACGATGTTCGACCCGGACGGCGACGGACCCAAGCCCCCGGTCAAGAAGTACGGCGGCGACCCCGGCCCGGCGCACAACCGGATAGCCGAGCCGGACCGTACGAAGGACAACAGCACGGCCTGGCAGAAGGACTTCAGCCGGCAGCACTTCCAGGACCTGTACTTCTCGCACGACAAGAAGAAGCAGTCGCTGGCCAAGTACTACGAGCGGCAGTCCTCGGGCCGCTACTCCGTTCAGGGCGAGGTCTCCGACTGGGTCAAGGTCGACTGGAACGAGGCCCGTTACGGTTCCAACTACTGCGGCCAGACCAACTGCGCCAACGCCTGGGACCTGATCCGCGACGGCGTCAACCGGTGGGCCGAGGACCAGAAGGCCAAGGGCCGCACCGACGCCCAGATCAAGGCCGACCTCGCCAAGTACGACCAGTGGGACCGCTACGACCACGACGGCGACGGCAACTTCAACGAGCCCGACGGCTACATCGACCACTTCCAGATCGTGCACGCCGGCGAGGACGAGTCCGCGGGCGGCGGCGTCCAGAAGAAGAACGCGCTGTGGGCGCACCGCTGGTACGCGTACGGCACCGACGCGGGCAAGACCGGGCCCGGGGACAACAAGGCGGGCGGCACCCAGATCGGCTCCACCGGCATCTGGGTCGGCGACTACACCATGCAGCCCGAGAACGGCGGTCTCGGCGTCTTCGCCCATGAGTACGGCCATGACCTGGGCCTGCCGGACGAGTACGACACCACCGGCACCGGCGAATCCTCCGTGGACTTCTGGTCGTTGATGTCGTCCGGCTCCTGGCTCGGCACCGGCAAGAACACCATCGGCGATCTGCCCGGCGACATGAGCGCCTGGGACAAGCTCCAGCTGGGCTGGCTCAGCTACGACAAGGCCAAGGCGGCCACCAAGTCGTCCCACGTGCTGGGCGTCGCCGAGTACCACACCCGGCACAAGCAGGCGGTGGTCGTCGAACTGCCCGCCAAGCCCGTGAAGACCGACATCGTCCAGCCCGCCGAAGGCACCAGGCAGTGGTGGAGCGGCATGGGCAACGACCTGAAGAACACCCTGACCCGGCCGCTCGACCTCACCGGCAAGGCCAAGGCCTTCCTGACCCTCAAGGGCTGGTGGGACATCGAGAAGGACTACGACTACCTCTACGCCGAGGTCTCCACCGACGGCGGCAGCAACTGGACCCCGCTCGACGGCACCGCCAACGGCAAGGCCATCCCCCGCGACGGCGGCGACAAGCCCGCGCTGACCGGTACCGTCTCCGCCTACCAGGACCTCGTCTACCCGCTGGACGCCTACGCGGGCAAGAAGGTCGACCTGCGCTTCCGCTACCGGACCGACGGCGGCGCCGCCCAGAAGGGCTTCGCGGCCGACACGATCAGCGTGGTCGCCGACGGAAACCCGCTGTTCACCGACAACGCCGAGGACGGCGACAACGGCTGGACCAGCAACGGCTTCTCGCACGTCGGCGCGTCCTTCACCAAGGACTACCCGCAGTACTACATCGCCGAGAACCGCCAGTACGTCTCGTACGACAAGACCCTCAAGGTCGGCCCGTACAACTTCGGCTGGACCACGGCGAAGCCGGGCTGGGTGGAGCACTTCCCGTACCAGAACGGCGTGCTCATCTGGCTCTGGGACACCTCGCAGCCGGACAACAACGTCGGGCAGCACCCCGGCCACGGGCAGATCCTCCCCGTCGACGCGCACCCCACGGCGGAGCGCTGGGCCGACGGCAAGCTGATGCGCAACCGCTTCCAGTCCTACGACTCGACCTTCACCCGCTACCGCACGGACGCCCTCACGCTCCACAAGGACGGCGTGGAGACCAAGATCGCGTCCAAGCGCGGGGTGCGGGTCTTCGACGACCGGAACGGCGTCTACTACGACAGCGCCAACCCGACGGGCGGGGTGATCGTTCCTGACACCAACACCCGAATCAAGATCACCAAGGAGGGCGAGGACGGCTCCTGGGTGACGCTCCGGGTGGGCCCGGCGAGTAAGTAAAAGATAAAATTGCAGGTCAAATGCCCCATCGGCCGTCGCCCCTAGCGGGCGGCGGCCGATTCGCGTTAGATGCGTTCTACGAGTTCCTTGTTGACGCGAAGTCTCACGGGGGAGATATGACACTGACCGGTGGCGGCTTCATCAGGCTTCCTGGCGGAAGCGTGGTGGTCGCCCTCTCGCTGCCCAGACCGCCCCACGGCGCACGTTCGGGCCCTTACGACTGCGGCTGCCGCGTCCGGGTCCTGGTGCACGCCGCAAACCGCCAGCGCGCCCTGACCAGGCTGCGCAACCACGGACTGCGGGCCGTCTATCTGCGCGGCAATTCCGAACCGCCGACTCCGGACGAGGTCACGGCCGTACTGCACCATCCGGACGGCCTGGTCTGGCGCGAGGCGCCGGACGACGACACGGAGTCCTGGCATCCGATACGGGCCCTGCTGCGGGCGCCGTCGGCGGAATTCCCGCCGTACGGCGTGCGCGGCCGGGCGGCGTCCGGCGTGTGAGGCGAGCGGGCCGCGGGGCTCGGCGTTGACCTTGCCCTTGGCGTAGGTCAGCCGCCGGCGAGGACCGGCTTCCCGGTCAGCTCCGCCCCCGCGGCCCGCAGCTCCTCCAGCGCGCGCTCGGTGGTCCCTGCGGCCACCCCCGCGGTCAGATCCAGCAGGACGTGGGTGCGCAGCCCGGCGTGCAGCGCGTCCAGGGCGGTGGAGCGAACGCAGTGGTCGGTGGCGATGCCGACCACGTCCACCTCGGTGACATTCCGCTCCCGCAGCCAGTCCGCCAGCAGCGTGCCGTTCTCGTCCCGGCCCTCGAAACCGCTGTACGCGGCGGTGTGGGCGCCCTTGTCGAAGACCGCGTCGACCGCGCCCGAGGCGACGGCCGGCGCGAAATTCGGATGGAACGAGCTGCCCTCGGTACCCGCCAGGCAGTGCACCGGCCAGGTGCGCTCGTAGTCCGGTGCTTCGGAGAAGTGGTCCCCGGGGTCGATGTGATGGTCCCGGGTGGCCACGACATGGCGGTAGCAGCCGCCGGCCGCCTGGCCCACCAGATCGGTGATGGCCGCCGCGACATCCGCACCTCCCGCCACCGCGAGGCTGCCGCCCTCGCAGAAGTCGTTCTGCACATCAACGACGATCAATGCCCGGTGCATGGTGCGTGCCTTCCGGCTGGGAATCGTGGGGAGGGGCGCGGAGTGCTGGTGTGACCGAGGGTAGCCACTCGGGACCGATTACGGGAGTGGCCGGCGGCCCCGGACCGAGGGGCCGCCGGGCCGTCTCAGGCGTACTCGGTGGGAAGGACCGGCTCGCCGCGGGAGAGCTGGGTCGCCGAGAGCGGCAGCCCGGCGCGGGCCGTGATATGGCGGGTGCGGGCGGCGTCCAGCGGCTCCCGGGCCACCACCTCGCCCCCGCGCACCAGCGGCACCAGCAGCTGCCGGTCGGCCAGCTCCTCCGGCACCGGCCCGGTGCCGACGACCTCGGCTTCCGCCACACCGTCCTCGTCCAGCCGCCGGGCCGCCCACTTCCGGCCGCCCACCGAGGTCTTGCCGCCCATCGACTTCTTCGCCACCGCCCGCAGCGGGGCATCGGGTGCGTCGCTGTCGGCGCGCGCGACCAGCTTGTAGACCATCGAGCAGGTCGGGTGGCCGCTGCCGGTCACCAGCTGGGTGCCGACGCCGTAGGCGTCCACCGGGGCGGCGGCGAGCGACGCGATGGCGTACTCGTCCAGATCGCTGGTCACCACGATCTTGGTCTTCTCGGCGCCCAGTTCGTCCAGCTGCTGGCGCACCCGGTGCGCGACCAGCAGCAGATCTCCGGAGTCGATGCGTACGGCGCCGAGGCCGGGCCCGGCCACCTCCACGGCGGTACGGACCGCCTCGGCGACGTCGAACGTGTCCACCAGGAGCGTCGTGCCGCTGCCCAGGGTCTCCACCTGGGCGGTGAACGCGTCGCGCTCGCTGTCGTGCAGCAGCGTGAAGGCGTGGGCGCTGGTGCCGACGGTGGGGATGTTGTAGCGGAAGCCGGCCGCCAGGTCGGAGGTGGTGTGGAAGCCGCCGAGGTACGCGGCGCGGGCCGCGGCCACCGCCGACAGCTCGTGGGTGCGCCGGGCGCCCATCTCCACCAGCGGCCGGTCGCCGGCCGCTACCGCCATCCGGGAGGCCGCCGCCGCCACCGCCGAGTCGTGGTTGAGGATGGAGAGGATCACCGTCTCCAGCAGCACCGCCTCGGCGAAGGTGCCCTCCACCCGCATGATGGGCGAGCCCGGGAAGTAGACCTCGCCCTCCGGGTAGCCCCAGATGTCGCCGCGGAAGCGGTAGTCGGCCAGCCAGGCGAGCGTCGGCTCGTCCAGGATGCCGCGGTTCCGCAGAAAGCCCAGAATCGTTTCGTCGAAGCGGAAGTTCTCCACCGCGTCCAGCACCCGCCCGGTGCCGGCGACCACGCCGTAGCGGCGGCCCTCCGGAAGCCGGCGGGTGAAGACCTCGAAGACGGAGCGCCGGTCCGCGGTCCCGGCCCGCAACGCGGCCTGCAGCATGGTGAGTTCGTACTGGTCGGTGAAGAGCGCAGTCGACGGCACGGCCACCGGCAGCCCCAGGTCTGCTGTGTTCATAGGAGCGATGCTACCCCCGATACTCGTCACTTTGACGATTTCCGTTCGGATGCCCGGACCGGCACCCGCGCGGACACCCGGAAGCCCCCCGACGCGACCCGCGCGAGGGGTGTTTGTGCGTCGCCCGCCCCCGGGTGGCAGCATGGGGCGTGTGAGTGTCCCAGTGGAGATCGAGCGTCCCGAGTCGAGCGAGGCCCCGTTCGAGGTTCCCGAACCCGACGTCCCGTGGGTGACGATCGTCCACAACGACCCTGTGAACCTCATGAGCTATGTCAGTTACGTCTTCCAGACGTACTTCGGCTACTCCAAGGACAAGGCCCATCAGCTGATGCTTGACGTCCACCACAAGGGCCGCGCGGTCGTCTCCAGCGGCAGCCGCGAGGAAATGGAACGCGACGTGCAGGCCATGCACGGCTACGGCCTGTGGGCCACCCTCCAGCAGGACCGCTGATGGCCGGCCACTTCGAGCCCCTGCCCGACGGCGGCGCCGCCGTCGCCCTCGACGAGGTCGAGATCTCCATCCTGCGCAGCCTCGCCGTCCAGCTGATGGAACTCATCGGCCCGGGGGAGGAGGGCGCCGAGGACGAGGACCCGCTCGCCGCCATCTTCAACGACGGCCCCAGCGAACCGCCCTCCGACCCGGTCCTGGCCCGTCTCTTCCCCGACGCCTACGGCGGCCCCGACCTCGTCCCCGACGACGACGTCCGCGCCGCCTCCGCCGAATTCCGCCGCTACACCGAGAACGATCTGCGCGCCCGCAAGCGCGACGACGCCCTCGCGCTGGTCCGTGCGCTGGACTCGCTCAGCCCCGGCATCGACCAGGGTGCGGTGCTGCGCCTCAAGCCCGACGAGTGCCGCCAGTGGCTCGGCGCCCTCAACGATCTCCGGCTCGCCATCGGCACCCGCCTGGAGGTCACCGACGAGGAGGACGGCGGCGAACTCCTCCGGCTGCCCGACACCGACCCGCGCAAGCCCATGGTGATGGCCTACCTGTGGCTGGGCGGGCTGCAGGAGACGCTCGTCGAGTCGCTGATGGGCTGAGGCGGCCAGCGGGGCGAGACCGCCGGGCGCAGGGGGAAATGCGGACCCCCGCCTCATGTGTCCGCGTAAATCCGCCCGTTTCACCCCGCCCGTTCGTCCGGTGTTCGCTCAGCGGAGGCTCAAATCCGGATAACGATCGCGTCACCGGGGTGGTACGTCTTGCCGTGGTGCTTGGCCTTTGTCCCGATTTTCCTGTGATCTGGCGCACGTCAACATTAGTTGATCTCCGTAGGACCGTGATAAATGTTCACGACCTGCCGTGCGTGACGCCACCCCTGTCGCCGCGGGAGCGCTAGCCGGCCGACCGTCGGCGGACAGGACTCCATCCGGGGGGATCGGGACCCGATCCGGACAGACCGGGTCGGTATGGAGAAAGGCGCACCATTCATGACCTCTGTGCAGGTCGACAAGCAGCACGACGGCAGTGAGGCCGCTGGAAACCCCGAAGAGGGCTATCAGCGGGGTCTGGGAAACCGCCAGATCCAGATGATCGCCATTGGTGGCGCCATCGGTACCGGACTGTTCCTCGGAGCAGGCAAGGCAATCTCCATGGCCGGGCCGAGCATCATCCTCGCCTACGCCATCGTCGGGCTGGTCATCTTCTTCATCATGCGGGCCCTGGGCGAACTGCTCATGTACCGGCCCGTCTCCGGCTCGTTCTCCGAGTACGGCCGCGAATTCCTCGGCCCGTTCATCGGCTATGTGACGGGCTGGACGTACTGGCTCTTCTGGGTCTTCACCGGCATCACGGAAGTGACCGCCGCGGCCAACTATGTCCAGTACTGGAACAAGGGCATACCGCAATGGGTCTCGGCGCTGGTCTTCACCGTCGCGCTCTTCGGTATCAACCTGGTCTCCGTAAAGATCTTCGGTGAGCTGGAATTCTGGTTCTCGATGGTCAAGGTCACCGCGATCATCGGCATGATCCTGATCGGCCTCGGCGTGATCACCCTCGGCTTCTCCGACGCCGGTGACACCGCCTCCTTCACGCTCCTGTGGTCCGACGGCGGCTTCTTCCCCAAGGGCATCGGCGGCACGCTGATGACGCTGCAGATCGTGATGTTCGCCTTCCTCGCCGTCGAGCTCGTCGGCGTCACCGCGGGTGAGGCGACCAACCCGAAGAAGACCCTGCCCCAGGCGATCAACACCGTGCCGTGGCGGATCGGCCTCTTCTACATCGGCGCGCTGATCATCATCCTGTCCGTCGTCAGCTGGACGGTCTTCAAGCCGGGCGTCAGCCCGTTCGTCGCCGCCTTCCAGCAGATCGGCCTGCCGGCCGGTGCGGCCATCGTCAACTTCGTCGTGCTGACAGCCGCGCTCTCCTCGGCCAACTCCGGCATGTACTCCACCGGCCGGATGCTGCGCGACCTCGCGCTCAACGGCCAGGGCCCGAAGTTCTTCACCAAGCTCAGCAAGACCGGCCTGCCCACCTGGGGCACCGCGGTCTCGGTCGGCATGATGCTGTTCGGCGTCTGGCTCAACTATGCGGCGCCGGGCGAGGCGTTCAACTACGTCGTCTCCTTCGCCACCATCTCCGGTATGTGGGCCTGGATCGTCATCCTGCTCTCGCAGCTGCGCTACCGTGCCAAGGCCAACCGCGGCGAACTCCCGGAGTCCGAGTTCAAGGCGCCCGGCGCCCCGTACACCTCGATCTTCGCCCTGGCCTTCATCGGCATGGTGATCGTGATGATGGGCGTCGACCCGGACGCGCGGATCTCGCTCTACGCGGCCCCGGTGTGGGTGGTCATCCTGGCCGTCGGCTACCTGGCCATCAAGCGCCGGGACGCGGCCGCCGCCGTGGCGAAGAAGGACTGACCCGGCGGACCTGTCCAGCATGCGGGCCCGTACGTACCACTCTTCGGTACGTACGGGCCCTCTGCTTATTCTTGGGCCCATGCTGACCCTCTCCAAGGCCGTCTACGACCAGATCGTCGAGCACGCCCGCCAGGACCACCCCGACGAGGCCTGCGGCGTGGTCGCGGGCCCGGCCGGCAGCGGCCGCCCCGAGCGGTTCATCCCGATGCTGAACGCCGCCCGCTCACCCACGTTCTACGAATTCGACTCCTCCGACCTGCTCAGGCTCTACCGCGAGATGGACGACCGGGACGAGGATCCGGTGATCATCTACCACTCGCACACGGCCACCGAGGCCTACCCCTCCCGTACGGACATCTCGTACGCCAACGAGCCCGGCGCCCACTATGTCCTGGTATCCACCGCCGACACCGACGACGCCGGCCCCTTCCAGTTCCGGTCCTTCCGGATCGTCGACGGCCAGGTCACCGAGGAAGAAGTCGAGGTCGTGGCGGAATACGCCTGACCGCCGACAGGGCCGCCCCTTGATCGCGTCCCACCTGACGTACACCGATCGTCCGCATCATGGGACGAGGTTCCAATACCCGGACCGGGAATCGATACGATGACCGCATGGTTGACCACGACGTGAGCGAGAAGAGGCCGGGCATGCTGCTGCCCGCTCCGCTCGCCGTCCGTCGCTCCGCATCTGCCCTGCTGGGCGCGTTCGGCTGCGGAGCCGCACGGCTGCACGTCGATCTGTGCCGCCTTTCCAGCGCCATCTGTCCGCGCTGCGCTGCCGCCTGACCTGGTCCACGCCGGGCGCGGCGCGCGCCGCTCACCCCGCACCTCCCGCGTCACCCGACGCCCCCGCCGCGCCGCAACACCGCGCGACGGACGCCCGCCACCGCCCCACTCCCACAGGAGCCCTCCCATGGCCATCGAGGTCCGCATCCCGACCATCCTGCGCACCTACACCAACAACGAGAAGGCCGTCACCGGCACCGGCGACACCCTCGCCGACCTCTTCGCCGACCTGGAGACCCGGCACGCCGGCATCCGCGCGCGCCTGGTCGACGGCGAGCAGCTGCGCCGCTTCGTGAACGTCTACCTCAACGACGAGGACGTGCGCTTCCTCGAGGGCATCTCCACCAAGCTGGCCGACGGCGACAGCGTCACGATCCTCCCGGCCGTGGCCGGCGGCTCGGGTCTGATGTCCGGCTCCGCCGGGTGGGTCTGACAGTGCGGTACGACTCCCCGCTGGCGGCGGTCGGGAACACCCCTCTCGTCCGCCTCCCGCGCCTTTCGCCCTCCGACGACGTCCGCATCTGGGCCAAGCTGGAGGACCGCAACCCCACGGGTTCGGTCAAGGACCGGCCCGCGCTGCACATGATCGAACAGGCCGAGAAGGACGGCCGGCTCACCCCCGGCTGCACGATCCTCGAGCCGACCAGCGGAAACACCGGCATCTCGCTCGCCATGGCGGCCAAGCTCAAGGGCTACCGCATGGTGTGCGTCATGCCGGAGAACACCTCCTCCGAGCGCCGCGAACTGCTTGCCATGTGGGGCGCCGAGATCATCTCCTCGCCCGCGGCCGGCGGCTCCAACACCGCCGTACGCGTCGCCAAGGAGCTGGCCGCCGAGCACCCCGACTGGGTGATGCTCTACCAGTACGGCAACCCCGACAACGCCGGCGCGCACTACGCCACCACCGGCCCCGAGATCCTCGCCGACCTCCCCTCCATCACCCACTTCGTGGCCGGCCTGGGCACCACCGGCACCCTGATGGGCGTCGGCCGCTACCTGCGCGAGCAGGTCCCCGGCGTCCAGATCGTCGCCGCCGAGCCCCGCTACGACGACGTCGTCTACGGCCTGCGCAACCTCGACGAGGGCTTCATCCCCGAGCTCTACGACGAGTCCGTCCTGACCACCCGCTTCTCGGTCGGATCCGAGGACGCGGTCCGCCGCACCCGCGAACTCCTCGCCGAGGAAGGCATCTTCGCGGGCATCTCCACCGGCGCCGCCCTGCACGCCGCCATTGGCGTCGGCAAGAAGGCGGTACGCGCCGGGGAACCCGCCGACATCGTCTTCGTCGTCGCCGACGGCGGCTGGAAGTACCTCTCGACGGGCGTCTACACCGCCGAATCCACCGAGGCCGCGATCGCCACGCTTCAGGGGCAGCTCTGGGCGTAAGCCAGGGGCGGCCGGGCGTGAGCGGCGGCTCCGGTTCCCGTGACGCACCACGGGAACACCCGCACCACCCACCACGCTGTGGCCCCGCAGGGGGCCCTCGTCACCCTTAGAGGATCTGTTCGAACGACTCCTAAGGGTCCCCGCCGGACCCCCGCCGCCGTGGCGCTTCGCCCCGGCGGTGCGGTATTTCCGGGCCTTTCGGGCCTGGCGGGGCGGAAAGCCGTCCGGCGGCACGGCGCCCGGCCGCAGCGCCGCGGGCGCGCCGGATCCGAAGACCTTACCGGGCGTAACGAACAGCCCACCCGGACTGGTGATTCCGCCCACAGCTCGCCCCGCCGGAGGCGCTCCAGGACCCTTTGCGCCGTACGCTCGTGGGCACCGCAACGACCACCAAGACCTGGCACACACCGGCAAGGACCCGCCGGGAAACGCCGCATGGACCCTCCTCCGAGCTCTCAACTGCGTTCGAGCAGGGGAGGCCCCCGGCCCGCCGCCCCCGCCCACGGAGGTTCACGCCCGCATGAAGCTCACTGTCGTCGGTTGCTCGGGGTCGTTCCCTTCGACGGAATCGGCCTGCTCGAGCTACCTCCTGGAGGCCGACGGCTTCAGGCTGCTCATCGACATGGGCAACGGCGCCCTCGGCGAGATGCAGCGCCACATCGGTCTCTACGACCTTGACGCCATCCTCCTGTCGCATCTGCACGCCGACCACTGCATCGACCTGTGCGGTTATTTCGTCGTGCGGTACTACCGGCCCGACGGCGGCCGTTGCACACCGCTGCCGGTCTACGGCCCGGCCGGCACCGAACGCCGGCTGACCGCCGCGCATGACGACCTGCCGCACGACGGGGCGATGAGCGAGGTTTTCGACTTCCGTACGCTCGCCCCCGGCACTTTGGACATCGGCCCGTTCACGATCCGTACGGAGCGGGTCAGCCACCCCGTCGAGGCCTTCGGCTTCCGTATCGAGCACGGCGGCCGGTCCCTGACGTACTCCGGCGACACCGGCCCCTGCGAGGCGCTGGACACCCTCGCCGCGGGCACCGACTTCTTCCTGTGCGAGGCCTCCTTCACCCACGGCAAGGAGGACATCCCGAACCTGCACCTCAACGGCCGGGAGGCCGGCGAACACGCCCGCCGCGCCGGTGCCGGCCGCCTGGTGCTGACCCACATCCCGCCGTGGACCGACCCGGACATCAACATCCGCGACGCGCAGAAGGTCTACGACGGCTCCGTCGAGGTCGCCAAGGCGGGCGCGACGTACGAGGTCTGACCGCACCGCCGGGCGGCCCGTCCCGCACGGCGGCGGCGCCGCAGCACGCCGAAGGCCCCGGAACCGAGGTGACGGTTCCGGGGCCCTGCCGCGTATACGGGCCGGTGGCCGCTACGCCTTCGTCAGGTCCTCGAGCTCTTCCTCGGGCTCCCGGCCCGGGGTGGTCAGGTTGAACCTGGTGATCGCGAAGCGGAACAGCGTGTAGTAGACCACCGCGAAGGCCAGCCCCAGCGGAATGATCATCCAGGGCTTGGTGGCCAGGTGCCAGTTCAGTACGTAGTCGATGGCGCCCGCCGAGAAGGTGAAGCCGTCGTGGACGCCGAGGGCCCAGGTCAGGGCCATCGAGACGGCGGTCAGCACGGCGTGGATCACATACAGCACCGGCGCGATGAACATGAACGAGAACTCGATCGGCTCGGTGATACCGCAGACGAACGACGTCAGCGCGAGCGAGATCATCATGCCCAGGACGGCCTTGCGGCGCTCGGGACGGGCGGCGTGCGCGATGGCCAGCGCGGCGGCCGGCAGGCCGAACATCATGATCGGGAAGAAGCCCGACATGAACTGCCCGGCGGACGGGTCGCCGGCGAAGAAGCGGCCGATGTCGCCGTGCGCGACCTTGCCCGCGGCGTCGGTGAAGTCACCGAGCTGGAACCACGAGACGACATTGACGAACTGGTGCATGCCGATCGGCAGCAGCGCCCGGTTGATCAGACCGAACAGACCGGCGCCGCCCGCGCCCAGGCCCGTCATCCACTCGCCGAAGCCGGTGATGGCGTTGCCGACGGGCTCCCAGACCAGCAGGAAGAGCACGCCGACGGCGGTGCCCACGAAGGCCATGATGATCGGGACCAGCCGGCGGCCGTTGAAGAAGCCCAGCCAGTCCACCAGCTTCTTGCGGTGGTAGCGCTGCCACAGGACCGCGGCGAGCAGGCCCATGATGATGCCGCCGAAGACGCCGGGGTTGTTGACGACCGGCTCGACCCACTTGCCGTCCTCAATGTGGCCTTCCTTGACGGGGAATGCCTTGAGGACATTGCTGTAGACCAGGAAGCCGACCAGGGCGGCGAGCGCCGTCGAGCCGTCCGCCTTCTTCGCGAAGCCGATGGCGACGCCTATGCAGAACAGCAGCGGCAGGTTGTCGAAGACCGCGCCGCCGGCCGCGGCGAAGACCTTGCTGACATCGATCCAGCCCAGGCCCTTCTCACCGAAGACGTCCGGCTGGCCGAGGCGGTTGAGGATGCCCGCGGCGGGCAGGACGGCGATCGGCAGCTGGAGGCTGCGGCCGATCTTCTGCAGGCCCTGGAACAGGCCCGAGCCCCGCTTCTTTGCGGGGGCCGCCTTCGCGGCAGTGTCCGAACTCATCGGATTCCTCCTGGTGAGGCGGGCACTCGGAAGAGGGGGACGGCCCGCTGGATGGTCTACCCTTGGTCTTTGGTCTACACCTTGGTCTACACCACTGGTGGTTTAGACCATTCTTAGCACGCCGCCCCGGAACAAAGGAATCCATCGTTCCAAGTGGTGTGGACCACATGGCAAAGGCCCCCAAGTCCGGGGACCTGAGGGCCGGAAGACCGGCTTGGTGACCGCCTCGATGACCGCCGCCTACTTGACGTTCGCCTCCTCCATGGCATCCCCCACCTCATCCGGCTCGCGGCCCGGCGTCTGCAGATCGAATTTCGTGATCGCGAACCGGAAGAGCGCGTAATAGACCACCGCGAAACACGCACCGATGGGAATGATCAGCCACGGTTTGGTCGCCAGCCCCCAGTTGATGACGTAGTCGATCAGCCCCGCCGAGAAACTGAAGCTGTCGTGCACACCCAGCGCCCAGCTCACCGCCATCGACACACCCGTCAGCACCGCGTGGAACACGTACAGCAAGGGCGCGACGAAGAGAAACGAATACTCGATGGGCTCGGTCACCCCGGTCACGAAGGACGTCAGCCCGACCGACAGCATCATTCCGGAGATCTCTTTGCGACGATGCGGCTTGGCGCAGTGCGCAATGGCCAGCGCCGCCGCCGGCAGGGCGAACATCATGATCGGGAAAAAGCCGGTGGTGAACTGGCCCGCGGTCGGATCACCCGCCAGAAAGCGGTTGATGTCACCGTGCACGACCGTCCCGTCCGGCTTCGTGAAACTGCCGAACTGGAACCACACAAAGGTGTTCAGGAACTGATGCAGCCCGACCACCAGCAGCGCACGGTTCGCGACACCGAAAAGGCCCGACCCGAGCCAGTTCAGATCCGTCAGCCACTTGCTGAAATCGGTCAGCGCATCACCGACCGGCGGCCACACCCACAGGGACACCACGGCGAAGGCCAGACCGATGAACGCCATCACGATCGGGACCAGCCGGCGGCCGTTGAAGAAGCCCAGCCAGTCGACCAGCTTCACCCGGTGCAGCCGCTGCCAGAACCAGGCCGCCAGAAAGCCCATGACAATGCCGCCGAAAACCCCCGGATTCTGGAATGTCGCCTGAGTGGCCGTCCCCGTCTTGTCGATACACACCCCGCCCCACAGCCCGGCCTGCGTATACGTCTGCCCCGAAGCGCAGATCACCGGGAACTGATGCAGCACCGAGAAATAGACGAGAAACCCCGCCACCGCCGCCAGCGCCGTCGAGCCGTCCGCCTTCTTCGCCATCCCGATCGCGACCCCGACACAGAACAGCAACGGCAGCCCCAGTCCCGAATCCAGCAGCGCACCGCCCGCACCCGCGAACACCTTGGCCACGTTGTCCCAGCCCAGACCGTCCGCGCCGAACACGTCCGGCTGGCCGAGGCGGTTGAGGATGCCCGCGGCAGGCAGGACGGCGATCGGCAGCTGAAGGCTCCGGCCCAGTTTCTGCAGCCCCTGAAAGACGGCCGAGGCCCGCGACTTCACCGGCTTCTTCCCCGGCGCCGCCGCCGCTGCGTCCGAACCCATCTCCGTCCCTCCGCCCTTCTGTCCGTCCTCCCCGCAGCCGGCCCGTCGGCACCCCCCTGACACGTGCCGCATACTGGTGGTGTAGACCACTGGGCAGTTGCCGGTGCCGTCCGGCGTGCGGCCCCGGTGACCGCCATCCTTCGCCAGATGGCACCCAACCGCCCACGCAGTTGGGCTGAACGGGCACAGACGCAGGCGGGCCGCACGCACACAGCCGCTCATCTACGTGCATTACGGTGGAAAAACCGCTCGGCGGAACCGTCGGCGGCCGAGACAAGCAGGAGTGGACATGGCCAGCAAGGCTGAGAAGATCGTCGCCGGGCTCGGCGGCCTCGACAACATCGAAGAGGTCGAGGGCTGCATCACCCGCCTCCGCACCGAGGTCAACGACGCCTCCCTCGTCGACGAGGCCGCCCTCAAGGCCGCCGGCGCCCACGGCGTCGTCAAGATGGGCACCGCGATCCAGGTCGTCATCGGCACCGACGCCGACCCCATCGCCGCCGAGATCGAAGACATGATGTGAGCTGAGCCAGGCTCACCCAGGGCCCCGCACCGGTGCACACCTCCGCCCCGGGACGGGGCCCTCGCCATTCCCGATAGGGTCTACGCCATGTCTCGCATCGACGGCCGCACCCCCGAACAGCTCCGCCCGGTCACCATCGAACGCGGCTGGAGCAAGCACGCCGAAGGCTCCGTCCTCATCTCCTTCGGCGACACCAAGGTCTTCTGCACCGCCTCCGTCACCGAAGGCGTCCCGCGCTGGCGCAAGGGCAGCGGCGAAGGCTGGGTCACCGCCGAATACTCGATGCTGCCCCGCTCCACCAACACCCGCGGCGACCGCGAATCCGTACGCGGCAAGATCGGCGGCCGCACCCACGAGATCTCCCGCCTCATCGGCCGCTCCCTCCGCGCCGTCATCGACTTCAAGGCCCTCGGCGAGAACACCATCGTCCTCGACTGCGACGTCCTCCAGGCCGACGGCGGCACCCGCACCGCCGCCATCACCGGCGCCTACGTCGCCCTCGCCGACGCCATCGCCTGGGCCCAGCGCAAGAAGCTCATCAAGCACAACCGCCAGCCGCTCACCGGCACCGTCTCCGCCGTCAGCGTCGGCATCGTGGCCGGCGTGCCCCTCCTCGACCTCTGCTACGAGGAAGACGTCCGCGCCGAAACCGACATGAACGTCGTCTGCACCGGCGACGGCCGCTTCGTCGAGGTCCAGGGCACCGCCGAGGCCGAGCCCTTCGCCCGCGACGAACTCAACGCCCTCCTCGACCTGGCCGTCGCCGGCTGCCGCGACCTCGACGCGGCCCAGCGAGAGGCCCTGGCCCGCGACCTCTGACGGAAGCGCGGCCACCGGCCGGCCCCCCGCCCCCCTCCCTCACCCTGGCGCCCCGTCAACCAAAGCGGGGCGCCACGCGTTTCTTCCTTTGCCCGCTCATGACCCAGGGAAGGATCCGCTCCATGTCCCCGCACACGACCAGCCGCACCCGCCGCCCCGTCACCACCGCACTCGCCGTGCTCACCGCCGCCGCCCTCGCGATACCGGCCCTCTCCGCCTGCAGCGCCGTCAACAAGGCCGTGAACTGCGCCAATACCGCCTCCGCCGTCGTCGACGCCGTCGACAAGCTCCAGCAGGCCACCGGCAGCGCACTCGACGACCCCCAGAAGGCCGAGCAGGCCCTCGACGACATCGACCGCAACCTCAAGAAGGCCCGCGACTCCTCCAGCGACCCCGACCTCGCCAAGGCCATCGACAAGATGAACACCGGCATCAAGGACGCCCGCAAGGACATCAAGGCCGCCAAGGCCCCCGACCTGCAGCCCATCACCGACGCGGCCGGCGAAATGACCAAGATCTGCACCCCGGGCTGAGCACCCGCACCCCGGGGCAGCCCCCACCCCGGGGTCACCGCACCCCCCGCCCGGAATAATCACCCCCATGCAGTCTCGAACCGGCGGGCACCCCGCACCCCGCACCCACCTCATCCTCGCCACCCGCAACGCCGGCAAGATCACCGAACTCCGGGCCATCCTGGAGGCGGCCGGCCTCGACGTCGAACTCGTCGGCGCCGACGCCTACCCCGACATCCCGGACGTCAAGGAAACCGGCGTCACCTTCGCCGAGAACGCCCTCCTCAAGGCCCACGCCCTCGCACAGGCCACCGGCCACCCGGCCGTCGCCGACGACTCCGGGCTCTGCGTCGACGTCCTCGGCGGCGCCCCCGGCATCTTCTCCGCCCGCTGGTCCGGCACCCACGGCGACGACCGGGCCAACCTCTCTCTCCTCCTGGCCCAGCTCGCCGACATCTCCGACGACCACCGCGCCGCCCACTTCCGCTGCGCCGCCGCCCTCGCCCTCCCCGACGGCACCCAACGAGTGGTCGAAGGCACCCTCGAAGGCACCCTCCGCCACACCCCCTCCGGCACCGGCGGCTTCGGCTACGACCCCGTCCTCCAGCCCCTCGGCGACACCCGCACCTGCGCCGAACTGACCCCAGCCGAGAAGAACGCCATCAGCCATCGCGGCAAGGCGTTCCGGGCGTTGGTGCCGGTGGTGAGGGAGTTGTTGGGGTGACTTTACGAAGCAGGCCCTGTACCTGCGAATCGAAGGTACAGGGCCTGCTATTCCTGTGCGCCCGGTCGGATTCGAACCGACAAACACGACCACCTAAAGATCGCCGCTCAGCCCTTGGCGTACGGGCGCCTGTGCCGCCGCCTACTTTACTGGGCGAGGCCGCATGCCGGTGGGGGGATGTCGGTTATGGGGTGCGCCGTCGACCTCCTCGACACCAGGTGGCGGTGATCGCATGGCAGTTGGGGCAGAGCAGCCGCAGGTTTTCCCGTCGGTCGTCGCTCCAGTCACCGTTGATGTGGTCGATCTCCAGCAGGGCCCGGCGCAGTCGCGACGTCTGGCTGCGTCGCTTGCCATTGCGCTTCACCAGGATCTCCGCCGGAGCCAACCTGTCGAAGTCAGGCCTGCCTCGCTGGTGCGCCTGTCCCAGAAAGTGCCTGGTGTCGATGCTGTACTCGGCCACCCACTGGTGGAACAGCGTGCGGCTGCGAGAGTTGACGGGCTTCCCCAGGTGCCGCAGGGCCGCCGAGATGGAAACCGATGCGCTGACGGCCTGTTGCAGCGCATCTCTTGCGGGGCGGGAGTGGGCGGTACGCCGTGCAATCGGGTTGAAGTGCGAGATGTCGATGCCGAAGTGCGCGAAGCGTTTCGTCAGATGCCGCCGAAGCTGGTGATACGGACGGCCGCCGCAGAATGTGATGACTTCATCGATGCTCATGCACCGATGTGCCGCCTCCGCCAACACCTCCCTGGTGTAGCGCACGCTGCCACTCACCGTTGTCCCTCCGCCTGCCTGGCGCGAAGCGCCTTGTTGCGGCCGCGATACGAGTCGGTCGTCGAGTGGCAGTTAGGGCAGAGCAGCCGTAGGTTCTCGATTCTGTTGTTGCGCCAGTCGCCGTCTACATGGTCGACCTCGAGCGGCAGCGGCTCTCCGAGCCACACCGCCTCCGTCCTGCACAGGGCGCAGCGCTCTTCCTTTCCCTGATCGAGCATTGCCTGCTTGAGGCGATTGCTCTGGATGCGCCGGGCATGAGCGGTCGGCTGCTTGACCAGCAGACCCTCAGGTGTCGGGGGACGCCGGGACTTGCCACGCTGGGTGGGCAGCTGAAAGTGCGAGGTGTCGATCCCGTACGCCGTGATCCGGCGGCTGATGTGCGTGTGGTGCCCGCCGACAACGTCAAGCCCGAGATGCCGCAGCACCTCGCACATGTTCGTCGAGACCGACACCGCCTGCTCGAGGATCTCCCGGGTCCACTTCACCCCCTCCCGCTCGAAGTGGGACGTGTCCACCCCGAGTTTCTTCATCCTTTCCCAGATGTACCGTCGCTTCGAACTCCACGGATCCACCCCTAACCTCTCCAACGCCTCCGACAGCGTCCGCGAAGACGCCGCCGCCTCGGCGAGGCGCTCTCGGGTGTACGGACTGACCGGCATGTTTCCTCCCCCAACGTTCCGGTTCTCGAACAAATCAACGATCGAATGTGGGGCCGGTTACGGGGCCGGTGGCTGCTTGCCGGGCACGTGCCGGACTTGTGGTGTGGGCAACGGAACGCAACAGGCCGGAAACCGCTCTTTTGGGGTGTGCCGGCTGGTGGGGGTACGGGGTGGGAGCCCCGGGAGGAGAACGTGATGACCGACCGCGCGGGGTCCCGCTGGGCCCGTGGGCGTACCGCTCTGACGGCGTTTGCCGTGGTGACGGTGCTGGCGGCCGCCGGGGTGTGGGTCAGCCAGTCCGCCGACCGCGCGTCGGCGGTGGGCGCGGCGCCGAAGACCGCGGCGGTGCAGGGCGTGAAGGTGGACGGCAAGGGGTCCGGCGGGCTGCCGGTGGTGCGGGACTGCGGGATCGGGGATCCGGCGATCAAGCCGCAGGTGATCACGCTGACCTGCGCGGATGCGGGGATGGTGGCGACCGCGATCTCCTGGGACCGGTACGACTCCCGGGAGGCGGAGGGCACCGGTGTGGTGCAGGTGCAGAAGACGGCCGCGGGGGCCGGGACGGATGCCGGGTTCCCGGCGACGTTCCGGCTCTACGGCGTCCGGACGGTCGGTGGAGCGCGGGCCTTCACGGGGCTCGAGGTGACGTACGAGGGCTCGACGCCGCTCGGTGTGACGACGGAGATGTACAAGCTCGCGTGATGGGCATTCGAGGCCGGATCGCCCTGGCCATTTCCTGTGTGACGGCGCTGGCCGTGGTGGTGCTCGGGTTCGCCGTGCACCACATAGCGGATGCCGAGCGGGAGCGGTCGGCGCGGGCCTACCAGGACGACCGGCTGAGTTCGGCGCTGCAGATCTACGAGCGGGACGGGAAGCTGGTGCTGGGCGCGCAGCTGGACAGTGCGGCCTTGCCGTTGCCGCTGCGGGAGGCGGTGTTCAAGAACCGGTCGGGGACGTACATCAGCGGCGGTGAGGATCCGCGGGTGTGGGCGGCGACCGGGGTCGGTGACGGCGGCGGGGGCCGTCCGGACCGGTCGTTGTCGGTGTCGGCGGCGTACCCGGACGACGATCCGGCGCAGGTGGCGCTGGACCGGGCGCTGCTGATCGCGGGGTGCGGCACGGTCGCGCTGATGGCGGTGGTGTCGTGGTTCGTGGCGCAGCGGCTGTCGCGGCGGCTGCGGCTGAGCGCGGCGGCGGCACGGCGGATTGCGGCGGGTGAGCCGCCGGACGCGGATGCGCTGGCGAGTAACGGCCGGGACGAGGTGGCCGAGTTGGGCCGCAGTGTGCATCACATGGCGACGTCGCTGGCGGCGCGGGTGGAGGCGGAGCGGGAGTTCACCGCGGATGTGGCGCATGAGCTGCGTACTCCGGTGGCCGGGCTGGTGGCGGCGGCGGAGCTGCTGCCGCAGCCGCGGGCCGTGGAGATGGTGCAGGACCGGGCGCAGGCGATGCGGCGGCTGGTCGAGGACCTGCTGGAGGTGTCGCGGCTGGACGCGGGGGTGGAGCGGGCGGATCTGGATGCCTGTGAGCTGCCGTCGCTGGTGCGCGGGATCGTACGGCGGGCGGAGCGGCAGCGGGGTGTCGACGAGGTGTCGGTGACCGTCGAGGGCGAGCCGCAGATCGTGGAGACGGACCGGCGGCGGGTGGAGCGGGTGCTGGTGAATCTGCTGGCGAACGCGGCCAAGCACGGGAAGCCGCCGATCGAGGTGGTGGTGCGGGGGACGCAGATCGTGGTGCGGGATCACGGTCCGGGCTATCCGGCGGAGCTGTGTGCGGAGGGGCCGCGGCGGTTCCGTACGGCGGCGCCGGAGCGGGGCACGGGGCATGGCCTGGGGCTGACGATCGCGGTCGGGCAGGCGGATGTGCTGGGCGCGCGGCTGGACTTCGGCGCCGCCGCGGAGGGCGGCGCCGAGGCCGTGCTGGAGCTGCCGGACCGTACGGCGGTGGCGGCGCCGGGGCCGTACGGTCCGTAGGCGGGCGGGGCACCCCTTGGGGAACCCTTAGGGGGCGTTCGAACGGATCCCCTAGGGGATGCGGGCGGCCCCTTGCAGGCCGCAACGTGGCGGGTGCGGGCGGGATTCCCGGGTCGCGCGGTGTTACAGGCCCAGGTCCTTGATGATCTTGGCGACGTGGCCGGTGGCCTTGACGTTGTAGAGGGCGCGTTCGACCTTGCCCTCCTCGTCCAGGATCACGGTGGAGCGGATGACGCCCTTGACGAGCTTGCCGTAGAGCTTCTTCTCGCCGAAGGCGCCGTAGGCCTCGAGGACCTTCTTGTCGGGGTCGCCGAGCAGCGTGACCTTCAGGTCTTCCTTCTCGCGGAACTTGGCGAGCTTCTCCGGCTTGTCGGGGGAGATGCCGATGACGTCGTAGCCGTGGCCGGCCAGGAAGCCGAGGTTGTCGGTGAAGTCGCAGGCCTGCTTGGTGCAGCCGGGGGTCAGAGCGGCCGGGTAGAAGTAGACGATGACCTTGCGGCCCTTGTGGTCGGCGAGCGAGACCTGCTTGCCGTCGGCGTCGGGCAGGGTGAAGGCGGGGGCGGTGTCGCCGGGCTGCAGTCGCTCGCTCATGGTGTCCTCCTACTGATACGGGGTGTGCCCCGACATTAGCCAGGTGGGCCGGGAGATGGGTGCGCGGGCGCCTCGGGTGCGTGAAACGGGGGTGCTGTGGGGCGTGTGCGGGTGCGAGCTGACAGACTGTCCATCACGAATGGCGCGAGACGACGGAGGCAGCGCGGTGGCGGAAGCCAGGACCCCGGCGCAGATCGAGGCGGACATCGCCCGCAGGCGGCAGGAGCTTGCCGTGACGCTCGACGAGATCGGTGTGCGGCTGCACCCGAGGACGATCATTGGCGATGCGAAGGCGGCGGCCGCGGCGGCGGTGGACCGTACGGCGGGGCGGGCGTATGTGACCGCGCACCGTGTGCTGGCGGATGTGCGGGCGCAGCTGGTGTCGGAGGACGGGGCGCCGCGGCTGGAGCGCATCGTTCCGGTGGCCGTGGTGGGTGTGGCCGTGGTGGGGCTGCTGGCCGTGAGTGCGAGGCGGCGCCGCGGCTGATGTGTCTTCACTGACCGCAACCGTGCCGGGCATGTGCTGAGGTGTTTTCGCTGACCGCAACCGACGTCGGCTCCCGCCCCGGTCCGCCGTGAGGCGGGGTGCCGTGCCGGGCATGTGCTGAGGTGTTTTCGCTGACCGCAACCGACGTCGGCTCCCGCCCCGGTCCACCGCGACGCGGGGTGCCGTGCCGGGCATGTACGGTCATGCCGTGAGCCCGAATAACACCAAGGACACCCACGACAAGCTGCCGATCCGGATGCTGCACGACCGTGTGCTGGTCCGGACGGACATCCCCGAGGGCGAGCGCCGCTCGACCGGGGGCATCGTCATTCCGGCGACCGCGGCGGTCGGCCGCCGCCTGGCCTGGGCCGAGGTGGTCGCGGTCGGGCAGAACGTGCGGACGGTCGAGGTGGGGGACCGGGTGCTCTACGACCCGGAGGACCGGGCCGAGGTCGAGGTGCGCGGTGTGGCGTATGTGCTGATGCGGGAGCGCGATCTGCATGCGGTGGCCGCGGAGCGGCTGGAGGGCGCGACCGATTCGACCGGCCTGTATCTCTGACGTCGGCCGGGCGGCCCCCGGCATCCGACGACTCTGTCCTTGACGGGCGGTGACCGAGGTCACCGCCCGTTCCGTTTGTCGCCTGTCGGCCGCTTGCTAGCCTCGGACGTACCCGACGAGACGCGCCGTACCGGGTCAGGACAAGACGACGCACCCCTGTTGAAGCTGTTGCAGCGTTTTCACGGAGGTGCCGTCATGGCATGGGTCCTGCTGGTCGTCGCCGGTCTGCTGGAGGTGGGCTGGTCGGTCGGGATGAAGTTCACCGAGGGTTTCACCCGGCTGTGGCCCAGTGTGTTCACCGGCGCGGGCATCGTCGCCAGCATGCTGCTGCTCTCGTACGCGGCCCGGACGCTGCCGATCGGTACGGCCTATGGCGTATGGGTGGGCATCGGGGCGGCCGGTGCGGCGGTGGTGGGGATGCTGGTCCTGGGGGAGCCGATGACCGCGGCCCGGATCTTCTTCATCTGCCTGCTGCTGGTGGCGGTGGTGGGACTCAAGGCGACGGCGGGGCACTGATCGCGGCCGGGGGCCCGGGGCCCGGGGGCCGCGGCGCGGGACCTTCGCCCGGCGCCTTCGCCTGCGGGTTCCCGGGGACTACAACAGCCACTCCCGCCGCCCCGCGTACGCCGCCGCTCCCTCCGGCCCCACCGTCGGGAATTCCTCCGTGGGCTCGGTGGTGGTCGGCTGTTCGGTCGGGAAGGTGGGGGTGGGCGGTTCGACGGTCGGTGTGGTGGGGGTGCCGGTCGGCGGGCCGGTGCTGGGGGGCACGGTCGTCGGTCCGGCGGTCGGCGGGGCGGTGGTGCCGGGTGGTTCGGGGGCCGTGCCCGAGTCCGTGGGGGCGGGCGGCAGGGGGCCGGCGCCCGGCTCCAGCTGGAGGTCGAAGTCGGTGACCGGGCGGCCCTCCAGGGCGGCGGCGGTGTAGTCGGCCCAGATCTCGGCGGGGAAGCCGCCGCCGTTGATGCGGGGCTCGCCCGCCGCCCCGTACAGCGGCTCCTGGGCGGCGCTCTTGGGATTCTGGCCCAACACGGCGACGACGGTGGCGAGTTCGGGGGTGTATCCGGCGAACCAGGCGGCCTTGTCGCCCTCCGCGGTGCCGGTCTTGCCGGCCGCCGGGCGTCCGGCGCCCTGGGCGGCGGTGCCGGTGCCGCCGTCGACGACGCTGCGCAGGATCGAGGTGGTGGTGTCGGCGGCGCTGCGGTCGAGGGCGGTGCGCTCGGCGCGTTCGGGCAGCGGGATGTTCCCGCCGCTCTTGGCGACCTTGTCGACGAGGGTGTACGGGCGCTGTCTGCCGTGGTGGGCGAAGCCCGCGTAGACCTGCGTCATCTCCAGCACGCTGGGGGTGGCGGTGCCCAGGGAGATCGCGCCCTGGGAGGCGGCGAGGCTGGGAGTGTCGGGGGGAATGCCCAGGTCGACGGCGGTGTTCCGGACCTTGGTGGGGCCGACGTCGATGCCCATCTGGGCGTAGACGGCGTTGACGGATCTGTCGGTGGCCTCGGTGACGGTGATCGGGCCGTAGGAGCGGTCGTCCTCGTTGGCCGGGGCGAAGCCGGTGGGGGAGCCGTGGCTGAGGGTCATGCGTTTGTTGGTGCCGTCGTAGACGGTCTCGGGGGTGATCGGGACGCCGTCCTGGGTGGTGGAGCGGTTCTGGACGGCGGAGGCGAAGACGATCGGCTTGAAGGTGGAGCCGACCTGGTAGTCGCGGCGGGTGGCGCCGTTGACGTACTGCTTGGCGTAGTCGATGCCGCCGTACATGGCGACGACCCGGCCCGTGGCGGGGTCGATGGAGGCGCCGCCGGCCCGGACGTAGGTGTCGACCTTCCGGGTCTTGTCGAGCTTGTCCATCAGGCGGGTGGTGACGGCGTCGACGAAGGCGTCCTGGCGGTGCCTGCCGAGGGTGGTGGTGATGCGGTAGCCGCCGGCCCGCAGGGTGTCCTCGTCGAGGATCCTGTTGCGCGTCAGATAGTCCTTGACGGCCTCGACGACATAGCCGCGCTGGCCGGAGAGTCCGGCGGAGGCCTTGACCGGTCCGGGTTCGGGGAATTTCATGGCGGCGCGTTCGGCGCGGCTGAGCCACTTCTTCTTGACCATGCCGTCGAGGACGTAGTTCCAGCGCGCCAGGGCCCGCCGCTTGTTCTCGGGGTGGGCGGTGATGTCGTACAGGCTGGGGGCGTTGAGGAGGGTCGCGAGATAGGCGCCCTCGGCGGTGGTGAGCCGCTCGGAGTTCTTGCCGTAGTAGGCCTGGGCGGCGGCCTGGATGCCGTACGCATTGCGGCCGTAGTAGCTGGAGTTGAGGTAGCCCTCGAGGATCTGGTCCTTGGTCTCCTCGCGGTCGAGCTTGATGGCGATGAAGAATTCCTTGGCCTTGCGGGTGAGGGTCTGTTCCTGGCCGAGGTAGTAGTTCTTGACGTACTGCTGGGTGATGGTCGAGCCGGACTGCTTGCCCTTGCCGGTGACGGTGTTCCAGGCGGCGCGGAGCATGGCGGCGGGATCGACGGCGGATTCGGAGTAGAAGTCGCGGTCCTCGGCGGCCAGTACTGCCTGCTGGGTGGTCTTGGGGATCTGGCTGAGGGCGACGTTCTCGCGGTTGACGTCGCCGTCGCGGGCCAGGAAGGTGCCGTCGGAGTAGAGGTAGACGTTGCTCTGGGCCTTGGCGGCGCTGTTGGCGGGCGGGATGTCGACGAGGAGGTAGCCGGCGACGAGGCCGCCCACGAGCACCAGCAGGAAGAGCACGACGGAGGTCAGCACCGTCCGCCAGGTGGGCACGAGGCGGCGCCAGCCGGTGCGCCGGGGGCGTGCCGCACTGCCCGGGGTGGTCGTCCTGCCCTCCGGATCGTCGCTCATATCGGTATGGACTCCTCGGCGGCCGCCGGAGGTTGTGCCGCGGCGGATCGATGGGGTGTCGGGGAACCGTGCATGATGCCCAGAAGGTTGTGTTCGCCCGATAAGCCACTACTGGAGAACTGTCGCATCATCTGTCCCGGTCGCGAGGGGTGGCGCGCACCGGTGACCGCCGCCTGACCGGCCGAACGGCGCCCGTGGGTCACCCGGACCGGTGAATAACCGATGGTGCGGTCCCCGCCTGCCCCACTAGGCTCCGATGCTTTGTCGCCGGATGACAAGGGGCAGGGGGGAACGCGGAGGTGTGGTACAGGGCCGTGGCGGCCGGCAGCTTCCGCCGGTACGCCACCTACCGGACCGCCACCGTGGCGGGCGTCTTCACCAACACCGTCTTCGGCTTCATCGTCGCCTACACCTATATCGCCCTGTGGACGGAGCGCCCGCACCTCGGCGGCTACGGCCGGCCGGAGGCGCTGACGTTCGTATGGACCGCGCAGGCGCTGCTGGCGGCGTCGGCGCTGCTGTACGGCGGCGGTATCGACGAACTCCAGGAGCGGATCCGCAGCGGCGACATCGCGGTGGACCTCTGCCGGCCCGCCGATCTCCAGCTGTGGTGGCTGGCCGCCGACCTCGGCCGGGCCGCGTTCCAGCTGATCGGACGGGGCGTGGTCCCGCTGGCGGTGGGCGCCCTGTGCTTTCCGCTCGCGCTGCCCGGCGACGCGCTGACCTGGCTGACGTTCCTGTTCTCGGTGGCACTCGGGGTGGTGGTCGGCTTTGCGCTGCGCTATCTCGTCGCGCTGGCGTCCTTCTGGCTGCTCGACGGCTCGGGTCTGGCCCTGATCAGCGGCCTGGCCTGCATGTTCTTCTCGGGGATGGTGCTGCCGCTGCGGGCCTTCCCCGGCGCCCTGGCCGAGGTCGCGCAGCTGCTGCCGTGGGCGGCGATCCTCCAGGTGCCGGTGGACGTTCTGATCGGCACGCGGACCGGCGGATCGCTGCTGCGGGGGCTGGCGTTCCAGGCGGCGTGGGGTGTGGCGCTGCTGGCGCTGGGCCGGCTGGTGCAGGCGGCCGCCACCCGCAAGGTGGTCGTGCAGGGTGGCTAGCGGAACGGCCGGCGCGGAGCGGATGCGGCACCCCGGGCGGACCGGACGGGCGGCGGCGGTGGCGCACGGTCTGCGCGCGTACGGCCTGATCGTCCGGATGTGGATCCGCTCCACCCTCGCCTACCGCACCTCGTTCGTGATGATGGCGGTCGGCGACCTCGCCGCCACCGGCCTGGACTTCGTCGCCATCCTGCTGATGTTCTCCCAGATCGACGCCCTCGGCGGCTTCTCGCTGCCCGAAGTCGCCTTTCTCTACGGCACGTCCAGCCTTTCGCTGGGCCTGGCCGACCTGCTGCTCGGCAGCATCGAGCGGATCGGCCGGCGGGTGCGCGACGGCACCCTGGACACCCTGCTGCTGCGCCCCGTACCGGTCTTCGCGCAGGTCGCCGCCGACCGTTTCGCGCTGCGCAGGCTGGGCCGGGTCAGCCAGGCGGTGCTGGTGCTGGGCTGGTCGCTGACGGAGCTGGAGGTGGACTGGACGGCGGGCCGGGTGCTGCTGGTGCCGCTGATGGCGCTGTGCGGTACGGCCATTTTCGGGGCGGTGTTCACGGCCGGGGCGGCCTTCCAGTTCTGGGCGCAGGACGCGGCCGAGGTGCAGAACTCCTTCACCTACGGCGGCAACGCCCTGCTCCAGTACCCGCCCACGGTCTTCGCCAAGGACCTGGTGCGCGGGGTCACCTTCGTCATCCCGCTGGCCTTTGTGAACTGGCTGCCCGCGCTGCGGCTGCTGGGCCACCCCGATCCGCTGGGGCTGCCCGGCTGGGTGGACTTCCTGGGACCGGCGGTGGCGGCGCTGATGTGCGCGGGCGCGGGGCTGGCGTGGCGGTACGGGCTGCGCGCCTACCGGAGTACGGGAAGCTGAGGAACGGATGACGGCAGAGCGGCTCATCGACGTGGACGGCGTCGAGAAGGTGTTCACGGTGCGGCGCAAGGCGGGCCGGCTGCGGCGCGTACGGCACGAGGTGCGGGCCGTGGACGGCATCACCTTCCAGGTGCCGCGCGGCGAAATGGTCGCCTACATCGGGCCGAACGGCGCCGGGAAGTCCACCACCGTCAAGATGCTGACGGGCATTCTGGTGCCCAGCGGCGGCCGGCTGCGGATCGCCGGCATCGACCCGGCCCGCGAACGGACCCGGCTGGCCCGCCGGATCGGGGTGGTCTTCGGCCAGCGCACGACCCTGTGGTGGGACCTGCCGCTGAAGGACTCCTACGAGCTGGTCCGCCGGATGTACCGGGTCCCCGATGCCGTCTACCGCGCCCACTTCGCCCGCTGCGCCGAACTGCTCGACCTCGGCCCGCTGCTGGACGTCCCGGTACGGCAGCTGTCCCTCGGCCAGCGGATGCGCGGCGATATCGCGGCGGCGCTGCTGCACGACCCCGAGATCCTCTATCTCGACGAGCCCACCATCGGCCTCGACGTCATCAGCAAGGCGAAGGTCCGGGAATTCCTGCGCGAGGTGAACGCCGAGCGCGGCACCACCGTCCTGCTGACCACCCACGATCTGACCGACATCGAGCAGCTGTGCCGCCGCGTGATGGTCATCGACCACGGCCGTCTCGTCTACGACGGCGGGCTGGACGGTCTGCGGGCGGCCGGCGACGGTGAGCGGACGCTGGTGGTGGACCTGGAGCGGGAACTGCCGCCGATCGAGGGTGTGCCCGGGGCCCGTACGGTCAAGGTGGAGGGGCCCCGGCAGTGGCTGGCCTTCCCGGCCGGCCGGAGCGCGGCGCCGCTGGTCGCGGCCATCGCCGAACGCTATCCGCTGGTGGATCTGTCGGTGCGGGAGCCGGACATCGAGGAAGTGATCGCGAAGCTGTACGCGGGCGACGGCGGCCGTCCCGATCGCACCGCCACGGCCGCGGACACCCCGTAATCTGTTCATATGACCGACGGACGCCCCGAGTTGCCCGAGCTGCGTGCTGCCGACGCCGACCGCGAGCGGGTGGCCGACATCCTGCGGGACGCCCTTGCCGAGGGCCGGCTCGAGATGACGGAGTTCGAGGAGCGGCTGGACGCGGCCTACCAGGCGCGTACGTACGGGGAGTTGGCGCCGCTGACCGCCGATCTGCCGGTGACGCCGCCGAGTTCGGCCGCCGGGCGGCCGAACTCGGCGGGGATGCCGGACGGCTGGGCCGGGCGGATCGGCGGCACCCCCACCTCGCGGGGCGCGTTCGCGATGTGGAGCGGGTTCCGGCGCAAGGGCCGGTGGACCGCGCCGCGGCGGTTCACCGGGGTCACCTTCCAGGGCGGCGGCAAGATCGACCTGCGCGAGGCGGACTTCGAGACACCCGAGATCACCATCCGCTGTATCGCCGTGCAGGGCGGCATAGAGGTCGTGGTGCCGCCCGGCGTCCAGGTGCGGGTCAAGGGGTTTGCCCTGATGGGCCGCTTCAGGCGCGCGGAGGACGGCACCGGCGACCCGGGCGCCCCGGTGGTGAACATCACCGGCTTCGTCTTCCAGGGCGGCGTGGACACCCAGCGCAAGGCCACCAAGGCCGAGCGGCAGCGGCTCAAGGAGGCGCGGCGCGAGGCGCTCGGGGAGCGGCCGCGCAAGGAGCTCGGCTGACGGCCCCGGTCTCAGAGCTGGGCCGGCGCCGACCGCTTGAGATGGTCCAGGTTCAGCGCATAGGCCATTGCCCGGTAGCCCTCGTCGCTCGGGTGCAGATGGTCACCGGAGTCGTAGACGGGCCGCAGCCGCTCCGGCGCCGCCGGGTCCCGCAGCGTCCTGTCCCAGTCCACGACCTCGTCGTAGACCGAACCGGACCGGATGATGCGGTTGACCTGTTCGCGTACCTGGTTCATCCGGGTGGAGTAGCCGCGGTGCCCGCCGAACGGCGTCAGCGTGGAGCCGGTGACCCGCAGCCCGCGGGCGTGCGCCTCGCGCACGAGCGACCGCATCCCCGCGACGATCTTCTGCGGGTCCCACTGCCGCGGCGATTTGAACAGGTCGTTCAGCCCTATTTCGACCACGACCGCCTTCACCCCGGTGCGCGAGAGCGCGTCCCGGTCCAGCCGGGAGATCACACTGGGCCCGTTGTTCGGCGAGAAACGGCTGCCGTTGACGAGCAGGCGGTTGCCGCTGATGCCCTGGTTGAGGACGCCGTAACGGGGCGCGCCGGGCTCGTCCCGCAGCCGCTCGGCCAGGAAGTCCGTCCAGCGGTGGTTGGCGCCCGCCGTCGAGGTGATCCCGTCCGTGATGGAGTCCCCTATGGCCACGACCGTGCCCTGGGCCTCGGTGCTCCACACGTCCAGCCCGGTCAGATAGCGCCAGTAGGGGCTCTGCTCCGTGTAGGCGGCGCCGGTGGCGTCCTCCGTCCGGTCGCCGCGCGCCAGGTAGGAGGTCTGGCGGGCGTACGGGTGGTAGGTGGCCGGGCCCGCGGGGGAGGGGGAGTACGTGGTGACCAGGAGATCGGCGTTGGCGGGGATCTTGAGCCGTACAGGGTCGCTGGTGACCGCGCCGCCGGCCGGGATGGCCACCGCGGGCTTGCCGCCGAAGGTCAGCCGCCGCATGGTGCCGGCCGCGGCCGTCGGGTTGCTGGGGGCGCTGGCCACCGCCAGCGAGGCGTGGCTGACGGACAGCGGGCGGGTGCCGTAGAGGTTGGAGAGCTGGATCCGGGCTCCGGCGCCGCCGACGCTGGTGTGCACGACATTGCGTATGGACATCCCGGCATAGCCGTCCAGGGTGCCGGGCTCGGCGGCCGCGGCGGCCGCCGACCAGGTGCCCACCCACTGTCCGGAGACCGCCGGCGCCGCCGGATTGCGCGGCTTGTGCGGGCCACCGGCCAGGCCGTCGTGGCCGCCGCCGAAGCCCACGAAGATGGCGGTCGAGATCAGCACCACCACGGCCGCCAGACCGGCGAGCAGGGCGTAACCCACACTTTTGTTCATGCGGGAGAGGTCTCCTGAGGCTGGCGGAGCGCGGCGCTCCGGGTGGGCAAGGGCAGCGAGTGACCAGCGGCACCATTGCGGTCCGATCGTTTCTGCATGATCCCACGGACCTCCGGGGCGCCGCCCGGCGCCCTGGCGATGGCCGCTGCCGGCCCCTCATGACGTGGACGCGGGGAACTCGTGGTTCGTTCCGCGAGTAGGTCACAGTGGGACATACGGCGGAGTAACCGACGGCGAACGGACGGCGGGGGAACGGTGGGAACGGTGGAGCGCATGGAACGCACGAAGGCGGACACGGCGAACACGGCGGACGGTCCGCCGGAGCCGGGCACGGCGCCGGCGCCGGCCGGGCGGGTCCCCCTGGGCGGCTTCGGCGACAGCCCCGCCGACGAGGAGAAGCGACGCGGCGTACGGCGGATGAAAACGCTGGCCACCGGCCTGCTGCTGGCCGTGGCGCTGATCTACGCCCTGGCGAAATGGGCGCAGTCCTCAGGGGCGGGCGGCTGGACCGGCTTCGTCGCGGCGGCGGCCGAGGCCGGCATGGTCGGTGCGCTGGCCGACTGGTTCGCGGTCACCGCCCTGTTCAAGCGGCCGATGGGCCTGCCGATCCCGCACACCGCCATCATCCCCACCAAAAAGGACCAACTGGGTCAGAGCCTGGGTGATTTCGTCGGCGAGAACTTCCTCTCCGGCGAGGTCGTACGGCGCCGCCTGCGCTCCGTGGGCATCGGCGGACGGCTCGGCCGCTGGCTCACCGAGCCCGATAACGCCGACCGGGTGACCAGCGAGCTGTCCACCGCGCTGCGCGGCGCGCTGACCGTCCTGCGCGACTCCGACGTCCAGGCCGTCGTCGGCGAGGCGATCACCCGGCGCGCCGACGCCCAGGAGATCGCCCCCGGCATCGGCACCATGCTGGAGAAGGTCGTCGCCGAGGGCGGCCACACCCGGGTGGTGGACCTGATCTGCGCCCGCGCCCACGACTGGCTGGTCGAGCACGGCGACTCCGTCATGGAGGCGGTCTCCGGCGGCGCCCCCGGATGGACCCCCCGCTTCGTCGACCGCAAGGTCGGCGACCGGGTCTACAAGGAGCTGCTCCGCTTCGTCACCGAGATGCGCGATATGCCCGGCCATCCGGCCCGCGGCGCCGTCGACCGCTTCCTGACCGACTTCGCCACCGACCTCCAGACCGATCCGGAGACCCGCGCCAAGATCGAACGCCTCAAGTCCGAGGTGCTCGGCCGCGGCGAGGTCCAGGACCTGATCGCCTCCGCCTGGGGCGCGGTCCGCGCCATGATCGTGGCCGCCGCCGAGGACGAGCGCAGCCAGCTGCGGCTGCGGGTACGGGCGTCGCTGCTGTCCCTGGGCCGCCGGATGGCCTCCGAAGAACGGCTCCAGGGCAAGGTCGACGGCTGGCTGGAGGGCGCGGCCGTCTATGTGGTGACCACCTATCAGAGCGAGATCACCTCCCTGATCACCGACACGGTCGCCGGCTGGGACGCGGCGCACACGTCCCGGAAGATCGAGGCCCACATCGGCCGTGACCTGCAGTTCATCCGCATCAACGGCACGGTGGTGGGGGCGTTGGCAGGCCTGGCCATTTACGTGGTGTCCCAGGCGTTCGGGTGAGCGCGATCCGCCCACTGCGCGTACATACGGGCTCACCTCCACCCCCACCGGTCTTCCCCACCCTCAACGGGGAGGTGCCGGGCTGTAGCGGCGGAGCCGTGTAAGCCCGGCGCCGCTGCCGAACAGCCCCGCGCAGCGGGCGGGCCCGCCGCAGGCGCAACGGCGAGAAGACACCACGGCGGGACGGCCGACAACGTACGGCCCAGGCAAAGCGCAGCGGAGGGGCCGCAGGCGCACCAGAGAAACCCCCACGCCGGGAAAGCCGACAACGTACGGCCAAAGCCAAGCGCAGAGGATAGGCTCTGCAGACGTGCGAAATCACTCGAACGGCGGGAAAGCCGACAACGTACGGCCCAGGCCCAGCGCAGCGAACAGGTGGTGGCTGCTGCTCCCCTACGTGCTGTTCCTCGCGGCGCTGCCGCTCGTGAACCGGGTCACGCCGACCGTCCTCGGGCTGCCGTTCCTGTTCTTCTGGATGCTGGTGGCGACGCTGGCCACCCCGCTGTCGGTGTGGCTGGCCCGGCGCGGTGACCGCAAGCGGGGCAGGGCATGAACGTCGCCACCGCCCTCTTCGGGGCCTTCATGGTGCTCACCGTTGCCCTCGGGCTGCTTGCCGTGCGCGGCCGGGTAGCGGGCGGCGGTCTTGCGGAGTGGTCGGTGGGCGGGCGCAGCCTCGGCACCGTCTTCATCTGGGTGCTGATGGCCGGCGAGAGCTATACGAGCTTCAGCTACCTCGGCGCGGCCGGCTGGGGCTACAACTTCGGCGCCCCGGTCCTCTACGTCGTGGCCTATATGTCCTGCGGCTATGCGCTCGGCTACGTCGTCGGCCCGATGCTGTGGGCCTACGCCCGCCGGCACGGCCTGGTCGGCATCACCGACATCGTCGCGCACCGCTACGGCCGGCCGTGGCTCGGCGCCGCCGTCGCCGTCCTCGCCACCGTCTGCCTGCTGCCGTACATCCAGCTGCAGATCACCGGCATGGGCGTCGTCGTCTCCACCATCTCCTACGGGGCCATCAGCCTCGACTGGGCCTATTTCCTGGCGTTCGCGGTCACCACCGCCTTCGTCGTCATCAGCGGCCTGCGCGGCAGCGCCTGGGTGTCCGTGCTGAAGGACATCCTGGTCATCGCCACGCTCGGCTTCCTCGCGGTCTATGTCCCGCTGCACTACTTCGGCGGCTACGGCCCCTTGCTGCACCGCATCGTCGCCGAGAAACCGCAGTGGCTGACCTTCCCCGGACACGCGTCCGGCGGCCTGGGCGGCAGCTGGTTCATCACCACCACCCTCATCAACTCCCTCACCGTGGTGATCTTCCCGACGACCGTCGCCGGCTACCTCGGCGCCCGCAACGCCGATGCGCTGCGCCGTAATGCGATGTACCTGCCCTTCTACAACGTGCTGCTGTACGTACCGATGCTGCTGGGTCTGGCCGCGCTGTTCGTGGTGCCGGGGCTGGTCGGCGCGGACTCCAACCTGGCGCTGTTCAAGCTGGTCGTGGACTCCCTCCCGGCCTGGGCCGTGGGGCTGACCGGGGTGGCCGCGGCGCTCTCCTCCATCGTGCCGATGGCCGTGTTCATGCTGGTCATCGGCACGATGTGGGGGAGGAGCGTACTGGGCGCGATCCCCCGGCTGGCGCACCGTCAGAAACTTTCGTCCCAGGTGGTCGTGGTGGCCGCCGGAGCGCTCGCCCTGCTGCTCACCTACACCGTCCCCAACACCCTCGTCCGGCTGTCCCTGATTTCGTACGAGGGCATGGCGCAGCTCGTACCGATGCTGCTGCTGGGGCTGGTGTGGCGGCGGCTGACGGTGCACGCCGCGGTGAGCGGCCTGGTGGCGGGCTTCACGCTGGTCTGTGTGCTGGTGTTCAGCGGGCACGACCCGCTGTGGGGGATGAACGCGGGGCTCGTCGCTCTCGCCGTGAACGTGGCGGTGGCGCTGGCGGTCACCTGGCGGGGGCCGCGGGAGCGGGACGGGCGGCCGGATGCCGAAGTGCTGGCGCTGGACGACGGGTTCCCCCGGGATGCTGCGTCTGCCAGGGGCGAGGACCGGCCGGTCAGGGCGTCGTCGTGATCTTCTTGCCGTCCTGGGAGACCGCGAACCACAGGCCCATCTTGCCCTGGCCGTTGATGTCACCGGGCTGCTTGTCGCCCTTGAACCAGTAGACCGGCCAGCAGTCGACGGCCAGCTGACGGGTGCCGTCGGGGCGGGTGACGGTGGAGATCAGCTTGGGGGCGATACCGGCGAGCTTGGAGCGGTCGGCGGGCTTGGCGGGCTTCCAGGTGTCCAGGCACGCGTCGTTGCAGCCGAACTTCATCGGCCAGGCGCTGTCCTTGTTGAAGCGGTAGAGAGTCATGCCCTTGCCGTTGACCAGGATCTTGCCGAGCTCGGGGTGGTTGAACACCGCGACGTCGCCGGTCTGCTGGGCGGCGGCCTTCTTGCCGTCGGCGGCCAGCGCGTTCCAGGTGCCGCCGACGCCCTGGCCCGTGGTGTCGCCAGGCTTCTTGTCCTTGATGTAGCGGTAGGCGGGCCAGCCGCCGATGGTGAGCTGCTTGGTGCCGTCCGCACGGAGGACCGAGCCCAGCGCGCTCTTGTCGATCCCGGAGGGTGCCTCGGCGCCGTCGGCGGGGACCGGCGGCCAGGTGGTGGCGCAGGAGCCGGAGCAGTTGGACTTGGGCGGCTCGGCGGTGTCCTTGTCGAAGCGGTAGAGGGTCATGCCCTTGGAGTCGGTGACGACGGGACCGAGCTCGGGGGACGCCCACAGCGCGAGCTTGCCCGCGCTCGGCCACTTCTTCGCCTCCTTCCCCGCCCCGCTGTCGTCGCCGCCTGCCTGCCCGCCGTAGCCGTCGTCGCCCTGACCGGAGCCGGAGGAGCCGTAGCCGTAGTTGCTGGTGCCCTGGCCCGCGGGCTGGACGGTGTCGGTGGTGGGGGTGCCGGCGCTCTGGTTGCCGCTGCTGCCGCAGGCGGCGGTGAGCGCCAGGGTGGCGAGTGCGGTGGCGGCGAGTCCGGCGCGGCGTCGGGTGGTGGTCATGGTCCGTCCTCCGTGGGTCGGTGGGGTGGGTCGGATGCGTGGCTCGGATGCTTGGGTCTGCCGGTGGTCCTGCTCGGTTCCTCGGCCCCTCGGGCCTGTCGGCTGCTGTCGTGGACGGGTTCGGTTGCTGTGGTGAAGGGGTTCGTGGGTGGGATACGCGGCCCGGGGGGAGCCGCGTTCAACGGGCGGGAGAATTTCTCTCCGGTGACAAAGTCCTTGCCGGGAGCGCGGGTTGACGTCGCCGGAGGTCAGCCGGCCTCCTGGACCCGCAGCGCCAGCGCCGGGCAGCGGCGCACCGCCAGCTGCGCCCGGCGCCGCATCCGGGCCGGCAGCGGCATGCTGGCCTGCTGCGGATAGCCGTCCGGTCCGAGCTTGACGATGCCGGGGACGACATCGGCGCACAGGCCGTGGCCGCGGCACAGCGTCCAGTCGACCAGCAGCCGCTCCTGCGGCCGCAGCGGCTTGGGCGAGGGGAGGGCGGGCGGCGGCGGCTCGTGCCCGGTGACCGGCAGGGCCCCGGTCACCGGGCGGCCGCACCCGAACCCCTGCGCATGGCGCTCGAACTCCTCGGGGAAGGCGGCGAGGGCCGAGGCCACAAAGCGCGAGGTACCGTCCGGGTGGCTGCAGGCGCCGCGCTTCTCCACGGCCCGCATCCGGGCCCGCACGGCTTCCAGAGCGGCGTCCCCGCCGCCCCGTACGGCCTCGTCGAGCTGCTCGGCGAGCGCGGGCAGGCCCAGGACGCACGGCCCGCACTGGCCCGCCGACTCGGCGGCCATCCAGCGTGCGACCCGTACCGTCTCGCCCGCCGGACAGGTGTCGTACGGCAGCGGGAGCACCGCCCCGGCGCCGAGCACCGCGTCGTAGGCGGCCAGCGCGTCCCGCGACAGCGTCGCCGTCTGCGCGTCGACGGGGGAGATGAACGTGCCGTGGTAGCCGCCGATCAGCACGCCCTGCCCCTGGTCCAGCCCGCACAGCGCGAGCACCCGGGTGAGCGGGACGCCGTACGGAGCCTCCACGACCTTGCTGCCGGCGACGGTCAGCATCAGCGTGCCGGGCTCGGCGGGCAGGCCGGTGGTGCGGTAGCCGAGCGCGCCGAGCCGGGCGGCCACGGCGAGCTGGGCGAACGTCTCGGTGTTGGACAGCAGGGTCGGCACACCGTTCAGACCGCGTTCGCTGGAGCGGACCTTGCGGCCCGAGGGCAGGCCCGGCCCGCCGCTCAGCCCGTTCGTCATGGCGGACCCCTCGCCCGTGACGAACCGCTCGGTCAGCAGGGTGACCCTTAACGCCGGGCGCACCGGGCCGCGTTCGTCGATGGCGCGCTGCACCGAGTCCGCCACATCCGGCCGGGTCACCCCGAGCGCCACCTCCTGCGCGCCGAGTGCGTCCGCGGCGAGCAGCGCGCCGTCCAGCACCAGATGCGGTACGTGCAGCAGCAGCGCGGTGTCCTTGAGGCAACTCGGCTCGCCTTCGCTGCCGTTGACGACCACCGCGCCCTTGCCGTCGGCGCGCCGCATGCCCTCCATCACGGCGGTCAGTTTGCGGGCGAAGGGGAAGCCGGCGCCGCCACGGCCGCGCAGATCGATGTCCTCGGCCAGCGCCACCAGCTCCTGCGCGGTGAGTTGGGGCAGTCCGCCGTGCCGGGCCAGATGCGCCACCCGGTCCAGCCGCGGCGCCTCGTCGAGTCCGGCCAGCAGCCGCGGCGGCCCCAGGGACGCCAGCGTGGGCACGGGATCGGGCTCGGGGACGACCGGCAGCAGGCGGGTCGGGGCGGGGGCGGTCATGGGGTTCTCCTGAGTGCTGCTCATGTGCGGGGGGTACGCGGTGCGGTGAGCGCGGCGCGGGTGTTCCGGGCGGCGGGGGCTGCTGCGCGCGTCAGCTGCGGCGTGCGGCGCGCAGCCGCAGGTAGAGCCGTACCGCCACCGCGGCCAGGCACAGGATGTATCCGGCGGTCGCCCAGCCCGCGGCCTGGCGCCCCGCCTTGAGGCCGTGCACCAGGGCCAGCGCCCAGGCGAGGTACGCGCTCATGTGCAGCGCCCGCCACCAGCGCGAGCCGGTGACGCCGGTGAACGCGCCGCGTACCGCGCCGGTTACCGCGACGGCGACGAAAACATAGGCGGCGAGCGTGCCGAGCCCGATGAGGACGGGGCGGGCGCCGTCGGTGAAGGGCACCGCGACGGACAGCGTGCCGGTGTGCCCCTCGGTGACCTTCACCCAGATGTGCAGGCCGAGAAAGCCGAGCCCGGCGACGCCGGTTCCGCGGTGCACGGCCTGTGCGAGCAGCCGGTGGCCGGTGTGCAGCACCATCCGGTCGGTGGCGGCCAGCCCCCACAGCACCGTGACGGACAGGGAGACCAGCGCGAGCACGCCGGCGCCGAAGTCCAGGAACCGTATGAGGGTGTCCATCGCGCCCGCGTGCACGGTGACCGCCAGGAACAGCAGCAGGGCGGCCGGAAGTGCCGCGCGCAGCACGGCGGTTGTGGCGGCGGTCGAGCTGACGGTCCGTCCGTCCGACGGGCCGTTCGGTGGCGGCCCGGGGTCCCGGGGCGGGCGGCGGGGGCGGGGCAGGGCTATCGACGGCCGTGCCGCACGCCGCGCATGACGGCTCGTCGGACTCTGCCGGCTTGCGCCGCTCCGTCGGTTCTCCAGACGAGGGGCGGGCATCGGACCTCCCGGTGGCAGGGCAGGGGTGCAGGATGCGAATTTCCGAAAAATCTCCCGGCCGCGGCATTTGAGTGCTGCTGAGTAGTGCTGGTATATCTGCCGAGGCTTTTGTGCCGGTGACCCCCGGTAACACTTTCCAGTGACCCCCGGTAACAGTGAACATTCTGTGACCGGGCAGATACGTAGGGCCGTAATCCGGATGTGCAAAAGCATCACCGAACGCCCTTGGGATTTCGTAAGGTTTATCGTGCTGTGACAAATTCCGGCACCGGCATCGCGGTCGCGCGCGCAAACTCCCGATGATGCCGACTCAGGCGTACGGGGGAGTTCAGCGCCTGTCCCAGCCGCATCCCCGCCAGGATTGAGGTAGCGATGTGTGATCTCCTGAACCGCATCTGGTCGCGCCCCCGTGGCGAGTGGGCCCACGTGGTGAGAAGGGAAATCCCGGACTTCGCGGAGAAGGTCGTAACCGAACTGCAGCGCGGTTTTCCCGAAATGGCACGACTCCTCGGAAATACGCCTGTAGAAGAGGCCCAATGGGCACTTGAACAGGCCCTGCTCACATGCCTCGGGTACCAAAAAGAGTCGAAACGTAAACGTCCGGCCGTAACATCCGTGGTCACGCCCATGCCGGTCGCAAGGGCCCGCCAGGACCTGTTCGATGTGCTCGCCGGGCAGCGCGACGTACCGGACGAGGGCCTGGAGGGCCTGGCCCGCGCGGCCGGCTGGCCGGTGCCGGACACCGTCCAGGTCGTCGTCCTCGCGACGCCGGCCGAAGCGCCCCAACTGGCCGCCGCCCTGGGCCATGCGCTCATCGGCACCGTCGAGGGCGACACCTGTCTCGTCGTCCCCGACCCGGCCACCCAGACCCGGGCCCGCCTGGAGGCGGCGCTCAAGGGCCGGGCGGCGGCCGTCGGCCATGTCGTCACCGCCACCGAGGCCGCGTCCTCGCTCCGTTGGGCGCGCTATCTGCTGACCCTGGCCCCGAGCCGGGTCGGCCCGGAGGCGCGGGCCGCCTTCGTCGACGACCACCTCTCCGCGCTGCTCCTGCTCCAGGACGAATCCCTCGCCGACGCCCTGACCTCCCGTTGGCTGGGCCCGCTGGAGGAACTCACCCCCCGTCAGAGCGAGCGCCTGGAAGTGACGTTGCTGGCGTGGCTGGAGGGCGGTGGTGCACCCGAAGCCGCCAAACTCCTCCATGTCCACCCGCAGACGGTGCGTTACCGCCTGCGCCAGATCGAGAAGCTCTTCGGACCGGTCCTCCGCGACCCCCGAAGCCGCTTCGAACTGGAGATGGCCCTCCGCAGCCGCCGTCTGATGGCGCACCTCCGCTCCTACCGTGCCCGCGCCGGCCGCCGCGCCCGCTCCGTCGCCTCCAGCATCCGGCCCATCGGAGTGGCCAGGGAGGCCCGGGTGAACGGGCTTTGACGAGACATCTGTTACCGGTGACGCGGACGACCGCCGCGTAATCGGTTACGCCGACGGGCGCCGGGTCATCGCTTCCCCGGCGGTGCTTCACGGACTCCCGGGCGTACGAGTACCGGGCGCGCCGCAGGCCCGGCGTCCCCACCACCTGCCCCCCACCACCTGCCCCCCACCACCTGCCCCCCACCACCCTGAGCCTGCTCGGCGCCTGAGATGGCGCAGGGGCGCCCCGGCCGTTGCGTACGGTCGGGGCGCCCTCGTGTGCGGCCAGGTTTGCCGGCTGCTCGCGAACGGGCGGTTCACCCGTCCGGCCATCTCCGGGGAGAAATCGGCCGCGGGGGAATGCAGGGTGATGCCATGAACACTGCACCGATGAATCGGCCGATGACGGCCGTTATGCGAATATTCTCGGTCGGCGCTGCCCTGGGTATTGCTCTGGCGGCGGGGTCGGCGACGGCCGCATCGGCCGTTGCCGCGGCGCCAGCTACCCAGGGCGCCATGACTGCCAAGGCCGCCCAGCCGAGCCCCGGGGGCGACCAGGAGGGGGGCCGCGGGGGCGGTTACGAGGGCGGTGGCGGTCAGGGCGGCTACGGCGACAGCGTCCAGCGCGGTTACGAGGGCGGTGGCCGTAAGGGCGGCGACGAGGGCGGCTACGGAGGCGGCCACGGAGGTGGCGGCCACGGCGGCGGCCACGGGGGCGGGCGCGGCCACGATGATGGCTTTGGGGGTGACCACGGAGGCAGCGCCGACGACTGCCACGCCTTCATCAACATCATCTGCATCTGACGGATATCCCGCATGGGCTCGGGCCCGATATGCGTGACCGACGCCGCTGCCCGAGGCGGCAGGTCGTCTCCACCTCGTACGCCGTATCCCCTACGGGACCTGTCCTCCCAGGTCCCGTAGGGGATACGCATGCGCAGCGAGGGATGTGGCCGCGCCGCAAGGCACGCGGCAGCCTTGGCCTACGAGCACGCGGCTATGTGCACTGCTGCCCGCGGTTGATGCAGTCGACGGCCTTGTTCATCAGATCCTGCGGCATGACGTTGATGAAGTCGCCGTGGTCGGTCACCGGCTTGTGGAGCTGTTCGGGGAAGCTGTCGACCGCGAAGCTCTGGCCCTGCGGGACGTCGTAGGTGACGCGCTCCACCAGCTGGGGAATCGCCGTGAACCCCTGAGGGCAGAGGCCGTTGCGGTCCGAGAAGGTGACATGGGTGCGGTGGTTGGCGCTGTCGGTGCTGCGGCCGTCCCAGCAGTTCTGGAAGGCGAAGGTGCGGACCACCTGCGAACCCTGCGGGCACAGCGGGTATTTGTCCTTCAGCTGGCGGTCCTCGAAGCCGGTGCAGCTCCATGAGGCGTTGGCGTTGGCCGTGCCGTTGGTGAAGGCCTTGGCGTCGCCGGTGATGATGCGCAGGCCCTGCGGCATGGCGCGTACGGCGCCGGACTGGCTGCCGCGGAACTGGATGGTCGCCGAGGCCGGGGTCAGGACCGAGCCGTTGTTGCCGTCGTGGCCGGCGCCGGGCTTGTGCTCCGAGGTGCCGTCCAGTTTGCGCAGCACCGGCCAGTAGTACGTGGACAGGTCGCCGTTGGTGCAGGTGGTGTCGGAGGCGGCGAGCTTCCGGTCGTCGGAGAAGGCGTCGGTGGCCTTGTTGCCCACGTAGTCGTGGGTGTGGTGGGCGCCGTTGCTCACGCCGGGTGTCACGATGACGTTGTCGGAGTTGAAGTGGCCGTCCTCGTTACGGCCGCACTCGCTGGTGAAGGTGCCGGTGGAGGCGCCGTTGCCCTTGGGGGCGGCGAACGGCGGCTCGCCGGCGTTCGGCTGGACGGTGGTGATGTCGGCGAAGTCGTCGGGGGAGGGGCCGCCCGGCCCGCCCGGTGCCTGTTGGCCTTGCTGGGGGTCTTGCTGTTGGCCTTGCCGGCTTTGGTCTCCTCCCTGGGTCTGATTCTGTTGCTGGTCCTGGCCCCAGCCGTCGTTCGTGGACTTCGTGCCGTAGCCGGAGCCGCTCCGGGTGTCCGCGGTCTGTTGCTCGCCCGTGGATTTGATCTTGCAGCCGCTCATCGCCAGCAAGTACGTCGGCCGTTTCGCGTCCCGGGCGATCGCGTCCGCCATCGTGCCGATGGTCTTGCTCCGCTGCTGCTTCAGCCGGGTGAGTGCGTCGCTGCCGTCGCCGTTGGTCATTTTCTCGTACGCGGTGGCCACCTGGCGGTCCAGGGCGGCCAGCCCCTTGGAGACCTGGAGGCGGGCGCTGCGCGGGACCCTCCGCAGCCGGTCGCCGACGTCGGGGCAGGAGACGGTGGTCGCGGTGACGGTGTGCTGATGGCCGCTCGCCGTGTCCGGTTCGGAGTTCCCGGCCAGTGCGGTGGTGGCGACCGCGGCCAGGCCGCCGCCCCCCAGGAGGAGGGCGGCCGCGGCGACGACCATTCTGGTCGTCAGGCGCGAGCGTTTGTGTGCCTGTTGGCGTGGTGTGGGGCTCATGGGATCACTTCGCTTCGTCGGGTGGTTCGTGAGTTCGGCGATTCCTGCGTCCGGTGCGGCGCCCGGCGGCCGGCGCCCGGCGGCTCGTGCGTCCGGTGGCTCAGTTGTTGTGCAGGGTGTGGAAGTCGACCCGGCCGGTCTTCTCCAGGACCGTGATGTGGTCCAGGACGACGGAATTGGCGCGGTTCGCCAGCGCGCGCACCATCGAGTTCTGCGTCTGGTCCCTGACCAGCGCGACCAGGCCGAAGACCTTGCCGTGCGCGCGGCGCAGCAGTTTCGCGAACACCGGGGCGAAGTCGTCGCCCTGGGCGGCGCTGAGCTGCGCGAGCCAGCTCTGCTGCTCGGGGGTGGGCTGGTTGGCGAGCTGGATGCCCAGCGCCCGTCCGGCCTCGATCGACCGCCGGTCCAACTCGGTGTGTCCGGCGACGAGATGGTTCCCCGCGGTGCGCACCGCCGCGGTCGTGCCACGCTCCTGTGCCTGGCGGCCGGCCGGCATCTCCCACAGTCCGGCCAGCCTGACCTTGCGTACGAAGTCCCGGTCCATCGGGGTCAGCGGCCCGTAGCGGGTGTTCACGGTGCCGCCGCCGTCGTCGTCGTACGCGACCGTGTTCGTCGCCGCTGCCGCGCTCTCGCCGAAGAGCTGCACCGGCAGCAGCAGCGCGGCGAGCGTGGCGACGAGCGCACAGACCACCAGGCCGGTGGCGATGGTCCGTCCGGAGAGCGCGGAACTCCCGGACGCCGCCGAGATTCTCGACACCGCGGAGTTGCGGACTATCGACCGCACATGACCCTCCCGGTCCGTTCCGTGGCGGGCCCCCGGGTGGAGCCCACCGGAATGCCACCGGACGCTAAGTGCCGGGCCGGGCCCGTGGCCCGGGGTCCTCACCCCTGGACAAATAACGCCCGGTCCCGGCGGGGCACTGCTACCGTGCGGCGTGCGTGGGGCCATCCGGCCCGTGACCTGCGGCCTGCGGCTCTGTGCCCGGCTGCCGGCCTCAGCGCGCGTACGGTCCCGCGGCTGCGGCCCGGCGCCGCTCCGCGCGGGATTCGCGCAGATCGTGCTCTCCCTGCGCGTACATGGCGTCGATCTCCACGGCGTACGCCCGTACGATCGCCGCCCGGCGCAGCTTCTGCGACGGCGTCATCAGCCCGGACTCCTGGCTGAATTCGCCGGGCAGGATGCGGAACGCGCGGATCGACTCGCCGTGGGAGACCGAGCTGTTGGCGCGTGCCACCGCCCGCCGGACCTCGGCCCGCACCTGCTCCTCCGGGGACGCGTCCGGCGCGGACCGGCCGTACGAGCGGCCGGGACCGTAGGCCCCGCCGAAGCCGTACGCGTCCTCGTACTCGTCCTCCCGGTCCTGTGCACCGTCCCCGTCCAGCCGCCGCCAGTGCGCCAGGGCATCGGGGTCCAGGGTGATCAGGGCCGTCACATACGGCCGGTTGTCGCCGATCACCACGCACTGCGAGATCAGCGGATGGGCGCGCAGCCGTTCCTCCAGGCCCTGCGGGGCGACGCAGTTGCCGCCGCTGGTGATGATGATGTCCTTCTTGCGGCCGGTGATGACCAGATAGCCGTCGTCGTCGAGATGCCCGAGGTCACCGGTCGGCAGCCAGCCGTCGTACAGCCCGCTGCCCCACGTGCCCTTCTCGTCGCCCTCGTCCAGATAGCCGGCGAACACCACCGGGCCGCGCACCCACACCTCGCCGTCCAGCGCCAGGTGCACCGCGCTCCCCGGCAGCGGCATCCCCACCGTCCCGAACCGCACCCGTCCAGGCGGCTGCACGGTGATGGCCCCGGTGGTCTCCGTCAGGCCGTAGCCGTTGTAGATGGTGATGCCGATGCCCGCGTAGAGCAGGCCCAGTTCGCGCAGCAGCGGGGAACCGCCGGAGACCGCGGTCCGCACCCGGCCGCCCAGCGACTCGCGGATACGGGAGTACACCAGCCGTTCGTAGACCGCGTGCCGGGCCCGCAGGAACGGGTCGGGGCCGCGCCCGGTGCCCCGCTCCTCCTCCGCCAGCGCCTCCGCGTAGCGCACCGCGACGGTCATCGCCGCGTCGAACGTCCGCCGCCGCCCGGCCCGTTCGGCGGCCCGGCGGGCGCGGTCGCAGATCTTCTCGTAGACGTAGGGGACGGCGAAGAGGACGGTCGGCCGGAAGGAGGCGAGGGCGGCCAGCAGGGCGTCCGGCGACAGGTCCGGCTGATGGCCGAGGAGGATGCCGCCGCGCAGGCACGCCACCTGCACCATCAGGCCGTAGATATGGGCGAGGGGGAGGAAGGCCAGCAGGGACGGGCGTTCCCCGGGGGCGGCGAGGAGTCTGCCCCAGCCCGCGTGGAGGGTGTCGCATTCCGCGGCGAGGTTGGCGTGGGTGATCACGCAGCCGCGGGGGACGCCGGTGGTCCCCGAGGTGTGCACGATCGCGGCGACGGAGCCGGGGGTGACCGCGCGGCGCAGCCGGTGCACATCCGCGTCGGTCAGCCGGGTGCCCTCCTCGGCCAGCCGCCGTACGCAGTCCCGGTCCAGCTGCCACAGCCGCCGCAGCCCCGTCGCGTCATCGCAGGCCGCGGCCACGGTCATGGCCTGTGCCTCGTTCTCGACGACGATCGCGGTGACCCGCGCCCCGGAGAGGATGCAGCGCAGCTGTTCGGCGGAGGCGGTCGGATAGACCGGTACGAGATGCGCGCCGATCGCCCAGAGGGCATAGCTGAACAGTGTCCACTCGTAGCGCGTACGGGACATCAGCGCGACCCGTGTGCCGGGCCGGATCCCGCCCGTCAGCAGCCCTCTGGCCAGGGCCAGGACCTCGTCGCGGAACTCGGCCGCGGTCACTTTCCGCCAGGCGCCGGGGTCGGCGGCGTCGCGGCGGGCGAGCTGGGCGAAGTCCGGCTGGTAGGCGGCGGTGTCGAAGACGGAGTCGGCCAGTCCGCCGGTCCGCAGTGGCGCCGCCAGGGCCGGAACGCTGATGTCGCGCACAGCACCTCCTAGGTGTTGCCCTGGAATCCCCCTGAATTCCCCCTGATCCGCCGCCGGTCCCGGCGGCAGGGAGGGCAAGTTACCCACCCGTCATCCGTCTGCCCAGGTCCCCGGCTACTCTTGAGCGGAAGCCGACAAGGACGATGCACGGGGAGGGGGAGCGGATGTACCGCATCGCCGACGCCTGGCGTCTGTACACCTCCGCGCTCTTCTTCCTGCTCGCCGGACTCCTGCTCGCGCAGAGCGGTCTGACGTCGGCTCTGACGGCCGCCGCGACCATGGCCGCGGTGCTGCTCCTGTGCAGCGCCTTCCTCGTCGCCGCCTGCGCCGCGCCCGTACCACCGGGCCGGGTCCGCACCGCCATCCGCGACCGTGAGCGCCGTACGGCCTTCCTGCCGCAACGCGATCCCGATGCGGCGGGCCGGCCGCGCCCCCGAGCACCGGGCCGTCGCCTCCCGACGGCCGCGTAGACACCCGGGGACAGCCGACACCTCGCGTTCCTGACCTCTCGTGTCCGCGCCGCTCGTCACGCCGAATCCGCATTTCCATCCGGCACGACGAGACCCGTGGAGGGCTCATCCATGTCCGTTTTCGGCATTCTCGGCGACGGGCTGACGCGCGTCGCCGACGCGATCACCCCGCTCTTCGGCAGCGCGGCCACGGCCGCCGCCATCGTCCTGATCACCCTCGCCGTACGCGCCGCGCTGCACCCGCTCGCCCGCGCCGCGGCCCGCGGCGAGAAGGCCCGCGCCGCGCTCGCCCCGCAGATCGCCGCACTCCAGCGCAAGCACAAGGGCAACCCGGAACGCCTGCAGAAGGCGGTGGCCGACCTGTACGCCAAGACCGGGGCCTCCCCGCTGGCCGGCTGTCTGCCCACCCTGCTCCAGCTGCCCGTCTTCTTCGTCATGTACCACCTCTTCTCCACCGGTGGCGGCGGCCTGCTCGACCACACGCTGCTGGGTGCGCCGCTCGGCGGGCACTGGGGCCAGGCGCTGGCCGACGGCGGGGTGTTCGGGGCGCAGGGGCTGGTCTATCTCGCGCTGTTCGTGCTGATCGGCGCGGTCGCCACCTGGAACTTCCGCCGGGCGCGGGCCGCGACGGCAGCCGCGCCGAAGCCGGTCCCGGGCGACGGCCCGGCGCTGCCCGGACCGCTCGGTCAGCCCGGTCTGGGCGGGCTGGCGAAGGTGCTGCCGCTGCTGTCGTTCGGCACGCTGATCACGGTGGCCGTGGTGCCGCTGGCGGCCGGGCTGTACATGGTGGCGACGACCACCTGGACGGCGTGCGAGCGGGCGCTGCTGCACCGGGACCGGAAGCCGGGCGCCGAGCGGGACCCCGAGCGGGACCCCGAGCGGGACGGCGGCGAGGACAAGACGCGGGAGCGTGAGCCGGAGCCGGCGGCCGAGGCCGCGCCGGCCAACGGCAAGCCGGCCGGGGACCGGACCACGCCCCCGGCGCGCCGTACGCCGAAGACCCGCGCCGCTCGCCAGGAGGCGGCCAGGGCCCGGGCGCGGGCCAGGACCAGGGCGAAAACCGTTACTACCCCTCAGTAAAGGTCCACTCCCTGAACTGGGTCTTGCGGACTGGACCTCGTTCTTGGAGGATCAGCCAAATCGCTCGATGGCCGTCCCCCATCGGCCGGCCCGGAAGAGCCCTTCCGGGCCGACCCTTCGACCACGGGAGTTGTACCGATGAAGCTGCTGCGTGTCGGACCGGTGGGGACGGAACGCCCGGCGCTGCTCGACGAGTCCGGGACCCTGCGGGACCTTTCGGGCCTGGTGACGGACATCAACGGGGCGCTGCTCGCGGACGACGAGGCGCTGGCGCGGATCCGTGCCGCGGCCTCGTCCGGCGAGCTGCCCGCCCTCGACGCCTCCGGGCTGCGCACCGGCGCCCCGGTGGCCGGCATCGGCAAGGTCGTGTGCATCGGGCTGAACTACCACGACCACGCCCGGGAGACGGGGGCCGCGACCCCCGAGGAGCCGATCATCTTCATGAAGGCCCCGGACACGGTCGTCGGCCCCGACGACACAGTGCTGATACCCCGGGGCAGCGAGAAGACCGACTGGGAGGTGGAGCTGGCGGTCGTCATCGGCCGCACCGCCCGCTACCTGGAGAGCGACGAGCAGGCCCTGGCGGCGGTCGCCGGATACGCGGTGGCGCACGATGTCTCCGAGCGCGCGTTCCAGATAGAGCGCGGCGGCCAGTGGGACAAGGGCAAGAACTGCGAGACGTTCAACCCGCTGGGCCCCTGGCTGGTGACCGCGGACGAGGTGCCCGACCCCCAGTCCCTCGGCGTCCGCCTCTGGGTCAACGGCGACCTCAAACAGGACGGCACCACCGCCGACCAGATCTTCCCGGTGGCCGAGGTCGTCCGTTACGTCAGCCAGTTCATGACCCTCTACCCCGGCGACGTCATCAACACCGGCACCCCGGCGGGCGTGGCGATGGGGCAGCCCGAGCCCAAGCCGTATCTGCGGGCCGGGGACGTGGTGGAGCTGGAGATCGACGGCTTGGGCCGCCAGCGGCAGCCGCTGCGCTCGGCTTAGCCCCACGTTGTCGGCTGTCCCGCCGTAGGGGTGTTTCGCCGTTGCGCCTGGCGGCGGGCGGGGGTTGTTTGTCGGCCGCGGTGCCGGCCCTCCGGACTTCGTCCTGCGGTCCGTCCCCTCCCGACGGTGGGGGGTGAGGAGGGTGGGGGCGAGCGTCCCACTCCCACTGCGCGTGCGTACGGGACGACGGGCACCCCCACGGGTCTTCTCCCACCCTCAACGGGGAGGTGCCGGGCTGTAGCGGCGGAGCCGTGTAAGCCCGGTGCCGCTGCCGGACAGCCCCGCGCAGCGGCAACCAGCCCGCCGCGCGGCTCGCCGCCATCGCGCAACGCCCGGGCGATGGCGGCGTAGTACGCGGGGTAGTCCCCCGGCAGGGTCGGCACCGGCTCGCCGCCCCCCATCCGCGGGGACGCCCCCGCGCCCATCCGGCCCCAGGAGGACTTCCGTTCCACGCCCCACTCCGCGCCTTCGGTGCCGGGCCGCAGGCCCTCCCGCAGTGCCGCCTCCTGGGGGTCCAGGCCGTGCTTCGTGTAGCCCGCCTTGCTGCCCAGCACCCGGAAGCGCGGGCCCAGCAGGGCGGCGGTGGCGCTCACCCAGAGGTGGGAGCGGACGCCGTTGGCGTGGGTGATCGCGATGAAGGTGTCGTCGTCGGCCTGGGCACCCGGCCGGCGGATGTCGGATTCGGCGTAGACGGAGACGGCCGGACCGAAGAGGGTCAGCGCCTGGTCGGCCAGGTGGCTGCCGAGGTCGTAGAGGAGTCCGCCGATCTCCAGCGGGTCGCCGGATTCGCGCCAGCCGCCCTTGGGCTGGGGCCGCCAGCGCTCGAAGCGGGACTCGAAGCGCTGGATCTCGCCGAGGGTGCCGTCCTCGACGAGCTTGCGGACCGTACGGAAGTCGTTGTCCCAGCGGCGGTTCTGGAAGACGGAGAGGAGCAGGCCGCGGTCGGCGGCGAGCGCGGCGAGCTCTTCGGCCTCCGCGGCGGTCGCGGCCAGCGGCTTGTCGACGACGACCGGGAGCCCGGCCTTCAGGGCGGCGGTGGCGAGCGGTACATGGGTCTTGTTCGGGCTCGCCAGGACGATCAGATCGAGGTCGGCGGCGCGGTCGAGCACGGCCTCGGGGGTGTCGACCGTGCGGACCTGCGGATGCTCGGCGCGGGCCTGCGCCTGCCGCTCGGGGTTGGCGGTCGAGACGGTGTCGAGGACCAGGTCCTCGGTGGCGGCGATCAGCGGGGCGTGGAAGACGGAGCCGGCCAGGCCGTAGCCGATGAGGCCGACGCGGAGCGGGGCCCGGGGGGTGTGCTCGTCACTCAACTCGCTCATGACGTCCACTTAAGCAACGCTGTTGCCAAAGTGCAAGCGCTGGGGACAATGAGGGGGTGACGAGTGGGGCGACCAGCGGGGTGACAAGTGGCACGGCAAGCGGCATGGCGGGTGGCATGACGGGCAACGGACCGGGCGGCAATCCGGGCGCCAACCTCCCCGCGCTGCGTGGGCACAACGCCGCGCTGGTGCTCGGGCTGCTCCGGGCGGCGGGGGAGCAGGGTGTCAGCCGCCTGGAGCTGGCCGCGGCCACGGGGCTGACCCCGCAGGCCGTCAGCAAGATCACCGCGCGGCTGCGGGCCGACGGCCTGGCGGGCGAGGCGGGCCGCCGCGCCTCGACCGGAGGCAAGCCCCGGACGGTCCTGCGGCTGGTCCCCGGCGCCCGGCATGCCATCGGCCTCCACCTGGACCGCGATGAGCTCACGGCCGTGCTCGCCGATCTCGCGGGCGAACCGGTCGCGGTGCGCCGCGCCCCGCTCGCCTTCGAAGCGGGCGCCGAGCGGGTGCTGACCACCGTCGAACGGGAGGTGGCGGCGCTGCGGGAACGGGCCGGCGGGCCGCTCGTCCTGGGCGCGGGGGTCGCCTGCCCCGGCCCCCTGGACCACACCGCGGGGGTGCTGCACCGCGTCACCGGCGCGCCCCGGTGGGACGGCTTCCCCCTGCGGGACGCGCTCGCCGAGCGGCTCGGCCTGCCCGTCGTCCTCGACAAGGACACCAATGCGGCAGCACTCGGCCTGGCGCAGGGGATACGGGAGGGCGCCGGGACAGGTGAGGGCGCCGGATCGTTTGCGTATCTGCATCTGGGGACGGGGCTCGGCGCCGGGCTGGTGCTGGGCGGCGGTCTGTACCGGGGGGCGCGCACCGGGGCCGGTGAATTCGGCCATCAGGTGGTGCAGTTGGACGGGCCGGTGTGCGGCTGCGGCAAGCGCGGCTGTGTCGAGGCGCTGTGCCTGGCGGCGGTGGCGCGCGGCGATCTGGCGGAGGCGGCGCGGGTGCTGGGCGTGGGCGCGGCCAACCTGGTGGAACTGCTCGATATCGACCGGGTGCTGCTCGGCGGGCGCACCGTACTGGAGAACCCCGAGGGGTTCGTGGGGGGTGTGGCCCAGGTGCTTGCCGATCGGGCCCGTACGCGCACCGGGGCGGGCGCCGAGGTGCCGGTGTCGATCGCCCCGGGCGGCGCGCGGACGGTCGCGGACGGGGCGGCGCAGCTGGTGCTGGCGCCGCTGTTCGGGCCGCGGCATCCGGGCCTCGCGGCGCGCGCGGACGTCCCGCAGGCGAGCATGCCGGACGTCCCGTAGGGGCCGGCCGGAGTGGCCGCCCGGCCCCGCCGACCGCGATGCCCCGCCCACCGTAATCGGCGGAAAGTCGGCTGATCAGGCGGGATCCGTCGGCCGGTCGGGCGCATCGCCGCCGTATGCGCCGGGTGGCCCGGGGCAGGCGTGGCAGGGTCCTCAAGGACGACCGACCCGGACACGAGCCGAGCCCGAGGCCCCCGAGCCCTTCCGAGCAGTGGAGGACCGACCGCCATGCAGCCGCCCGGCGAACGCCACCCGCGCACCGTACGGAAGGCGCTCGCCGTCGGTCTGCTCGGCGGCGTACTCGGCACGACCGCCGCCCTGGGCGCGGCTTGCGCGCAGGCGTCCCCGCTCGGTCCCCTCTCCTGCGGCCGCCCGGACAGCCCGGACTTCCCCCTCGCCTCGCGGGTGTACGGCGGCCCGGCCGCTTACCGGGCGGGCGGCGACTGGCGCACCTGGCGGCTGGAACTGCGCAACACCACCGGCGCCGCCTGCGAGGACATCCACCCCGTCGTCGTCCTCGCCGCCGCCCGCCACGGCCTGCGTCCCGAGCGGATCCGGCTGGAGTACCGCGATCCGGCGGGCGGCGACTGGCGCCCGGTCCCCTTCGAGGCCACCGACCGCGACGAACAGATCGGGGTGTTCGCCAAGCGGGGCGCCGACGGCCCCGGGGGCGGGCTGTCCGTCCCCGCCAACGGGACGGTCACCGTCCCGGTCCGGCTGCGGTTCGCCCCGGACACCGCCCCGGACCGGATCACCGCCACCGTCACCACCGTCCAGCGCCGCGGCAGCGACGGCGAATGGACCGGCCAGTCCGGCGGCTACCGCTTCGCCGTCCAGGCGGCGGACAGCACGCCCGCCTCCCCGGAGGCGCTCCCCAGGACCCGGCCGGAGACCTCTCCGGACGCCTTCCCCGAGCACTCCGCGCCCCCGGCCCCCGCCGCACCGCCGGAACTGGCCGCCACCGCGCAGGGCCCCGCACGAGCGCTCGCCCTGCTGGCCGCCGGCCTGTTCACCGGCGGTGCCCTCCTGCGGGCCGGGGCCCGGCGCCTGCGCCGCTGACCGGGCGGGGCCCCGGGGCCGGGGATCCCTGCGTAATGCGAGGATCACCAGGTGGAGTACGAGTACGGCCAGGAACCTGGCGCACCCGTCCGGGCCGGCATCCCCGAGCACGGACGCATCCCCAAGTACTACGCGGCGAAGGTCGAAATCGCCGCGCTGCTCAAGGAGTTGGGGGAGGGCGAGCCGCTGCCCGCGGAGCGCGATCTGGCGCTGCGCTTCGAGGTGTCCCGAGAGACGCTGCGCCAGGCCCTGCGCGAACTGATCCTGGAGGGACGGCTGCGGCGCCTGGGGCGCGGCACGGTGGTCGCGGGCCCCAAGATGGAGCAGCCGCTCTCCCTCGCCAGTTACACCGAGGGGGTCCGCCTCCAGGGCCGCACCCCCGGCCGTCATCTCGTCGGCCTCGACCGCTTCCCGTGCCCGGCGCCCCTCGCCGGCGACCTCGGGCTCCAAGTGGGCGATCCCGTCTGGCACATGGAACGGGTGCTGCTCGCCGACGACGAACGGGTCGGACTGGAGAGCACCTATGTCGCGGTCGGCCGCGTCCCCGCCCTGGACACCGACTTCACACCGGACTCGTCCTTCTACGCCTACCTCCACGACCGGCTCGGCATCGGCTTCGGCGATGCGGACGAGCGCCTGGAGACGGTACTGGCCACCCCGCGCGAGGCCCTGCTGATCGGCACGCCCGGTGCGCTGCCCATGCTGCTGATCCACCGGCTGTCGCGGGACACCGAGGGCCGTCCCCTGGAGCGGGTGCGGTCCCTCTTCCGGGGGGACCGGTTCTCGTTCACCACCCACCTGGGCGGGCCGGCGCCGGGCTGAGGCGGCCCCGCCCGTCCCCTGGTCCATGGGCGCCTCTCATAAGTCACGAAAAGATAACGGGTCTAGGCCAAGTTTGAGGCCCTGTTCACCGTTGCGTCGCCGACCGGACCGTTCCGGGCCACCCGCCGCCACGACCGTCTGGGGCATGCGAGTCATAGTTGTCGGAGCCGGGGTGCTGGGAACCATGCACGCCTGGCAAGCGGTCGAACGGGGCCATGAGGTCCTGCACATCGAGCGGGAGGCCGAGGCCCGGGGCGCCTCGGTCCGTAACTTCGGGCAGATCTGGGTCAGCGGCCGGGCCGGCGGCGAGGAGCTGGCCACCGCGCTGCGCGCCCGCGACCTGTGGGAGGGCATCGGCGCCCGGGTCCCCGGGCTCGGCTTCCGCGCCATCGGCTCGCTGACCCTCGTCAGGAACGCGGCGGAGCGGGCCGTCGCCGAGGCCGCCACCCGCCGCCCCGACGCGGCCGCCCGCGGCTACCGGCTGCTGACCGCCGACGAGGCCCGCGAGCTGAACCCCGCACTGCGCGGCGGGTTCACCGGCGCCCTGTGGTGCGAGCGGGATGCCGCCGTGGAACCGCGCCTCGCCCAACGCGCCCTGAAGGACGAGCTGTTGACGTCCGGCCGGTACACCTACCTCGGCGGCCGCGAGGTGCGCGAGGTGACCGGCGAGCGCTCCGTACGCGACGACCACGGCGAGATCCACCACGGCGACGCGGTCATCCTGTGCACCGGCGCCTGGCTCGGCGGACTGGTCCGCGAGCTGATCCCGGACCTGCCGGTGCGCCGCGTACGCCTCCAGATGATGCAGACCGACCCGCTCGGCGAGCCGCTGACCACCTCCGTCGCCGACGCCGACAGCTTCCGCTACTACCCGGCGTACCGCAGCGACGCCCTGGACGCACTCAACGCGGGCCAGGCCCAGGCGCCGACCGCCGCCGAGCACAGGATGCAGCTGCTGATGGTCCAGCGCGCCGACGGCGGACTGACCATCGGCGACACCCACGAGTACGAGACACCGTTCGCCTTCGACACCGTCGAGGAGCCGTACGAGCATCTGACCGGCGTCGTCGAGTCGCTCCTGGGCCGCCCGCTGCCGCGCATCCGCCGCCGCTGGGCCGGGGTGTACGCGCAGTGCACCGACACCTCCCGCGTCGTCCACCGGCAGCAGGCCCGCGACGGCGTCTGGCTGGTCACCGGGCCCGGCGGCCGCGGCATGACCTGCTCGCCGGCCATCGCCGAGACCACCGCGAACGAACTGGGATGGTGAGGGACTTGACCGAGAACACAGCCACTCCGGAGCCGGGTACGCCGAGCGCGGCCGAGCTGGTCGTCCTCGACATGGCCGGTACGACCGTCGCCGACGGCGGCCTGGTCGAGCTGGCCTTCGACGCCGCTGCCCGCCGCCTCGGCGTCGAGCCGGGCAGCGCGGACCACGCACAGAAGCTCGCCCATGTCCGCGCCACCATGGGCGAGTCCAAGATCTCCGTCTTCCGGCATCTGTTCGGCGAGGAGAACGCGGCCCGGCGCGCCAACCAGGCCTTCGAGGAGGCGTACGGGGAGCTGGTGGACGGCGGCCGGATCGCCCCCGTCCCCGGCGCCCGCGAGGCCATCGAGGCGCTCCGGGCCGCGGGCCGCACCGTCGTCCTCACCACCGGCTTCGCGCGCGTCACCCAGGACGCCATCCTCGATGCGCTCGGCTGGCGCGGCCTGGTCGCACTGACGCTCTGCCCGGCCGACGCGGGCGGCCGCGGCCGCCCCTACCCCGACATGGTGCTGGCCGCCCTGCTGCGCACCGGCGCCGCCGATGACGTACGCCGGATCGCGGTCGCCGGCGACACCTCGTACGACATGCTCTCCGGACGCCGGGCGGGCGCCGGGACCGTGGCCGGGGTGCTCACCGGGGCGCACGACACCGCGCAGCTGACCGCGGCGGGTGCCACCCACATCCTCGGCTCGGTCGCCGAACTCCCCGCCCTGCTGGGGGTGATCTGACATGGGCGCCGCCCCGGAGGCCGGGATCCGCTTCGACGAGGTGTCCGTCGCCTATGGCCGGCACGGCGGGAACACGGTCCTGGACTCCTTCTCCCTGACCGTCGAACCGGGCGAGGTGATGGCCCTGCTCGGCCCGTCCGGCTCCGGCAAGACCACCGCGCTGCGGACGGTCGCCGGTTTCGTCCGGCCGGTCTCCGGACGGGTGCTGATCGGCGGCCGGGACGTCACCGGGCTGCCGCCGTACCGGCGCGGCATCGGCATGGTCGTCCAGCAGTACGCGCTCTTCCCGCATATGAAGGTCGCCGAGAACGTCGCCTTCGGTCTGAGGGCGCAGAAGGTGCCGCGCGCCGAGATCGCCGGACGGGTCGCCGAGGCGCTGGAGATGACCGGTATGGCCACCTATGCCGGCCGGCACCCCCGCGAGCTGTCCGGCGGCCAGCAGCAGCGCGTCGCCATCGCCCGCGCCCTGGCCATCCGCCCCGGCGTCCTGCTTCTCGACGAACCGCTCTCCGCCCTCGACGCGCAGCTCCGCTCCGGCATGCTGGCCGAACTCGCCCGACTGCACCGGGAGTTGCCCGACGTCACCATCCTCTACGTCACCCACGACCAGGTCGAGGCGCTGACCCTGGCCGACCGGATCGCCGTGCTGGACAAGGCCAGGCTGCGCGACTGCGGCACCCCGCAGCAGCTCTACCGGCGCCCGCGCACCGCCTTCACCGCATCCTTCGTCGGCAGCGCGAATCTGCTGCCGGTCACGGTGGCGGGCGACGGCGTACGGTTCGCCGGCCGGGCGCTGACGGTCCCGGTGGCCGGTGTGGCCGAGGGCGCCACTGCCACCTTGTGCATACGCCCCCATCTCGTCGGCCTCGGCGAGAGTCCCGCAGGGGACGGCAACACGCTCCGCGGCAGGATCACCGAGGTCCAGTGGCGGGGGTCGACGCACCGCCTGCAAGTGGACGTCGACGGCCACCGCATCATCGCCGACCTGCGGGAACTGCGGGAAACCCCGGCCCTCGGCGAGGAGATCGCGCTGCACTTCGCGCCCGAGGACGGCGTCCTCATCCCGGAGGGAATCGGCGGCGACGGGACATATGAGGGCGGGGCAGGCGGGGTCGGGGCGCTCGGGAACGGGGCCGCCGAGGAGGGGACCCGCGGGTGGGGAGCCGGCGGGCAGTGGACCGGCAAGCAGGAGGCCGGCCGGGCCGGCCTCAGCGGGACCGGGAGCCGGCATGGCTAGCCCGCAGACAGGCCGGGCGACGGTTCCGAACCCGGCCCGATCGTCCCGCAGCAGGGCAGCCCGGCGAACTCTGTGGGCCCTCCCGCCCGTCGCCGCCCTCGCACTGGTCTTCCTCTACCCCCTCGCCCTGGTGGTACGGCAGTCCTTCACCCCGGAAGACGGCGGCCCCTCCACGGCCTCGTACGCCCCCTACGCCACCGTCCTCGCCGAGGCCTCCTTCCGCGAAGCCCTCACCAACACCGTGCTGACAGCCGTCGGTGCGACCGTCGGCGCCCTGCTCCTGGGCCTGGCGCTCGCCCTGGTGATCGCCTTTGTGCCGTTCCCCGGCGGCAAGGCCCTCAGCCGCTTCACCGACCTCTTCCTCGCCTTCCCCTCCTTCCTGATCACCCTCGCGCTGCTGTTCCTCTACGGCACCGTCGGCGTGGCCAACGGCCTGTGGACCGACGTGACGGGCGCGGCGAGCGGCCCGCTGAACTTTCTGCACACCCCCTGGGGAGTGCTCCTGGCCGAGGTCACCTACTTCACCCCGTTCGTGATGCGCCCCCTGCTGGCCGCCTTCTCCCAGGTGGAGACCGGACAGCTGGAGGCCGCCGCGTCACTGGGAGCCCGGCCCTGGCGGATCGTCCGGGCCGTGATCCTGCCCGAGGCACTGCCCTCGCTGGCCGCGGGCGGCGCGCTGGTCCTGGTCCTGTGCCTCAACGAGTTCGGGATCGTGCTGTTCACCGGCGCCAAGGACGTCGTCACCCTCCCCGTGCTCGTCTACTCCAAGGCCATCCTCGACGGCGACTACACCGGCGCCTGCGTCGTCGCCGTCCTCAACATCGCACTGTCCGTCGCGCTCTACGCCCTCTACCGGGCCGTGGCGTCCCGTACGAGCGCGGGATCCCCGTCCCGCACACCGTCACGCACAGGAGGTGAGCCGCGTCGTGCTGGTGCATAGCAAGGCCGCCCGCCGGGCCGTCCACGCCCTCTTCTTCCTCCTTTTCGTTCCCGTCTTCGCGCTCCCCTTGCTCGTCATCGTCGGGGCGTCCTTCGCCACCAGCTGGAGCGGTGCCCTCCCCTCCGGCCTGACCCTGACGCACTATCAGGACATCGCACGGGGCGACTCCCTCCACGCCCTGATCACCAGCGTCCTGACCGCGCTCGCCGCCGGCGCGGCCGCCCTCACCGCCGGCACCTGGGCCGCCCTGGCGGCGGAAAAGCTCGGCCGGCGCACCAGCCGTCTCCTCGACGCCCTCTTCCTCCTCCCGGTGGCCGTCCCTTCCGTCGTGGTCGGCCTCTCCCTGCTCGTCGCCTTCTCCCAGCGCCCCTTCCTCCTCAACGGCACCCCGGGGATCGTGATCATCGCCCACACCGTGCTGGTCACCGCCTTCGCCTACCAGTCCGTGACGGCCGCCCTGGCCCGCCTCGACCCGGCGTACGAACAGTGCGCCGCCGGCCTCGGCGCCCGCCCCGCGTACGTCCTGTGGCGGGTCAAGCTCCCGCTGCTGCTGCCGTCCCTCACCGCGGCCGTGGGCCTCTGCTTCGCGCTCTCCATGGGCGAGCTGAGCGCCACGATGATGATCTATCCCCCGGACTGGATGCCCCTCCCGGTCCATGTCTTCGCCGCGACCGACCGCGGCTCCCTCTTCACCGGCGCCGCGCTGGCCGTGGCCCTCATGGCCACGACCCTCCTCGTCCTTCTCGCCGTCTCCCGCATCCGCACCAGGGCCTCCTACCGCTAGCCCGCTTCGCCATCCCTTCCCCCCTCCCGTTCTCCTTTCTCTCCTTCCTCCTCACCTTTCTGAACACCGTGAACCTCTTAGGAGTTGCACCGGCATGTCCCGCCCCCTCATGTCCCGCCCCCTCCGCAAGCCGCTCGCCGCCTGCTGCGGCGCCCTCGTCCTCGGCGCGTCCCTCACCGCCTGCGGCGGCGCCTCCTCCGCCGACCCGAACGCCAAGGAGATCACCGTCTACAGCGCCGACGGCCTCAAGAGCGAGAAGGGCGACGGCTTCTACGACAAGGTCTTCAAGGACTTCGAGAAGAAGACCGGCATCAAGGTCGACTACGTCGAGAGCGGTTCCGGCGCCGCCGTCCAGCGGGTGGCCCGCGAACGCACCAACACCAAGGCCGACGTCGTCGTCACCCTGCCCCCGTTCATCCAACAGGCCGACGGCAAGGGCCTCCTGGACAGCTACCGCCCCAAGGGTTCGGACCAGGTCGCGGCCGCCGACAAGGACCCGAACGGCAAGTGGACCTCCGTCGTCAACAACTACTTCTGCTTCATCTACAACAAGCAGAAACTGCAGCAGCCCCCCAAGACCTGGGCCGATCTGACGGACGCCGCGTTCCGCGACAAGCTCCAGTACTCCACCCCCGGCGTCGCGGGCGACGGCACCGCCGTACTCATCAAGGCCATGCACGACTTCGGCGGCCAGGGCCCCGCCATGACGTTCCTCAAGAAGCTCCAGGCCAACAACGTCGGCCCGTCCTCCTCCACCGGCCAGCTCGCCCCCAAGACCGACAAGGGCGAACTCCTGGTCGCCAACGGCGACGTCCAGATGAACTACGCCAACCTGAAGTCCATGCCCCACCAGGGCATCTTCTTCCCCGCCGCGAAGCCCGGCGGAGCGCCCACCACCTTCGCCCTCCCCTACGCCGCGGGCCTGGTCAAGAACGCCCCGCATGCCGCCAACGCCAAGAAGTTCCTGGACTATCTGCTCTCCGAGGACGTCCAGAAGGAGGTCTCCTCGGTCGGCGGCGGCTTCGCCGCCCGCACGGACATCGAGGCCACCGACGCCAACGCCACCGCCCTCGCCAAGATCATGAACGGTGTCGAGATCTTCCGGCCCGACTGGAACGACATCGACAAGAACCTGGACAGCTACATCGACGCCTGGAAGACGGCTACGGGCAGCTGAACGGCGACTGTTGGTCACGAAAACGTAACGGGTCTGGTCCACGCCTCGGGCTCGCATCCACCATGAGGTCCGCACCAGCCCGTACCAACTCCCCTGCTTCGCCAGGGAGTTGGCGTATGCGCGACATGCGCAACTTGCGCGCCCACGCGAGTGCGCCGCCCACTCTCCACACCTCGGAGGATCCCCATGTCGTCAGCGATATCCCGCCGGGCCTGGCTCACCGGTGCGACCGGCGGGCTGGCCCTCGCCGCCCTCGCCACCGGCCCCTTCGCCGGCCTCTCCCGGGCCGCCGCCCGCGGCTCGGCCACCCCCAAGGTCCTGGTCATCGGCCTGGACGGGGCCGGCCGCCTGGACCGCGTCAAGGACGCCGACACCCCCGCCCTCGACGGCCTGATGGCCGCCGGTATCACCGCTCCGACCAGCCTCTACGCGAACCCCATGGCCCGGACGGAATCCGCCCCCGGCTGGTCGACGATCATCACCGGCGTCTGGCCCGACAAACACGGCGTCAAGGACAACAGCTTCACCGGCGCCGACTACACCACCTACCCCGACTTCCTCACCCGCATCGAACGCGCCCGCCCGGCCCTGCGTACCTACGCCATCGCCTCCTGGGCGCCCATCCCCGACCGGATCTTCTCCGCCGAGGTCGACACCCGCGTCGCCACCCCGGGCGCGGAGTACGACAAGGGCACCACCGCCCGCGCCGTCGCCCAGCTCAGGGACGGCAACCCCGACGCGGTCTTCGTCCAGCTCGACAACGTCGACCACGCGGGCCACTCCTCGGGCGCGGCGAGCCAGGCGTATCTGGACGCCCTCCACGAGGCCGACGCCCAGATCGGCGAGCTGCTCGCGGCCCTGGAGTCCCGCCCCGCCCACGCCGGGGAGAGCTGGCTCGTCCTCGTCACCGCCGACCACGGCCACACCGACTCCGGCGGCCACGGCGGCTCCACCTGGGCCGAGCGCCAGACCTTTGTGATCGCCGCCGGTGCCGGCCTTCCCGCCGGCACCCTCCGCCACGACGTCAGAATCGTCGACATCGCCGCCACCGCCCTCCACCACCTGGGCATCCCCGCCGACCCCGCCTGGAAGCTGGACGGCCGCCCCCTCCACGAATCCTTCGCCGACGACTTCGATGCCCTGCGCCCCGAACTGGGCAAGGCCGTCGACGAAACGGGCGTGGACGGCTCCGTACGGGGCTTCACCCACACTCCACCCGCCGGCTGGTCGGTCGACAACCGCACCATGGGCGGCGGAGGCGTCACCGAGTGGCGCGGCTGGTCCTTCACCACCGACGAGTTCTGGACCAAGGCCGCCCCTGACCAGCAGCGCGAGTCCAACGTCCGCGCCCGCGGCGTCTTCGCGGTCGCCGACGGCGACGAATGGTCCGACAGACCCGTCACCGGAACCTTCGACTCCACCCTCATCACCCCGGCCTGGCCGCTCACCGGCGCCACCCCGGCCGCCCTCACCTACACCACTCACTACCTCCAGGAGGGCAGCCAGAAGGCCGAGGTCCTGGTCTCCTACGACGGCGGCCCCGCGGTCTCCCTCAAGACGTACACCGCAGACGCCGTGGCCCGGTCCGAGACGCTGGAGCTCGGGATTCCGGCCGGGGCCCGGACCGTCCAATTCCGGTTCCGCTACACCGGGGGCAACAACTGGTACTGGGCGCTCGACGGGGTCCGGCTCGGCACGGCCGCCCCGGATTCCCCGTGATCTGCGGGGGCATGGTTCCGGCCCCCTGACTTAGGGTGGGCACGTCGTCCGCGTGTACGAGCCGTGGGTCACCGGGTGGCCCACGGCGGGCGGCCGGCGCAACGGGTCTACACGTACGGCAGGAGTCCGGCAGTGGCAGAGCGCAAGCCGATCGAGTCATGGCTCACCGATATGGACGGCGTGCTGATGCACGAGGGCGTGCCGGTTCCCGGGGCCTCCGAATTCATCAAGCGGCTGCGCGACTCGGGCAAGCCCTTTCTCGTGCTGACCAACAACTCCATCTACACCCCGCGTGATCTGCACGCCCGGCTGAGCCGGATCGGGCTGGACGTGCCCTGGGAGTCGATCTGGACGTCCGCGCTGGCCACCGCGAAGTTCCTGGACGAGCAGCGGCCCGGCGGCACCGCCCACGTCATCGGGGAGGCGGGTCTGACCACCGCCCTGCACGACATCGGCTACGTCCTGACCGATCACGCCCCGGACTACGTCGTCCTCGGCGAGACCCGCACGTACAGCTTCGAGGCGCTGACCAAGGCGATCCGGCTGATCAACGACGGCGCCCGGTTCATCGCCACCAACCCCGACGAGACCGGCCCCTCCCCCCAGGGGCCGCTGCCCGCCACCGGCTCGGTGGCCGCCCTGATCACCAAGGCGACGGGCGTCGAGCCGTACTTCGTCGGCAAGCCCAACCCGCTGATGATGCGCCACGGACTGAACGTCATCGGTGCCCACTCCGAGACCTCCGCCATGATCGGCGACCGGATGGACACCGATGTGCTGGCCGGTCTGGAGGCGGGCATGGAGACGTTCCTGGTGCTGACCGGTCTGACCCGGCCCGAGGAGGTCGACCGGCACCCGTTCCGGCCCTCCCGCGTCGTCGACTCCATCGCGGACCTGATCGACCTGGTCTGAGCCGCCCCGGCCTGCCCGCCCGGCGGGACGCCCCGGACACTCACTTGAACGGTGCAGTGCCGGGCCGTCCCGGATGCGGACCGCCTCGCAGGGGCGGACCTTCGGAGTATTCGGAGGTGCACCATGGGCTCACCGCAACTGACCTTCTGTGCCGCCGTCGCGGCATGTGTGGTGACGACGGCGCCCGCGTACGCCGGGGCCGAGAACGGCACCAGGACCGGCACGGTCTCCGTCACCCCCGCCACCGCGACGGCCCGGGGCACCCGGACCGCCGTCCCTCATTCCCCCGATTCCGTACGGGCCGGCCGCGCCGCCACCGCCCCCGGCCGCCCGGCACACCGGTCACCGTTCTCCGAACAGGCCGCCGCCAACGGCGAGCTGAGCAGCACGTCGGCCGTCGGCCTCGTCCTGGCCGGGGGCGCGCTCCTGGTTGTCGCGGGGCAGTTGCTGCGGCTGCGGCTGCGGCTCCGGCGCGAACGGGACGGCGGGGGCAGCGGGGACGAGAGCTGAGGAGAGGGGTACGAGAGCTGAGGAGGCTGCACCGCCGTCCCCGACCGGTAAAGCTATGGCCTGGCGTTGGTAAAGTCCGCCTCCGGCCGGCAGCACTGGACATCGCGGGGCCCGGCGGACCGGCGCGGGGACGCCCGGATCCCTCGCCGGGCCGACGGAAACGGGGGGGCGTCGTGGCGGACGGCATACACAGGGACAACGCTGAAGCGGAGGCCCTGCCGCGGTCCTCCCCACCCGGCCCGGGGCACCCCGGCGCCGTATGGCTCGGCCGGTGCGCCGTCGCGCTAGGTCCGCCCGCTCTCCTCGTGCTCACCGCCGGCTGGCTCTTCCTCGGTGTGGGAACGCTGCGCACCGCCGTCGTATGGGCCGCCCTCGCGGCGCTTGCCGCCTGCCTGCTGGCCCTCACCGGTCATGCCCTGGCCACCGGCCGGGTGACACCGCAGCGCGCGTACGAGCTGGCGCTGGACGCGGCCCGCACCTCCACGGCCGGCCCCGGCGCACCGGTGCCCGCGAAGCTCGCCGCCTCCTGGTGGACCTCCGCGCGGTTCGTCGCCGTGGGCATCGCCGTCCCCACGGCCGTCATTCTGCTCTGGGCCCTGGCGGCCGCCGAACCGGACCGCAGCCCCACCGCGGGCCGCATCGCCGCCGCCGGCTATGTGATCAAGGAGCTGCCGGTTGTCGCGGTCGGCAACGTGGAGCGCGCGGGCAGCAGCCCCCGGGCCGACTCCGAGGCCGACTACACCGTCCGGCTGCCCGCACCCGACGGCGGCAAGGGCGTGCCCGCGACCTTCCGGGCGGAGGTCGACAACGGCGTCGGCGAGGCGGGGGAGACCTTCCTGGTCGGTTACGCGCCCGAGCGGCCCGGACTGGGCGCGGTGGGCGCCACGGCCCGGTCGACCGTCGAGGCCCAGCTGGCCGGCCGTACCCAGCCGGGCGGTGCCGGCTTCTTCGTCGCCTTCTGGGCCTTCTTCGGCCTGGCGGGGCTCCTTCTGGGAACGGGCCTCGGAGCCCAGCACCGGAGGCGGCGCGTCGACGCCGGCTGGCTCGCCCTGCGCGCCACCGTGACCGGCACGGCCGAGTACGTCGAACCCCGCACCCGCACCGCGAAGGGGGAGGAGCAGAAGCCGGACCGCTACGACTGCCTGACCCTGCGCACCGAGGCGGGCGACGTCCCCCTCAGGCTGATCGCCTCGCACGCACTGGCGTCCCCGCTGCTCGTCGGCGTGGATGGCTGGCTGCTGTGGCGCCCGGCCGCGTCCAAGGAAGCGGCCGCCGAGCCCAAGGGACAGTGCGCGGCCGACTTCGTCGCGGACGACGGCTGGCAGCTCCCGGGCCGCGTCCCCTGCGCCGAGGCCGTACGGGTCGCCGTCCTGCCCCGCGGCCCGGTCCCCGTCGATGCCGGTCGCAGGGTCCGTCTGCTGGACTTCGGCAGCCTCTGGCCGCGCATCGTGCCGCGGCGGACACTCCTCGGCCTGACCCTGTCGGCAGCCGCGACGGGCGCGCTGCTGCTCCCGGCCGACGGCGGCTGGCGCGTCTGGACGGCCGTCGCGGCCGCGCTCGTCCCGCTCGCCACCGCCGTGACCGGCGGGCGCGAGGCCTGAGGCCTGAGGCCCCAATGACTGAGGCCCCTCGCATGGCGAGGGGCCTCAGTCTTACGTGCGCCGCCAGGGACTCGAACCCCGGACCCGCTGATTAAGAGTCAGCTGCTCTAACCAACTGAGCTAGCGGCGCGCGCTGACCTGAAGAACTTTACACGAACTTCGGGGGTGCTCCGTACCCACGTCCGAACCACCCACACGCACAGCGTGTGTGACCTGCGACACGCGCGCGGTCGCGCCCTCGGTTCGCCCGGCCGAAAGTCCCGTGATGTCGGGACCTTCGGCCAACGCCACGTCCGAAGGGGCCTGTGAAGATCGAGTCCGTCGCCGTAGATCGCCGCTTGCCCGTCAACGTGCGCTCTCCACCGCCGGTTGAGAGGCTGAGGCCGTCGCCGCGGCAAGCGGTCCCCGAAGCCGAGGTGACAGCTGTACGGGAAGCCTCGACGAGCCCGGAGGGAACTGGCATGGCAGCGCCGGGAAGTGTCACAGGCAGCCGCCGGAGCGGCTACCGGGACGGTCGCGGACGGCGGCCCCCGGAAGCCTGCGCCACGCCCACTTCCGGCGCAATCACCGGGCCCGAATTCGCCGGCGCTCGGCTCACCGGCCCGCGGCCCCCTGGCCCCGGACCGCTGGTTTCCCCTCCCGCCGCGGCCGGGCCGATCTCCCCCGGGCGCGCGTACGACGGTCCCGACGACGGCGCGACCTCGTCGGGCCCGCCCCCGTGCCCCGGCCATCCGGGGACTCCAGGGATGCCGTCCCCGGATGGCGTCCGTCACTCCTCCTCCACCTCTAGCAACCCCACCGCGCGCGTCAACGTCTGCTAGGACGCGCGCCCCGGAAACGGGTCTCCCGGGACTCGCCCCTCCTCGGAAAGGTTGATCGTCGTGGTGTCGACAGCCAAGCGCACCCTTGAGATGCAGCTCCTCATAGGACCGCACGACGCGGTCCCGGTGGCCGGCCGGTTCAGCTACCGCAGCGACCGCCCGTATGAGGTCGAGGTCGACTTCATAACTCGCGGCCGGTCGGTCGCCACCTGGCTGTTCGCCCGCGATCTGCTGCTGGGCGGCCTGCGCGACGAGACCGGAGAAGGAGATGTACGGGTGTGGCCGTTCCGCGAACCGGGCGGGCAGCGCCGCATCCACATCGAACTGTCCACCGACGACAGCGTCTGCGAGCTGTCGGCACGGGCAACGGAGCTGACCGCATGGCTCGAGCAGACCGCGGCCATCGTTCCGCCCGGCCGGGAGGACGAATACCTCGACATAGACACCCACCTGGCCCGGCTCCTCGCGGGAAAGCACTGATGACGACCACCATGACGACGACAGACCCCGGCCTCGCGATGCCGGCCGGCCCCGACACGACGACCGCGACCGGTCCTCGCCTCGGCATACCGCCCACGCAGCGAACCCCCCTGCGACGCCCCGCGGACGACGTCACCGACGCCGACGCGGACACCACCTCCTCTCCTTCCTCGCCACCGTGCGGATCCTCGCCGCACGACGCCCGTGCACACGGCTTCCTTCCCGAACGTCCCCCGGTCCGTTCCATGATCGGAACCTGGACCCGGCTGGACGCCCTGGCCCGCGCCGCGGCCCTCGCCCCCGGCCGCGAGGCCGCCATCGCCATCGTGGAACGCGCCCACCACGCCGAAGAGTTGAGCGCTCTGCGGCAACGCGTCTCCCGCCTTTCGCCGCGCAACGCGGAGGCCGCGGCGATGCGCGTTGCCGTGATCGCGGTCTCCTGCGGCTGGAACGGCCTCGACCCGCAGGCCCCGGCCGCCCGCCGGATCGCCGACGAGGCGTTCCTCGACCTGTGGGCGGCGGTCGCCCATCGCATCGACCACGACCAGTTCGTCGCGCTGCCCACCCTCGCGCTCCGCAACTGGGCCCCCGAACGCAAACCGCGCAAGCACATCCCCATCGACCAACTGGCCCGCACGGAACCGCTCGTACCGATCGTCCGCTGGGCACCGGAGGGACAGCCGCTCAGCCGCCTGGACCGCTTGATGCTGGCTGCGACCCGCCTGGAGGCCCACGGCATCTGGCTCTTCCGGCTCGCCGAAACCCTCGCCGGCCGGGCCCCCGACGACTCCTCCACTCCGACGGCCCTGCGCCGCCTGGTCCGCGTCCAGCACGCCCTGCGCGCCCAGCTCCGCTCCGAGGCCGCGGAGCTGGCAGCCGCCCCCACGACCCCGCAACAGCGCGCGGTCCTCGCCGCCCTCGCCGAACAGGGCGCCCTGGAGCCGCCCGTCCTCCAAGCCGCCGACGCGGTACTGGGCGTCGGCGGCCGCCGACCGGGCGACGGCAGGCGTCAGCATCTGCGCCGCCACCTCCCGGCACCCCATCGCGCCTGGCTGAGCGCGATGGACCGCCACTGCGCCCCGGTCCGCACCCTCGCCCACCGGGGCGGCCCCGACGCCGCCACCTACCGCGAGGCCCAGGAATCCCTCATAGCCCTCCGCCGCACCTACAGCTCTCTCGTCCACACCGCCGCCCACCCGGCACCAGCCACTTCCGTCCCTGCTGCGGCATAGCGCCACTCGGCTGCCAGCGGGGCCGTAGGTCCCGGAGGGGAGCGGGGCGGGGAGCGGGAGGCGCGGAGCGATGGGGCAGGGGGCAAGGGCTAAGAGCCCAAGGACCAAGGGCAAGGGTCGCTGAACGCTCCCGGTAAACGTGGTGCCCTCCTCCAGGGCCGCCGACGCCCAAGGCGAGATCGGCCGACGCCAAAGGCACAGATCAGCCGTCTCTCATCGCCCTTGCTTGTCATTGGTATGGACATGCTCAACTCCCCTCATTAATCTGCCGTTTGGTCTAGACCGCACATCACGAGCTCATGGAACTCCCCCCACGTTCTTCAGGAGCGAAGCATGCGCAAAAGGATCAGTGCTGCCGTGATCGGCCTCGGCGTCGTCGGTGTCTCCCTTCTCTCGACGGGCAGCGCCTCCAGTCACGGCTACAGCGACGCCCCTCCCAGCCGGCAGGCACTCTGCGCCAACGGGACGGTCAAGGACTGCGGTGCGATTCAGTACGAACCGCAGAGCGTTGAGGCCCCCAAGGGCTTCCCGGCCGGCGGGCCCGCCGACGGGAAGATCTGCTCCGGCGGGCACGACAACTTCGCCGAACTCGACGACCCCCGCGGCGGCAAGTGGCCCGGCACCAAGCTCACCCCGGGCCAGGGCTACACCTTCACCTGGCGCCTGACCGCACGTCACTCCACCGCGGACTTCGAGTACTTCATCACCAAGGACAGCTACGACCCCACCAAGCCGCTCACCCGCGCCGACCTCGAACCCGAGCCGTTCATGACCGTGCCGATGGGCGGCGCACGGCCGGGGGAGACGGTGCAGCATCAGGGCACCGTGCCCACCCAGAAGTCGGGGCGCCACATCATCCTGGGCGTATGGAACATCGCCGACACGGGCAACGCGTTCTACGCCTGCTCGGACGTCGATCTCTCCTGACATCGCCCGTCGGGGCCTCCCTGCCTTCCCCCGGGGAGGCCCCCCGATGCGCCGCCAGACCCGTTCCCGCCGCCCGTACCGCCGTCATTGCATCCCCCGTTCCTGCGCACGCTCTGGTGCACTCCCGTGTCTTCGCTCGAACGTGAACAACGGTACGACCGGCCCGATTTCGGGGCGTCAACCCGTGGGTTGGACATCGTGAGGCCTGCCTGTGGACCCACGGTTTGATGCGGCGTGACGGTGTCTCGAAAGGTGACTCGAGAGGCGAATCGGGTGATACGAGGTGCCGCCGCACGGTCCACATCTGACGCTATGTCAATTACGCTCCGGCGCCATGGCAGCCACCACCATCACCACCAGCCGCAACGCCCCAAGCGCCGGCGGCCCCACGACCATCGCGGAGCTGATACGGGCGCAGTGGGGCGATCACCGGGCCGGCGTGAAGTCCGGCGAGGGCACGCTCACCCGCCATGAGACGGCTGCCGGGGCGGCCGCACGGGCGGCGCTGTTCGGGGATCTGCTGCCGCGAGGGGCGGAGCCGCACATCGGGGTGCTGCTCGACAACGTTCCCGAGTACCCGCTGTGGCTCGGCGCGGCGGCGCTCGCCGGGGCCGCCGTGGCCGGTATCAACCCCACCCGCCGCGGCCCCGAGCTCGCCCGCGACATCGCCCACACCGACTGCGCCGTGCTGATCACCGAACGCGCCCACCTGCCCCTGCTGGCCGGTCTGAGCCTCACCGTCCCGCCCGAGCGCGTCCTGGTCGTGGACGACCCGGCCTACCGCGCGCTGGTCGAGCCGTACGAGGGCACCCGTCCCGACGAGATCACCACCACACCCACCCCCGCCTCCCGGATGCTGCTCTACTTCACCTCCGGCTCCACCGGCGCACCCAAAGCAGCCATCTGCACACAGGGGCGGCTGGCTGCCGCCGGGCACTCGCTGGTCGGGTATCTCGGGGTGCGGCGGGACGACGTCCACTACCTGTGTATGCCGATGTTCCACGGGAACGCGGTGATCGCCGGCTGGGCCCCGGCGCTGGCCGGCGGCGCGGCCGTCGCCCTGCGCCGCCGGTTTTCGGCCTCCGCCTTCCTCCCCGATGTCCGCCGCTACGGCGCCACGTACTTCACCTATGTCGGCCGAGCCGTCCAGTACCTGCTCGCCACCCCGGCCGCGCCCGACGACCGCGACAACCCGCTCCGCACCGGATTCGGCACCGAGGCGGGGGCCGTCGATGCCGCCCGCTTCGCGGACCGGTTCGGGGTGCGCCTGATAGAGGGCTACGGCTCCTCCGAGGGCGGCGCCGCACTCCAGCGCTCGCCGGACACCCCGCCCTGTGCCATCGGACGGCCCGCGCCCGACGACGATCTCGCCGTCGTCGACCCGGACACCGGCGCCGAGCTGCCGCGCGCCCGCCTCGACGCCGACGGCCGGCTGCTGAACGGGGACCAGGCCATAGGCGAGCTGGTCAACCGGGGCCGCAGCTCCTTCGAGGGCTACTGGCGCAACCCCGAGGCCACCGCCGCCCGCACCCGCGGCCGCCTGGAGGGCCGGGTCGGTGCCGGCTGGTACTGGACCGGCGATCTCTTCTTCCGGGACACCAAGGGGTTCTTCCACTTCGCGGGCCGTACGGACGACCGGCTGCGGGTCGACAGCGAGAATCTCGCCACCGCGATGATCGAGAACATCCTCGCCCGCTACGCCCCGGCCACCGGTGCGGCCGTGTACGCCGTGCCCGACCCCGTCGCCGGGGACCAGGTGATGGCGACCCTTGCGCTGCGGGACGGCGCGGTATTCGACCCCGAGGATTTCGTGGCCTTTCTCGCCGCCCAGCCCGATCTCGGTACGAAGATGGCGCCCCGCTTCGTACGGACCGTGGCCGAGCTCCCGGTGACGGCCACCGGCAAGGTGCACCGTGTCGCCCTCCGCCGGGCCGGATTCCGCTGCTTTGAACCGGTCTGGTGGACGCCGATGGGGCTCGGCCGCCCGGGGGCCGCCGGACCGGCCGCGTCCGCCGGGAGCTCGTACCGCCGCTTCACCGGGGAGGACCGTGCCGCGCTGCTGGCCGGCTATCGCGCACACGATCGCGCCCACCTCCTGGAGAGGTGAGGGCCGGCGCGGGGGAACGCCGAAGTGGGCGTCCCCGGAGAACCGAGAACGCCCACTTCACAGGTGCGCCGCCAGGGACTCGAACCCCGGACCCGCTGATTAAGAGTCAGCTGCTCTAACCAACTGAGCTAGCGGCGCGCGCTGACGAAAGAAATACTACCTGGTCCGAAGGGGTGCTTCTGACCACGCCCGGACGAGCCGCCCCCAGGCCACCGAAGGGCCACGGGAGATGCCGGGAACCCCGGCCGCCCGCCTCCCCGCTCAGATCGCCAGCGACAGCAGTACCGGAGCGGCCCTGCGGTTGAGGGCGTCGGCGGCCTGGCGCAGGCGGTGTGCGTGCTCCAGGGGCATGGACAGGGCGAGGCAGCCGACCGTCGAACCGGCGGTGATCGGCACGGCCGCGCAGACCGTACCGACGGCGTACTCCTGGAGGTCGAGCACCGGGACCGTCGGCGGCTGGCTGTCGAGCTTGTGGAAGAGGACCTTCTCGTTGGTGATCGTCCGGGAGGTGAGCCGGGCGGTCTTGTGGCGCGAGATGTGGTCTTTCCGGCCATCGTGGTCGAGCTGGGCGAGCAGACACTTGCCCACCGCGCTGGCGTGGGCGGTACGACGGAATTCGGCCCATTCGTTGACCTTCGGGGCCAGCGGTCCGTCGGCGTAGTGCAGGATCTTGACCTCGCCGTCGATGTACCGGCTGATGTAGACCGCCGCTCCCACCGAATCGCGCAGCTCGTCGAGGGTGACCTGCAGCTTGTCCCGCAGGGCGTGGTCCCGGTCGGCGCCGGAGCCCAGCAGGAGCAGCGATTCGCCGACGACATAGGCGCCGTCCGAGACCTGTTCCACATAGCCCTCGTGGCGCAGCATCGACAGCATGTGGGCGAGGTGGCCCGTGGGCAGTCCGGTTTCGCGTGCGATCTGTACGTCGGTCACGCCGCCGGCGTGCCTGGAGATCGTTTCGAGCACGCGAAGGGCGCACTGCACCGAATGGAACGGCGCGGTCGGCTCGGGCTTCAGCGCCACGGTGTCCCCCTAGCAGGTTGTTACCGCTTGCGTCGTCAAACCTCGTCGGCGGTCACGGCAGCGCAGTGCGCAGACCGTGCCCGGCAACGGGGCTTGTATCACGATAGCGGTCAACGGCCTTCGATGGAGGGGGTCTTGACCGAAAGACGATGCCGTTCACGCGTCTGTGCAGGGGATAGTTTCCTTGGCATATGCCAGCGGCATGGTACGGGTTTGACGGTGCGCCGGGGTGATGTCCCACGACGTGCCGGAGCCCGGCCCTTCGGCGGGGGCCGGGCTCCGTTGTACGCGGCACGGGGGCGCATGTGAAGGCGCGTGGGCGTGCGCGGGGGGCGCATCGGTGGCACTGGCGGGGGCCGCGGTCACATCAGTCGCACGAGTCCCCGTGGTCGCAGGGATCCCATCCGGCCGGACGTCCCTCCAGGGAAAGGGCCAGGCAGGCCATGCACCGGACCGCGTGCTCACCGGACCGCGTGCCCACCGGACCGAGTGCTCACCGGACCGAGTGCTCACCGAACCGGGCGCCCGCCGCCCCGACCGCCCTCCAGGACGCCGCCCGCTACAGCACCGCGCTGAGGAACTCCCGCGTCCGCTCGTGCTCGGGGTCCGTGAAGATCTGCTCCGGGGGGCCGAACTCGATGACCCGGCCGGCGTCGAACATCATCACGCAGTCGGAGATGTCCCGGGCGAAATTCATCTCGTGCGTCACACAGAGCATCGTGATGTCCGTGGTGTGTGCGATGTCCCGCAGGACGTCCAGCACACCGGCCACCAGCTCCGGGTCGAGCGCGGAGGTCACCTCGTCCAGCAGCAGCACCTGCGGCCGCATCGCCAGCGCCCGCGCGATGGCGACCCGCTGCTGCTGGCCGCCGGAGAGCTGGGTGGGGTACTTGTCGAGGTGCGCACTCAGGCCCACCAGGTCCAGCAGCTCGCGGGCCCTCTCCTCCGCGGCGTCCTTGTCCAGCCCCAGGACGTGCACCGGCGCCTCGGTGATGTTCCGCAGCACCTTCATATTCGGAAACAGGTTGAACTGCTGGAACACCATGCCGATGTTCTTGCGGATCTGACGGCTGTGCTTGTCGCTCGCCGGGACGAGCTTGTCGCCCTTCTTTTCGTGGGTGAGGTATTCGCCGTTGAGCATGATGGTGCCCTCGTCGGGCTTCAGCAGCGTCATCATCAGGCGCAGGATCGTGGTCTTGCCGGAGCCGGACGGGCCGATCAGGGTGACGTGCTTGCCGGAGTAGACCTTCATGTCCAGCGCGTCGAGGACGGTGTGCGAGCCGAAGCGCTTGGTGACCTTGTCGAAGCGGATCAGTTCGCTGCCGTCGACCGCGGGGTTGGTGCTCTCGCCCGAGCCGGACCCGGATGCAACCTCCTGCCCGTTCGCGGTGTTCTTGGGAGTGTTGGGAGTGCTGTCAGCGGACAAGGCGACGCTCCAGGGCTCGCAGGAGAAGAGAAGCGGGGTAGGCGATGAGGATGAAGGCGATACCGACGACGGTGTAGGGCTCGACGGTCTGGAAGGTCTCGGACGAGAACTGCCGTGCCTCGCCCAGCATTTCCAGCACACCGATGGCGAAGAGCATCGGCGAGTCCTTCAGCATCGCGATGACGTAGTTGCCCAGTGCCGGCACGACCCGGCGGATCGCCTGCGGCAGGATCACCGCGATCCAGGTGCGGCTGCGCGGAAGACTCAGCGCGGTCGCCGCCTCCCACTGCCCGGCCGGCACACCGTCGATGCCGGCGCGGTAGACCTCGGCGGTGTACGTCGAGTAATGCAGGCCCAGCCCGATCACACCGGTGACCATGGCGGTGAGCGTGATGCCCCACTCCGGCATGACGTAGTAGAGGAAGAACAGCTGTACCAGCAGCGGGGTGTTGCGTACGAACTCGGTGACCGCGGTCACCGGCCAGCGCACCACCTTGAGAGAGGAGCGCTGGGCAAGTGCCCATACGAGACCGAGCGCGAAGGCCATCAGCGAGCCGAGCGCCAGCACCTCGAGGGTGACCACGACACCCCGCCAGAACATCGGCATGAAGTCGCCGACCGCGGACCAGTCGAACGTCATCACACATCACCTTCCGCCGGGGCATCGACGGCCGGGCCGGCGGCCGTACGGGCCACCGGGCCGATCGGACGCGACTGCTTGCCGATGCTCAACTTCGTTGTCAGACCGGCCCGCTTCGGCGGGGCCTGGCCGATACCTGCCTTGGCGTGCCGCTCCACCACACGCATCCCCCGGGTCAGGACGAAGGCCAGTACGAAGTACATGACCAGGATGATCGTGTAGACGGGCGCGCTCTGGGTGGTCGCATTGCGCACCAGCTGCGCGCCGAAGGCGATGTCGGGGACACCCAGGATCGACACCAGTGCGGTGCCCTTGAGCAGCTCGATCAGCAGGTTGTTGAACGGCGGGATCATCTCCGGCCAGGCCTGCGGCAGGACGATCTTCCGCAGCTGCTGCGTGGGCGAGAAGCTGAGCGCGATGCCCGCCTCGCGCTGGCCGGGGGAGACCGCCGCGATGGCCCCGCGTACGACTTCGGAGCCGTACGCGCCGTAGGTCAGGCCCAGTGTCAGGACCGCGGCCCACATCGGGATCAGCTGCCAGCCGAAACCCATCGGCAGCACGAAGAACATCCAGAACATCAAGATCAGCGCGGAGGTGCCACGGAAGATCTCGAAATAGGCCCCGGACAGAAACCGGACGATCCGCAGGTGGTGGGTGCGTGCGATGCCGATCCCGAAGGCCACCACCACGCCGAGTGCCGCACTGTAGACGGTCAACTGGACGGTGATCCACACGCCGTTGAGGAGGAGTTCCCACAAACCCCAGCTGATATCGCTCATGGCCGGCACTTCTCCTTGGCAGTGATCTCCGTCATCTGCTCCTTCGTGAACCCGAAGGGCCGCATGATGTCCAGAAGTTCGCCGGACTTCTTCATCTTGTGCAGTTCACGGTTGAACGCATCGCGCAGATGCGTCTCCGGCGTGCGGAACGCGAAGCCGCCGACATCGATGACCGGCTTGCCCTTCACATACGGGGTGACCTCGCCGGTCGCCTCGGCCTTGGTGGTCTTCGACTGCCGGACCACATTGCGTACGGTCACGGCCGTACCGGCGAAGACGTCCACCCGGCCCTGCTCGACGGCGAGCAGGCCGGCCAGCTGGTCGGGCAGCGTGGTGATGTGCTTGACCCCGGCCTCCTCGGCGTAGCCGATTTCCGCATATCCCACACCGGTCGCCATTTTCGCCCCCTTCCGGGCGATGTCCTTGTAGGTGTGCAGACCCAGCGGATTGCCCTTGGGGACGATGAAGGCGTCCAGCATCTGGTATTCGGGATCGGCGAAGATGACCTTTTCGCAGCGCTCCGGATTGATGTACATCCCGGCCGCGACCACATCGAACTGCTGGGAATTCAGCCCGACGATCAGCGAGCCGAAATCGGTCGGAAAGGGCTCGACCTTGGGCACTCCGAGCCGTTTGAAGATCACCTTGGCGATGGTGGGTGCCGAGCCGGTCATCTTGCCGTCCTCGCCGATGTAGCCGTACGGCTGCTCGCCCGCCAGTCCCAGCGTCACCGAGCCCTTCGCGCGCAGCCGCTCCAGCAGATGCCCGCCGTCCTGGGCCTGGGCGGTCGACACGCGGCTGCAGGAGCTGGTCGCCCCTATCGCACCTGCTGCGCCGAGCGCCGCTACCCCCGCGAGCAGCGAGCGGCGACGGATGCCGCCCGTCGATGGTCGTTTGATATCTGAGGTGTTCCCCTGTGGTGGAGCCATGGGCGCGCGACTACCCGAAACCCTTGGAAGATATGCCGATCGTTTCCGGCCCTTGATATCGGCGGGGGCAATACCGGTGAGGGTGATACGAGCGGTGAGACTTGTTCCGTAAGCCGGTATTGCCCGCCTACGATCTGGACATGACCGATCGCTTCATCGAAGTCTCCCTGGACAAGCGCGGCGTCAGCTGTACGGCCAAGTTGCTCGACGACCGCGCTCCGATGACCTGTAACGCCGTCTGGGACGCGCTCCCGCTCGGCGGCGATGTCTACCACGCCAAATACGCCCGCAACGAGATCTATGCCCTCGTCCCGCCGTTCGCTCCTCAGGAGCCGCCGCTGGAGAACCCGACCATCACCCCGATCCCCGGCGATCTGTGCTACTTCACCTTCAGCGAGACCCAGTTGGCCACCGCGTCCTACGGCTATGAGCACGACGCCAAGCACCAGGGCCGCACCACCGTCGTCGACCTCGCCCTCTTCTACGAGCGCAACAACCTGCTGATCAACGGGGACGCGGGCTGGGTGCCGGGCATCGTGTGGGGCGCGGTCGTCGACGGCCTGGACCGGATGGCGGACGCCTGCCAGGACCTGTGGCGGGCCGGCGCCCTGGGGGAGACCCTCAACTTCCGCCGGGCCTAGGGGCGCCGGCGCTCGCATCCCCTAGGGGACGTTCGAACAGATCCCCTAGGGGATGCGAGCGCCCCTTGCAGGCCACAACGTGGCGGGCGGGGGCGGTGTTCCCGTGGCTGACCGCGTCGTCGGCGAGCGAGGCCGTGGCTGCCACGGTGAGCGGCGGGAAAGCTGTGCGGTGAGCGGCGGGAGGCCAGGCGCGGTCCGGCTAAGGGGCAGGGGGCGCCGGGATCTCCGCGGCGCCCGCTTCGTACAGGGCGTGCGCGGTGCGCAGTACCAGGGCGTCGGCGTGGCGCGGTCCCACCAGCTGTACGCCGATCGGCAGCCCGTCGCCGTCCAGCCCGCAGGGCAGGGTCGCGGCGGGCTGCTGTGTCATGTTGAAGGGGTAGGTGAACGGCGTCCAGCCCGTCCAGCGGGTGTGGCCGGACCCGGGGGGTACCTCGGTGCCCGCCGCGAAGGCCGTGATCGGCTCGGTCGGGGTCACCAGCAGGTCGTACGCGCTGTGGAAGCGGCCCATCGCCTGGCCGAGCGCCATCCGGGTGTCGACCGCCGCCAGATAGTCCAGCGCGCTGTACCGCGCGCCCTGCTCGCAGATCTCCCGGAGTCCCGGGTCGAGCAGCGCGCGCTGCGGCGCGTCCAGACGCTGTACGACCCGCGCCGCGCCGCTGAACCACAGCGTGTGGAAGGCCTCCACGGGGTCGGCGACGCCCGGGTCGATCTCCTCGACCACCGCCCCGAGTCCGGCGAGCGTCTCCGCGGTCCTGCGGACCGCCGCCGCGACCTCCGCGGCCACCGGCACATCCCAGCCCAGCGACGGACTGAACGCCACCCGCAGCTCGGCCACCGGCTCCTCCAGCGCCGCCCGGAAGGATCCGGCCGCCGGCTCCAGCTGCGACCAGTCCCGCCAGTCCGGCCGGCAGATCACGTCCAGCATGAGCGCCGCGTCCGCCGCGTCACGTGTCATCGGCCCGACGTGCGCCAGCGTCCCGAAGGGACTTGCCGGATAGTGCGGGACCCGCCCGTAGGTCGCCTTGACGGCGAAGATCCCGCAGAAGGAGGCCGGGATGCGGACCGATCCGCCGCCGTCCGTGCCCAGGCTCAGCGGGCCCGCGCCCAGCGCCACCGCCGCCGCGCTGCCGCCGCTGGAGCCGCCCGCGGTCCGCCCGGGGTCGTAGGGATTGCCCGTCACCCCGTGCCGTGGGCTGTCGGTGACACCCTTCCAGCCGAACTCCGGAGTGGTGGTCTTGCCCACGAACACCGCGCCCGACTCCCGCAGCCGGGCGACCGACGGCGCGTCCTCGTCCCAGGGGCCCTCCTCCCGTACCGTCCGCGAACCGCGCAGTGTCGGCGTGCCGCGGGTCAGCAGGATGTCCTTGACGGTGACCGGCACCCCGTCCACCGGACCCGCGGGCGTCCCCGACCGCCAGCGCTCCGCCGACTTCCCGGCCTCGGCCAGCGCCTCGTCCGCGGTGATCCGGGTGAAGCAGTTCGTCCGGGCCTGGGCCGCCTCGGCGCGTTCCAGGACGGCCCGGGTGACCTCGACGGGGGAGAACTCGCCGGCGGCGTACCCGGCGACGAGCCGTGTCGCGGTGAGGTCGGCGAGGTGGGCCGGGGGCGAGGCCGGAGCCGGGGTCGGAGCCGGGGTCGGGGTCGGTCCGTTTGTCATGCGTCCTCCGAGCGTTGGCCGCCCCGGGGCGAGGCGGCGGGCGGGTGCCGGGTCCTTTGGCGGCCCGCGCCGTCACTGCACCGGTACGTATCCGAGCCGCTTGTCGACGAGATTGCGCAGCGGCCGGCCGGCCGCCCACTCGTCGAAGTTGTCCTGGAACTGCTCGGCGAGCGCGTCCCGCCAGCCCAGCGTGTCCCCGCTCATATGGGGCGAGACGATCAGATGGGGGACGTCCCACAGCGGGCTGTCGGCGGTCAGCGGCTCCTGTTCGAAGACGTCCAGCGCGGCGGCCGCGATCCGCCAGCCGCGCAGCGCCTCGACGAGATCCTTCTCGACGACCAGCTGCCCGCGCCCGATGTTGACGAACCGCGCCCGGGACGGCATCAGGGCGAACGCCTCCTTGCCGAACAGACCGCGGGTGGCCTCCGTCAGCGGCGCCGCGCACACCACCCAATCGGCTTCGGGCAGCAGGCCGTTCAGCGCCTCACTCGGGTGGACGAGGCCGAATTCGGGATCGTCCGCGCGGGCCCGGCGGCCGACCAGATCGACCTTGACACCCAGTGCCGTGAGGGTGGTGCCGATGGCCCGGCCGATCGGGCCGGAGCCCACGACGACCGCACGGGTGCCGGCCACCCGCAGGGTCTCGCGGTGCTGCCAGCGCCGCTGCCGCTGGAGCTCCCAAGTTCCGTAGAAATCTTTGGCCATGGCGATCACCAGCCCGGCGACGTACTCGGCGATCGGCTGCTCGAAGACGCCCCGCGCATTGGTCACCAGGGTGTCGTCGGCGATCAGCGCCGGGCACAGCAGCCGGTCCACGCCGGCGCTGGCGGTGTGCACCCACCGAGGCCTGGGGCCTGACTCCGGCCAGGCCTCGCGGATGGCGTCCGAGGTGAAATCCCAGGCCAACAGCACATCGGCGGTGGGGAGTAGGCCGGCCAGCGAGGTCTCGTCGGCATAGATCACCCGCGCCCGGCCGGCCAGCCGGTCCAGCTTCGGCGGGGGGTCGGAACCCAGGACAAGGACGGTGCTTTCGGACATAGGCCAGAAACCGTTTCGAAACGTGTGCCGGATAGGAAAGAAAGGGGCGCCGGCAGATGCCTGAGATGCGAGGATTGACCACGCTAAGAAGTCGTATCTACCGTGTCAACAACGGCTCTGTCCCGACGTCCCGGCATGTACCGGCTGCACTACATCCCCGGCCACTGGCCTGGCCACTCCACCCCTGCGTTTCTTTCTAGGGGCCTTCATGGACGTCTCCTTCCTGGGGGGCCCACAGCCTCAGCTCGGCGTGGGCGTTGTCGCTCCCTTCGACTTCGCGCTCGACCGGGAACTGTGGCGATGGGTTCCCGACGACGTGTCCCTCCACCTCACCCGGACTCCCTTCGTGCCCGTCGAGGTCAGCCTCGACCTGGCCCGTCTGGTCAGCGAGCACGAAACGCTCGATGCCGCCGTACAGGCGCTGTGCGCGGTATCCCCGCAGGTCATCACCTATGCCTGCACCTCCGGCAGCTTTGTCGGAGGTATGGCCGGCGAGCGGGCCATGTGCGCCGCCATGGTCCAGGCGGGGCAGGTGCCCTCCCTCACGACATCGGGCGCACTCCTCGAGGCGCTGCGCGAGATCGACGCGCGGCGCATCGCGGTGGTGACCCCGTACACCAAATCGGTCACCGACTCCCTGGAGGACTATCTCGGCGAGGCGGGCATCACGGTCACCGGCCGCGCCTACCTCGGACTGACCCGGCACATCTGGAAGGTGCCCTACCGCGACGTCGTCGACATGGCCCGCGCGGCGGTGGTCGGCGCGGCCGACGCGCTCTTCATCAGCTGTACGAACCTGCCGACCTACGACGTCATCCCGCAGCTGGAGGCCGAGCTGCGGATGCCCGTGCTGTCCGCCAACCAGGTCACCATGTGGGCCGCGCTGCGCGCCATCGGCGTCTACGCGGTAGGCCCGTACCAGGCGCTGCTCGACCCGGTGGCGCGGCGCGGCCCGGCCGCGATGACCGGGTCCGGCAACGGTGTGCCGGAGAGCCGGCCCGGGGTGACCCCCGAGGCCGCGTTCGCCGGGCCGCCCGCGCCTTCTGACGGGGAGGCGGGTGACGGCGGTGAGCCGCCGCCCTTCCTGCCCGAGGATCCCGGATCCCAGCCCCCGGTGTGAGGCCGGTCCGGACCCGGCTCCTCGCCGTCGTTCCCCTCGTCCCTCCCGCGCTGCCGGCGGCCCCGCCGCCGGCAGCCCGCACCCGCACTCCCGTACCCACCGCCGTACACGAAAGAGAGATCTGCATGGCATCGGTCGGCTTCCTCTACCCCGGCCACTCCGCCGAGGACGACTACCCCCGGATCGAATCGCTGCTGGGCGGCGGCGTCCGCCTCCCGCTCGTCCACACCGATATCGGCGAGGACGCCCACCGGGTCGACGCGCTCCTGGAGATGGGCTCCGCGGCGCGGCTCGCGGCCCGTGTCGACGACCTCAAGGAGCGCGGCGCCGAAGCCGTCGTCTGGGCCTGTACGAGCGCCAGCTTCGTCTTCGGCTGGGAGGGCGCGCAGGAACAGGTGCGGGAGCTGTCCGCCACGGCCGGTCTGCCCGCCTCGAGTACGTCCTTCGCCTTCGCGCACGCCGTCCGGGCGCTCCGCGCCCGCCGGGTCGCGATCGCCGCCACCTACCCGGAGGACGTGGCCGAGCACTTCCGCACCTTCCTGAAGTCGGCCGGGGCCGAGGTCGTCTCGACCCGCGGCAGCGGCATCATCACCGCCGCCGAGGTCGGCACGTGGGGCCGCGCGGAGGTGCTCGCGCTCGCGCGGGCCGGCGATCACCCCGACGCCGAGGCGGTGCTGCTGCCCGATACCGCCCTGCACACCGCCGCGTATCTCCCCGACATCGAAGCCGAGCTCGGCAAACCGGTCCTCACCGCCAATCAGGTCACGGTCTGGGAAGGGCTGCGGCTGATCGACCGCGAGATCGCCTGCCCGCCGCTGGGCACGCTCTTCGCACGGGCCGCGCGGGAATAGCCGTACGGCGGGCCGCCCCCCGGGAAGCCGGCCCGCCCCGGAATAATCGGAGTAGCTCTCCGGTTGACCCCCTCGCAGATCAGCGCAACGCGAGGAGGACCCACACCGTGAGTGGCGAAGTGGAGCAGACCCCGGTCGGCGAGACCCCGGGCAGCGACGACGGCATCCGGGGCACCGCCCGGGGCAGCGCGCCCGTCCCGCTGTCCGTGCTCGACCTGGTGACCGTCGGCGCCGGCAACACCGCCTCCGGCGCCGTGCGCACCGCCGTCGGCATCGCCCGTACGGCAGAGCGCCGCGGCTTCCACCGCTACTGGGTCGCCGAGCACCACTCCATGCCCGGCGTCGCCTCCTCCTCGCCCGCCGTGCTGCTCGCCCATCTGGCCGCACACACCTCGTCGATACGGCTCGGCTCCGGCGGCGTCATGCTGCCCAACCACGCACCGCTGGTCATCGCCGAGCAGTTCGGCACGCTGGAGGCGATGGCCCCCGGCCGTATCGACCTGGGCCTGGGCCGCGCGCCGGGCACCGACGGCGCCACCGCGGCGGCTCTCCGCCGCACGGAGCGTCTCCACGAGGGTGCCGACGAATTCCCCCAGCAGCTGCTCGAGTTGACCCGCTTCCTGGACGGCTCCTTCCCCGACGGCCACCCGTACGCCAAGATCCACGCCGTCCCCGGCCCGGTGCAGGCCACCTCGCCCGGTGGGGTGCAGTCCCCGCACCGACCGCCCCTCTGGCTGCTCGGCTCCTCCGGCTTCAGCGCCCGGCTCGCCGGCTCCCTCGGCCTGCCCTTCGCCTTCGCGCACCACTTCTCCGCGGCCAACACCGTCCCCGCGCTCGACCTCTACCGCTCCTCCTTCCGCCCCTCCGAGGTGCTCGCCGAGCCCTACGCCCTGATCGGCGTGTCGGCCCTGGCCACCGAGGACGAGCGCGAGGCCCGCCGCCAGGTCATGACCGGCGCCCTGTCGATGATCCGCCTCCGCACCGGCCGGCCCGGCCTGGTCCCCACCCCCGAGGAGGCCGAGGCCTACGACTTCAGCGACCGCGAGCGGGACTTCGTCGACACCTGGCTCGGCAACGTCGTCCACGGCACCCCCGACGCCGTCCGCCAGGGCCTCGACGACCTCGCCAAGCGCACCGGCGCCGACGAGCTGATGATCACGGCCAATGCGCACGGGAGCGCGGCCAGGCTCAGGTCGTACGAACTCATAGCCGACGCGTACGGATTCCCTCAGGGGTAGCCGCGCTCAGCTCCCCGTCCGCCGCCCCGCGTCCAGCAGCGCCTCGACCCGGTCCGGGGCCACCGGGCGGGAGTAGAGCCAGCCCTGACCCGTGTCGCAGCCGATGCGGCGGAGACGTTCCGCCTGTTCGGCGCTCTCGACGCATTCGGCGGTGACGGTGAGGCCGAGGCGGTGGGCGAGGGCGACGAGCGCCTCGACGATCATTTCGTCGGCGGGGTTGGGGTGCTCCTGGGAGCGGAAGCCGTGGACGAAGGAGCCGTCCAGCTTGAGGACGGAGACGGGGAGGCGGCTGAGGTAGGCGAGGTTGGAGTAGCCGGTGCCGAAGTCGTCGATGGCGATCCGGACGCCCATGTCGCTGAGCGCCTGGAGGGCCTGCAGGGGCCGGCCGGCCGAGCCCATCACCGCGGACTCGGTCAGTTCCAGCTGGAGCAGGCGCGGCGGCAGGCCCGTCTCGGCCAGGATGCCGGCGACGTCCGCCACCAGGTCGGAGTCCCACACCTGACGTACGGCCACATTGACGCTGACGAACAGCGGCTGGCCGCCGGGGTGCGCCAGCTGCCAGGCGCGGGCCTGGTGGCAGGCCCGTTCCAGGACCCAGCGGCCCAGCTCGACGATGGCGCCGTTCTCCTCCGCCAGGGCGATGAACCGATTCGGCGACAGCGTCCCGAACTGCGGATGCCGCCAGCGCACCAGCGCCTCGACGCCCTGTGCCCGGCCGTCGCCCAGACCGACCAGCGGCTGGTACTCCAGGGTGAACTCGCCGCGGTCGACGGCCGGGCGGAGCGTGCTGGAGAGCGCCTGGCGGGTCATGCGGTGGGCGTTGCGCTCGGGGTCGAAGAGGGTCCAGCGGGCCTTGCCGTCCTCCTTGGCCCAGAACAGCGTGGTGTCCGCGGCCTGCATCAGCCCGGTGGCGGTGGTGCCGGCCGCGGCCCGCTCGACGACGCCGATGCTCGCCGAGACCGACAGCCGCTGCCCGGCCAGGTCGAAGGGCCGCTGCAGCGCGTCGAGCACACACCGGGCCAGCTCGGCCAGCTGGTCGGTGCCGGTGGAGTCCTCCACCAGGATCGCGAACTCGTCACCGCCCAGGCGCGCCACCAGATGGCCGCCGGGGCCGGGACCCCGGTCGCCGACGGTCTCCGCGCAGCGGGTCAGCCGCTGGGCGACGGCGCTCAGCAGCCGGTCGCCGACGCGGTGCCCGAGGGTGTCGTTGACGGCCTTGAAACCGTCCAGGTCGAGATAGCACAGCCCGATCCGCCCGGTGCCCGCCGGCTCGAAGGCGGCCGCCTCCAGGGCGGTGGACAGCCGCTCGAAGAAGAGCGCCCGGTTGGGGAGGCGGGTCACCGGATCGTGCATCTGGAGGTGCCGCAGCCGGGCCAGCAGATCGTGGCGGTCGCTGATGTCGGCCACCGACAGCAGCACCCCGTCCTCACCCGTCTGCGGTTCGACGGTCACCTCCACCCAGACGGAGTGCCCGTCGGGGTGTTTGAGGCGGCGGGTGCAGCGCAGCCGGTCGCTGCGCCCGCACAGTACCTCGCGGTAGGCGGTCCACACCCGGGGGTCGGCCCCGAGGTCGGTGAGGTCCGCGGCGGTGGCGGCGACCAGCTCGTCCGGGTCGGTGCCGACCAGCTCCCCGAACGCGGGGTTGGCGGCGAGGACCAGACCGTCGCGGTTGAGGACGGCCATCGGCAGCCGGGCGGCGTGGAAGGCGGCGCGGTAGTCGGCGAGCGACGCGGCCGTGTCGTCGCAGCGGCCGAGCGGACGGTGCCGTCTGCCGCCGCCGGATCCTTTGGGCCATCCGTCACGTTCCGTCACGGATGGCAGCGTCGCTCCGGGCGTGCGGCCCGTGCTGTCGGGGTGTCCGCTCACTGCTCGCTCCCGCATGGCGCTTGTCTCGTGATGGAGGTTGGATCCCGCGCTGGAAAGTGTGGCGATCATAGAGGCTGGTGCAACGGCCGATCCAGCGACGCAGCCGTGATCATCGGCGCCCATGACGGAACTTCAGCCATTTCTGCACGGCTGTGTTCGCACCGATTGCAAGGTTGCTCGTTTGTCACTTTCCGTTACGGCGTAGCGGCGACGCGCCGATCACCCGTCCGGGCGCCCGAACAGGACGAACGGATCTAAACGCCACAGGGTGGGGGAGGACTTTCGCATCCGTCCCTGGAGGTCGATGTGCCGCGCGACCGGACACCCGGCGGGGTGGAGCGCCGTCGTCTGCGGCGTCTCGCAGCCGTCACCACCTCGCTGAGCGCGCTGGTCGCGACGTCCATCGTCGCCGGACCCGCCACCGCCTCCGAGGCCGCCCTCCCCTGCGCGCTGGGACGCACCGACGCCCACCACTCCGAGGGCCTGGACAGCTGGAACGGCACCTATCCCCACCCCGCCGGCTCCCTCGACGCCGTCATGATCTTTCTGTCCTTCCCGGACTCCCGCCCCATAGCCCGGCCGGGCGAACTCTCCAAGGACTACTTCCCGGCCACCTCGCGCTTCTTCGACCGCGCCTCCTACGGCAAATTCCGGCTGCGCTCCCACCTCCACGCGAAGTGGGTGCAGATGCCGCACCCGTCCGGCGCGTACGGAATACAGCGCGACTGGGACTCCGGCCGCCGCTCCGCCTATCTGCGCGACGCGGTCGCCGCCGCGGACTCCTCCGTGGACTTCAGCCGCTACGACCTGGTCTATTTCGTCGCCGACCCGGACGCCCCCGGGGTCGACTCGGACGCCACCAAGGTCGTCAACCTGGACGAGCCGATGCACGCCGACCACACCGATCTGCGCCGCTTCGTGACCGTCTTCGAGCAGAACCCGCCCGACCGCAATGTCCTCGCCCACGAGACCGGCCATGTCTTCGACCTGCCGGACCTTTACCACCGGCCGGGGAACGGCAAGGGCGACTGGGACACCTATGTGGGGGACTGGGACCTCATGGGCAGCCAGTTCGGCCTGGCGCCCGACCCCTTTGCCTGGCACAAGTGGAAGCTCGGCTGGCTCGGCGACAACCAGGTCGACTGCGCCACGCTGAGCCGCTCGCCGTCGCTGCACCCGCTGCGGGCCCTGTCCGCCCGCGCGGAGCCCGGCGACGACCGCCGCCCGCGGTTGCTGGTGGTCCGTACGGGCCCGGACAGTGCCCTCGCCGTGGAGGCGCGCGAAGCGAGCGGCAACGACAGCTCGGTGTGCAGCCAGGGCGTCCTGGCCTACCGCGTGCACAGCGATACGGCCTCCGGATCCGGGCCGGTCCATGTCCTCGACGGCCATCCCGGTACCGCGGCCTGCTGGGGCACCTCCGTCTATCCGCCGCTCGCGGATGCGCCTCTGGGCGTGGGGGAGAGCCTGACCGACGCGGCCGACGGCGTACGGATCCAGGTCGAGGGGCGCGGCGCCGACGGGGAGTGGACGGTCAAGGTGAGCCGCAACGGCTGACGCCCCGGGTCTCCGGTCGTCCCGGTGTCCGGGTACGCCGAAGGCCCCCACCGAGGTGAGGGCCTTCGACCGTCTGTGCGCCGCCAGGGACTCGAACCCCGGACCCGCTGATTAAGAGTCAGCTGCTCTAACCAACTGAGCTAGCGGCGCCTGCTGACGGAGGAAACAGTAGCACCCGGTCCGGGGAGGGCAAAAATCGGTTTCTCTCAGCCGGTGGTCAGCGCCGGCACAGGGCCCTGAGGTGCGGCTTCGTGCTCCTCTTCGTGGTCCTCTTCGGCGGCCCAGCGAGCCGCGCGGACACAGGCCCACAGCAGCACGTCGGGGCCCGGCAGCCAGGGAGTGCGGACGTCCGGGGCGACCAGCCACCGGGAGGCGGCCGGGGCGGCGGCGTCGTCGGCTTCCTCCGCGCCCTCGGTGGTGGCGTGGCAGGGGTGCAGCGGCGGGACCGTCACCGCGTCCCCGCCGCCGTGGCACAGCAGCGGCGGCACGGCCCGCGCCCACTCCTCCCAGCCGAGCAGCGACGGCAGCCGCTGGGCGGTCCCGGGAGAGGCGAACAGCAGGATCCGGCCGCGGTGCGCCGCCACCGGCCCCGAGCCGGGGCCCGCGGACCATAAGCGGTCGACCATCCGGCGCCCGAACAGCGCCGGGGCGTTGATCACGTCGAAGGCGGTGCCGCACGGCAGCACGCTGGGGGCGGTGGGATGGGTGGCCCACAGGGTCTGGACGGAGTGCGGATGAGGACTGGCGGAGGCGAGCCATTCGGCGCCGGCGAGCGTGACGTACGCCGCTGTCGGGAACGTGAGGGTCCGGGGAGTGTCGGGCAGCCAGTCGCTCATGGGGACAGGTCTACCCATTCCCCACCTAGTGGTTATGCGGATTGCCGGAAACCAGGACGGTGCGGGGCGCGACCAGGTATCTTGCCCGCTTCGCATATGCCAGGGGCTCATAGTCGTGGAACATGAGCCCTTCTGGGGTGCCTGTGACGAGTGGTGCGGCCGGGGCGATACGGGGGAGCGGCGCGTCGGCGCGCGGCCGAGGTCCCCTCAGTCGGCGTCCTCGATGTGGCTGCCGCCGTTCTGCAGCAGTCCGCGGCCGAACTCGATCATCTTCAGCGCGTAGTCCTGCGACCACTCCGCCTGCTCGGCCAGCGTGGCCAGCGGCATCCGGTCGAACCGTCGCGGATCGGCCAGCTGGGCCGCCGCGATCGCCTGGTATTCCGTGGCGCGGTCGGCCGCCACGCGGAAGGCCAGCGCCAGCTCCGTGGAACGGCGCAGCAGCTCGCGCGGGTCGTCCATCGACTCCAGGTCGAAGAAGTGCTCGGGGTCGGCGACGGCCTCGGGCGGCTCGAAGACCAGCGACGCGGGCCTCCTCCGCCGGGGAGCCGGCGCCGTGGAGCCGGAGTCGGAAGCCGGACGCGGCTGGGACATGTACGTACCTCCAGGATCGTGTGCCGCATTCCATTGTCCCGCCTCGCGCAAGTGGGCCATAGGGCCAGAGGAATATAGGGACGGTCACCCCGCTCCGTCCCGCGGCCTCCAGCGCCCCCGGTGACGCGGGGCTCGGCGTCGGTCACGGCCTCCAGCGCACCCGGTGTTCCGCCAGATGTGCCAGGACGGCGTGATTCGCCTCCCAGCCGTCCGGGAACTTGACCGTGACGCCCAGCTGGACCGGCTCGGTCGAGGGGTGTTCGTCCAGGAGCTCGGCGACGCCCTCGCGGCACACCACGATGCAGGCGTGGCGGTGGCGGGAGGCCAGGACGCACAGGCGGCCGGTTTCCAGGTGGAAGGCGGTGGCGTCGGGGCGGCCGGAGAGCGGGTGCAGGACGACCGTGACGTCGAACTCGCGGCCCTGGAGGCGGTTGGCGGTGTCCACCGTGACGCCGTGCACGCCCAGGTCGGAGAGCGCGGCGCGGACCGCGGCCGCCTGGTCGCGGTGGGCCGTGCCGACCGCGATCCGGTCGGCCGTCAGCGGCACCGGATCCGGGGAGTTCTCGCTGGTCGCGGCGCCGCCGCGGTCGAGCAGCCGGCGCACCACCAGGGCCGTTGCGCGGACCGCCTCCGGGTCCGTACGCGGCGTATGGCGGGCGGGGAGTTCGAGCAGGCCCCAGCCGGACTCGGCGGCCTCGTCCAGGACGCGGTCCACGCCCGAGCCGTCCCCGGCCACCCCGAAGGCGAGACGGCGGTCGCCGTGGTCCGTACCGCTGCGGAACCGGGTGTACGGATAGAACGCGTCGGAGACGAGGGGGGCGGCCGAGGCCGGGAGGCGCCAGGAGACCGGGAGGCGGTGCTGCGGCAGGTCGGGGTTGTGGGCCAGCAGGGTGGCGACGGCGCTGGAGGAAGGGTCGTACGCCAGCCCGGCCCACTGGTCGGCGCCCACCACGCTGAACGGGTCCAGCTGCCCCGGGTCGCCGACGAACAGCGCCCTCTCGAAGAGCCCGGCGACGCTCAGCAGCGCATCGGAGCGCATCTGGTACGCCTCGTCCACGATGGCGTGCCCCCAGGGCGTGTCGACCTTGGTGTAGGCCCACTTCGCGGCCGTCGAGACGACGATGTCCATACCCGCCAGGTCGGCGATCTTCGCGGACGTACGGACCGAGGGCAGCTCGGCCAGCGCCGGGTCGAAGGCGTTCGCCTCGCTGCTGTGGAGGCGGCCTACCGGCAGCCCGGGGTCCTTGTCGGCGAGGCGCAGAACGAGGTCGTCGACCTGGGCGTTGGTCTGCGCCACGACCATCAACGGACGCCCCGCGGCGGCGAGTTCCCGGGCCGCGCGGACCACCAGGGTGGATTTGCCTGCACCGGGCGGGGAGTCGACGACCACGCCGCGCCGGGTGCCGTGCAGCGTGTCGTGCAGGATCGCGTCCGTCGCGGCGGCGGCCGCCGCCGCGGGGTCGAAGGAGCGCTCCCCCCGCTGGGCGGGCAGGGAGGTACGCCCGTCGGGCCGGGTCACAGGAAATCCTCCGCGGTCACGGGGTCGGGGGCGTCCGCGGGCGCCCCCGCGGCGGCGGCCGCCGGCGGCCCGCCGTGTGTCCAGGGGGTGTCCTCGGGGTCCGGCAACTCCGGGCCGCCGCGCGGGGAATGCTCGAACAGCGTCCAGGTCACCGCGTCGTCCGCCTCCGGCACCGAACCGGGCTCCGGCTCCTTGCCGCGCCCCATGCCGCCCGTCAGCCGTACGACCAGGCCGCCCCCGGCCGCGTACGAGACGAACTCGGCGGGCTGGGTGCGCCCGTCGGGAAGGGGGCGGTAGAGCTTGACGTTCTCGGACAGCTGTGGGCGGTCCTCCGTGCGCAGGGTGACCAGCGGGCGCGGCGTCGGCCGCCTGCTCTCGGAGTACGCCATCTCGACATGGACGACCGTGCCGCACATCGCCTCGCCGGACAGCCGGCGGCCCGCCATCACCAGCGGGTCGTCCAGGGCCTCCTGGGCGTCGAGCTGGGCCTGTGCGGTCTCCCGGGAGGCCAGTTTCTGGGCGGCGGTGACGGCGTCGTCCCGCCGGGGCTGCGGCGGCTCCCCGGCGCGGACCCGGTCGCGGTGCGCGGTGTAGGACCAGCGGTCGCGCTTCCAGCGGTCGGCGACCCGCGCCCCCGGCGGCAGTGCGCGCAGCAGGTCGAGCCCCTGCCAGACGGCGTCCCAGGTCGGCCGCAACTGGCCCTCTATCAGGGCGCGGACCTCCTCCTCGGCGCCGCTCAGCCCGGCGTCGTAGCGCGCCATCGCGGGGGAGAGCAGCCGGTTGTCGAACGCCGGGTCCGTGGCCGGGCCGGCCGGCGGGCACAGCAACTGGCCGTCCGCGTCGCGCCCCGTCTCCGCGCGCTCGGCCGCCACCTGGCCCGATTCGCCCGGCGGCGGATCGATCCAGGCGAGCAGCGCCCCCAGATGCTGGTCCTCGAGCATGCTCTGCCCGGTGGCCCAGTGGCGGCTCAGCAGCCCGGTCATGGCCAGCAGCAGACTGGCCCCCGGCACCCGGGAACGTTCACCGAAATGAGTGAACCAGCGGCCCAGCAAAGGGACATGGGGCGGCGCGGGATACGGCGTCTCCGGCTCCTGCTCGGCCGTCCGCCGGAACCGCATCGAGCGCCCCAGCAGCCGTACGAAATCGATGCCCGCGGTGCTCGGCACGATCAACTGCGGGGCGTCCGCGCACAGTTCGACCTGCACGGCGACCCGCTTGCCGGTCTCCGGGTCGGTCTCCTTGCGCTCCTCCCACTCGACGGCGTCCGCGAAGCCGTCCACATACGGCAGCACCGACTCGGCCAGCTCCGCCAGGAACGCGAACCGCAGTTCGCGGTCGCGCGGCTGCGGTACGGCCAGCAGCTGCGGCTTCTCGCGGTCCGTGCCGACCAGCACGCCCAGCGGGGCGCCGGCCTCGCCCGCGGTCGTCATCGGGACCAGGACCAGCGGCCGTTCGGACAGATGGCGGTGGCGCACCGTGGTCAGGGGGGCGGCGCGGCCGGACGCCACCGCCTCCATCCGGGCCAGCGTCTGGATCAGCGACATGCCCGCTCCTCGGCCGGCCGCGCCGCCCCGCCCGTCGCCCCGGCCAGCGCCTCGGCACGTAGCGCGGCCGCTCTGCGCAGGGCGAGCACGGCGGGATCGTCAGGTCGGCCGGGGCCCTCGGCGCGGTCCTCCGCCGCCTCCTCCGCTGCCTCGGGGGCGGCCGCCGCAAGCACCTCCCCGACGGTCCGCAGCCCGCCCAGCTCGCCGCGCACCCCGCGCCCCAGCGTCTCCACCGCACCCTGCTCACGGGACCGCTTACGGCAGTGGAAGGCCAGCTCGCAGGAGGCCAGGCACTCCGGGGAGTAGGCCGCGCCGACCGTCTCCACCGCCTCGGACAGCTCCCCGGTGGGCCGCGTCGGCCTGCCGTCCTCCGCGGGCCGCAGATCGAAGGTGGTCCCCTCGGGGAGCGATGCGGCGATCTCCTCGACGCGGGTGAGGCGGGTCAGCTGCCGCCGGGTCGTGGCCAGCTGCTTGCGGACGTCGACGGCCGCGGCGGTCGGGAGGTTGGAGAAGTCCTTCGGGCAGACCAGCAGCACCCGGTCGCGCACCCGCACCTCGCGCCCGGTGCGCGCGGTGACATGCCCGGCGACGTTCTCGAGCGCGAGGACGTACACCGCCGCCTGGCGGGCCGCCTCGCCCACCTTGGAGGCGTCCGCCGCGCCGTCGATCATCGGGAAGGACTTGATCTCCACGACCGTCCAGCTGCCGTCCGGATGCACCACCACCGCATCCGGCTCCACATACACCGGCGAACCGGCCACCTCGACGGCCAGCATCGGGTGGTCCAGCAGCGCCCAGCCGCCGGCCGCGGTCGCCTCGCGCAGCGCCAGCGCCGTACGGGCGGCGCGGCCCTCGGGACCGGCGGCGGACAGATCGGGGAGGGCCACCTCCTCGCCCTCCGGCGGTGCGGTGTCCGTCCGCAGGCGCTCGTGCAGCAGCCGCATCAGGGCCGCGCCGCCGTCGGCCTTGACCCGCGACTCGAAGGTGATGCCACGCATGATCGCGAACTGGGACTGGCCGTATGTCGCGGGCGAGCCCAGCGCCTGCGCCAGGGCCCCCTTGTCGATGCCCGCACCGTCCAGCAGCGCACGGCGCCGGCAGCCGGGATTGGCGGCCAGCGCGGCGAGCGCCCGGGCGTCGAGCGAACGGGGCCGTACGCCGGGGCCGCGCAGCTCGGTGAGCCTCCGGCGCAGGCTCGGTGTCGGCGTCTGCTGCCCCGCGGGCGGAGCGGCCGCCGCGGGTCGACTGTCGCGGGAAACGTTCACCCGCGAAAGTCTCGCATCCAGCACTGACATGCGGGGCAACCACCCGAAGATCCATGCCGGATCAGCCGGTCGCCCCGCGCTGGACGGCAACCGGCAACAGCTCCCGCCCCGGTCCACCGCGGCGTACGGTGCCTCGGCGGCCGCTGAGGTCCGGTCCGGTGGTCACCGGGTCCCCGGTTACGGACAAATCCACCCCATGGGCGATGATGGAGCAGTACCGCGGTCAACGCCGCCCGCGCCGAGAAAACGATCAACCCACCTCCGAGCGATCGGCGAGAGGCACGACCATGGCAGCGCGCATATTCCTGGCCCGGCACGGACAGACCGAGTGGTCCCGCTCCGGCAAGCACACCGGGCGCACCGACATCCCCCTCCTGGACGAGGGCCGCCACGGCGCCAAGCTGCTGGGCGAACGCCTGCACCGCGCCCCCTGGAACGGTCTGCCGGACGTCGAGGTCCGCACCAGCCCCCTGGTCCGCGCGAAGGAGACCTGTGAACTGGCCGGGTTCGGCGGCCGGGCCCGGGACTGGGACGCGCTGATGGAGTTCGACTACGGCGCGTACGAGGGTCTGACCCCGGCCGAGATCAAGGCCGGCCGCCCCGACTGGCTCATCTGGCGCGACGGCGTCCCGGAGGGCGAGACCCTCGCCCAGGTGACCGCGCGGGCCGACGAGGTCATCGCCTGGGCCCGCGCCGCCGACCGGGACGTCCTGCTCTTCGCCCACGGCCACATCCTGCGTGCCCTCGGCGCCCGCTGGCTGGGCCTGGACATCTCCTTCGGCGCCCGTATCCGTCTGGAGCCCACCTCCCTGTCGATCCTGGGCTGGGCCTACGGCGAGCCGGCCATCGAGCGGTGGAACGACACCGGCCACCTGGGCTGACGGCCGCCCGGCGGCACCGGGCGGCGCGGGTCAGCCGACGGGTGCCGCCACCAGCTTCCGCAGGGTCATCGGCTCGGCGAGCACCAGGTCCAGCACCTGACGCACATGCCGGAAGTGCGGTGTGGCGAAGTGCTCGGCGAGGGCCACCGGGCCGGTCCACTCCTCGACGATCACCATGCGGGCGGGCCGGTTGGGGTCCGCGTACGGCTGATAGGCCAGGCAACCGGGCTCTTCCAGGGACGGTTCGATCATCGCCTCCAGGGCGGTGCGGAGCCGGTCCTCCTTGCCGGGTGCGGCCAGGCATTCGGCGACGACGATGAGGGACATACGCTGCGGTCTCCTTGGGTGACGGGTTACGGGTACGAGTAGGGGGCCGGGTACGGCGGGGGCGGCGGTCACGGGCGGGCGGGGCCGGAGCCCGCGCCGGAGGCGGTGATCGCCTCGGCGATCCCGTCCAGGTCGGCCGGGGCCAGCTGCACCGCGCCCGCCCCGATCCAGCCGTCCACCTGGCCGGGCGTGCGGGCGCCGACGATCGCCCCGGTGATGCCGGGCCAGGCCAGCGCCCAGGCGATCGCCACCTCGGCGACGGTGGCACCGTGCCGCGCGGCGACCGGCTCCAGGGCCTTCGCCAGACGGAGGTTGGCCGTCAGCCCCGTGGTGAAGTCGTGGTGCGAGGTGCGCCAGTCGTCCGCGGGCAGCCCCGCCACCCGCTCCGCGGAGAAGGCGCCGGTGAGCAGCCCGGACTGCAGCGGCGAGTAGACGATCACGCCGGTCTCGTGCGCGCGCGCCCAGGCGATCTCAGCGGCGGCCGACCGGTTGATCGCCGAGAACGGTGGCTGGATGACGTCGACATGAGCGATCTGCTCGGCCGCCTCGAGCAGGTCGGGCGTGTGATTGGACAGCCCGATCGCCCGTACCTTGCCTTCGGCCTTCAGGTCGGCCATGACCTGCCAGTACGCCTCCAGCGGCGTGGCGTTGGGCGACACCGCTCCGAAGCCGCCACCGGCGTACTCCAGCGATTCGCCGGTGTCGGGATAGTGCACCTGGTACAGATCGATGTGATCGACGCCCAGCCGCCGCAGCGAGTCTTCGACCTCGCGCCGGACGCTGGCCGGCTTCATGATCCGCCGAGGCGCGGCCGACGGATTATCCGGGTCCCAGACCAACCCGGCCTTGGTGAACAGATACGGGCGCTCGTCCTCCGGCAGACCCGCGACGGCCTTGCCGACCAGTTCCTCGGAGTGCCCGAGGCCGTAGACAGCAGCGGTGTCGATCCAGTTGACGCCGGAGGCGACGGCATGGCGGATCGCGGCGACGGACTCGGCATCGTCCGTGGCGCCCCAGCCGAAGAACCAGCCGGATCCGGCCACCGCCCAGGAGCCGAAGCCGACGCGGGTGATGTCCATGCCAGTGGTGCCGAGCGGACGGGTGGGAAGGTGGGTGGCGGTCATATCGCGGTACTCCAAGTCGCGTTGCGGTGCCGGGGCCTTGGCGGTCCCGGCCGGTGCCCTCAACTCTCGCCGCCGCGCCGCGCGTTACCCAGTGGCTGCCGCTGCCTGGGCACGGCATGACCAGGCTGGGACGGTGCCGGGGCGCACGGGGGCCGCGATACTTCCCGTATGGCACTGGACAGACGCGCAGAACTGGGTGAGTTCCTCCGGTCCCGGCGGGCCCGGCTGCGGCCCGAGGAACTGGGACTGCCGGAGCACGGAGGACGCCGCAGGGTGCCCGGGCTGCGCCGGGAGGAACTGGCGCTGCTGGCAGGCGTCAGCGCGGACCACTACATCCGCCTGGAACAGGGCCGCACCCTGCACTTCTCCGAGGCCGTCCTGGACGCCGTCGCCCGCGCCCTGCGCCTGGAGCCCGTCGAGCGCGAACACCTCTACCGGCTGGCCCGCCCCTGGCCGGGCCCGGACCGTACGGACGGCGCACCCGAGCCGCAGCGCGTCCGCCCCGGGCTGCAGCGGCTGCTGGACTCGGCCTCCGACGTCCCCGCGTACATCGTCGGCCGCAACACCGACGTCCTGGCCTGGAACCGCCTCGCCGCCGCCCTGATCACCGACTTCGGCGCGCTGCCGCCCCGGCAGCGCAACCTGGCCCGCCTGGTCTATCTCGACGAGGGGATGCGCAGCCTGTACGCCGACTGGCACGGCAAGGCGAGCGATGTGGCGGCCTACCTCCGGCTCGACGCAGGACGCCACCCCGACGATCCGCGGACCGCGGAACTGATAGCCGAACTCACCGCCGCAGCACCGGAGTTCGCCGGACTGTGGGCCGAACACCGGCTCAAGGACAAGACCCACGGCCGGTACGTCTACCGGCACCCGGTGGTCGGCACGCTGGACCTCGGCTTCGAAACCCTGCGCCTGCCCGACGACCCGGACCAGGCGCTGATCGCGCACACCGTGGAGAGCGGCTCCCCGTCCGAGACCGCGCTGCGGCTGCTGGCGACGTGGGCGCAGGAGACCCTGCCGGTGCGGTGAGGCCCGCCGGTCAGTGCGCCGCCGAACCCGCCGACGCCGCGTGCCGTTCCAGGAACTCGGCCACCGCGCCGGTGCCGCGGTGGCCGCGCAGCCGGCCGGCCGTGCGGTCGAGTATCGCGCGGATACGGGCCGAGCGGACCTGGTCCAGCAGCGCCAGGACACGCATCCCGGCCGCGGCGGCCTCCTCCGGTGACCCGCTGTCCGCCAGGTCACCGGCCAGCTCGGCGGTGAACAGGGCGATGTTCCGGGTGAAGTGAGGATCCTGCAGGCTCACCGCCCGCCGGGCGAGATCCGCCGCGCGCTCGCCCTCGCCCAGTGCCGCCCAGCACTGCGCCTCCAGGCCCGCCAGCTCCGCCTCGCCGTAGAACGTCATCCACTCGGGGTCGTTGTCCCGCGGCCCGCCCGCGAACAGCCGCTCGGCCCGCGCCAGCGCCTGCTCGCAGCCGCTGCGGTCGGCCAGTACCGCCCAGCCGCCCGCCTCCCGCAGCGCCAGCAGCGACAGCAGACGGGGCGAGCCGAGATGCCTGGCCGCGTGCTGCGCGGCCTGGGCGGCGCGTACCGCCTCGCGCGGGCGGCCGGCGTCGCGGGCCAGGAAGGCGGTGTTGCAGAAGGCGTGCGCCTCCAGGGCCGCGTCCCCGCACACCCGGGCGGTGGCCAGCGCCTCGGCGTAATGCGAACGGGCGTCCTCGAAGCGCCCCGAGTCGTGCGCCAGCCAGCCCACCGTGATGGCGAGTTCGCCCGCCCCGGAGTGCAGCCGGTCGGCGACCGAGCGGCGCTGGACATCGGCGTCCAGCAGGTCGTAGGCGGCGCGCAGCGGCTGGGTGGCGCGGTGGTAGATGCCCTCCGCGCCGTGCCGGTCGTCCAGCAGCCGGATCCGGCGGACGGCTTCCTCGACGGCGGTGGCCTCGGCCGTACCGGCCCGGCCGACGGGCGCACGGGGGCCGGGCACGGCGGCGGCTCCGGCGGGGGGCAGGGCGGCGATGCCCAGGGCGGCCGCCGGGCCGCCGGTGATGAACGCGCGACGTAGCACGTCGCTCTCCTCGCAGATCTGGATACAGGTATCGCTGTGGTCGGGTACGGATGCCAGGGGCGCGGCGTTCACCGCCGTACGCGCCCCCCGTCCGCGTACCGTCTCGCGTGGCGCGAAGCCCATGTCCGGCAGCGACAGCCCGGGAAACATGTGCCGGAACACGCGCTCGTAGGCGTAGTTCGGGCAGCGGATCTCCCCGGACTCGACGCGGCCCACATAGCGGGCGTCGCACGAGACCTGCTCTCCGATCTCACGGGCGGACCGTCGGACCGCCGCCGCGAACTCGCCCGGGGACAGCCTGCCGCGCAGCTGTCGGAAAGCGGTGTTCGGGCGGGCGGGTACGGTGCGGGACGACGCTGATTCTGCTGCTGGCGACGCCATGGCGGACCCTCTCCGTGGCCTTTCCGTGCCATCTTGTGGCGGTGCCGCTTCCTGGCGGTGCGGCGGGACGACGGTACCGGCAACGAGGGGCGCGATACCCAGCGTTTGGCCACAAACCGCCCATCTCGCACGTGATCTGCCATGAAGTGCCATCCTTTGCAGCGTTACGCCGCCGTAGCTGTTGACATACGAAGCCGTTGAACTCGGTGTAAAGGGCGCGGCGCGTGCATGAGGAGGGGTTCTCCATGTGGGAGACCGGCGTGAGCAGGGGCGTGGGCGGATCCGGATCCGGACAGAACGCGCCGCAGGACGACGCAGCGCCCTGTGACCTCGTCACGGTGCCCGCCCGGCAGGGGCTGGAGGCCGTCGACATCCTGCGGCTGCGGGACGGCGTCGGCCCGGTCCTGCACGACGGCGCCTGTCACACCCTGGGCTTCCTGGTGCCGCCGGGCACGGCGGACGGCTGGGACGTGCCGGGCAGCGCCTGCACCCAGACCTACGGGCGGGGACTCGCGCTGGGGGCGGAGTGCGACGCCGAGGACGCCGAGCCGGAGCCGCCGGTGTCGGGCACCGGCTGGCTGGTGCCGCCGGAGGGGGCGTACGCCGACGCCACCGACCCGGTCGTGCTGCGGGCGGCGCTCGGTGAGGCGGCGCGCACGATCGAGGCCGTCGACCGCTGTCAGTGACCCCGGCGCGGCACCGTGCGGCCGGACGGGCTCCGGCTCACCGCTTCGAGAGTGAGTGGCCGCCCTGGGACGGGGCGGGGGAGCGGGCCGGCTCGGGCAGGGAGACCTGGGGCGGGGCCGGTTCCGGTCCGGGGGTGTGCGCTGCGGGGCTCTCCGATGCCGGTGCCGCTGCCCGGGCGGCCTGCGGCCGGGCCGCCCGGCGGTCCGGGGCGGCGGCCACGGCGGCCTCGTAGACGGACATCAGGGACTCGGCGCTGCGCGCGATGTCATAGCGCCGCACCACCGGCGGGACCGGCAGCCGTTCCGCTCCGCCGCGCCGCACCTCGCGCAGCGCGGTGGTCACTTCGTGGACGACGGGGCTGATCCGGCGGGCGCCCGGCGTCTGGTCGGCGGGGAGTTCGTCGATGGCCGGGCAGCTGCCGTACAGGACGTGCAGCCCGGCGGCCAGCGCCTCCAGGACGGCCAGCCCGAACGCCTCGTCCTGGGACGGCGCGACGAAGACGTCCAGCGCCGCCAGCAGGCCGGGGACGTCCAGCAGCTTGTCCGGCCCCAGTGCGCCCAGCAGATGGATCCGGTTGGCCGAGCCGAACTGCTCCGCCGTCCTGCGCAGCGTCTCCAGCTCGGGACCCTCGCCCGCCAGCAGCAGATGGACACCGGAGAGCCGGGTGACCGCGCGCACCAGCACGTCGAACCGCTTGGCGGGGACGAGCCGGCCGACGCCGCCGACCACGAAGGCGTCCACCGGGATGCCGAGCCGGCTGCGGACGCCGGAGCGGACGAGCGGATCGTGCCGGAAGCGGTGCGCCTCGATGCCGTTGGGGACCACATGGATGCGCTGCTCCGGCACGCCCCAGCGGCGCAGCCGGGCGGCGACGGTGTCGGAGACCGCGACGGTGGCCGAGCCGAGCCGCTCGGTGGCCCGGTAGAGCAGGCGTACGCCGCGGGTCAGCCGGCGCCCCTCGATCACCGCGTCGCCCAGCGAGTGCTCGGTGGCGACCACGGCCCGCACGCCCGCCAGCCGGGCGGCGATCCGGCCGTAGACACAGGCGCGGTAGAGGTGGGTGTGCACCAGGTCGTAGCCGCCGTCCCGGATGAGCCGGGTGAGGCGGGGCAGTGCCCGCAGGTCCCGGTTGCCGGTCATGCCCAGATGGGTGACGGGGATGCCGTCGGCCCGGATGCCGTCGGCGACCGGGCCGGGGCCGGTGAGGGTGACGACCTCGCACCGTGCCGGCAGCCGCCGCAGCATCAGCCGCAGCTGCTGCTCTGCGCCGCCCACCTCCAGGCCGGTGATGACATGCAGGACCTTCATCACGTACTGCTCCCTGTTCCCCTGATAACCGGGCCGGCAGAAATCTCCGCGGGAATTCCGGGGCGCGCCGGTCAGCGCCCGGTGTCGGTCTGGACGAAGGGCGCGCCGAGCCGATATCCCTCGCCGCGGGTGGTGAACCGGAACGTGAGACGGTCACCGCCGGACCGCACTGCGGGCCCGGGGCCGAATACCTCGGAATCAAATCCCGCGGTGTTGCGATACGCGGGCCGCCGGGCGGTGTACCGGCCGAAATCGGCGACGGCGGAATTCATCACATCATTAGCCGGATCGGCGGCATCCCGTAGCGCTGCCGGGAACTTTTGCCGTCGCCCGGCCCGCGCCGAAAGCGAGTCATTTCCGGTGCCGCGCCGGCCGGCATCTGCCGGGGGGCCCGCACTGCCGGGTGCATGCGCCGGAATCCGCAGCGCTTTCCGGGCCGTCGAAAGGGCGCAGCGGTTTGCTTCGTACGGGCCTCCGGGCGCGGCGGGCGGCACCCGTCCGCCGTCCTCCGCCCGGAACGGAATTCGTGCGGATTCCGCCGGAGCACATACGGCGGCGCGCCCGCTGCGATCCCTCGACTTCCGCATGCCGCCCTCTCCGATTCCAGCAGTCGCTCCGGGCCCCGGTCTCTACGGACTTCCATCGGTCAAACCGGAGAGCACTCTGACAGAAAGCCTGTAGGAAATCCCGGCAGGCACGCCGGTCGGCGGCCCGGCTGTGCCGATCAGCGGAATACCGCGCCGCGCTGAGCTGCGGAAGAAGTCCCGGACGGGCGAATGTTTTCCCGGAAGGCGGAACGACCGCATCCCTGAACCAATTCGCTCGTTGTGACCGATGCCCCATTCGCGAACTGAAAGGAGAAAGGTGATGAAGCGGTTCGTCAAGAACACCGCCCTTGCCGCGGTCAGCTGCACCATGGTTCTGGGCAGTGCGGGTGTCTCCGCGGCGCAGGGCGGGGGCGAGATGAGCCACCCCAGCCGCCCCGGTCACTTCAAGACCCAGGGCGGTCACTACAAGATGCAGGGCGGCCACGGCCACGGTCACGGTGCGAAGGCGAAGGGCTTTGCCGTGCACTCCCCGGGCGTTCTCAGCGGCAATGTCGTCCAGGTGCCGATCAACATTCCGATCAATGTGTGCGGCAACACCGTCGACATTTTCATTGCGGTGCTGAACCCGGCCTTCGGGAACATCTGCATCAACAAGTGACCGGTGCGCCGGCCCGGAAGGGCATCGGGCCGGCACGGGTCATGGTGTGCTGCGGCAGGTCCCCCGGACATCGGTCCGGGGCGGCCTGCCGCTGCGCCGTGGACAGGGGGCCCGCGCCCGGAGGTGCGGTGCCCGCCCGATACTTGTGGCATGGCAAAGAGCAGGCGGGGGCGCGGCGGCCCGGAATCCGTCACGCAGACGGTGGCCGGCGGCGTCGCCGAGCTGCGCCCCGACCGGGACCGGCCGCGCGGCTGGACGCTGCTGATCGACGGCGCCCCGCAGTCGCATGTGGACCTCGACGACCCGGCGTACCTGGAGTTCTCCTACCAGCGCCGCCTGGGCCATATCGCCGATCTGGCCGCGCCGCCCGGCAAGCCGCTGCAGGCCGTCCATCTCGGCGGCGGCGCGCTGACCATGGCACGCTATATCGCCGCGACCCGGCCGCGCTCCACCCAGCAGGTGGTGGAGATCGACGCACCGCTCGTCCAACTGGTCCGCAGCCGGCTTCCGTTGGAGAGCGGCTGGCGCATCCGGGTGCGCGGCGCGGACGCCCGCGCGGGGCTGGCGAAGATCCCGGACGGCTGGGCGGACCTGATCATCGCGGATGTGTTCGGCGGGGCCCGCACGCCCGCGCATCTGACCAGCACCGAATTCGTGGCGGAGGTACGCCGCGCGCTGCGGCCCGGCGGCTGCTACGCGGCCAACCTCGCCGACGGGCCGCCGCTGCGCTTTCTGCGCGGCCAGATCGCCACCGTCCGTACGGTCTTCCCCGAGCTGTGCCTGACCGCCGACCCGGCCGTCCTGCGGGGCAGACGCTTCGGCAACGCCGTACTGCTCGCCTCCGACCGGACCCTGCCGGTCGCCGAACTGACCCGCCGGGCGGCCGGCGACCCCCACGCGGGCCGGGTCGAACACGGCCGGGCGCTGCTGGACTTCACCGGCGGCGCGACCCCGGTCACCGACGCCACGGCGATCGCGTCACCGGCTCCGCCGGACGGGGCGTTCGACTGACGGGGCGGGGACACCCCGGCATCCGCGGCCACGTGGTCCCCGTGTGTCAGTGCGGTGGGCTATGAGTGGTGACCATGACCTCAACTCCCCTGCATTGGAAGCTCGTCGTCGACGCCCACGACCCGCACGCCCAGGCCGACTTCTGGGCGGCCGCCCTCGGCTACGAGGTGGAGGACCACGGCGTCCTCATCGGCAAGCTGCTCGGCCTCGGCACCGTCCCGCCCGAGATCCTCACCGACCACCACGGCCGGCGCGCCTGGCGGGACGCGGCGGCGGTACGCCATCCCGACGACCCGTACGACGCGGAGAGCGGCGCCGGACTGGGGCGCCGGCTGCTCTTCAACCGGGTGCCGGAGCCGGAGCGCAAGACGGCCAAGAACCGCCTGCACATCGACCTGCACGGCCCTGCGGGCAAGCAGGACACGGAGGTTGAGCGCCTTTGCGCCCTCGGCGCCCGGGTCCGGAACCACGTCAAGGGACCGGGCGGCGAGTGGGTGGTGATGACGGACCCGGAGGGCAACGAGTTCTGCGTGCACTGAGGCCCGTCCGGGCGGCGCCCCCAGCGCCCGGGCCCCGCCCGGCCACTCGGCATCGCCAGGGCCTAGGTGGCGTGATCACTCCTCTGCACCATCGGCGGATGCCCGTTCCATGTGCAGATCACCGACGTACGCGCCGCGCCGCCGGTGAAGTCCACCCGGATCCACCCGTCCTGCTTCCACACCTGCATCTCCCACCCCGAGTTGGGCGTCGCCGACACCAGTTCGGCGGACTGCGCGCCCATGTCGAAGACGACCCGGCCGCCCGCCGTGGCGTAGCTCCTGATCCGGCCGTCGGTCGCCGAGGAGTTGGCCGGCGGGGCGGGGGAGGGGCGCTGGGACTGTGTGCCGCCGGTGCCGGACGGCGCGGACGGCTGCGAGGTGTCGGAGGGGGACGCGGACGGCTTGGGCCGGTGGGTGGAGGAGACCCGGGGCGAGGCATCCGCCCGGGCCCCCGACGCGGCCGCCTGGTCGGCGAGCGGCAGCGCCCGCGGCGCGTCATAGGCCGTACCGGACAGCACCGTGTGCACGCCGAACCACGACAAGGTGACCGCGGCGCCCGTCGCCAGCGTCCAGGCCAGAGCGTGAACCAGTCCTCGTTGCATTTGGCTCATACTGCACCACCGGCCCGCCCCGTTGCAGCCCGCTCATGACGCCCGCCACCCTCGCCCGGCGTCAACCTCGGGTAAAGAAAACGGCCCGTATGGCGTACGGTGCCGCCCATGGCACGTGTGCTCGTCGTCGAGGACGATCAGTTCGTACGCTCGGCCCTCATCCGGCATCTGACCGATGCCTCCCACACGGTACGCAGCGTCGGCACCGCCCTGGAGGCGCTGCGCGAGGTGGCGCATGTCGGCTTCGACGTCGTCATTCTCGACCTGGGGCTGCCGGATCTGGACGGTTCCGAGGCGCTGAAGATGCTGCGCGGTATCACCGATGTCCCGGTGATCATCGCCACGGCCCGGGACGACGAGGCCGAAATCGTACGGCTGCTGAACGACGGCGCCGACGACTACCTCACCAAGCCCTTCTCCGTCGAGCACCTCTCGGCCCGGATGGCGGCCGTACTGCGCCGTTCCCGTGCGAGCGGCGCCGGTGCGGAACCGCCCTCCCGGGTGATGCGCGTGGGCGGCCTGTCCATCGATCCGCTGCGCCGCCAGGCGGAACTGGACGGTGCGGCCCTCGATCTCACCCGCCGGGAATTCGACCTGCTGGCCTTCCTCGCGGAGCGGCCGGGCGTCGTCGTGGCCCGCAAGGAACTGCTCGCCGAGGTCTGGCAGCAGTCGTACGGGGACGACCAGACCATCGACGTCCATCTCTCCTGGCTCCGCCGTAAACTGGGCGAAACCGCCGCCAAGCCCCGGTATCTGCACACCCTTCGGGGTGTGGGCGTGAAACTGGAGCCACCGCGGTGAGATGGGCCCTGGTCAAGGTGGCGCTGGCGGTCACCGTGATGGTCGTGGTCGCCTTCGCGATACCGCTGGGCCTCGTCGTCAAGGAGATGGCCCGCGACCGCGCCTTCTCCAACGCCGAGCGCCAGGCCGCAACCATCGGCCCGGTCCTCGCCATCACCACCGACCGCACGCAGCTCGAACGCGCCGTCGCCAGCGCCGAGACCGGCTCCGGCGGCCGGATCGGCGTCCATGTCCCGGCGAGCGGCAAGCGCACCCACCCCGCCGAGATCGGCACCCGGCGGGCCGCACCGCAGGACGTGGCCGCCGCCGTCAAGCTCGGCCGGGCCTCCATCTCGCCGGTCCCCGGCGGCTCCTCCCTCCTCCAGCCCACCGCCGTCGCCTCCGGCATCGCCGTCGTCGAGGTCTTCGTCCCCGAGGCGGCGCTCACCAACGGCGTCACCACCTCCTGGGTGGTGCTGGCCGGTGTCGGCCTCGCGCTCATCATCGGCTCGGTCGCCGTCGCCGACCGCCTCGGCACCCGCATGGTCCGCCCCGCCGAACGGCTGGCGGGTGCCGCGCACGACCTGGGCAAGGGCCAACTCGGCGTACGCGTCCCCGAGGACGGCCCCAAGGAACTGCGCTCCGCCGCCATCGCCTTCAACTCCATGGCCGACCAGGTCGTCCAGCTCCTCGCCAACGAACGCGAACTCGCCGCCGACCTCTCGCACCGCCTGCGCACCCCCCTCACCGTCCTCCGCCTCAACGCCGCCTCGCTCGGCGACACCCCCGCCGCCGACCAGACCCGCGCCGCCGTCGCCCAACTGGAGCGCGAGGTCGACCAGATCATCCGCACCGCCCGCGAGCAGAAGGCCCACGCCCGGCAGGCGGCCGCCGCGGCGGGCTGCGATGCGGCCGAGGTGATCCGCGACCGGATGGCCTTCTGGTCGGCGCTCGCCGAGGACGAGGGCCGTACGGTCCGCATCGCGGGCGCCGACCGCCCCGTACGCCTCCCCGTCGCCCGCCCCGAACTCGCCGCCGCCCTCGACGCGATGCTCGGCAACGTCTTCCGCCACACCCCCGAGGGCACCGCCTTCGCCGTCGATGTCCACAACGCCGAGGAGGCCGTCATCGTGCTGGTCTCGGACGCCGGGCCGGGCATCGCCGACCCCGACGCGGCGCTGCGCCGCGGCCACAGCGGCGGCGGGGACGGCTCCACCGGCCTCGGCCTGGACATCGTCCGCCGGCTGGCCGAATCCACCGGCGGCGACGTCCGTATCGGCCGTTCCGTACTGGGCGGCACCGAGGTCCGTGTCTGGCTCGCGCTGGGCGACGCCCGGTCCGAGCACGGCGTCCGCCGCGGCCACCGGCTGCGGCGCAGGCTCGGCGGCCGGGGGCGGCGGGCCGTACGGGCCGGGGGCGCGTAGGCGCCCGTGTCGCGGGCCCCGGCCGGTTCCAGCGGCAGAACGGCGGTCTCCCCGTAGGCCACCGTGCAGCGTTCGACGCCGCGGGGCACCGCGAACAGCTCGGCGGTGTCCTCATGGGTGTGCCGGACGAACTCGCCCGCTGGTTCGGCGAGTTGCCCAGCCGCACCCGAACCGGCGCTTCACCCGCCACCCGGGCTTAACCATCCCCTTCCGCGTCCTTAAGCCACCCATAATTCCGCCAACCACCGCCCCAATACCGGCAATTGTCCGTTTCCGGGCCGCTAGCGTGCGGGACACACCCGGATGCACCCCCAGTGCACCCATGCACCCAGCCCCCCACGTGACGACAGGCAGGCACCCATGACCCCCTCGGCACACCGTCGGCGCAAGAGCCGTACCACCAAGCTGATCGTGACCGGCGCCGCCGTTGCCGTTGCGGCCGGCGGTGCGTTCGCCATCGCCGGTTCCGCCATGGCGAACAAGGCACCGGGCAAGGCACCGCAGACCGGCGGCGCCGCCGCGAAGGCCGGAGCGGGATTCTCCCCGTACGTCGACACCTCCCTCACCCCCGCGTACGACCTGGTGGATACCGCCCACAAGACCGGCGTGAAGACCTTCAACCTCGCCTTCGTCACCTCCGGAGGCGGCTGCGAGCCCAAGTGGGGCGGCTCCGGCGAGCTGGGCAACGACCCGGTGGCCAAGCAGATACCCGGTCTGCGCAAGGCCGGCGGCGACGTCCGGGTCTCCTTCGGCGGCGCCAACGGCTCCGAGCTCGGCCTGGCCTGTACGTCGGCGGACCAGCTGGCCGCCGCGTACGGCAAGGTCATCGACCAGTTCAAGCTCACCAAGGTCGACTTCGACATCGAGGGCGGCGCGCTGCCCAACACCGAGGCCAACACCCGCCGCGCCCAGGCCATCGCCCAGCTCCAGAAGAAGCACCCGAAGCTGGACGTCTCCTTCACCCTGCCCGTCATGCCCGAAGGCCTGACCCAGGACGGGGTGAATCTCGTCGCCGACGCCAAGAAGAACGGCGTCAAGGTCTCCGCCGTCAACATCATGGCGATGGACTACGGGGCCTCCTACGACGGCGACATGGGTACGTACGCCACCAAGGCGGCCACCGCCACTCAGGGCCAGGTCAAGAAGGCTCTGGGGCTGAGCGACGCGGCGGCGTGGAAGACCGTTGCCGTCACCCCCATGATCGGCGTCAACGACGTGCAGAACGAGGTCTTCAAGGTCGATGACGCCACCGAGCTGGTGAAGTTCGCGCGGGCCAAGCACCTGGGCTGGCTGTCGATGTGGTCCGCCACCCGCGACAAGCCCTGCGCCGGCGGCGGCAACTCCGCCCAGCCCACCTGCAGTTCCATCGACCAGAAGCCGCTGGCCTTCACCGCGGCCTTCGGCGCCTACACCGGCTGACCCCCACCGGCGGTCCGGCCACCGGCGGTCCCGGACCACCGTCCCCCGGCGGGGCGCAGCGCCTACCCCCCACCCGCTGCGCCCCGCCTCCTACGCTGTGCGGTGTGCCGAAGCCCCCGCCAGCATCCCCGCCACACCCCCGCGAGCGGTCGTTCGATGCCGTGCTCTGCGACCTCGACGGGGTGATCCGCTTCTACGACATGACGGAAGTGACGCGCCTGGAACAGGCGGCCGGGCTGCCGCCCGGCAGCACCGCGGCGGTGGGCTACGCCCCGGAGAACGATCTGCCGCTGCTGCTCGGCAGGATCACCCGGCGCGAGTGGGCGGCGTCGATCGTCCGCGGCCTCACCCCGCGCGTGCCGCTGCACCGCGCCCAGGCCCTGGCCCACGCCTTCAGCCACGCGGGCTTCCGGGCCGACGAGCCGGTCGTGGACCTGCTGCGCCGGGTCCGTGGGCACTGCCCGCTCGTCCTTGTCACCAACGCCCCGGTATGGCTGGACGAGGACCTGGCCGCGCTCGGCCTCGACGGCCTCGCCGACCACGTCGTCAACAGCTCCCGGGTGGGCATCGCCAAGCCGGACCACCGCATCTACGAGATCGCCGCCGAACGCGCCGGTGCCGTCCCCGGCCGCTGCCTCTTCGTGGACGACCGGCAGGAGAACGTCGACGCCGCGGCCGCGCTCGGCATGACGGGCGTGCACTTCCGCGGCGTCGGGGATCTGCGCACCGCCCTCGCCCCGGTCCTCACCCAGCGCCGCCGGCCCCGCCCCGTACGGCCTCCCGGAACGCGATCGGCGTCGTCCCGGCCCGCCGCTGGAAGAACTTGCTGAAGTTGGTGGCGTCGGCGAAGCCCAGGCGGTCCGCGATACGGGCCGCGGACTGGTCGCCGTGCGCCAGGAGGCGCTTGGCCTCGAGGACGACCCGGCGGTCGATGAACTCCTTCGCACCGACCCCGGCCCCGACCTCGGTGGCCCGGGAGAGGGTACGGGGCGCATAGCCCAGCGAACGGGCGTAGTCGGCGACCCGGCGGCTGTGGGTGAAGTCCCGCTCCACCGCGTCCCGGAAACGCACATACGTCGCGTTCCCCTCACAGGTCCCGTCGCCGCCGCCCGGCTGCCCGCCCGGATGCGCGGCCCGCAGGACGAGCACGGCCAGCAGATGCCGCAGCACCTCGAGATGGATCTCGAGCGGCAGCCCGCCCAGCTCGCCGAATTCCTGGTGCAGGGCGCGCATCGCGGCGTCCACCGCCCGCGCCGCCGCGCCCTCGGGATGGCGTACGGCCGGTCCGTACCAGTCCTCCACCCGGGCCGCAGCGGCGGTCGCCGCGTCCAGGAAACCGGCCTCGAAGAGCACCAGCCGCCCCTCCGCGCCGGTCAGATCGCCGAAGTGCTGCACCTGCCCCGGGCGCGACCACAACAGATCGCCGGGGGCGAGGACGTGCTCGCGGAAGTCGACGCAGTGCACCAGCCGCCCGCTGTCCAGGAGCAGCAGGTGGTGGAAGCCGGGGCGGTGCGGCGTGGACAGCCGGCAGGCGTCCGCGCGGTCGCGCAGCTCGGCGAGGGTCAGTACCTCGACACCGGCGGGCCGTCCCGCGGGCGCGGAGAATGCCACCTCCCGGATCTCCGGTACGGCCCGTCCACCCTCCTGCCGTTCCTGTCGCTTTTTGACCATCGCCGGTCTCCTTGCTACCCCGGAATGCCCCGCTCCTGCCCCTAGCGTAGAAGACGTCAGCACAACCGCTGACGGAAAGCGGAAGTCCGGTAGCTCCGAGCGCCGGACGTACACCACAGCTGGGAGACCCCCATGTCCACCACGATCGCTCTCTTCGGGGCCAACGGCACCATCGGCAGCCGCATCCTGGACGAGGCCCTGAGCCGCGGTCACCAGGTCACCGCGGTCGTCCGCGACCCCGCGAAGATCACCACGACCCACCCGAACCTGACCGTCACCACCGGCGACGTCCTCGACGCGGCGTCCGTCGCCGCGGTGGCCAAGGGCCGGGACGTGGTGGTCAGCGCGGTCGGCGGCGGGGGCGCCGAGGGCCATGTCGCCACCATCAGGCCCGCCGCCGAGTCGCTGGTCGAGGCGCTGCGCGGGCTCGGCGACGCGGCACCCCGGCTGATCTCCGTCGGCGGCGCCGGCTCGCTGCGCACTCCTGACGGCAAGCAGGTCTGGGACAAGGAGGGGCTGCCCGAGTTCCTGCTGGGGATCATGCACGCCCACGGCGACGCCCTGGACTACTACCGCACCGTCTCCGACGTCCGCTGGACCAACCTCAGCCCGGCCGCCACCATCGAGCCCGGCGAGCGCACCGGCAGCTACCGCACCGCCACCGAGGACCTGATCATCGACGCCGAGGGCGCCAGCCGGATCTCCGCCGAGGACTACGCCGTTGCGGTCGTCGACGAGATCGAGCGGCCGCAGCACGTGGGCGAGCGCTTCACCGTCGGCTACTGAACGCACCCGGAGAACACTCAAGGCCCCCGACCTGAGGTCGGGGGCCTTGACAGTGGGGTGAGTAACGGGACTTGAACCCGCGACATCCTGGACCACAACCAGGTGCTCTACCAGCTGAGCTATACCCACCATGACCGGTGCTGTGTGGTTCTTTTTCCCCACCGGCTGAGAAAAAGTGTACAGGGTCTTGAGGGGTGCTCGCTCCCGGGTTTCGCGGGCCCGGGAGCGAGCTGCGTCACTCCGGTGTGGCCTGCGGTTCGGCAGGCAGGACGTGCTTCGCCGCGATCGCCCTGGCGGTGTCGGAGTCCGGGCCCGGCTGCGGCACGAAGACCGCCTCCCGGTAGTACCGCAATTCCGCGATGGATTCGCGGATGTCGGCCAGCGCCCGGTGATTGCCGCTCTTGTCCGGACTGTTGAAGTAGGCCCGCGGATACCAGCGCCGGGCCAGCTCCTTCACGGACGACACATCGACGATCCGGTAGTGGAGATAGTTTTCCAGCGTCGGCATGTCGCGCAGCAGAAAGCCGCGGTCGGTGCCGACGGAGTTCCCGCACAGCGGGGCCTTCCCAGGCTCCGGCACATGCTGCCTGATGTACGCGAGCACCTGCGCCTCGGCGTCCTCGAGCGTCGTACCCCGGTCCAGCTCGTCCAGCAGGCCGGAGGCGGTGTGCATGGCGCGCACCACCTCCGGCATGGTGGTCAGTGCCTCGGCCGGAGGGCGGATCACCACATCCACCCCGTCGCCCAGCACATTCAGCTCCGAGTCGGTGACCAGCGCGGCCACCTCGATGAGTGCGTCATTCGCCAGCGAGAGTCCGGTCATCTCGCAGTCGATCCACACCATGCGATCGTTCATGCGTCTCACCCTACGGGGCGTTCCCGCTGGCTGGGCAGCACGGGGCGGCCCGCACCGCGCGGGACCGGCGCCTCCGGGAGCCGGGCGGCGAACGCGTCCGACGTCGGTTTCCCGGCGTCGCCCGCCTCCGCGGCGGCGGCCAGCGCCGCTGCCGCGCCGTGACCGGCCATCGCGGCGAACCGCTCCGGGCCCCCGGCCACCGGCCCCGGCCGCTCCGGCCGCTCGCTCCGTTCCGGGCGCAGCGCGGGCTCGGGAGCACCGCCCTGCGGCCGGCGCGCGCGGTAGGCCGCACGGTAGGCCGCGGGCGAGGCCCCCAGCTGCCGTCGGAAGTGGCCGCGCAGCGCGACCGGCGACCGGAATCCGCAGCGCCCGGCGACCTCGTCCACCGAATAGTCGGAGGTCTCCAGCAGCCGCTGCGCCTGGAGCACCCGCTGGGTGATCAGCCACTGCAGCGGAGCGCTGCCCGTAAGGGAACGGAAGCGCCGGTCGAAGGTGCGGCGGCTCATATAGGCGCGCGCGGCCAGGGTCTCCACGTCGAACTGCTCGTGGAGGTGCTCCAGCGCCCAGGCGACGACCTCGGCCAGCGGGTCGGCGCCGATCTCTTCTGGTAAAGACCGGTCCAGGTAGCGCTGGTGCCCCATATCGGAGGCGGTACGGCGCGGTGGTACGACGAGTCGGCGGGCCAGCGCGTTGGCCGCGTCGGCGCCGTGGTCGGTCCGCACGATGTGCAGACACAGGTCGATACCGGCCGCCGTCCCCGCGGAGGTGAGCACATCGCCGTCGTCGACGAAGAGCTCACGGGGATCCACATGGACGGACGGATAACGCTTGGCGAGCGTCGGCGCGTACATCCAATGAGTGGTGGCCGGACGGCCGTCGAGCAGTCCGGCCGCGGCGAGGACGAACGCCCCCGTGCACAGCCCGACGATTCTGGCCCCTTCTTCATGCGCGCGCCGCAGCGCGTCGAGCGCGGCGGGCGGCGGGGCCTGGGTGATGGATCGCCAGGCCGGTACGACGACCGTCCCGGCGCGGGCGATCGCCTCCAGCCCGTAAGGCGCGGATAGTTCGAGCCCCCCGGTCGTGCGCAAAGGCGCATCTTCGCCGGCGCACACAAGCAGCCGGTACCTCGGAACGCCGGCGTCCTGTCGGTCGATGCCGAAGACCGAGAGCGGAATGGAGCTCTCGAAAATGGGGCCGCCGCTGAAGAGGAGCACCGCGACTATTTCGCGGCGTCGTCGTGCGGCGAGCTTGCGTGCGGCATCTGGTACGGCAGCGGAGTCCTGGCTCATGGCACTTAAGCCCCCCTCGGTCGTCTCGCCCTCGCGGTCCTGCACAGTTCCCCCGCCATAGCTACCAAGATCGAATCTACTGTGTCCCGTGAGGATGGAGTGCCAAGTTCACCACCCGCTGGTATGTCGATATGGCAACTTGGCGCGAAGCATTCGATCACGAAGCGTTCCACTCGTCAGGCCTGCATGGGAAGTACGCGTCTCGGCTCTGCCCGTTCGCAGTAGGGCACAACCATGCCCAGCGGTCCTTTCCTCCCTGCTCACACCCAGGTTGGGGGGTGGTGGGGGCAAGGGGTGGATCCCGGCTAGAAGTTGGCTGAAAACGGTCGCGCGCACACTTGCGGGCGTCTCAATTGACCGGCGTACGCCGGTCGCAGTGGCGACCGCTTCCGTGCGCCCCAGGTCCCATACGTCCGCTTCTGTCCCGGTGCCGTCCGACCTCGCGGACCCGGACTCTGGCGGCGGTCCGTTCGGATTGCCGCAGCAGTGCGCGGGAGGCACAGGTCACCGCCGCGAGACCGGCGGCCGCGCCGGCCGCGCCGCCGACCGAGCCGCCGCTCATGATCAGTACGCACGGCACCACGACACAGCTGAACGCGCCCCAGCGCACCACATCGCTCACTGAGTCGGGTGATCTCTTGGACGGCGCGGGCATCGCGGGCTCCCTTCCGGCGGGCAGGTACTACAACGCCGCGGGCGATCATGGGTCACCGCGATGGGTACGTACGGGGGCAGGGCGGGGCATTGCCATCGGCGCCACGCTCCGGCATGCTCCGGGGAACGTTCGAGGCCCTTGACCCCCCTCGGCGGGCGCCCCGCGCCTGCGGCGGGATCTGGGCAGCGGAGGAGTGGCGCCGTACTCTTGGGGTATCGGCTTGGGAAGATGATTCCCAGTCGTATCGTTCCTCATTGAACTATGGCTCCCGCTCCGCGATCGAGCCAGCTCAGTCAACTGCCGGATCAAGTCAATCGCCGTTCCCCGTTCGCCCCTCCGCAAGAGGACGTCCTCGCCGAGACACCAATGGCCGGTCACGAATTCCCCGAACCCGCGGACCGCAAGCAGGTCGCCGATCCGATGGCGGACCTCGAAGCGGCGGAAGAGACCCGACGCTCCTGCGACCCCGCGTTCCGCCACGGCGTCGTGGTCGGCTTCGACGGTTCCATGTCGAGCGAACGCGCGTTGGCGTATGCAATCGGTATGACGCGGCGCTTCGGCTCCGGGCTGATCATCGTCCACGTGGCCAACCGGCTGCCGACGACCGTCTGGGCGGGCTGCGAGCCCCCGGTCTTCGTCGACGTCCCCGATCACCGCACCGAGGTGCTGGGGCTGGAGCTCGCCTGCGCCGACCACCTCTCCGAGGTCCCCTGGATCCTCGTCGAGCGCGGCGGGGACATCTGCCACGAGCTGGAGGAGGTCGGCCGGGAGTACGAGGCCGACGCCATCGTGGTCGGGTCCACCCATGGCCTCGTCGGCCGGATCTTCGGCTCGGTGGCGGGCCGGCTGGCGCGGCGTGCGCAGCGCCCGGTGATCGTCATCCCCTGATCGCTTCTCCTCGGCTTGCGCACAGTTGAGGGGGCGTCATGAGGATTGTGGGCAGCCCGCACGGCCGGCGGCCCGCAGAGGTGGATTGCACCCGGGTGAGGGGTAAAAGACCGTCACATGGTTCGCGGCACCGACGTGCTGCCCACCGGGAGGTGACGGTCTCCGGGGTGGCGGCATCCCGCCGGCGTATGGGCAACGCCGGCACAGGGGAGGCAGCGGCGTCGCGTGCGTAAGGTGGCACGCACGCGACGCAGCTGCTTTTGCGCCTGAACCGGCGCCGCTTTCGCGGAGGTGGTTGCTCGCCGCGGGGGTTGCTCAATTACCGCTTCGGTCGAACGGGCGGAATTATTCGACCGTGACCGACTTTGCCAGGTTCCGGGGCTTGTCGATGTCCCGGCCCAGTGCCAACGCCGTGTGGTAGGCGAGGAGCTGGAGCGGAATGCCCATCAGGATCGGGTCCAGCTCGGGCTCGTTCTTCGGGACCACGATGGTGTGGTCGGCCTTCTCCTGCTCCTGGTGCGCGACCGCCAGGATGCGGCCGTGGCGGGCCTTGATCTCCTCCAGCGCGGCGCGGTTCTTCTCCAGCAGGTCGTCGTCGGGGACGATCGCCACGGTCGGCATCGCGGGCTCGATGAGCGCCAGCGGGCCGTGCTTGAGCTCGGAGGCCGGGTAGGCCTCGGCGTGGATGTACGAGACCTCCTTGAGCTTCAGCGAGGCCTCGCGCGCCACCGGGTAACCGCGCACCCGGCCGATGAACATCATCGACTTGGCGTCCGCGTACTGCTTCGCCAGCTTCTTGATGTCCTCCTCGCTCTTGAGGATCTCGTCGATCTGGCCGGGCAGCTTGCGCAGGCCCTCGATGATCCGCTTGCCGTCCGCGACCGAGAGGTCGCGGATCCGGCCCAGGTGCAGGGCCAGCAGCGCGAAGGAGACCACCATGTTGGTGAAGCACTTGGTGGAGACCACGCAGACCTCGGGGCCGGCGTGCACGTAGATGCCGCCGTCGGTCTCCCGGGCGATCGCCGAGCCGACCACGTTCACCAGGCCCAGTACCCGCGCGCCCTTGCGCTTGAGCTCCTGGACGGCCGCCAGCACGTCGTAGGTCTCACCGGACTGGGAGACGGCGACGTAGAGCGTGTCGGGGTCCACGACCGGGTTGCGGTAGCGGAACTCGGAGGCCGGCTCGGCGTCCGAGGGGATCCGGGCCAGCTCCTCGATCATCTGCGCGCCGATCTGGCCCGCGTGGTACGACGTGCCGCAGCCCAGGATCTTCACCCGGCGCACCCCGCGCGCCTCGCGGGCGTCGAGGTTCAGGCCGCCCAGGTGCACGGTGGAGAAGCGGTCGTCGATCCGCCCGCGCAGCGCGCGGTCCACCGCGTCCGCCTGCTCGGAGATCTCCTTGTGCATGTACGTGTCGTGGCCGCCCAGGTCGTACGACTCGGCCGCGTACTCGACGGTCTCCGGCGTCGCCGTCGTACGGGAGCCCTCGGTGGTGTACGTGCGGTAGTCGTCGGCCTTGAGGGTGGCCATCTCGCCGTCGTCCAGGGTGACGACCTGGCGGGTGTGCGAGACCAGCGCCGCGACGTCGGAGGAGACGAACATCTCGTGCTCGCCGATGCCGAGGACGACCGGGGAGCCGTTGCGGGCGACGACGATGCGGTCGGTGAAGTCGGCGTGCAGGACGGCGATGCCGTAGGTGCCCTCGATGTGCCGCAGCGCGTCGCGGACCTTCTCCTCCAGCTTCTCGGCCTTCGAGCGGCCGATCAGATGGGCCAGGACCTCGGTGTCGGTCTCGGAGGCGAACTCCACCCCGTCGGCGGTCAGCCGGGCGCGCAGCTCGGCGGCGTTGTCGATGATGCCGTTGTGGACGACCGCGACCTTGCCGGTGACGTCCTGGTGCGGGTGGGCGTTCTCGTCGGTGGGCGCGCCGTGGGTGGCCCAGCGGGTGTGCGCGATGCCGGTGGTGCCCGCGAACCGCTTGGGCAGCCGGGACTCCAGCTCACGGACCCGGCCCTTGGCCTTGGCGGTCTTCAGGCCCGCGGCCTTGCCGGCGCCGCCGGCGTGGATGGCGATGCCCGCCGAGTCGTAGCCGCGGTACTCCAGACGCTGCAGCCCCTCGAGGAGCAGCGGAGCAACATCGCGTTTGCCGATATAGCCGACGATCCCGCACATATAGAGCGACCTCCGAGTGAATCGTGGTGACGGACGTTCCTGTGTCCTGCGTTCTTGATCTGTTCCGGTGTGCCCGGCCGCTCCGTCCGGCGTCTCAGCCGTAGACGAGGCGGCGCAGCTGGCGTATCGAGAGGGCCGGCGGGGTCACGGCGCGATGCGGCAGCTCGTGGGAGATCCGCTCGAAGATCGCCTCGTTGCGCAGCCCCTGGGACTGCAGCTCGCGGTGTCTGCGGCGGACGAACCCCTCGGTGGTCTCGTCGAAGTACGCGAGCACGTCCAGGACCACCCTGGCGGCCTCGCCGCGCTGTAGCGGCGTGCTGCGCACCAGGTGGTCGACAAGGTCCTCGTGGGACGAACGGCGATCGAGCACCCGTTGATACTGCGGGGCGGCGCCGGGATTCGCAAGAAATCTGCCCGCTATCGGGCAAGTCTCAGCAATGACGCCCGAAAAGTGGTCTAAACCTTGACCGTGTACGAGGCTCACGGTACGCATGGTCACCGTTCGGTCGCTCCATGCCATGCAGGACATGCCAGGCACACCGCGCAGATCACACCCGCTGTGCCCACCGCTCGCGAAGGGACCGTCGATGACACGACGCAGACTCCTGTTCTCGCTGCTGCTGGTCGCGGCGGCGGGGCTGGGAACCGCCGCCGCACCGAACCGGCCGTCCGCCGCCGCCCCCGAGTCCGCACCCGCACCCCTGACCCGGGTCATCCCCGCACCCGCCTCCGTACGGCCCGGCGGCGACCCGTACACGATCGGCGACCGCACCCGGATCCGCGTCCCCGGGGACTCCACCGAGGCCCGGCGGATCGGGGCCTATCTGGCGGGCATGCTGCGCCCGGCCACCGGACATCCCCTGCCGGTCACCGCCCAGGACGGCCGGGACGGCATCGTGCTGCGGCTCGGCGGCCCCGGGACGCGGGCGCTGGGCGCGGAGGGCTACCGGCTCTCCTCCAGCGGCCGCGCCGTGACCATCAGCGCCGGCCGGGCCGCCGGCCTCTTCCACGGCGTCCAGACCCTGCGCCAGCTGCTTCCCGCGGCCCTGGAGGAGGGCACCGGGCGGCCCGGCCCGTGGCGCGTGGCCGGCGGCACCATCGACGACTCCCCGCGGTACGCCCACCGCGGCGCGATGCTCGATGTCTCCCGGCACTTCTTCACCGTCGGCCAGGTCAAGCGCTATATCGACCAGCTGGCGATGTACAAGATCAACAAGCTGCATCTGCATCTCTCCGACGACCAGGGATGGCGGATCGCGATCGCCTCCTGGCCGCGGCTGGCCACGTACGGCGGCTCCACCCAGGTCGGCGGCGGCAAGGGCGGCTACTACACCAAGGACGACTACCGCGAGATCGTCGACTACGCCGCGAGCCGCTATCTGACCGTCGTCCCCGAGATCGACCTGCCCGGCCACACCAACGCCGCGCTGGCCTCCTACGCCGAGCTCAACTGCAACGGCCAGGCCCCGCCGCTCTACACCGGCACCAACGTCGGCTTCAGCTCGCTGTGCGTGCCGAAGAAGGTGACCTACGACTTCGTCGACGACGTCATCCGGGAGATCGCGGCGCTCACCCCCGGCCGCTACCTCCACATCGGCGGCGACGAGGCGCACTCCACCAGCCACGAGGACTATGCGGCCTTCATGGACAAGGTGCAGCCGGTGGTCGCCAAGTACGGCAAGACGGTGATCGGCTGGCACCAGCTGACCGGCGCGCGTCCGGCCAAGGGCGCCGTCGCCCAGTACTGGGGCTACGACAAGACCGGCGCGGCGGAGCGGCAGCAGGTCGCCGACGCCGCCCGGAACGGCACCGGGCTGATCCTCTCGCCCGCCGACCGCGCCTACCTCGACATGAAGTACGACAAGGACACGCCGCTCGGCCTGAACTGGGCGGGCTATGTCGGCGTGCAGCGGTCCTACGACTGGGACCCGGGCACGTATCTGAAGGGCGCACCCGGGGCATCGGTCCTCGGCGTCGAGGCACCGATGTGGACCGAGACCCTCAAGACTTCCGCACATCTCGAGTACATGGCCTTCCCGCGGCTCCCGGGGATCGCGGAGCTGGGGTGGTCCCCGGCGGACACGCACGACTGGCCGTCGTACCGGGAGCGGCTGGCGGCGCAGGGGCCCCGGTGGGACGCCATGGGGATGGAGTACTTCCGTTCGCCGGAGGTGCCCTGGCCGGCACGCTGACGGCCGGCGCGCGGGCAGGCGGCCGGCCCCGGAACGCCGCAGGGCCGGCCGCGGAACGGGGAACTACACCCCCAGCTCCCGCGCGATCAGCATCCGCTGCACCTCGCTCGTGCCCTCCCCGATCTCCAGGATCTTCGCGTCCCGCCACATCCGGGCGACCGGGTACTCGTTCATGAAGCCGTATCCGCCGTGGATCTGGGTGGCCTCGCGGGCGTTGTCCACCGCGATCTCGGAGGAGTAGAGCTTGGCGAGCGCGGCCTCCTTCTTGAAGGGTTCGCCGTGGACCAGGCGGGAGGCGGCGTCACGCCAGGCCAGCCGGGAGGTGTGGGCGCGCATCTCCATGTCGGCGAGCTTGAACTGGATGGCCTGGTTGGCGCCGATCGGCCGCCCGAAGGCCCGGCGCTGCTTCGCGTACGCCACCGACTCGTCCACACAGCCCTGCGCCAGGCCGGTGGCCAGCGCCGCGATGGCGATCCGGCCCTCGTCGAGGATGCGCAGGAACTGCGCATAGCCGCGGCCCTCCTCGCCCAGCAGGTTGGCGGCGGGGACGCGGACGTCGGAGAAGGACAGTTCACGGGTGTCCGAGGCGCTCCAGCCGACCTTGGAGTACGGGGCGCCGACGGTGAAGCCCGGGGTGCCCGACGGCACGATGACCGAGGAGATCTCCGGGGAGCCGTCGGCCTTCCGGCCGGTCACCGCGGTGACCGTCACCAGGCCGGTGATGTCCGTCCCGGAGTTGGTGATGAAGCACTTGCTGCCGTTGATCACCCATTCGTCACCCTCCCGCACCGCGGTCGTGCGCGTCGCGCCCGCGTCCGAGCCGCCGTCCGGCTCGGTCAGGCCGAAGGCGCCGAGCATCTCGCCGCTGCACAGCTTGGGCAGCCACGCGCGCTTCTGCTCCTCCGTGCCGAAGTGGAAGACCGGCATGGCGCCGAGGGAGACCCCGGCCTCCAGGGTGATCGCCACCGAGGAGTCGACCCGGGCCAGCTCCTCCAGGGCGATGCCGAGCGCGAGATAGTCGCCGCCCATCCCGCCGTACTCCTCCGGGAACGGCAGGCCGAACAGGCCCATCTCGCCCATCTGGCGGACGATTTCGTACGGGAACTCGTGCCGCTCGTAGTAGTCGCCGATCTTGGGGGCGACGACGTCATGCGCGAACGCCTCGACCGTGCGCCGGAGTTCTTCCAGCTCGGCGGCCAGACGGTGATCCAAGGACATAACTGTCACTCCTGGTGGGAGTCGTGGGAGAGGGCACGCAGGGTGCGGGACGGGCTGGGGCGGCCCAGGGCCTCGGCCATCCAGGCGCTGGTGGCGGTGAGCCGGCCGAGGTCGACGCCGGTCTCGATGCCGAGGCCGTGCAGCATCCACACGAGGTCTTCGGTGGCGAGGTTGCCGGTGGCGCTCTTGGCGTACGGGCAGCCGCCCAGGCCGCCCGCCGAGGCGTCGACGGTGGTGACGCCGTGCTGGAGCGCGGCGAAGGTGTTGGCGAGGGCCTGCCCGTAGGTGTCGTGGAAGTGCACGCCCAGGCGGGAGGTGGGCACCCCCGCCTCGTTCAGGGCGGTGAGCAGGCGCTGGACATGGCCGGGGGTGGCGACGCCGATGGTGTCGCCCAGGCTCAGTTCGTCGCAGCCCAGGTCCAGCAGCTCCCGGCAGACCCGTACGGTCGCCGCGACGGGCACCGGGCCCTCCCAGGGGTCGCCGAAGCACATCGAGAGATAGCCGCGGACCTGCACCCCGGCGTCCTTGGCGCGCGCGACGACCGGTGCGAACATCGCCAGCGCTTCGTCGACCGTGCGGTTGAGGTTGGCCTTGGCGAACGACTCGGTGGCGCTGGCGAACACCGCGATCCGGCGGGCGCCCAGGGCGAGCGCCCGGTCCAGACCGCGTTCGTTGGGCACCAGGACCGGCAGCCGGTGCGGATCGAGATCGCCCAGGAGCGGGAACAGGGTCTCGGCGTCGGCGAGTTGGGGCACCCACTTGGGGTGGACGAAGCTGGTGGCCTCGACCACGGGCAGACCCGCGTCGGCCAGCCGGTGGATGAACTCCGCCTTGATCCCGGTCGGGACGACGGCCTTCTCGTTCTGCAGGCCGTCGCGCGGGCCGACCTCGTGGATCGTCACGCGGGCGGGCAGCCCCTCCGCCGGGACCTGCATCGGGAGGCCGGGTGCGGGCGTGTCGGCGGTCGTCATGACGCGGGCTCCTCGGCGGGCTCGTGCGGGGTGACGGCGGCCAGGACCTGGTCCATGGCGACGGTCGTGCCCGCGGTGACGTCCAGTTCGGTGACGGTCCCGGCGTGCGGCGCGGTGATGACGTGCTCCATCTTCATCGCCTCCACCACCAACAGGCCCTGGCCTGCGGCGACTTCCTCGCCGACGGCCACCTTGACCACGGTGACGGTGCCGGGCATCGGGGCGGCGAGGGTGTCCACGCCATGCCCGCCGGCGGCTCCGCTCAGCGTCGCCGCCACCGGGTCGTGATCCTGGACATGCCAGGAGTCGCCCTCCCGGCCGAGCCAGTCACCGCTGCGGTGGAAGGTGTGCACCACGCCGTCCACGGTGACCCGTACGAGGCCCTCCGTGACCTCGAGGGGTGCGCCGGGCCGGCTGTCGTACGGGATGGGGTCGTGGCCCGGTACGCGCAGCCAGTGGGTGACCGGAGCGGGCTCGCCGCCGAGCCGGAAGCCGCTCGGGGCGGCGAAGGGGTCGCGCCAGCCGTCCGCCGGCACCTCCGGCTCCAGGGCCGCCTGCCGCACCGCGGCGGCCGCCGCATACACCTCCTCCGGCACGCCGCCGTCCACCAGGCCCGCCGTCTCCCGCTCCACCAGCCCGGTGTCCAGCTCGCCGGAGACCACATCGGGATGGGCGAGCAGCCGGCGCAGAAAACCGGCGTTGGTCGTCACGCCGAGGGTGACCGTCCGCGCCAGTGCCGCGCGCAGGGTGCGCAGGGCGGACGGGCGGTCGGGCCCGTACGCGATGACCTTGGACAGCATCGGGTCGTACAGGCTGCCGACCTCCGCGCCCTGGGACAGCCCGGAGTCCGTACGCACTCCGCCGCCCTGCGGTTCCTGCAGGGCGAGAACAGTGCCGCCGGTGGGCAGGAAGTCGCGCGCCGGGTCCTCGGCGCAGATCCGGGCCTCGACGGCGTGCCCGGTGAGGGTGATGTCCTCCTGGGCGAAGGGCAGCCGTTCGCCGGCCGCGATCCGCAGCTGCCACTCCACCAGGTCGTGGCCGGTGACGAGTTCGGTCACCGGGTGCTCGACCTGGAGGCGGGTGTTCATCTCCATGAAGTAATAGGCAGAGGGGTCCTTGCCCGGGACGATGAACTCGACCGTGCCCGCGCCCCGGTAGCCGCAGGAGCGCGCCGCCTGGACGGCCGCCTCGCCCATCGCGGCGCGCGTGGCGTCGTCCAGCAGGACCGACGGGGCCTCCTCGATGACCTTCTGATGGCGCCGCTGCAGGGAGCATTCGCGCTCGCCCAGGTGGACGACGTTGCCGTGGCCGTCCGCCAGCACCTGGATCTCGATGTGCCGGGGGCGGTCGATCCAGCGCTCGACCAGCAGCGTGTCATCGCCGAAGGAGCCGCGGGCCTCGCGCCGGGCGGCGGCGATCTCCTCGCCGAGCAGCGCCGCGTCCCGCACCAGCCGCATGCCCTTGCCGCCGCCGCCCGCGGACGGCTTGAGCAGCACCGGCAGCCCGATCTCCCGCGCCGCGGCGGCCAGTTCGGCATCGTCCAGCCCGCTGCCGTTCGACCCGGGCACCACCGGCACGCCGGCCGCCCGGACCGTCTCCTTGGCCCGGATCTTGTCGCCCATCAGCTCGATCGCCTCGGCGGGCGGCCCGATGAAGACCAGCCCCGCCTCGGCACAGGCACGGGCGAACCGGGCGTTCTCGGCGAGGAAGCCGTAGCCCGGGTGCACGGCCTGCGCACCGGTCCGTGCCGCCGCCTCCAGCAGGCGGTCGACGGCGAGATAGCTCTCGGCGGCCGGTGCGGGCCCGATCCGTACCGCCGTATCGGCCTCCCGGACATGCCGGGCGCCGGCGTCCGCGTCGCTGAAGACGGCGACCGAGCGGATGCCGAGGGCACGCAGCGTGCGGATGACGCGGACGGCGATCTCGCCGCGGTTGGCGACCAGAACCGTGTCGAACATGCGCGGGGTCATCCCTTTCGTAGCCGTCCCTCTCATAGCCATCGCTCTCATCGGGATCACATCCGGAAGACGCCGTAGCCGGGCTCACCCAGCGGCGCGTTGGCGCAGGCGGTCAGGGCGAGCCCCAGTACCTGGCGGGTTTCCAGGGGGTCGATGACGCCGTCGTCCCACAGCCGCGCGGTGGCGTAATAGGCGCTGCCCTGGGTCTCGTACTGCTCGCGGATGGGCGCCTTGAAGGCGTCCTCGTCCTCGGCGCTCCACTCCTCGCCGTGCGCCGCCAGCTGGTCGCGCTTGACGGTCGCGAGGACGGATGCGGCCTGCTCGCCGCCCATCACCGAGATCTTGGCGTTCGGCCACATCCACAGGAAGCGGGGGGAGTAGGCCCGGCCGCACATCGAGTAGTTGCCCGCGCCGTACGACCCGCCGATGACGACGGTGAGCTTGGGGACCCGCGTACAGGCCACCGCCGTCACCATCTTCGCGCCGTGCTTGGCGATACCGCCCGCCTCGTAGTCGCGGCCCACCATGAACCCGGAGATGTTCTGCAGGAACAGCAGCGGGATGCCGCGCTGGTCGCACAGCTCGATGAAGTGGGCGCCCTTCTGGGCGGATTCGGAGAACAGGATGCCGTTGTTGGCGACGATGCCGACCGGATGGCCGTGCAGATGCGCGAAGCCGGTGACCAGCGTCGTGCCGTACTCGGCCTTGAACTCCGCGAAGCGGGAGCCGTCGACGAGCCGTGCGATCACCTCCCGCACGTCATAGGGCGTACGGGAATCCGCGGGCACCATGCCGTAGAGCCCGGCCGGATCGTGCTTGGGCTCCTCGACGGTCCGTACGGACCAGGGGAGCGGGGCGCGGTCGCCGAGGGTGGCGACGATGGTGCGGACGATGCGCAGCGCATGGGCGTCGTCCTCGGCGAGATGGTCGGTGACGCCGGAGGTCCGGGAGTGCACCTCGCCGCCGCCCAGCTCCTCGGCGGTGACCACCTCACCGGTGGCGGCCTTCACCAGCGGCGGCCCGCCCAGGAAGATCGTGCCCTGATTGCGGACGATCACCGCCTCGTCGCTCATCGCCGGGACGTAGGCGCCGCCCGCCGTGCAGGAGCCGAGCACGGCCGCGATCTGCGGGATTCCGGCGCCCGACATCCGCGCCTGGTTGTAGAAGATCCGCCCGAAGTGCTCGCGGTCGGGGAAGACCTCGTCCTGCATGGGCAGGAAGGCGCCGCCGGAGTCCACGAGATACAGACACGGCAGACGGTTCTCCAGGGCGATCTCCTGCGCCCGCAGATGCTTCTTGACCGTCATCGGGTAGTACGTGCCGCCCTTGACCGTGGCGTCATTGGCGACGATCACCGTCTCGCGGCCGCTGACCCGCCCGATGCCGGCGATCACCCCGGCGGCCGGCGCGGCCCCGCCGTACATCCCGTCCGCGGCCAGCGGCGCCAGCTCCAGGAACGGCGAGCCGGGATCCAGCAGGGCGTCCACCCGGTCGCGGGGCAGCAGCTTGCCGCGCGCGGTGTGCCGCGCCCTGGCCTTCTCACCGCCGCCCAGCCGGGCCGCCGCGAGTTTGTCGCGCAGCCGGCCGGCCAGCTCGCGGTGCGCGGCCTCGTTGGCCCTCCAGGAGTCGGACGCCGGATCGGCGTGACTCCCCAGCACCGGTGCCTGCTCCATCTCTACGAGCCCCCTTGCCCGGTCGCGCTGCGTCCGGTGTTCGAGTTAATGGCCGTTAACCTCATTTCCCTCAGGTTAACGACCACTAACCCGGCTGTCTACAATTGGCCGCATGAGTAATGCGCATGTGCCCGCCCCGACCAGCCGCCGCGAGCAGATCCTGAAGGAGGCGGCCCGGCTCTTCGCGGAGCGCGGGTTCCATGGCGTCGGGGTGGACGAGATAGGGGCCGCCGTGGGGATCTCCGGCCCCGGCCTCTACCGCCACTTCGCGGGCAAGGACGCGATGCTCGCCGAGCTGCTGGTCGGGATCAGTGAGCGGCTGCTCGAGGGCGGCCGGATGCGGATCGCGGAGGGCGGCGAGAGCCCCGAGGCGGTGCTGCATGCGCTGATCGACGGCCATATCGACTTCGCGCTGGACGACCGTCCGCTGATCACCGTGCACGACCGCGAGCTGGACCGGCTGCGCGAGGCCGACCGCAAGCGGGTGCGCCAGCTCCAGCGGCAGTACGTCGAGCTGTGGGTGGAGGTCGTCAGGGAGTGCTATCCGGCCTGCACGGAGTCCGAGGCGCGGTCCGCGGTGCACGCCGTCTTCGGGCTGCTCAACTCCACGCCGCACCTCAGCCCGCGCGCCAGCCTGCCGCCCCGTGCGGCCACCGAGGCCCTGCTCAAGCGGCTCGCCCTGGGGGCGTTCGCGGCGGCGGCGGACCGGGAGCGGATGCCGGCGGAGTGAGCCCGTCCGGCCGCTGCCGGGGCGGCGGCGGCCGGTGGTGACGGGGGGTGACGGTGGTGGCGAACGCCTCGTGGGGAAGTCTGGACGTCCGTACTGACCGGCGGGTAACCTGCGCCTGAGCAAGCGCTTAGTCGGCGTGCCTTCAGGGACGGTCGGCGTGATGCAGGGATACCCAGGGCAGGGAGGCCACCAGTGAAGCGGACGGTGTTCAACGAGGACCACGAGGCGTTCCGCGAGACCATACGCGCCTTCATCGAGGCCGAGGTCGTCCCCGTCTACGACGAGTGGTTCGCCGCGGGTCAGGCCCCGCGCGACTTCTACTACAAGCTCGGTGAGCTGGGCGTCTTCGGCATCAACGTCCCCGAGGAGTACGGCGGCGCCGGCCTGGACACGCACAAGTTCGAGGCCGTCCAGTACGAGGAGACGGCGCGCGCGGGCGTCAACTTCGGCGGCTCCGGCGTGCATGTGCTGCTGGCCCTGCCGTACATCAAGATGCTCGCCACCGACGAGCAGAAGAAGCGCTATCTGCCGAAGTTCGTCTCCGGCGAGGAGATGTGGGCCCTGGCCATGACCGAGCCGGGCACCGGCTCCGACGTCGCGGGCATGAAGACCACCGCCAAGCTCTCCGAGGACGGCACGCACTACGTCCTCAACGGCGCCAAGACCTTCATCACCGGCGGCGTGCACGCCGACCGCGTCATCGTCTGCGCCCGCACCTCGGCCCCGCGCGAGGACGACCGCCGCTTCGGTATCTCCCTCTTCGCCGTGGACACCAAGTCCGAGGGCTACTCCGTCGGCCGCAAGCTGGACAAGCTGGGCCTGCGCACCTCCGACACTGCCGAGCTCGCGTTCGTCGATGTGAAGGTGCCGGTCGAGGACCTGCTCGGCGAGGAGAACAAGGGCTTTCACTACCTCGGCCGGAACCTGCCGTCCGAGCGCTGGGGCATCGCCTTCGGCGCGTATGCGCAGGCCAAGGCCGCCGTCCGGTTCGCCCAGCAGTACGTCCAGGACCGCACTGTCTTCGGCAAGACCGTGGCCTCCTTCCAGAACACCAAGTTCGAACTGGCCGCCTGCCAGGCCGAGGTGGACGCCGCCGAGGCCGTCGCCGACCGCGCCCTGGAAGCCCTCGACGCGGGCGAGCTGACGCCGGCCGAGGCCGCCTCCGCCAAGCTCTTCTGCACCGAGGTCGCCCACCGCGTCATCGACAAGTGCCTGCAGCTGCACGGCGGTTACGGCTACATGAACGAGTACCCGATCGCCCGCCTCTACGCCGACAACCGCGTCAACCGCATCTACGGCGGCACCAGCGAGGTCATGAAGTCGATCATCGCCAAGTCCATGGGCCTCTAGGCCGGGACCGGACGCCGACAGGCCATACGCACGTGAACGACGCACTGCAGTCGCTGCTCGATCTGCTCGCCCTGGAGCAGATCGAGCAGGACATCTTCCGCGGCCGGAGCCGCGCCTCGGTCGTCCCCCGGGTCTTCGGCGGACAGGTCGCCGCCCAGGCCCTGGTCGCGGCCGGGCGCACGGCCCCCGCCGACCGTCCGCCGCACTCCCTGCACGCGTATTTCCTGCGCCCCGGCGATCCCGGAGCGCCCATCGTCTACACCGTCGACCGGATCCGGGACGGCCGGTCCTTCACCACCCGCCGCGTCGTCGCCGTCCAGCACGGGCAGCCGGTCTTCCACCTCTCCGCCTCCTTCCAGGCGGACGAGGAAGGGCTGGACCACCAGGAGCCGATGCCGCCGGCGACGGACCCGCTGGAGCTGCCCACGGCCGCCGAGGTGCTGCCCCGCCACGCCGCCGAGGGGTACCTCGACCCGGCGGTCGCCGAGCGGCTGCTGGAGGCCCGGGCCGCGATCGACCTGCGGTACGTCGACGAGCCGCCGTACGTCACCGTCGGCGAGGTGCGCGAGCCGCGCTCCCAGGTCTGGTTCCGCACCCAGGGCAAGCTCGACGAGGCCGGCGCCGCCATCCCCCGCCCGCTGCTGGACATCTGCCTGGTCACCTACGTCTCCGACATGACCCTGCTGGACTCGGTCCTGCTCGCGCACGGCCGGGGCGGCTGGGCGGTCGGCGATGTGGTCGGCGCGAGCCTGGACCATGCGATGTGGTTCCACCGCCCGCTGCGGGCCGACGAGTGGCTGCTCTACGACCAGGAGTCCCCCACCGCCCACGGCGGGCGGGGCCTGGGCAAGGGCCGTATCTTCACGGCGGACGGGCAGCTGGCGGTGTCCGTCATCCAGGAGGGCGTGATCCGGGTACCGCGGGAGAGCAGCAGGCAAGATCCCGGGGCGTAGGCAAAGGGGAAGCCCCTCGTGGCTCACAAGGGGCTTCTTCTCTTCCGGGGACTCTTGCGGGGACGGGGTGCGGGCTCTTCGCCGTGCCGTGAGCCTGCTCAGACCTCGTAGTTCGCGTCGAAGGTGTCGCGCCGGTCCTGTTCCTCCTGCTGCTGGCGCAACTTCTCCTTGAACGCCTGGTCGGCAGCGGCAGCGCGGCCGGAACGCCGTGCCGCCTTCTCCCTCTCCTCGCGAAGCTTTTCCTCGGCCTGTTCGCGGGCGTCTTGCGCTTTGGAACTGCTACCCATGGTGCTCATCCCCAAGGGCGGGGTGGTGGATCGCTTCGCCCTCAGCCTCGCACGTCCGTGAAAAGCTCGCATATCGGTCGGTTCGGGTGGTGCATATCGGCCGGTCCAGGGCCGGTGACGTGCCGGGGAGACCCTCAGGCCAGCCCGGCCGCGGTCAGCAGATACGCGGTCAGCGGGTCGTAGTAGCGCGGGCTGATGACATGGTCGTCCAGGGGGATGGTCACCTGGAGGGTGCCCTCGGCCTCGCCCAGGAACAGCGCCGGGTCGTTGCAGTCCGCGAAGCCGATGGTGTCGATACCGCGCTGGCCCGCGCAGCCCGCCCAGCCGTGGTCCGCCATGACCAGATCCGGCTGCGCGGCGCCGTCCCGTTCCAGCTGGTCCAGGATCGCCGACATCGGTGCGGGGGAGTGGGTGTGCCACAGCGTCGCCCCGCGCTCCAGCATCGCCACGTCCGCGAACTGCACCACCAGGCCGTCGTCCACCGCCAGCACGCCCGGCACCGTCATGATCTCGCAGCCCTTGGCGCGCAGGGCCTGTGCTGTGGCCCGGTGCACATCCAGCAGACCGCCCGGGTGGCCGGTCGCGAACAGCACCCGGTGCCGGCCGGCCGCCGCCTTGCGCAGCACCGCCGCCGCCCGCTCCAGCGCGTCCACCGTCAGCTCCGGGTCGATGGTGTCCTGGCCCTGGCGGTGGTGCGGATCGTCGTTCACCCCGCAGCGCTCCGCCATCACGGCGAGCACATCCTGCTCGTCCGTCCACCGGTCGCCGAGCTCCAGCCCGAGCCAGTAGTGGCGGTCACCGTTGGCGAGGCTCCGGTAGTGGGAGAGGTTGTTCTCGCGGGGAGTGGCGACATCACCGGCGATCCGGGTGCGCACCAGATGGTCGACGAGTTCGGCGCGCGTGGGGGCGGTGGCTTCAGCGGCTATCGGCATAGCGCCCATTGTGCCCGTACGGATCGCGCCGGGCGGGTGGGTTCCGTACCCCGGACACGCTCCGCGCCGCCCGGCCCGCACCGGCCGCGCCCCTGGCCAAAACGTCGAACGGCCGACGCGCGGCCGCCGCAAATGTCCATGGGCCCCGGCTCCGGCCGTCCCTACCCTCACCTTCATGAGCACCGCAGCCAGCGCATCGCACGAGCCCGTGGGCCCCGTCGACTCCTCCCGCATCCCGCGTTACGCGGGCCCGGCGACCTTCGCCCGCCTGCCCCGCCTCGACGAGGTCGGCGGCCGGGCCGATGTGGCCGTCGTCGGCGTCCCCTTCGACACCGGGGTCTCCTACCGCCCCGGCGCCCGCTTCGGCGGCAACGCCATCCGCGAGGCCTCCCGCCTGCTGCGTCCGTACAACCCGGCCCAGGACGCGTCCCCCTTCGCGCTCGCCCAGGTCGCGGACGCCGGTGACATCGCCGCCAACCCGTTCAACATCAACGAGGCCGTCGAGACGGTCGAGGCCGCGGCCGACGATCTGCTCGGCACCGGCGCCCGGATGATGACCCTCGGCGGCGACCACACCATCGCGCTCCCCCTCCTCCGCTCGGTCGCCAAGAAGCACGGCCCGGTGGCGCTGCTCCACTTCGACGCCCACCTGGACACCTGGGACACCTACTTCGGCGCCGAGTACACCCACGGCACGCCCTTCCGCCGCGCCGTCGAGGAGGGCATCCTCGACACCTCCGCCCTCTCCCACGTCGGCACCCGGGGCCCGCTCTACGGCAAGAAGGACCTCACCGACGACGAGAAGATGGGCTTCGGCATCGTCACCTCCGCGGACGTGATGCGCCGCGGCGTCGACGAGATCGCCGACCAGCTCCGCCAGCGCATCGGCGACCGCCCCCTCTACATCTCCATCGACATCGATGTGCTCGACCCGGCCCACGCCCCCGGCACCGGCACCCCCGAGGCCGGCGGCCTGACCTCGCGCGAGCTGCTGGAGATCCTGCGCGGCCTGGCCTCCTGCAACCTGGTCTCGGCCGATGTCGTCGAGGTCGCCCCGGCCTACGACCACGCGGAGATCACCTGCGTGGCCGCCTCCCACACCGCGTACGAGCTCACCACGATCATGTCGCGGCAGATCGCGGCCTCGCGGGGCTGACCGGGCGGGGCCGGAAGGCCCGCACGGCGCTCACCAGCAACTCCTCATGCCGGCCCGTCACGGATTCCGTGGCGGGCCGGCCGGCGTACGGCACGGGGCGGCACCGTGTCCGGTGCCGCCCCGTGGAACGCTGTGACTCTGTGACTCTGTGACTCTGTGGCTAAAGGCTGAGCTCCGGATGCAGATCCTTCATCCGTACGACCTGCCGGCCGCGCGCCGTCAGGGACGTGAGCGCCAGCGCGCCCAGGGTGAAGGCCGCGAGGATCGCCGAACCCTGCCAGACGATGCCGACGTCGCCGCCGGTGATCAGCCGGCGCAGGCCGTCCACGACGTAACTCATCGGCAGGAACGGGTGGATGGCGGCGAAGAAACCGGGGCTGGTCTGCACCGGGTAGGTGCCGCCGGCCGAGGTCAGCTGGAGCATCAGCACCACCAGGGTCAGCACCCGGCCCGCCGGGCCGAAGCAGGCGCCCAGCAGCTGGATGATGGCGGTGAACGCGGCCGTCGCCAGCAGCAGGAAGCCGATGGTGCCGGCCGAACGGGCCATCTCCAGGCCGAGGCCCCAGTGGAGGACGGCCATCAGGGCCAGCACCTGGACGACGCCGATGGCGAAGGCCGGCAGCCAGGCGCCCAGTGCGATCCGCCAGCCCGGCGCACCGGCCGCCAGCGCCCGCTTGCCCAGCGGCTGGAGCAGCATGAACGCGACCATCGCACCGACCCAGAGGGACAGCGGGATGAAGTACGGCGCCAGGCCGGTGCCGTAATTGGGCGCCTTGTGCATCGACTTGGCGGCCAGTGCGACCGGGTCGGCCATCACCTCGGTGCGGGCGTCGCGGTCCTTCTTGTCGTAGTCCGGGATCTTGGCGACGCCGCTGTTCAGCCCGTCGGACAGCTGGTTGGTGCCGTCCTTGAGCTTGAACAGGCCGCCGGTGAGCTTCTCGGCGCCGTCTGCGGCGGTGCCCAGCTTGTCGTGCAGCTCTCCTGCGCCATCGGTCAGCCGGCGGTTGCCGTCGGCGACCTTGCCGGTGCCGTCGGCGAGTTCACCGAGCTTGTCGGCGAACAGGGCCGCACCCTGGGACACCTTGTGGGCACCGGTGTTGAGTGCGTTGATCTTGCCGATCGCGGCGTCCGCCCGGTCCGCGATGCCCGGCGCCTGCTGGGCGACCAGCACGGCGCCCCGGTGCAGCTCACCCAGCTTCTCGTGCCACTGGGTGAAGTCCGTGTGCGCGATGGTGTCGTTGACCTTCTCCGCCAGATCGGCCGCGGCGGCGGTACCGGTCGCGATCCCCTTGAGCTTGGCGCAGTCGGCGTCGGTGGAGACCAGTCCGCCGCAGCGCTCCTGGTACAGGCTCGCGGCGTTGTCGGCGTTCGTACGGGCCTGCTCGGCGGCCTTGGCGGAGTTCCCGGGGAGCTTGCCGAGGTCGTCGTCGAGCTTCTGGCTGAGGTCGGCGACGATCTGCGCCTTCTCGCCGATCTCCTTGCCGTGCTCCCGCAGGAAGGGGAGGTCCTTCCCGGCGATGCCCTGCACCTTGTCGGCGAGCTGCTGGGTGCCGTCCGCCACCTGGCCGGCTCCCCGGCTCAGCTCCTTGGCCTTTGCGCCGGCCGCGACCGCGCCCTGGTTGACGTCCTTCGCGCCCTTGCTGAGCTGACCGGCCTTGTCGTGCAGCTTGCCCGAGCCGTCGTCCAGCTTGCCGAGGCCGTCGGCCAGTTGGCCGGTCTTGTCCTTGGCCTTGCCGAGTCCGTCGTCGACCTTCGTCGCGCCGTCCGCTGCCTCTTGCGTCTTGTCGTGCAGATCCGAGAACGACACGAAGATCTTGTCGAGCATGGCTCGCGACGACTTCGCCGAGGTCTTGGCCCGGATCTCGGAGAACACCGTCTTGGAGATGGAGCCGACGATGTAGTTGTTGGCGTCGTTCGTCCTGACCCGGAGCGCGCCGGTCTCCGGGGAGTCCCCGGAGCTGGAGGCGATCCGCTCGCTGAAGTTCTTCGGGACGGTCAGCGAGAGGTAGTACGTACCGTCCTCCAGCCCCCTGGCGGCGTCCGCGGCGCTGACCTCCTTCCAGTCGAAGGTGTCGCTGTCCTTGACGTTCTTCGCCAGATCGGCGCCCGCGGTGATCTTCTTGCCGCCGGTGGTGGTCCCCTGGTCGTCGTTGACGAGCGCCACCGGGATCTTGTCGAGGCGGCTGTAGGGGTCCCAGAAGGAGCACAGGTACAGGGCTCCGTAGAGCAGGGGGATCAGCATCAGGGCGACGAGGCCCATCCGCGGCAGCTTCCCCCTGCCGAAACGCCTGAGCTCAAGCGCGGCCAGTTTCGGCGAACGCATGCGGTGCTTCCTCCTTGTCCTGGTTGCCGGGGGTCTGTGTGGGCGTCCGGTGCGCGGTGGTGGCCGTGTGCACGATCAGCGCGTCCGCGGGGGCGTCGCTGCCCGCGGCGACGACGGTGGTGCCCGCCTGCGCGAGATCCCGCAACAGCTGCCAGGCCTGGGTGCGTTCGGGCGGGGACAGCTTCAGATCGACGTCGTCGACGGCCAGCAGTTGCGGGCCGTGCATCACCGCGAGCGCGATGGACAGCCGCAGCGCCTCGATCCGTTCCAGGTCGCGGACGGTGGTCCGCAGCCCCTTGGGCAGTGTGGCGGGGTCGAGCCCGGCCGCGGTCAGGGCGGCCTCCACCAGGGCCCGGGTGGCTTCCTTGTGGCGGCGTCCCCACGGCAGCGAGCCCTTGAGGCGACGGCCCAACAGGGCCTGCTCCTGGAGGTGTTCACCGACCGTGAGGGCCGGTTCGAGGTCGGCGACGCCCGGTACGTGCGCGATCGCGGTGCGGCCGCGCACCGTTCCCATCCGCTTGGGCAGCGGGAACCCGGCGACCGTCGCCTGGCCCTCGGTGATCCGCATCCGCCCGGTCAGTGCGAGCAGCAGACACGTACGGCCGGATCCCGAGGGTCCCTGGACGGCGATCAGTGCGCCCGGGTCCGCGGAGATGTCGACACCTCTGAATGCCCACCCCCGTGGGCCCTCCACTCCGATTCCCCTGGCGTTGACCGCCGCCCCCTGACGGGTGGTGTCCACGTCCCCTCCTTTGTTCTGACTGGTCAGTCTAAAAGTGTGCCGCAAGTGTGGCCGGATTGACCAATCGGGTGACCTATCGGGTGACCTCTCGCAGGACGGGCCGGATGACCGTCCGGGACCGGTCCGGCGCGGGGCGGCGACGTCCGCGCGACGTCCGCGCGGCATCCGAGGCGGTGTTGGGGCGGTGTGCGGGGCTGTGTCCGGGGCAGTCGTGCCGGAGCATGGGTACGGGCAGCCGCGCACGGACGACGGAGAGCCATGGATCACTCGCCACACCCGGTGAACCGGACATCGCACACCCCGGCACGGCGACGGCCGCCCGGTGCGGCGCCCCGCCGGACGCGCAGGCAGGCCGTCCCGCTGCTCGCCGCCGCCGTGGTCGCGGTCCTCGCGCCCGCGTCGGCGCCCGTCCCCGACCAGGGTCCGGCGTCGTCGCCGACCACGGCCGCCGCACCGGCCGCCGGCTGTACGGGGCCCGGCTGGACGGCCACCGCCACCCGTATCGACCCCCACGACACCCACCACGCCTTCCTCGGCAACGGCTATCTGGGGCAGCGGGTCCCGCCCAACGGCACCGGCTATGCGGCCCCCGGCGGCGCGACCGGCTGGCCGCTCAAGACGCCCGCATACGACGGCTCTTTCGTCTCCGGGCTCTACGCCAAAGGGCCGAAGAACGTCGCGGGACGGCAGGCCATCGCGGCGATCCCCACCTGGAGCACGCTCGACGTGACCACCGGCGGCGCCCGCCCCGACACCTTCTCCTCCGCCACCGCACCCGGCCGGATCTCCCACTACCGCCAGACGCTCTCCCTTCGCTGCGGCTTCCTGCGCACCGCGCTCACCTGGACCGCCGCCGACGGCCGCACCACCGACCTGGTCTACGACGTCTTCGCCGACCGCAATGACGCCCACACCGCCGCCGTACGCCTGCGGATGACACCCCACTGGACCGGGACGGCCACCGTCACCGACATCCTCGACGGCCGCGGCGCCCGCCGGATGACCCGGACCGCCGCCGGCCACCGCGGCGCCACCATGGATGCCGCCTTCCGCACCGACGGCACGAAGACCGACGGCGCGGTGGCCTCCACACTGCTCCCCGGACCCGGCGTCCACGCCACCCGCACTCCACGGGCAACGCCACCGGCACCCCGGCCGGGCGGGACGGGCACTCCGGGCAACCGCCGGAGCATCACCTTCCCCGTACGCGACGGCCGCGCGTACGAGCTGACCAAATACGTCGGTGTGGACACCGCGCTCACCTCCCGCTCCCCGCGCGCCGCCGCCGACGCCGCCTCCCGCCGGGCCGCGAGCCGCGGCTGGGACGCCCTCTTCGCGCGGCACACGGCGGCCTGGCAACGGCTCTGGCGCTCCGACATCGAGGTCCCGGGGCACCGCGCGCTGCAGTCCTGGGTGCGTGCCGCGCAGTACGGACTGCTCTCCAGCACCCGCGCCGGCAGCCCCAACAGCATCGGCCCCACCGGCCTGACCAGCGACAACTACGCGGGCGAGATCTTCTGGGACGCCGAGACCTGGATGTACCCCGGCCTCCTGGCAAGCCACCCCGTCCTCGCCCGGGCGATCGTCGACTACCGCTACCGGACCATGGCCGGCGCCCGCGCCAACGCCCGGAAACTCGGCTACCACGGCCTCTTCTACCCCTGGACCAGCGGCAGCAAGGGGGACCTGTGGCGCGAGTGCCACAGCTGGGACCCGCCGCACTGCCGCACCCAGAACCACCTCATGGGCGACGTCTCCCTCGCCGCCTGGCAGTACTACCTCGCCACCAAGGACACCGCCTGGCTGCGCTCGCGCGGCTGGCCGGTCCTCAAGGGCATCGCCGAATTCTGGGCCTCGCGGGCGACCCGTAACCCCGACGGCAGCTACTCCGTCAAGAACGTCGCCGGGCCCGACGAATACAGCAACGGTGTCGACGACGGCGTCTTCACCAACGCCGGAGCGGCCACCGCCCTGCGCCACGCCACCCGGGCCGCCGCCCTCCTCGGCGAACACGCCCCGGCGGCCTGGCGGACCATCGCCGACCGGCTCCGCATTCCCCACGACGCCGGGGACAAGGTCTTCCAGCAGTACGCCGGATACCGCGGCACCACCATCAAACAGGCCGACACCGTGCTGCTGATGTACCCGCTGCACTGGTCCATGTCGCGGCAGCAGGCGGCGAGCACCCTCGACTACTACGCCGCCCGCACCGACCCGGACGGCCCGGCCATGACGGACTCGGTGCACGCCATCGACGCCGCCGGCATCGGCGAGGCCGGCTGCTCGACGTACACCTACCTGCTGCGCGCCATCAAGCCGTTCGTCCGCGGCCCGTTCGCGCAGTTCTCCGAGGCGCGCGGCACCAAGGCGGGCGCCGACGACCCGCACGCGGGCCGGCCCGCGCAGGACTTCCTCACCGGCAAGGGAGGCTTTCTGCAGACCTTCACCCACGGGCTGACGGGCCTGCGGATGGAGGAGGACCGGGTGCGCCTGGACCCGATGCTGCCGCCCCAGCTGTCCGACGGCGTCACCCTGCACGGCCTGCGCTGGCAGGGGCGGACGTACGACATCGCGATCCGCGCGCACCACACCACCGTGCGGCTGACCGCCGGAGCACCGATGCGCCTCGTGTCTCCGGAGGGCGAGAAGGTGGTGAGCTCCGGCCTGCCCGCGGTCCTCAAGACCCGCCGTCCCGACCTGGCCGCCACCGCCGACGCCGCCCGCTGCGCCCCCGCCACCGCGACCTCCGAAGAGCCCGGCATGTACGCGGCCGCGGCCGTCGACGGCAACGCCGCCACCGCCTGGACCCCCGATACCCCCACGGCCACCCTCACCGTCGACCTCGGCCGGACCACCACGATCGGCCGGATCAGCCCGCACTGGACCGCCACCCGCCCGAAGTCCTACGTCGCCCAGGTCTCGCAGGACGGCCGGCACTGGTACGGGACCGGCTACGCGGGACGGACTCCCGCCCGCTACGTCCGCATCGTGGTGCACGGGGACACCGTCGGGCCGCCCGGCCGGCACCCGGGGATCACCGAGCTGACGGTCACCAGGGCCGGTGCGGGCGATCCGTAGGCCGGAACCCCTGAGTTGAGACCACCTCTGAGACCACCCCGAGACACCCCGGCACCGGATCAGGGAGACCCCCTTCCCGGCCCGGATTGTTGCGGCGGGATGAAATCCGCACCGCGCGACGTTGGTGTCTGGTGGTACAGGTCGAGGGTGCGGGAGGCATCGGTGGCGGGGACGGGTGCGGGACAACAGGGCTGGGCGCGGCGGCTGACACGCGACAGCTGGCAGTACCGAAAGGACGTGCTGCTCGCGCTCGGCGCCTCCCTCGCCGGGATGGCCGTGATGGCGCTGGTCCCGCTCGTACCGAAGCTGATCATCGACGATGTGATCGTCCGGCACGACCGCTCCCTCGCGCCGTGGGCCACGCTGCTCATCGTCGCCGCGGTCGTCGTCTACGTCCTCACCTATGTCCGCCGCTACTACGGCGGCCGCCTCGCCCTCGACGTCCAGCACGACCTGCGGACCAGAATGTTCGCCGCCATCGCCCGGCTCGACGGCCGGCGCCAGGACGAGCTGAGCACCGGCCAGGTCGTCGGCCGCGCCACCAGCGACCTTCAGCTGATCCAGGGCCTGCTGTTCATGGTCCCGATGATGATCGGGAACGTCCTGCTCTTCCTGATCTCCCTCGCCGTGATGACGGTGCTGTCGCCGCTGCTCACCGTCGTCGCGCTGGCCGTCGCCCCGGCCCTCTGGTACATCGCCAAGCGCAGCCGCGCCCGGCTCTTCCCCGCCACCTGGTACGCCCAGGGCCAGGCGGCCGCGGTGGCGGGCGTCGTGGACGGCGCGGTCACCGGCGTCCGCGTGGTCAAGGGCTTCGGGCAGGAGGAGCAGGAGACCCGCAAGCTGCGCGAGGTCAGCCGCCGGCTGTTCGCCGGGCGGCTGCGGACGGTCCGCCTCAACGCCCGCTACACCCCCGCCCTGCAGGCTGTGCCGGCGCTCGGCCAGGTCGCGATGCTGGCCCTCGGCGGCTGGATGGCCACCCAGGGGCAGGTCACCCTGGGCACCTTCGTCGCCTTCTCCACCTATCTCGCCCAGCTCGTCGGACCGGTCCGGATGCTGGCGATGATGCTGACCGTCGGCCAGCAGGCGCGCGCCGGTGTGGAGCGGGTCTACGAGCTGATCGACACCGAGCCGTCGGTCCAGGAGCGGGCGGACGCCCGCGAGCTGCCCGCCGACGCCCCGGCCACCGTCACCTTCGACGCGGTGACGTTCGGCTACGCACCGGCGCACCCGGCACAGGACGGGAACGCCGAAGGCGCCGACAACGCAGGAGACGCGGATTCCCGGGGCGGTCGCGGGCCCGCCCCCCGTCCCGTCCTCGACGACTTCTCGCTGCAGATCGAGGCCGGCGAGACGGTCGCCCTCGTCGGCACCTCCGGCAGCGGCAAGTCCACCGTCTCGCTGCTGCTGCCCCGCTTCTACGACGTGACCGCGGGCCGGGTCCTGGTCGGCGGGCACGACGTGCGCGATCTGACCCTGGAATCGCTGCGGGCCGCCATCGGACTCGTCCCCGAGAGCAGCTTCCTGTTCTCCGACTCCGTACGCGACAACATCACCTACGGCCATCCGGACGCCACCGACGAGCAGGTGCGTGCGGCGGCCCGCGCCGCCCAGGCCGACGGCTTCATCTCCGCACTGCCCGAGGGCTACGACACCAAGGTCGGCGAGCAGGGCCTGACCCTCTCCGGCGGCCAGCGGCAGCGCATCGCCCTGGCCCGCGCCATCCTCACCGACCCCCGGCTGCTGGTCCTGGACGATGCGACCTCGGCGGTCGACGCCCGCGTCGAGCACGAGATACACGAGGCGCTCCGCGGCGTCATGGAGGGCCGCACGACCCTGCTCATCGCGCACCGAGCCTCCACCCTGGCGCTCGCCGACCGGGTCGCCGTCCTCGACGGCGGACGGCTGGTCGACATCGGCACCCAGGAGGAGCTGGAGCTGCGCTGTCCGCTCTACCGCAGACTGCTCACCGACCCGGAGGAACTGGGCGGCGTCGAGCACGACCCGGCGGGCGCGCTCGCCGGCACCTTCACCGGAGAGTACGCGGCCACCGGCCTGCTGAAGTTCGAGGCGGACGCCCTGGGAGTGGACGAGCTCGAGGCCGACGAGGTCGCGGCGGACCCCGCCGAACGCGCCCCGGCCGACGGCGCCGCCCGGACCGGCCCCACCACCGTCACCCCCGAGCTGTGGGTCCGCCGCGAGCACGGCGCCGAGCCCGCCGCGGCAGGTACCGCGTCCGCGGCAGCCACGGCGGCCGGACCCGGCTTCGGGGCCGTGCTGGCCGGCATGCCCGCGACCCCCGAGCTGCTCGCCAAGGTCGCCGCGCTGCCGCCGGCCACCGACGCACCGGACATCGACGAGGACCTGGCCGTGCGCCCCGAGCGCTCCTACGGCCTGCGCAGACTGCTGCGCGGCTTCGGCGGGCCGCTGCTCGTCGCCCTGCTGCTGGTCGCGGTGGACGCCATCGCCGGACTCCTCGTCCCGATCCTGATCCGGCAGGGCATCGACGAAGGCGTCCGCCGCGGCGTGCTGGCCGGCGTCTGGACCGCCGCGGTGATCGCCCTGGTCGTGGTGCTGGTCCAGTGGGCCGCCCAGATCGGCTCCAACCGGATGACCGGACGCACCGGCGAGCGGGTCCTCTACTCCCTCCGCCTCAAGATCTTCGCCCAGCTCCAGCGCCTCGGACTCGACTACTACGAGCGCGAGCTGACCGGCAGGATCATGACCCGGATGACGACGGACGTGGACGCCCTGTCCACCTTCCTCCAGACCGGCCTGGTCACCGCCCTCGTCTCGCTCCTCACCTTCTTCGGCATACTCGTCGCCCTGCTCGCCATCGACCTCCAGCTGGCCCTGGTCGTCTTCGCCACCCTCCCGCCGCTGATCATCGGCACGTACTTCTTCCGCAAGCAGAGCGTGAAGGCCTACGAACTCGCCCGCGAGCGGATCAGCGTCGTCAACGGAGATCTCCAGGAGAGCGTCGCCGGACTGCGGATCGTCCAGGCGTTCCGGCGCGAGCGCCGCGGCGCCGAGCGGTTCGCCGACCGCAGTGCCGCCTACCGCCAGGCCCGGGTCCGCGGCCAGCTCCTGATATCCGTCTACTTCCCGTTCGTGCAGCTGCTGTCGTCCGTGGCCGCGGCCCTGGTGCTGATAGTGGGCGCCGAACGGGTCGGCAACAACACCCTCACCGCCGGTGCGCTGGTCGCGTATCTGCTGTACATAGACCTGTTCTTCGCCCCCGTACAGCAGCTCTCCCAGGTCTTCGACGGCTACCAGCAGGCCTCCGTCTCGCTCGGCCGCATCCAGGAGCTGCTGCGCGAGCCCGCCACCACACCCGCCGCCGAGCGGCCGCGCGAGGTGCCGGCGCTGCGCGGCGACGTCACTTTCGACGCTGTGCACTTCCGGTACGGCACCCACGACGGCCAGGCCGAGCAGGCGCTGACCGGCATCAACCTGACCATTCCCGCAGGCCAGACCGTGGCCTTCGTCGGCGAGACGGGCGCCGGCAAGTCCACCCTCGTCAAGCTGGTCGCGCGGTTCTACGACCCGACCTCGGGCGCGGTCCGCGTCGACGGCACCGACCTGCGCGACCTGGACCTGACCGACTACCGCCGCCGGCTCGGCGTCGTCCCCCAGGAGCCGTATCTCTTCGCCGGTACGGTCCGCGACGCCATCGCCTACGGCCGCCCGGACGCCACCGACGCCGAGGTGGAGGCCGCCGCCCGCGCCGTCGGCGCGCACGCCATGGTCGCCACCCTCGACGGCGGCTACCTCCACGAGGTCGCCGAACGCGGCCGTAACCTCTCCGCCGGCCAGCGCCAGCTCCTCGCCCTGGCCCGCGCCGAACTCGTCGACCCCGACGTACTGTTGCTGGACGAGGCCACCGCCGCCCTCGACCTCGCCACCGAGGCCGTCGTCAACCAGGCCACCGAACGCCTGGTGGGCCGCCGCACGACACTCGTCGTCGCCCACCGCCTGACCACCGCCGCCCGCGCCGACCGCGTCGTGGTGATGGACCGGGGCCGGGTCGCCGAGGACGGCACCCACGCCCAGCTCCTCGCCCAGGACGGCCGGTACGCCGAGCTGTGGCGCAGCTTCACCGGAGAGGAAGAGTCGCTGGTGGCCTGATTCCGGCGACGTCGGCCTACGAGGGCGGTACCCCCCCCTGAAGGGGGGTACCGCCCTCCGCCTCAAGGGGCTGGTGGCGCCCCGGACTCGCCGATAGGTTCAGCCCGACCTTTGCTGTCCCAAGGGGAGGCTGCATGCGCAAGGCCATCAGAGGACTGCTGTCGCTCGCCGTGCTCATAGGCACGGTCGGCGCCGGCAGCGCCACGGCAGGGGCGGCCACCGCCGCCGAGCCGAGAACCAAGGACATAAAAGACCGGATCCTCGCCATACCGGGGATGAGTCTCATAGAAGAGAAGCCGGTCGACGGCTACCGCTATTTCGTCCTCAATTACACCCAGCCGATCGACCACCGGCACCCCGAGAAGGGGAAATTCCAGCAGCGGCTGACCCTGCTGCACAAGTCGGTGGACCGCCCGACGGTGTTCTTCACCTCCGGTTACAACGTCAGCACCACGCCGACCCGGAGCGAGCCCACCAAAATCATCGACGGGAACCAGGTTTCCCTGGAATACCGCTACTTCACCCCGTCGCGGCCCCAGCCCGCGGACTGGAAGAAGCTGGACATCCGGCAGGCGGCCACCGACCAGCACCGCATCTTCACGGCGCTGCACGCCATCTACGGCAAGAACTGGATAGCCACCGGCGGCAGCAAGGGCGGTATGACCGCCACCTATTACCGTCGTTTCTTCCCGAAGGACATGAACGGCACCGTCGCCTATGTCGCGCCCAACGACGTCAGGAACGACGAGGACTCGGCATACGACCGCTTCTTCAAGACCGTCGGAACCGCGCAGTGCCGCGCCGACCTCGCCGCCGTCGAGCGCGAGGCGCTGGTGCGCCGCGACGAGATGGTGAAGAGGTTCCAGAAGTGGGCGGACAAGGAGAAGCAGACCTTCACCAGGGTCGGCAACGCCGACCGGGCCTATGAAGTCATGGTCACCGACCTGGTGTTCGGCTTCTGGCAGTACCAGCCGGCCGAGACCGCCTGCGCCAAGGTGCCCAAGCCGACCGTCTCCACCGACGAGCTGTGGAAGTGGATGGACGAGGTCGGCGGTTTCGCGAGCTACACCGACCAGGGCATGGAGTCGTACACGCCGTACTACTACCAGGCGGGCACCCAGCTCGGGGAGCCCGGCTACCAGTACCCGAACGTGGCCGACCTGCTGAAGTACCCGGGGATCAACAACTCCCGGTCGTTCGTGCCGAAGGACATCCCGATGACCTTCGACAAGCGCGCGATGCCCGACGTGGACCGCTGGGTGCGTCACCACGCGAACCGGATGATGTTCGTCAACGGCCAGTACGACCCGTGGAGCTCGGAGCACTTCAGGCTCGGCAAGGGCGCCCGGAACTCCTATGTGTTCACCGTGCCCGGCGGCAACCACGGCTCCAACATCGCGAAGCTGAAGGACGCCGACCGCACCAAGGCCACCGCCGAACTCCTCGCCTGGGCGGGCGTCCAAACCCCCGGCGGCAAGCCCACCGCGCAGGCCCCGTACGACAAGAAGCTGGACCGGCAGGAGATCCGCCGGATGCCGCTGCTCCGCCCGTAACCGGCCAGGACACAGCGAGGAAATACCGGGATACCGGGGTACGGAAACGGCGCGCTCCCCGCACGGGGAGCGCGCCGTCGGCGGCCGTCAGTACCTCAGCCCGTGCCCTATCGGATACAGCGCCGTATCCGGCGCATCCGCCCGCATCACCGGCACCGGCAGCCGGCCCGACGGCTTCTGCCGCCCGGCGATCACCCGCGCCGCGGCCCGCAGTTCCACATCCGTCCACGAATAGCTCGCCAGGGCCGCCTTGACGCCGTCCAGCTGCGCGATGTCGTACGGATTGCGGACCGCCAGCTGCACCACCGGCTTCCCGGTGGCCAGCAGCGCGTCGACCAGCTGCCGCTGGGGCGAGTCCGCGGTGACGTTGTACGTGGTCACCACGGCCGCATCCCGTTCGCGCAGCGCCGCCACCGCCTGGTCGATCAGCGTCTGCGTCGGCGCCAGGCCCGTGGAGAGCGCGGTGGCGGCGAAGCCCAGCTCCCCGAAGGCGTGCGCCAGCACGGTCGTCGGCGGGCCGCCGGTGCCCGTCGGAGAGGCCGCGTCCACGCCCGTCACCAGCACCTTGTTCTCCCGGAGCCGGGACAGCGGCAGCATGCCGCCCGCATTGCGCAGCAGGGTGGTGGTGCGGTCCGCGATACGGTCCGCGGACCGGAGATGACGCTGTATCCCGACGACCCGGTCCACCTCCTCGTGCGTGGTGTACGGGTCGGCGAACAGCCCGCGCCGCTCCTTCAGCAGCAGGATGCGCAGCAGCTTCGCATCGATGTCGGGCCAGGACAGCTCGCCCTCCTGCAGCGCCTTGAGGACGGCGCCGTGCGCGACGGAGAGGTCCGGCGGGTTCAGGAGCTGGTCGACACCGGCCTTGAGGGCCAGAACCGGGGCGCGGGCGTCGCCGTACTTCACCCGTACGCCCTCCATGCCGAGCGAATCCGTCACCACCACGCCGGTGTAGCCGAGGCGTTCGCGCAGGATGCCGGTCATGATCGGGCGGGAGAGCGTCGCCGGGTCCTCGCTCGCGTCGAAGGCGGGGACGACGATATGCGCCGTCATGATCGAATCGATGCCGGCGGCGATCGCGGCCTGGAACGGCGGCGCGTCCAGCCGCTCCCACTGCTCCTGGGTGTGGTGGATGTACGGCAGCCCGACATGGCTGTCGGTGTCGGTGTCGCCGTGCCCGGGGAAGTGCTTGGCGCAGGCCGCGACCCCGGCGTCCTGATAGCCCTTCACCTGCGCGGTGACCAGCCGCGCCACCGCCTGCGGGTCGGCGCCGAAGGACCGTACGCCGATGACCGGGTTGGCCGCGTTCACATTGACGTCCGCGTCCGGCGCGTAGTCCTGCCGGATGCCCATCGCATACAGCTCCTCGCCGGCGATCCGGGCGGCCGTACGGGCGTCGTCGCGGGAGCCCGCCGCACCCAGCGCCATCGCCCCGGGAAAGAGCGTGGCGGGCGCGCCGATCCGGGCCACTATCCCGTGTTCCTGGTCCGTGGAGATCAGCAGCGGTACGGGCACGCGCTGGGCGGCGGCGGCCTTCTGGATGCCGTTGGAGAGGTCGGCGATCTGGTGCGGCTCACGGGTGTTGTGCGCCCAGCCGAAGTAGATGATGCCGCCGACGTGGTACTTGCCGATGAGTTCGGCGGCGTTGGCAACTCCGATCTCCTGCTGGTTGGCGGCGGCATCGGCCGGGTCGGGATCGGTCGCGGAATGCCCGTAGACGCGCATCACGAAGAGCTGGCCGACCTTTTCCTCCGGCGTCATACGGGAGATGATCCGGCGCAGCCGGGCCTCGGCGGCCTCGGTGGACCCGGCCGGGCCGGGGACGGGCGGCCGGGGTGCGGCGGCGGCCCCGGCGGGGGCGGCGCCGGTGGCACAGGCGGCGGCCGCGGTGGCCGCGGCGGTGGTCAGGACGGTACGTCGGGAGTGCATGTGCGCTCCTTCCGGAGGGCTTCCTCGGCGAAGTGAAGGAAACGTCCAAGGAGACACGGATAGCCGGAAAACCATTGCCGGTCAATGTACTGGGAATGTGGTGGCGCCCAGGGTTTGCGGGGCGGCGGGGCATGCCCGAGGGGTACGGACGGGCGGCGCCCGGACGGGTGACGGGCGGGCCCGGGGAGACCCGCTCAGGGAGCCGGTGCGGCGCCGAGGAGGCGCTCGAGGTGGGCGCGGCCCGGAGCCAGCAGGGCGGGGAGCCCGGCCGCCTCGGGGTACCAGCGCTTCTCGTACTCCCAGCAGAGCCAGCCGCCGGGGCCCGCGCCGTCCCCGAGCGCGGCCAGGACGTCCGCGAGCGGCAGCCGGCCCGCGCCGAGCGGCAGCGGAGCGGTGTCCCCGGCCGAGGCGACGTCCTTGACCTGGACATAGCCCAGATGCGGGGCCAGCGCGGCATGGGTCGCGGCGGGCCGCTCGCCGCCGAGCCAGCTGTGCAGCACGTCCCACAGCGCGCCGGCCGCGGGGTGTCCCACGCGGTCCAGGATGCGGGCCGCGGCCGCGCCCGTGCGGTGCGAGTCATGGGTCTCCAGCAGGACGCGCACGCCCCGTTCGGCGGCGAGCGGCGCCACCGCGGCCAGCCGCCGCGCGGCATCCGCCTCCGCGGCCTCCGCCGGACGGCCGCCGCCACCGGGAAAGACCCGGACGTACGGCGCCCCCAGATCGGCGGCGAGGAACACCAGTTCGGCCAGCTCCTGTGCCAGCTCCTCCTCACCCGCCGCGTCCCGCGCCGCGGCGACCTTCGGATATCCGGCGACGGCCAGGATCTCCACACCGGCATCCGCGAACCGCCCCCGCACCGCGGCCCGTTCGCGCAGCCCGGTCAGCGGATGCACCGGTTCCTCGGGATGCGCGCGCAGCTCGACGCCCTGATACCCGGCCCCGGTGGCCAGCCGCAGCACCTCCGCCACCGGCAGCCCCGGCACCCCCAGCGTCGAGAACGCGAACCGCACCGCAGTGTCCGTACCGCTCATGCGCTTCCCCTGCCACCCCTCATGCGACCACGCTAACGCGGGCCACCGACAGCCACCGGCAACCGCGCGCCACGCAGCGGGCGGTGTCGCATCACGGCTGCGCACCGAGGGAAAACTAACCTCCGGCTCAAGCAGGGGCTGCCCCTGGACAAGGGATCGCGACTCCCGTCCCGCACCGCGCGAGAGAGGCCGGACCGTGACGCACACGACCGTACGCATCGCCATGAACGGCGTGACCGGACGCATGGGCCACCGCCAGCATCTGGTCCGCTCCCTCCTCGCCCTGCGGGAACAGGGCGGCATCGGCCTCGGGGACGGGACGGTGATCATGCCCGAACCCGTCCTCGTCGGCCGCTCCGCGCCCAGGCTGCGGGCCCTGGCCGAACGGTACGGCCTGCGGGAATGGAGCACCGACCTCGACGCCGTACTGGCCGACGACAGCATCGACGTCTACTTCGACGCACAGATCACCGCCGCCCGCGAGGAGGCGGTGAAGAAGGCGATCGCCGCCGGAAAGCATCTGTACGTCGAAAAGCCCACCGCCACCGGGCTGTCCGGCGCCCTGGAGCTGGCCAGGGCGGCGCGCGACGCCGGCGTCAAACACGGCGTCGTCCAGGACAAGCTCTTCCTGCCCGGACTGCGCAAGCTCCGCCGCCTGGCCGAGGGCGGTTTCTTCGGCCGCATCCTGTCCGTACGGGGCGAGTTCGGCTACTGGGTCTTCGAGGGCGACTGGCAGCCGGCCCAGCGCCCCTCCTGGAACTACCGCGCCGAGGACGGCGGCGGCATCGCGGCCGATATGTTCCCGCACTGGGAGTACGTCCTGCACGAGCTGTTCGGGCCGGTCAGGTCCGTACAGGCGCATTTCACCACGCATATCCCGCGCCGCTGGGACGAGTCCGGCACGCCGTACGAGGTCACCGCCGACGACGCCGCGTACGCCGTCTTCGAGCTGGCCGGCGGGATCGTCGCGCAGATCAACTCCTCCTGGGCGGTGCGGGTGCACCGCGAGGAGCTGCTGGAGTTCCAGGTGGACGGCACCGAGGGCTCGGCCGTCGCCGGGCTGCGCGGCTGCCGGGTCCAGCACCGCTCCGCCACCCCCAGGCCGGTATGGGATCCGGACATCCCGGCGGACGGACGGTTCCGCGAGCAGTGGCAGGAGGTGCCGGACAACGACGAGTTCGGCAACGCCTTCAAGGCGCAGTGGGAGCTGTTCCTGCGCCATGTCGTCCGCGACGAGCCCTGGCACTGGGATCTGGCGGCCGGCGCCCGGGGCGTCCAGCTCGCCGGGCTCGGCCTGAAGTCGTCGGCCGAGGGCCGCCGTCTGGACGTTCCGGAGCTGACCCTTTGACCGCCGCCGTGCGGCCCCGCTCCCGTACGGTCTTCGCCGCCGCCCATGTGGTCCCCGACCCGTACGCCGACACCACGCCCGACGGCCCCGCCGCCCTCGACTGGGACGCCACCCTCGCCTTCCGCCACCACCTCTGGTCGCACGGCCTGGGCGTGGCCGAGGCGATGGACACCGCGCAGCGCGGCATGGGCCTGGACTGGCCGGCCGCCGCCGAGCTGATCCGCCGCTCCGCCGCCGAGGCACACGCCGTGGGCGGCCTGCTGGCCTGCGGCGTCGGCACCGACCAACTCCCGCCCCACGGCGCCTCGCTGGCGCAGGTGCGGGCCGCGTACGAGGAACAGCTCGAGCTGGTCGAGAACGCCGGCGGCCGCCCGGTCCTGATGGCGTCCCGGCAGCTCGCCGCGGCCGCCACCGGGCCCGACGACTATCTGGACCTCTACGGCCACCTGCTGCGCCAGGCCGCCGGACCGGTCGTCCTCCACTGGCTGGGCCCGATGTTCGACCCGGCGCTGGAGGGCTACTGGGGCAGTACGGACCTCGACACCGCCACGGACACCCTGGTGCGCATCATCGCCGGCCGTCCCCACAAGGTGGACGGCGTCAAGGTCTCCCTCCTGGACGCGGGGCGGGAGATCCGGCTGCGCCGGCGGCTTCCCGGCGCCGTGCGCTGTTACACCGGCGACGACTTCCACTACCCCGAGCTGATCGCGGGTGACGACCACGGCCACAGCGATGCGCTGCTGGGCGTCTTCGACCCGCTGGCCCCGCTGGCCGCCGCGGCCGTACGCCTCCTGGACGAGGGCGACCGGGAGGGCTTCCGTGCCGCCCTGGACCCGACCGTCGCCCTCTCCCGGCACCTCTTCCGGGCGCCCACCCGCTACTACAAGACCGGCGTCGTCCTGCTGGCCTGGCTCGCCGGCCACCAGTCGCACTTCACCATGGTCGGGGGCCTCCAGTCGGCCCGCTCGCTGCCGCATCTGCGGCGTGCCTACCAACTGGCCGACGGGCTCGGCCTGTTCCCGGACCGGGAGCTCGCCGCCGCCCGGATGGGCAGGCTGCTTGCGGTGTACGGGGCGGAGAGGACAGAGAAGACGGAGAGGGCGGCGACATGAGCGACGGCGGCCCGGGCGACGGCGACGGGGGCGACGGCGTCCTCTCCCGTCTGAGCCTCAATCAGGAGACCGTCCGGCAGTGGTCCCTTCCGGAGCTGGCGGACGGGTGCGCGCGGGCGGGCGTACGGGGCGTGGGCCTGTGGCGCGCGCCGGTGCGGGACTACGGGGTGGCGGCGGCGGCCCGTCTCGTACGGGACGCCGGGCTGGAGGTCACCAGCCTGTGCCGGGGCGGCTTCTTCACCGCCGAGGATCCCGGGGAGCGCGCGGCGGCCCTGGAGGACAACCGGGCCGCGATCGACGAGGCCGCGGTCCTCGGCACCGGCACCCTGGTCCTGGTCTCCGGCGGGCTGCCGCCCGGCAGCCGCGATCTGTCCGGCGCCCGGGAGCGGATCGCCGACGCGCTCGCCCAGCTGGCGCCGTACGCCGCCGGACGGGGCGTACGGCTGGCGCTCGAACCGCTGCACCCGATGTACGCGGCGGACCGCTGTGTGGTCTCCACGCTCGCCCAGGCCCTCGACCTCGCCGAACGCTTCCCCGCCGGCCAGGTGGGGGTCGTGGTGGACACCTACCACCTGTGGTGGGACGACACGGTCGGCGCGGGGATCGCCCGCGCGGGCGGCGCCGGCGGGGCCGGATCCCGTATCGCCGCCTTCCAGTTGGCCGACTGGGTCACGCCGCTGCCCGAGGGCGTCCTGCTGGGGCGCGGGCAGCTCGGTGACGGATCGGTGGATCTGCGCTGGTTCCGGGAGCGGGTGGACGCGGCCGGCTACCGGGGCCCCATCGAGGTGGAGATCTTCAGCCCGGCGCTGTGGGCGAGGGACGGGGCGGAGGTTCTGGCCGAGATCGTGGAGCGGTTCGCCACCCATGTCCGGTGAACAACAGGTGACCAACAAGCGGCACGTGCGGTAATCAAGAAATAACTCACCGGAAGTGCAACCGAGGAGGGCTCTCGGAGGTCATAGGTGGCGTCGGCCTCAACGGGGGAGGAACCGGGGGGATCCGGAGGCCGACGAGAAGGGGAGGGAATCGAGGGGCCCGGCCATCAGGCGGGCCCCTCGATCGCAGGCCGGGGAACTGCCCGGCCCCGGCGCGTTGTCAGACCCCGGCGGTACCGTCAGGGCATGGGGCAGGGCATGGATCGGGGCGTGGTCAGAGGATCGGTGGTGGAAGGGGTCCTCGAGCGGATCACCTACGCCAATGAGGAGACCGGCTACACCGTCGCGCGGGTCGACACCGGCCGCGGCGCGGGCGATCTCCTCACGGTCGTCGGCGCACTGCTGGGGGCGCAGCCCGGGGAATCCCTGCGGATGGAGGGGCGCTGGGGCTCCCATCCGCAGTACGGCAAGCAGTTCACCGTCGAGAACTACACCACCGTCCTGCCGGCCACGATCCAGGGCATCCGCCGCTATCTCGGCTCGGGCCTGATCAAGGGCATCGGCCCGCGCATCGCCGACCGCATCACCGAACACTTCGGCACGGACACCCTCGACGTCATCGAGAAGGAGCCCGGGCGGCTCATCGAGGTCCCGGGGCTGGGCCCCAAGCGCACGAAGATGATCGGCGCGGCGTGGGAGGAGCAGAAGGCCATCAAGGAGGTGATGGTCTTCCTCCAGGGCGTCGGCGTCTCGACGTCGATCGCGGTGCGGATCTACAAGAAGTACGGCGACGCCTCCATCTCCGTCGTCCGCAACCAGCCCTACCGCCTCGCCGCCGATGTCTGGGGCATCGGCTTCCTGACGGCCGACCGCATCGCGCAGGCGGTGGGCATTCCGCACGACAGTCCGGACCGCGTCAAGGCGGGCCTGCAGTACGCGCTGTCGCAGTCGACGGACCAGGGGCACTGCTTCCTGCCCGAGGAGCGGCTGATCGCGGATGCGGTCAAGCTGCTCCAGGTGGACACCGGCCTGGTCATCGACTGCCTGGGGGAGCTGGCCGACGACCCCGAGGGCGTGGTGCGCGAGCAGGTGCCCGGCAGCGACGGGGAGCCCGTCACCGCCGTCTATCTGGTGCCGTTCCACCGCGCCGAGATCTCGCTGGCCGGGCGGCTGACCCGGCTGATGCGCAGCGACGGGGACCGGATGCCGGCGTTCGGGGACGTGGACTGGGACAAGGCGCTGGCGTGGCTGGCGCGGCGTACGGGGGCCGAGCTGGCACCGGAGCAGCAGGCGGCGGTGCGGCTGGCGCTGACGCAGAAGGTGGCGGTGCTGACCGGCGGGCCCGGCTGCGGCAAGTCCTTCACGGTGCGCTCCGTGGTGGAGCTGGCCCGCGCGAAGAAGGCGAAGGTGGTGCTGGCGGCGCCCACCGGGCGGGCGGCCAAGCGGCTGTCGGAGCTGACCGGGGCGGACGCCTCCACGGTCCACCGCCTCCTGGAGCTCAAGCCCGGCGGGGACGCCGCCTATGACGCGGACCGCCCGCTGGACGCCGATCTGGTGGTCGTCGACGAGGCGTCGATGCTGGATCTGCTGCTGGCCAACAAACTCGTCAAGGCGGTGCCGCCGGGCGCCCATCTGCTGCTGGTCGGGGATGTCGACCAGCTGCCGTCGGTGGGCGCGGGCGAGGTGCTGCGGGATCTGCTCGCCGGGGGAGGGGCCGCGCCCGGCGCGTCGGACAGGGGTGGTGGTCGGGCGACGGGCGGGACTGTTCCGTCCGTGCGGCTGACCAGGATCTTCCGCCAGGCGCAGCAGTCCGGGGTGGTCACCAACGCGCACCGCATCAACTCCGGTGTGCCGCCGCTGACGACGGGGCTGAAGGACTTCTTCCTGTTCGCCGAGGAGGACACCGAGGCGGCCGGGCGGCTGACGGTGGACGTGGCGGCGCACCGGATCCCGGCGAAGTTCGGGCTCGACCCGCGCCGGGATGTCCAGGTGCTGGCCCCGATGCACCGCGGCCCGGCCGGCGCGGGTGCCCTGAACGGCCTCCTCCAGCAGGCCGTCACCCCTGCCCGCCCCGATCTGCCCGAGCGCCGGTTCGGCGGCCGGGTCTTCCGGGTGGGCGACAAGGTCACCCAGATCAGAAACAACTATGACAAGGGCCGCAACGGCGTCTTCAACGGGACGGTGGGGGTGGTCACCGCCCTGGACACCGTCGAGCAGCGGCTGACCGTGCTCACCGACGAGGACGAGGAGGTCCCCTACGACTTCGATGAATTGGACGAATTGGCACACGCCTATGCCGTGACGATTCACCGCTCGCAGGGTAGTGAGTATCCAGCGGTGGTGATTCCGGTCACGACCGGAGCGTGGATGATGCTGCAGCGCAATCTGCTGTATACCGCCGTGACCAGGGCAAAACGTCTGGTCGTGCTGGTCGGTTCCCGGAAGGCCCTGGGGCAGGCCGTGCGCACCGTATCCGCCGGTCGGCGGTGTACGGCGCTCGATCACCGGCTCGCCGCCGCCATGTGATGTCACTCCTCTTTCCCAATCGGGGCGAAGGGGAGCAGGATGGACATCAGCGCGGCACTGAGTGCCGCGATAGGGCCCTATGGCCGACCCCGAGTGCACATCCAAGGTCCAAATGGGGGAAGGTATAGGCAGTCAGGGCACCTCGAAGAAGAGGCACAACGTCGGTGAGGGATGACGTGAGCGACAACTCTGTAGTACTGCGTTACGGGGACGGCGAATACAGCTACCCGGTCGTCGACAGCACGGTCGGCGACAAGGGCTTCGACATCTCGAAGCTGCGCGCCCAGACCGGTCTGGTGACCCTGGATTCCGGTTACGGCAATACCGCGGCATACAAATCCGCGATCACCTATCTCGACGGTGAACAGGGAATTCTTCGTTACCGCGGGTATCCGATCGAGCAGCTCGCAGAGCGCAGCACGTTCGTCGAGACCGCGTATCTCCTGATCAACGGTGAGCTGCCCACCGTCGACCAGCTGTCGGCCTTCAAGCAGGACATCACCTACCACACCCTGCTTCACGAGGACGTCAAGCGTTTCTACGACGGCTTCCCGCGCGACGCCCACCCGATGGCGATGCTGTCGTCGGTCGTCAGCGCGCTGTCGACGTTCTACCAGGACAGCCACAACCCGTTCGACGAGCAGCAGCGCCATATTTCCACGATCCGGCTGCTGGCCAAGCTTCCGACGATCGCGGCGTACGCCTACAAGAAGTCGGTCGGCCACCCGGTCGTCTACCCGAGCAACGACCTCGGTTACGTCGAGAACTTCCTGCGGATGACCTTCTCGGTGCCGGCTGCCGACTACGAGCTCGACCCGGTCGTCGTCAGCGCCCTGGACAAGCTGCTGATCCTGCACGCCGACCACGAGCAGAACTGCTCGACCTCCACGGTGCGCCTGGTCGGTTCCTCGCAGGCGAACCTCTTCGCCTCGATCTCCGCCGGCATCAGCGCCCTGTGGGGCCCGCTGCACGGCGGCGCCAACCAGTCCGTGCTGGAGATGCTGGAGGGCATCCAGCGCGACGGCGGCGACGTCGACTCCTTCATCCGCAAGGTGAAGAACAAGGAAGACGGCGTGAAGCTCATGGGCTTCGGGCACCGCGTCTACAAGAACTTCGACCCCCGGGCGAAGATCATCAAGGCGGCGGCGCACGACGTCCTCTCCGCGCTCGGCAAGTCCGACGAGCTGCTGGACATCGCCCTCAAGCTGGAGGAGCACGCGCTCTCCGACGACTACTTCGTCTCGCGCAAGCTCTACCCGAACGTCGACTTCTACACCGGTCTGATCTACCGGGCCATGGGCTTCCCGACCGAGATGTTCACCGTGCTCTTCGCGCTCGGCCGGCTGCCCGGCTGGATCGCCCAGTGGCACGAGATGATCAAGGAGCCCGGCTCCCGTATCGGCCGCCCGCGGCAGATCTACACCGGTGCCGTCGAGCGCGACTTCGTGCCCGTCGAGGAGCGCTGACCCCCGCGCCTGCTCTCTGGGGCGGCGCTGGCGAACCGAGCTCCAAAAAGGGGGCGAACCGAGCCCCCAAAAGAAGCGAAAAGCGCCCCGCCTCCGGATCCCCCCACGGGTCCAGAGTGCGGGGCGCTTCCCTTGTCCCGGGTGGATTCCCCCCACGGGATCCTTCCGGGCGTTCCGGGTTGCACCGCGATCTGCCGGGACGCGCACATTCGGGAGGGCCGCTCAAGCTCCCCGGGCGCGTCGCCCCGGCCAACGCGTAGCCGTGTCAGATCCCCCAAGACCCGCACGGCATGTGCGGTGCAGGCGCCGCCGGGGTGCCTGCACTGTCCGGTTAGACTCGCGACCCCCCTCAATGGTTACGTTCCCATGAGTGTGATCTGGGTCTCTTGCCATAAAGGGCGAATCCGGTCAAGGGTTACGAGTTGGAGATCCAGGCCGTGCCGTATGGGTGTTGTGTCAGTTGTGAGAACTATGTGAACGTTCGCAGTCTCAGGCTGTTGCTGACCACAAAGACGGACGAGAACGCCATCGCCGCGCCCGCGATCATAGGGTTCAGCAGGCCGGCCGCCGCAAGCGGCAGCGCCGCCACGTTGTAGCCGAACGCCCAGAACAGATTGCCCTTGATCGTGGCGAGGGTGGCACGGGCCAGCCGGATCGCCTCCGCCGCCACCCGCAGATCGCCCCGTACGAGCGTGAGATCGCCCGCCTCGATGGCCGCGTCCGTGCCGGTCCCCATGGCCAGCCCCAGATCGGCGGCGGCCAGCGCCGCCGCGTCATTGACGCCGTCGCCGACCATCGCGACCGTACGGCCCCCGGCCCGCAGCCGCGCCACGACCGCCACCTTGTCCTCCGGCAGCACCTCGGCGATCACCTCGTCGATGCCCACCTCGGCCGCGACCGCCTCCGCGACCGCCTTGTTGTCACCGGTCAGCAGGACCGGCGTCAGCCCCAGCGCGCGCAGCTCCCGCACCGCCTCGGCGCTGGTGGGCTTCACCGCATCGGCGACCGCCAGCACCCCGCGCGCCTCCCCGTCCCAGGCCACCACCACGGCCGTACGGCCCGCCGCCTCGGCCGCCGCCAGCGCCGCCCGCAGCCCGGCCGGCAGCGCGATACCGGCGCCCTCGGCCAGCCGCGCCCGGCCCGCCAGCACCCGATGGCCGTCGACCGTGCCGCGCACGCCCAGCCCCGGCACGTTCGCGAAGCCCGTCACGCCGGGCAGCGTCCCCGTCCGCTCCCGTGCGCCCTCCGCGACGGCCCGCGCCACCGGATGCTCGGAGGCATGCTCCAGCGCCCCCGCCAGCCGCAGCAGCCCGGCCACCGCGACCCCGTCGGCCGCCACCGCCTCCTGGAGCCGCATCCGCCCGCTGGTGACCGTCCCCGTCTTGTCCAGGAGGACGGTGTCCACCCGGCGGGTCGACTCCAGCACCTCCAGCCCCTTGATCAGAATGCCCAGCTGGGCGCCGCGCCCGGTGCCCACCATCAGCGCCGTCGGTGTGGCCAGCCCGAGCGCGCACGGGCAGGCGATGATCAGCACCGCCACCGCGGCCGTGAACGACGCCGCGGCGTCCCCGCTCACGAGCAGCCGGCCGGCCAGCGTGCCCACCGCGATCACCAGCACCACCGGGACGAACACCGCCGAGATCCGGTCGGCCAGCCGCTGCACCGCCGCCTTGCCGCTCTGTGCCTCCTGCACCAGCCGTGCCATCCGCGCCAGCTGGGTGTCGCCCCCGACCCGGGTGGCCTCGACCTCCAGGCGGCCCGAGACGTTCACCGTCGCCCCGGTGACACCGTCACCCGGGGACACTTCCACCGGCACCGACTCCCCGGTCAGCATCGAGGCGTCGACGGCCGACACACCCGCCGTCACCCGCCCGTCCGTGGCGATGGTCTCCCCGGGCCGCACGACGAACCGGTCACCGACCCGCAGGTCGGCCACCGGCACCCGGACCTCGTGCCCGCCCGCCGCCCGGCCACCGCCCCGGCCGGAGAGCGCTCCGCGCTCGCCCCCCTCACCCCGCAGCGCGGTCACGTCCTTGGCGCCCAGCTCCAGCAGCGCCCGCAGCGCCGCGCCCGCCTTCCGCTTCGAGCGGGCCTCCAGATAGCGGCCCAGCAGCAGAAAGGCGGTCACTCCGGCCGCGGTCTCCAGATAGATCTGCGAGGGCCCGGCCGTGGACGCGACGGTGAGATCGAAGCCGTGCCGCATACCCGGCATACCGGCATCACCGAAGAACAGCGCCCACAGCGACCAGCCGAAGGCGGCCAGCGTCCCCAGGGAGACCAGGGTGTCCATAGTGGCGGCGCCGTGCCGCAGATTGGTCCAGGCGGCGCGGTGGAAGGGGAGGCCGCCCCAGACGACGACCGGCGCGGCCAGTGCCAGGGACAGCCACTGCCAGCCCGTGAACTGCAGCGCGGGCACCATCGCCAGGACGATCACCGGAACGGTCAGCGCGGAACAGACCGCCAGCCGGTGGCGGAGCGCCGCCAGGTCCTCGCCCGGTGTCTCCTCCGGCGTCTTTTCCGGAGGTTCCCCTGCGGCCGGCCGGGACTCCGGGGCCGCCGGACGCTCGGCCGTATAGCCGGTCTTCTCGACCGTCGCGATCAGGTCCGCGACCGAGACCCCGTCCTCGTACGAGATCCGCGCCTTCTCCGTCGCGTAGTTGACGGTGGCGGCGACGCCCGCCATGCGGTTGAGCTTCTTCTCGATCCGTGCGGCGCACGAGGCGCAGGTCATCCCGCCGATCGCGAGCTCGACCCGCGCCTGTGCGGGGGCACCGGACATACGGATCAGGCCCGGCCCACGAGCTCGTAGCCGGCCTCGTCGACGGCCGCGCGCACGGCTTCGTCGTCCAGCGGGGCGGCGGAGGTGACGGTCACCAGCCCGGTGGCCGCGACCGCCTGCACCGAGGTGACGCCCTCGATCTCGTCGATCTCGGCGGACACGGCCCCCTCGCAGTGACCGCAGGTCATGCCGGTGACCTTGTAGGTGGTGGTCACCTCGCCGGCCTGCGCGGCGGCCCCGGCGTCCGAGTGGCAGGAGCCCCCGGGCGAGCAGCAGGAACCGTTCGCCGACGTGGCGGACGGGGCGGCTGCGCCGGAGGTGACAGGCGTCGCAGTCATGGTTCTCTCCTCGTGGTGCCGATGTGTTCCGTGTCCGGCACGGAACCGGAGTGCCGGGAGAAGCGCCGATGGCGCCCGGTGTCTCCCTGCGCCTTCACTTTATACCCCTAGGGGGTATCAATCCAACCTCGGCCCGCCACGCGTTGCCGTGCGCCCCGCCACGCGTCAGCCTTGGGGTACGGACTCGGGGCAGGGCGGACCGAGGAGGCGGCCGGATGGACGTATTCGCCTACGGCCTGCTGGTGCTCACCACCCTGCCACCGCTGGTCCCCAATTCCGCGCTCCTTGTCACGGCCGGAGTACTCGCCTCCGAGGGTCATGCGTTCCTGCCCCTGATCCTGCTGGTCGTCGCGGGCAGCGCACTGCTGGGCGATGTGCTGATGTATCTCGTGGCACGGCGGTTCGGCGGGGCCGTACGGTCCTGGATGCGGCGCAGCCCCCGCCGACGGGCACTGCTGGAGTGGACCTTCGCCCATATCGAGCGCTACGGCCTGCCGTTCGTGATCGGCGTACGGTTCCTGCCCAGCGGGCGGATCGCCGGCGCGCTGGCCTCCGGAGTCCTGCGCTACCCCCTGCGCAAATACGTGATCGGCGCGGGCTCCGCCGAGGTGCTGTGGGCCACCTACTCGGTCGGCCTCGGCTACATGGGCAGCGCCGCCGCGGGCAACCGCCTCTACGCCGCCGGAATCGGCATCGGCGTCTCCTGCGCGGTCGCCGCGGCGGGCACCGGCGTCCAGTGGATCGCCCGCCGCCGCGCCATGCGGGTTCCGGCGGACGGAGGCGGCGGGGCCGCCTCCGGCGGGCCGCGGAACGCCGCGGGCGAAGGCGAAGGCAATGGGTCCGGGAACGGCGCGGACGGCCGCGGGGGATGCGGCGAGGTGACGGCCGCCCGGGGGGACACGGGCCCGGCCGGGTGACTGAGACCGCGGAAAGGTGACCCGGACTCGCGGAAGGTGACTCGGACTCGCGGAAGGTGACTCGGGTCTGCGGAATGGCTTCTGACCGGCGGTTTCGTCGAGTCCGTCGGCCGTCTTGCCCAGGCCCGGTGGCCCGCTGCCCAGGTGGCGGCCGATTGTCAGTGGCGGGTCCTAACGTGGTCTGCATGACGAGGGGAACAGGCGCACCCCGGGTGCGGATCGAGGAGTGGACGGCGGACGACATCGACCTGTTGCACCGGCTCAACACGCCGGAGATGACCGAGCATCTCGGCGGCCCGGAGACCGAGGCGCAGGTGGTCGCCCGGCACGGGCGGTATCTCGGGCTCGACGGGACGGGGCAGATGTTCCGGGTGGTGCTGACGGAGGGGGACGGCACGGGGGGCGCAGTGGGGGACGAGGGCGGGGACGGCGCGACGGGAGACGGCGCCGGGGGGACGCTGGTGGGTTCGGTCGGCTACTGGGAGCTCAGCTGGCGGGGCGAGCGGGCGTATGAGACGGGCTGGGGTGTGCTGCCCGAGTTCCAGGGGCGGGGCATCGCGGCGGCCGCGGCGCGCGAGGTCATAGCGGTGGCCAGGGTCAAGGGGCGCCACCGCTATCTGCACGCCTTCCCGTCGGTGGCGCACGCCGCGTCCAACGCCGTGGCTCGGAAGGCGGGATTCGGCTTCCGGGAGGAATGCGAGATCGAGTACCCGAAGGGGCGCCGGATGCGGGCCAACAACTGGCGGGTGAAGCTGGGCTGACGGCCGCGGTGCGGGCGTCAACTCCCTTGTCAGATCAGCAGGTTGAGGCTGGAAAGGGCGGTGAAGGCCAGCACCAGCCGCGCGAAGAGCGCCTGGTCGATGCGCTGTACGCAGGATCGCCCGAGGGCCGCGCCGGCGATGACGGCGGGGGCGAGCGCGGCGTCCAGGGCGAGGGCACCGGGCGCGATCAGGCCCAGACCGGCGCTGAACGGCAGCTTGACGGCGTTGACGATCAGGAAGAACCAGGCACCGGTGCCCAGGAACCCGAGCACGGAGAAACCGGAGGTGAGCAGATAGAGGGACATGGCGGGGCCGCCGGCATTGGCGACCATGGTGGCGAAACCGGCGACCAGACCGAAGAGCAGCGCCCGGGGATGCGGTGACGGCGGGTGCGGGGACGGCAAGTGCGGTGACGTTACGCGCCGTTCCCGCGCCCGCTGCCACAGGTGATGCAGCACCATCGTCAGCAGCAGCGCGCCGATGGTGCGGCGGACGGTGGTGTCATCGGCCCGGGCGACGAAGGCGACGCCGAGCACAATGCCGGCCGCGACCGACGGCAACAGCCGCAGCAGGGCGCGCCAGTCGGCGTGCCGGCGGTAGGCGCGTACGGCCGGCACATCGCCGACGAGGAGCAGCGGCAGCAGCGCGCCGGTGGACTCCTTGGCGGGCAGTACGGCGGCGAACAGCGCGACGCTCAGCGCCCCCACGCCGCTGACGGCGGTCTTCGAGACCCCCACCAGCAGCGCGGCGAGCACCAGCGTGCCCAGGCTTATGGCACCGAGGCCGGTCACGCTCCCGGCGCCGTACCGCCGTTGCTCCCGACGGCCCCGCCCGCGCCCCCGCCGGCGGTGGCGCGGAGGTCCGCGACGGTGACCGGTTCACCGGTCCGGCGGGAGCGGTCGCACGCCTCGGCGACGTACAGCGCCTCCAGCGCCTCGGCGGGCGGGCACGGATTCGGCACCCGGCCCGCGGCGACCTCGACGAAGACGCCCAGCTCCGTGACGTACGCATCGTGGAAGCGCTCCATGAAGGTGGCGTACGGGACGGCCGACCGCTGCCACGACAGCTGCGGCTCCGCCGACGGCAGCGGCGCGCGGTCGTCCAGGCCCACGAAGCGGGCACCCTCGGAGCCGCAGACCTCCAGCCGGACGTCGTGGCCCGCGCCGTTGTAGCGGGTCGCCGTGACGGTGGCCAGCGTGTCGTCGTCGAAGCGCAGCAGCGCCGCGCAGGTGTCGACGTCATCGCCGTCGGCGAAGAAGGACGCACCGCGGTTCGCGCCCTGCGCGTACACCGAGACCACCTCGCGGCCGGTCAGCCAGCGCAGGATGTCGAAGTCATGGATGCTGCAGTCCCGGAACAGCCCGCCGGAGGTGGGGATATAGCCGGCCGGCGGCGGCGTTTGGTCGCTGGTGCAGGCGCGCAGGGTGTGCAGCCAGCCCAGTTCGCCGGAGCGCAGCGCCTCCCGCGCGGCGCGGTAGCCCGCGTCGAAGCGGCGCTGGAAACCGATCTGTACGGGCACCGTCCCGGCCCCGGCCCGCTGCACCACGCCGACGGTGCCGGGCACGTCCAGCGCCACCGGCTTCTCGCAGAACACCGGCACCCCGGCGTCCAGGGCCTGGTGGATGAGCGTGGCGTGCGCGCTGGTCGCGGCGGTGATCACCACGCCGTCCAGGCCGTCCGCGTACATCTCCTCGATGCCCGCGGCGGCCCGTACGCCGAGCGACTCCGCCAGCGATGCGGCGCGTGCGGGGTCCGCATCCGCGACCACGAGCCCGGTGACACCCGGGACGTTCCGGAGGGTCGCGGCGTGGAACGCGCCGATGCGCCCGGTGCCGATCAGCCCGATCTTCATGCGTCGGTTCCTTTCGGGAGGTCATGAACCCCAGGGAGGCCCTGAACCGTTGGACGAGCACCGTTGGACGAACTTTGGAACGGTCCAACGATCCGTTTCCCGGCACCCTGCATGTCCGGACATCCGCAAGTCAACCCTTGCGCACAGGGAAAACGGGTGGCGCCGAACCCCGCGTTGACGAGGCCCCGCCCCGGTGGAAGGATTTCGGTCCATGGAACGGTCCAAGGGAGCCGGTGCCCCCACGATCCGCGGCGTGGCCGAGCGCGCCGGCGTCTCCAAATCCCTCGTCTCCCTCGTCCTGCAGGGGTCGCCACGGGTCAGCGACGCCAAGCGCCGGGCCGTCCTGGACGCCATCGAGGAGCTCGGCTACCGGCCCAACGCCGCCGCCCGCAGCCTGGTGGCGCGCCGTACCCACACCGTGGGCGTACTGCTCGACGACATGCGCAACCCCTGGTTCGTCGAGCTGCTGGACGGCCTGAACTCCGTGCTGCACACCCACGGCCTGCGCATGCTGATGGCCGACGGACGGCTGGGCCGCCGTACCGGCGAGGACGCCACCCGCGCCTTCCTGGAGCTGCAGGTGGACGGCCTGGTCGCGGTCGGCACCCTGTCCGACGCCGACACCGCCGCGCTCGCCGAGGCGGCGGAACGACTGCCGACCGTCGTCGCGGGCAGCCACGACCCCCGGCTGCCGAAGGTGGACACCGTCGCCAACGACGACGAGCACGGCGCCCGGCTCGCCACCGAACACCTCATCGGGCTCGGCCACCGCCGGATCGCCCATATCGCCGGCCGGGGCAGCGTCGGCGAACTGCGCCGCCGCGGCTTCGAAGCGGCCATGCACGAGCACGGACTCCGCGCGGACGCCACGGTCGAGCCGGCCGACGGCACCGAGGAAGGCGGCTACCGGGCGGCCGTCCGGATGCTCGGCGGCCAGTCGGCCGCGGGCCGCGAACGCCCCACCGCCGTCTTCGCGTTCAACGACATCTCCGCAGTCGGTGCGCTGTCGGCGGCGCAGGAACTGGGCCTCGAAGTGCCCCGCGACCTCTCCCTGATCGGCTGCGACAACACCTATCTCGCCCGCATCCGGCACCTGTGGCTGACCACCGTCGACAACGCCGGTTACGACGTCGGACGCCGCGCCGCACAGTGCCTGCTCGACCGCATCGCGCACCCCGAACGGCCCGCCGACCGCCGGCTGGCGGTGCCCTCCCTGGAGATCCGCGGCTCCGCGGCGCCGCCCCCGTAGCCGCGCACCCCGGGCTCAGGCCCGCAACTCGCGGTCGACCGCGCGCAGCAACGTCAGCAGCATGCCGTTCAACGGGGTGGCGATGCCGTGCCGTTCACCGGCCCGGACCACCGCGCCGGTGAGGTACTCGTGCTCCATGGGGCGGCCCGCGAGGCGGTCGAAGAGCATCGAGGAGCCGCCGTCGGGCGGAATCGCCCGGTAGATCTCCAGGGTGTTGCCGACGTCCTGCTCACCGATGTCCGCGCCTTCCGCGCGCGCCACGACGGCCGCCTCGCGCAGCAGATCGCGGGTGAGCGCGACCATTTCGGGGTCGGCGAAGACACCCATCCGCTGCTGGAGAAGGGCGGTGAGGGGGTTGAGCGCCAGGTTGACGAAGAGCTTGCGCCAGGCTTCGGTGGTGAAGTCGCCGACGGGCCGCACCGTCAGCCCGCTGTCCGCCAGCGCAGCGGCGAACCCGTCGGCCAAGGGTCCCTCGGGCACGTGGAGTTCACTGGCGATGTGATGCCGGATCCGCCCCGGGGCGAGGCGTTCCGCGGAGATATACGCCAGCGCGGGCAGGATCCCGGTGCCCTCCGGGACGTACGGGGCGACCCGCGCACGGTGCCCGACGCCGTTCTGCACGACGACGACGGCAGTGCCGGGACCGCACAGCCGCCGCAGCCAGCCCTCGGCGCCCGCGGTGTCCTGCGCCTTGGTGGCCAGCAGCACCCAGTCGACGGGCGCGACCCGCGCCGGGTCGGTGGCGAACCCCACCGCCGCCCTGCGTACCTCACCGCCGGTCTCGACGGTGAGGGCGTCCAGGGGACTGCGGACGCATACGGTGACCTCGAGACCGGCCCACTGCGCGAGGGCGGCGAGGTAGCCGCCGATCGCACCGGCGCCGATCACCGCGATCCGGGCGGGAGCGGCGGCCCGCGGGGGTGCCGGGTCCTGCGGATCCTTCGGGTCCGGCGGGTCGTGCGCTATCGGGTCGGTCATCCCGTGATGGTAGGCCCCGCGCCGGACGGGGCCCACGAGCCACGGAGCCGCGCCGGTTCAGTCCGCCCGCTCCCGCCGGCCCCGATGCCCGGGCCGGCGCGCCACCCAGGCTCTGACCGTATCGGCGAACCAGTACGGCTTGCCGCCCTCCACCAGATCCGGCTCCGGCAGCAGTCCGTGCTTGCGGTACGAGCGCACGGTGTCCGGCTGCACCTGGATATGAGCGGCGATCTCCTTGTAGGACCAGAGCATTCCGTCGGTCATCTCTGCGTCGGTCATCTCTGCGCACCTCCTTGGCGCCGTGTGCAGGGTCGGCCCGGGTAGCCGGCGAGGGCTGCGTACGGCGTGACGGTCAATCAGCCTGTGCCCGGTCAACGACACTCAGTGAGCGGCAGGGAGGGGCTGTCGAGCGGCTGTGACCGAAAGCCCGCGTAACTGTGACAGCCGTGACGGGGGCGGGACGGCTGTGACACAGGCGCAAGAGGAGGGCGGGCCGTCCCCGGCTCCGGCCGGGGACGGCCCGCCCTCAGGCGGCGCGGAAGGCGCAGACCGGCCGCGGGTCAGGCGTAGAGCGCCCGCCACGTCTTCGTGCCGACCTTGCCGTCGGCGGTCAGATGATGGCGGGACTGGAACTTCTTCACCGCGGCCAGGGTCCTGGTCCCGAAGTACCCCGTGACATCTCCCCAGGGGAGATAGCGGCGGTTCGCCAGCAGGCACTGCACCTGGGAGACGCGGTCGCCGCGCTGGCCGTAGACGGTGAGGGCGGTGCCGTTGTAGTACGCACAGGCAGCCTTGGTGCCGGCCGGCGCGGCAGCGGGTCCGGCCGCGGACGCCGGACCGGTGAGCAGTCCGGCGGTCACCAGACCCGCGGTCGCGGCGAGAACGGCGGCGCGCTTCACGGTATGACGCGTGGCGCACACCGCACGCATGGTTCGGGCATTCACGATGTTCACGTTTCCCCCGTTGGATGTGATCGTGATCCGGTCGGAACGATCCACTTGTGCAAGCCGGATGCGATTCCACCTGTTCCGACGCCCATGCGGGCGGCGGCGGTTCCCCGTAAGCAAAAGGATCAGCTCGCCGGAGGGGAAGGGGACCGGTGCGCCGCCAGAAAAAGATCAGCGTTCCCCGAGGGAAAGATCAGCGTTCCCCGAGGGAAAGATCAGCGCTCCGCGAGAAAAAGATCAGCGCTCCGCGAGAAAAGGGGCCGCCACCGGCAACGAACCACACCGCCACAGGCAACGAATCACCCGGCCCCTGGCATCGAATCACCCCGCCATTGGCAACGAATCACCCCGCCATTGGCAACGAATCACCATTCTCCGGAAACCATTCAACCGGCCGTCGCCGCCCTCCGCAGTTCCTCCTCCAGATCCTCCAGGGCCAGCCCCTTCGTCTCCGGTGCATAGCGTCTGCAGAACAGCAGGGACAGTACGCACATCGCGCCGAACAGCCAGAACGTGGTGCCGGCCCCGACCGCCTCGAGCAGCACCGGAAAGGCCAGGGCGACCGAGAAATTGACCAGCCACATCACGAACACCGCGGTGCCCATGGCCAGCCCGCGGACCCTGAGCGGAAACATCTCGGCGAGCAGCAGCCAGACGCCGGTGTTCAACGTGGCCTGCATAAAGGCCATATAGAGAACCATCAGGCCGAGGACGAGAAAACTGACGGCGGGGGAGTGCGGAAGGCGGAATGCCGCGCCGAGCAGGCCGAGCGCGAGCGCCATTCCGGCCAGGCCGGTGATCAGCATGGGGCGGCGGCCCACCCGGTCGATCAGCGACATACCGATCGCGGTGGCGACAACCGAGATCGCGCCGACGGCGATGGTGGCGGTGATCGCGGTATTGGTGCCCAGGCCGGTCGTGGCGAGGATCTTGGGGGCGAAATAGATGACGGCATTCACACCGGTGATCTGCTGGACGACCGCCAGCCCGACGCCCACCAGGAGGAGCCGCCGTACCCAGGGGGTGCGCAGTTCCTGCCAGGCGCCGCGCCGGGCGTCGGCCTCCAGGCTGCGGGCGTGGTCGATACGGGCCAGCTCGGCGGCGATGCCGTCGGCGGGGAGCGTACGGCGAAGAACCCCCGCCGCGTCGTCCGGCCGCCCCTTGCTGATGTACCAGCGCGGGGTGTCCGGCAGGAAGAACAGCCCGATGAACAGGGCCACCGCGGGCACCGCGGCCAGCCCCAGCATCCAGCGCCAGGCCGCCCAGTGCGCCAGCACGGCGTTGACGAGATAGGCGAGCAGCTGACCGCTCACGATCATCAAGGAGTTGAAGGACACCAGCCGGCCGCGGATGTGCGGCGGCGCGATCTCCGACAGATACAGCGGGGTGATGACCGAGGCGCTGCCGACGGCGAGACCGAGGACGAAGCGGGCCGCGGCCATGAAGGGCACCGTGGGGGCGAGCGCGACGGCTATCGCGCCGCCGATGAACACCGCCCCCGCCCACAGCAGGGAGTTGCGCCGCCCGAGGGAGTCGGACATCCGGCCGCCGGCCAGCGAGCCGAAGGCGGCGCCGATCAGCAACGCGCTGGTGATGACGCCCTCGCCCAGGGAGCCGAGGCCGAAGTGCCGCTCCATGAAGGGGAGGGCGCCGGAGACGACTCCGGTGTCGTAGCCGAAGAGGGCGCCGCCGAGGGCGGCGATGGCAGCGATGCCGACGAGGAAACGCTTGGCGCGACGGGCCGGGGCGCCCTCGAGCGGCCCGGCCGGCGCCACCTGACGGGTGGAGGCCGTCATCGTCAGCGGTACAGCGCGGGACGCTCGATCAGCTCCACGGCCACCCGCTCGCCGGTTTCCTGGGCGCGTACGCCCGCCGCGCACACCGCGGCGGCCGCATAGCCGTCCCAGCAGCTGGGGCCCTCGACCTCGCCGCGCCGGGTGGCGTCGACCCAGTGCTGCACCTGCCGGTCGTACGCGTCCTCGAAACGCTCGACGAAACCGGGCGTGATGGCGCCGCCCCAGCGGCCGCCCGTATTGACGAACACGCCGTGGTCGTCGCCGATCCTGGCGGTGCCGCCCTCGCAGACCGCCTCGCAGCCGACCTGGTAGCCGAAGCCGCAGTTGACGAACAGTTCGGTGTCGACGACCTGGCCGCCCGCGGTCTCGAAGAGGATCAGCTGCGGGTCGCTGAGGCCCTCGGGCGCGTTCCCGGTGGGCGCCGGACGCAGCACCCGTACGGCCGTGATCTCCTCGTCCAGCAGCCAGCGGGTCACATCGATCTCATGCACCACGGAGTCGTGGATCATCATCGCGTTGGTGAAACCGGGCGGGGTGTCGGCGTTGCGGTGCTTGTTGTGCAGCATCAGCGGACGCCCGTAAGTGCCCCGGTCCAGAAGGGACTTGAGGGCGCGGTAGTCGGCGTCGTACCGGCGCATGAAACCCACCTGGACGCGGCGGTGGCCCAGCGCCCGCTCCGCCTCCAGGACCCGCAGCGCGGAGGCCGGGTCCGGGGTCAGCGGCTTCTCGCACAGTACGGGCAGATCGCGGGCGAAGGCGCCGAGCAGCGCCGCCTCGTGGGCCGGGCCGGGTGAGGCGATCAGCACGGCGTCCACGCCGGGGTCGGCCATGGCGGCGGCCGGATCGGTGTAGGGGGTACAGCCGTCGATCCCGTCGGCGACGGTCTTGACCCGGGCCTCGTCGAGGTCCACGACCGCGGCCACCCGGGCACCGCTGATCACCTCGTTGATCCGGCGTACGTGGTCGGCGCCCATCCGGCCGGTGCCGATGACGGCGACGCCGAGCGTTCCGTACGAAGTCATGTGGTCTCCTTCGGGATACCCCCGGCTTCAGCCGGGGGAGGTACGAAGCTCCTGCGGAGCAGGGCAGGGATGGTCGGGTAGGGCGGGCCACAGTGATCAAGAGGCATCAACTGTCAGTCCTCCCCGGTAGGTTCAGGTGCATGAGGACAGACACGCAGACGGCTCAGGAGTCCGGGCATGCCCGGTACACCTACCGTCTGCGCGTGTCGGCGTCGGCCCGCATTGCGCTGGTCGCGGAGTGGGACCGGTGTCGGTGGGTGTGGAAGGAATGTGTCGCCAGGTCCAAGGCCGTCCACCAGCACAGCCGGGCGACCGGCGAGAAGGCGACGTGTGGGCCGGTGCAGCTCGCGAAGATGCTGACCGATGCCCGGGCGGTGACGCCGTGGATGCGCGAGGGCGCGAATGTTCCTCAGCAGCAGATAATCCGCGACTTCGGTAAATCTCGCGCCAAGGCGCTGAAGGACATCAAGGCCGGGTTGCCGATGCGGCAGCGGGCTGGGATGCCCCGGTACAAGAAGAAGCGCGAGGCGCTTTTGACGCTGGAGTACACCCGGCGTGGTTTCCGGCTGAAGGACGGCCGTCTGCACTTGGCCGGTGGGATCGTGGTGCGGGTGGTGTGGTCGCGGGAGCTGCCCGGGTCGCCGTCCAGCGTGCGCGTGTACCGGGACAGTGTCGGGCACTGGTGGGCGTCGTTCGTAGTCGCCACCCGGACAGAGCATCTGCCGGAGACCGGGCGGGTGATCGGGATCGACTGGGGTGTTCGGGAGACCGCGACCACCACGTCCGACGACCACGACCTTCCCCACCCGCAGCACGGGCGTACGGCCGCGCAGAAGCTCGCCCGCTACCAGCGGATGATGGCCCGTCGTAAGCCCAAGCGAGGGCAGGCCGGGTCGAAGGGCTACCGCGAGGCGAAACATCGGGCGGCGAAGTTGCACAAGAAGGTCGCACGGCAGCGTGAGGACACCGGTCGCAAGTGGGCCAAGCGTGTTGTCCGCGACCATGACGCTATGGTCGTGGAGGATTTCCGGCCGAAGTTCCTGGCGAAGTCGACCATGGCGAAGAAGGCGGCCGACGCCGCCATCGGTGCCACGAAGAAGGCCCTGGTGGAGATGGCCCGCAAGCACGGGCGCATCGTGCACCTGGTCCACCCCGCGCACACCACGTTGGACTGCGCACAGTGCGGAGCGAGAACCAAGCACGCACTACCTCTTTCCGAGAGAACCTATGCCTGCACCACGTGCGGAGCCGTATCCCCCAGGGACAAGAACTCCGCGCGTGTGATGCTGGTCCGGGCAGGTCTTCAACCCGGCTGGTGCTGATCGTGTACGATCTGCGCGCCCGCCGGGCCGTAGGCGACGTGAGCCAGGAATCCCCTTCGTTTACGAGGGGAGGAGTCAAGTGGTCCCTGATCCTTAGGCGTTGATGCTGCCGTTTGGCGGTTCTGCTCGATGTCTCGCGCGCGCGTGTGATGCCTCGGGGCCTGCACCTGAAGCTATGTGCCTGAGCCTCAGGCGCCGCAGGAGCGCAGGAAGCGGCGGGTGCGCTCGGCGATCGGGAAGGGCTGGTCGGGCGGGCACGGATACATGTCCTGCTCGACGATGGCGAAGAGGTCGACGTTCAGCTCCTGGGCGGCCTCCAGCACCGGCGGCAGCGCGGGCACCCCGAGCGGCGGCTCGCACATCACGCCCTGCTGGACGGCGGGGCCGAACGGCGTGCCCTTGGCCACGACGTCCGCGAGGATGTCCGGGTCGACCTGCTTGAGGTGGAGGTAGCCGATCCGCTCGCCGTAGGTGCGGATCAGCTTGACGCTGTCGCCGCCGCAGTAGGCGTAATGGCCGGTGTCCAGGCAGAGGTTGACCAGGCCGGAGTCGGTGCCGTCCAGGAAGCGCGCGACGTGTTCCTCGGTGTCGATGTGGGTGTCGGCGTGCGGGTGCACGACGATGTCGAGGCCGAATGCGTCCTGTACCCGCTTGCCCAGCCACTGCATGCCGGTGGTCAGGTGCTTCCACTGCTCGGGGGTCAGTTCGCGCGGCTCCAGTTCCTCGGCGGTCTTGTCGTCCCGCCAGAAGGACGGGATGACGACGAGGTGTTTGGCGTCCATCGCCTGGGCGAGGGCGGCGACCTCGCTGACGTGTGCCCAGGTCTTGTCCCAGACGTCCGGGCCGTGGTGCAGCGACGTGAAGACGGTGCCGGCCGAGACGCGGAGGTTGCGCCGGGCGGTTTCGTCGCGGAGGGCGGCGGGGTCGGTGGGCAGATAGCCGTACGGGCCGAGTTCGATCCACTCGTAGCCGGCGTCGGCGACCTCGTCGAGGAAGCGCTGCCAGGGGACCTGCCGCTCGTCGTCGGGGAACCACACGCCCCAGGAGTCGGGGGCGGAACCGACGCGGATGCGGTCCAGGACGGGCGAGGCGGCACGGGGTGCGGACATGCTGCGGCTCTCCTCTCGCCGGTCGGCGGTGACCGGGAGGCGCTGGGGTGGTCGGGGTCGGGGGTGGCTTGTGGGGCACAGCCTCTCTGGCGGCCCGGGGAGTGTCAAGACTTCGTCCTGACATAAGGACTTAAGGACTTTGTCGGTGAGGGGGCTGTGCGCCTCGGGAACGGGCTGCGTTCTTCCGGGAGTGGTGGGTTGTTCGGGAGGGCTTTGCCGCTCGGGGCGGGCGCGGGGGTGTGGCCGCCCGTGCTCTTTGACGTCAGAATGTAAGGACAAACTGTTGACAGGGTCTGATCTCCACCGTTAGACCTTTCCTCAGAGCCGAACCGCCCAACCCGCCGCGCCGGCCGACCCGAAGGGGCGCACATGACCGAGCCGTACGACCTGATCACGATGGGCCGCATCGGGGTCGACATCTATCCGCTGCAGACCGGCGTACCGCTGGCCCAGGTGGAGACCTTCGGGAAGTTCCTGGGCGGCTCCGCCACCAACGTCGCGGTTGCCGCCGCGCGGCTCGGGCGGCGCAGCGCGGTGATCAGCCGGACCGGACGTGACCCGTTCGGCGACTACCTCCACCAGGCGCTGCGGGACTTCGGCGTGGATGACCGCTGGGTGACCCCGGTGGCGGCCCATCCCACCCCCGTCACCTTCTGCGAGATCTTTCCGCCGGACGACTTCCCGCTCTACTTCTACCGCCGTCCCACGGCCCCCGACCTGGTCATTCACCCGGAAGAGCTGGACCTGGAGGCCATCGCCGCCGCCCGCATCTTCTGGATCACGGGTACCGGGCTGTGCGAGGAACCCAGCCGCTCGGCCACTCTGGCGGCTCTGGAGGCGCGCGCCAAGGCGGGCCCCACCGTCTTCGACCTGGACTGGCGGCCGATGTTCTGGGGCGGCGAGGGCGGCGCCTCCGGGGACGGCGGGGCGACCGGCGCGGCGGCGATGGCCACCGCCCGTCCGTACTACGAGGCCGCCCTGCGGTACGCCACCGTGGCGGTCGGCAACCTCGACGAGGCCGAGGTCGCGACCGGACTGCGGGATCCCGAGGCCTGCGCCCGGGCGCTGCTCGAAGCCGGCGTGGAGCTGGCCGTGATCAAACAGGGGCCCAAGGGTGTGCTCGCCGTTCACCGGGACGGCCGCACCGCCGAGGTCCCGCCCACCCCCGTCGAGGTCGTCAACGGCCTGGGCGCCGGCGACGCCTTCGGCGGCGCGCTCTGTCACGGCCTGCTGGCCGGCTGGGACCTGGAGGTGATGATGCGTTACGCCAATGCCGCCGGTGCCATCGTCGCCACCCGGCTGGCCTGCTCGTCCGCGATGCCCACGGCCGATGAGGTCGGGGCCTTCCTCGCGGAGACGTAGCCCCCCGGGGCGCCCGGCCCGTCCGGGGCGCGCCCGTTCCGTCGCCGCACCCGCCCCGCGACCCCTACTCCAGGCCGCACCCGCCCCACGGCCATCCCCCGCCCCATGTGTGCACTCAAGAAGGTGAGTTGAGCCTTGACTCCTCGGATCAGCGACCTCCCGGCGCTGCGGGCCCGGCACCCCGAAGCCGTCGCGGAGGCCGCCGCCCGCCGCACCCGCCGCCCCCTCCTCGGCGACAGCGGCCGGCTGATGATCATCGCCGCCGACCACCCCGCCCGCGGCGCGCTCGCCGTCGGCGACCGGCGGCTCGCCATGGCCAACCGCCTCGACCTGCTCGAACGACTGGTGCTCGCGCTGTCGCGGCCCGGTGTGGACGGGGTGCTCGGCACCGCCGACATCCTGGAGGACCTGCTCCTCCTGGGGGCCCTCGACGGCAAGGTCGTGATGGGTTCGATGAACCGCGGCGGTATCGCGGGCGCCTCCTTCGAGATGGACGACCGGTTCACCGGTCACCGCCCCGAGGACCTCGCCCGGCTCCGCTTCGACGCCGGCAAACTGCTGCTGCGCATCGACTACAGCGACCCCGGTTCGCTGACCACCCTGGAGTCCACCGCCCGCGCCATCGACGCGATGGCCGCCCTCGGACTGCCCGTCTTCGTCGAGCCGTTCCTCTCCCGCCGGATCGACGGCGCGGTCACCAACGACCTGAGCGCCGAGGCGGTCACCAAGTCCGTGGCCATCGCCTCCGGCCTCGGCGGCACCTCCGCCTACACCTGGCTCAAACTCCCGGTCACCGACAACCCCGACGCGATGGCCAGGGTCTGCGAGACCTCCACGCTGCCCACCGTGCTGCTCGGCGGCGACATCGGCCGCACCGTCCAGGACCAGGAAGCCGCCTACGAGAAATGGCGCAAGGCGCTGCGGCTGCCGACCGTGCACGGGCTGGTCGTGGGCCGCTCGCTGCTCTACCCCGCCGACGGGGATGTCGTGGCGGCCGTCGACACCGCCGTCGGACTGCTGTAGCCGCAGGTCGTGACCGGATTCGGGTAACTGTCAGTGGCGAGTAGGAGACTTGCAGTCATGAGCGATGAATTGACGGGCTTCACGGACTTCCACCTCGAGGCGGGGCGCGCCGCAAGGGGCCCGTACGCCCTGGACATCGACCCCGGGCGGGCCGGCTGGGGCCATTCCTCCCTCCGGATCCTCGATCTGCCGCCGGGCGGCCGCCATTCCTTCGCCACCGGCGACAGTGAGTGGATCGTGCTGCCGCTGTCCGGCGGCTGCACGGTCCTGACCGACGACGGCGACGCCTTCGAACTGACCGGCCGGGAGAGCGTGTTCAGCGCCGTGACGGACTTCGCGTACGTACCGCGCGACGCCCGTGTCCAGATCGGCAGCCGCCCCGGCGGCCGCTTCGCGCTCACCGGCGCCCGCTGCGCACGCCGCCTGCCGGCCCGTTACGGGCCCGCCCCGGCCGTCCCCGTGGAGCTGCGCGGCACCGGCAACTGCTCCCGCCAGGTCAACAACTTCGCCGCCGCGGACGTCTTCGAGTGCGACCGGCTCATCGCCGTCGAGGTGCTCACCCCCGGCGGCAACTGGTCCTCCTATCCGCCCCACAAGCACGACGAATGCCGCCCCGGTGAGGAGTCCGAGCTCGAAGAGATCTACTACTTCGAGATCGCCGAGGCGCGGGGCAGGCCGGGCCTGGGCTATCAGCGCGTCACACCGTCGGGCCACGGCCGCGGTACGGACGTCCTCGCCGAGGTCCGCAGCGGCGATGCCGTGCTGATCCCCGACGGCTGGCACGGCCCGTCCATCGCCGCCCCCGGGCACACCATGTACTACCTCAACGTCATGGCCGGCCCCGGCGAGACGCGCGAGTGGCTGATCTGCGACCACCCCGACCACGGCTGGATCCGCGACACCTGGCCCGGCCGGCCGGTCGACCCCCGGCTCCCCCTCTACGAAGCCCCCGCAGGCAACGAAGCCCCCGCAGACCATGAGGCCGTCGCAGGCCGCGAAGCCCCCGCAGGAGACGCCCGATGAACGCCCCGACGACCCGCCGCCTCACCGTCGCCCAGGCCCTGGTCGCCTTCCTCGCCCACCAGTACACCGAGCGCGACGGCCGGCGGCACCGCCTGATCAACGCCTGCTGGGGCATCTTCGGCCACGGGAACGTCGCCGGCATCGGCCAGGCCCTGCTGGAGTCCGGCGACGCACTCCCGTATCTCCAGGGCCGCAACGAACAGGCCATGGTGCACGCCGCCGTCGGCTACGCCCGCCAGTGCGACCGGCTGTCCGCCCAGGCCGTCACCACCTCCATCGGCCCCGGTGCCACCAACCTCGTCACCGGTGCCGCCCTCGCCACCGTCAACCGCCTGCCCGTGCTCCTGCTGCCCGGCGACATCTTCGCCACCCGGACCGCGGACCCCGTGCTCCAGCAGCTCGAAGTCCCCTCCGCCGGCGATGTGTCGGTCAATGACGCGCTGCGTCCCGTCTCCCGCTACTTCGACCGCGTCACCCGCCCCGAGGCGCTGATCCCGGCCGCCCTCCAGGCCATGCGGGTGCTGGCCGACCCGGTGGAGACCGGTGCGGTCACCCTCGCCCTGCCGCAGGACGTCCAGGCCGAGGCGTACGACTGGCCCGAGGAGTTCTTCGCCGACCGCGTCTGGCGGATCACCCGGCCCGCGCCGGACGCCCGCGCCCTCGCCGATGCCGTACGGGCCGTCCGCAGCGCCCGCCGCCCCCTGCTGATCGCGGGCGGCGGCGTCCACCACAGCGAGGCCGAGGACGCGTTGCGCGCCTTCGCCGACACCACCGGCATCCCCGTCGCCTCCACCCAGGCCGGCAAGGGCTCACTGCGCTACGACCACCCCGCCGACGTCGGCGGTATCGGCCACACCGGCACCGCCACCGCCGACGCCCTGGCCCGCGAGGCCGACCTGGTCATCGGCGTCGGCACCCGCTACACCGACTTCACCACCGCCTCCGCCACCCTCTTCGCCGCCCCCCAGGTCCGCTTCCTCAACCTCAACATCGCCTCCTTCGACTCCCACAAGCTCGGCGCCACCTCCCTGGTCGCCGACGCCCGCGCCGGACTCGAAGCGCTCACCCGGGCGCTGTCCGGACACCGGGTGGCGGCGGAGTACGAGGCCGCCTACGGGGCCGCGAAGGCGGAGTGGGAGCGGCGGGTCGACGCGGCCTACGGCGCGCCGGATGCCTCCGTACGGCCCTCCCAGACACAGGTCCTCGGGGCCCTGGACGCCCTCGTCGACGACTCCGACATCGTCATCAACGCCGCCGGGTCCCTACCCGGTGACCTGCACAAACTCTGGCGTGCCCGGTCCCGTCGGCAGTACCACCTCGAATACGGCTACTCCTGCATGGGCTATGAGATCCCGGCGGCGATCGGCGTCCGGCTCGCCGCCCCGGACCGGCCGGTGTGGGCGCTGGTCGGCGACGGTACATATCTGATGAACCCCACTGAGATCGTCACCGCGGTCCAGGAGGGCATCAACTTCACCATGGTCCTTGTCCAGAACCACGGCTACGCCTCCATCGGCGGCCTGTCGGAGCAGACGGGCGGCGAGCGCTTCGGCACGGCGTACCGCTTCCGGGCCAAGGACGGGACGTACACCGGGGCGCCGCTGCCGGTGGATCTCGCCGCCAACGCCGCCTCGCTCGGCATGCACGTCATCCGCGCCGCGACCGTCGCCGAGCTGCGCGCCGCGCTGGCCGAGGCGCGTGGCGCGAACCGGCCCACATGTGTCTATGTCGAGACCGAAACGGCTGACACAGTGCCGGGCGCGCCGGAGGCCCAGGCCTGGTGGGATGTGCCTGTTGCCGAGACCGCGACGCGTCCGGCGGCGGTGGCCGCGCGCGCGGAGTACGACCGCCACACCGCCGCCCGCCGTCGCCACCTCTGACATCCGCTCGCTTCACCGTACGAAAGGCCCCGAGAATGAAGACCATCAGCCACTGGATCGGCGGCAAGCCCGTCGAGGGCGTCTCCGGCAACTACGGCCCGGTCTACAACCCGGCCACCGGTGCCCAGGAGAAGCAGGTCGCCTTCGCATCGGCCGAGGAGGTCGACGCGGCAGTCCGTGCTGCCAAGGAGGCGTTCAAGGAGTGGGGGACGAGCTCGCTGGCCAAGCGCACCTCGGTGCTGTTCCGGTACCGCGAGCTGATCGATGCGCACCGCGACGAGATCGCCCAGCTGATCACCGCCGAGCACGGCAAGGTGCACTCCGACGCGCTGGGCGAGGTCGCCCGCGGTCTGGAGATCGTCGAGCTGGCCTGCGGCATTCCGGAGAAGCTGAAGGGTGAGCTGTCCACCCAGGTGTCGACGCGGGTGGACGTGGCCGCGATCCGCCAGTCGCTCGGTGTCGTGGCCGGCATCACCCCGTTCAACTTCCCGGCCATGGTGCCGATGTGGATGTTCCCGCTGGCCGTCGCGTGCGGTAACACCTTCGTCCTCAAGCCGAGCGAGAAGGTGCCCAGCGCCGCCTTCAAGCTGGCCGAGCTGGCGGCCGAGGCGGGCCTGCCGGACGGTGTGCTGAACATCGTCAACGGCGACAAGGTGGCCGTCGACGCCATCCTGGAGCACCCGGACATCGCCGCGGTCTCCTTCGTCGGCTCCACCCCGATCGCCAAGTACATCCACACCACCGGCACCGCCAACGGCAAGCGCGTCCAGGCGCTGGGCGGCGCCAAGAACCACATGCTGGTGCTGCCGGACGCCGACCTCGACCTGGCCGCCGACTCCGCGATCAACGCCGCCTACGGCTCGGCCGGTGAGCGCTGCATGGCGATCTCCGTCGTCGTCGCCGTCGGTGACACCGCCGACCCGCTGATCGGCAAGATCAAGGAGCGCGCCGACAAGCTGCGCATCGGCCCCGGCGACGACCCGGCCTCCGAGATGGGCCCGCTGATCACCAAGGTCCACCGTGACAAGGTCGCCTCGTATGTCACCGGTGCCGCGGCCCAGGGCGCCGATGTCGTCATCGACGGCACCGGCTACACCGTCGAGGGGTACGAGGACGGCCACTGGATCGGCGTCTCGCTGCTGGACAACGTCACGCCCGAGATGGACGCCTACCGCGACGAGATCTTCGGCCCGGTGCTCTCGGTCGTCCGCGTCGAGACGTACGAGCAGGCCATCGAGCTGATGAACAACTCCCCGTGGGGCAACGGCACCGCGATCTTCACCCGGGACGGCGGCGCGGCCCGCCGCTTCCAGCTGGAGGTCGAGGCCGGCATGGTCGGCGTGAACGTCCCGATCCCGGTGCCGGTCGGCTACCACTCCTTCGGCGGCTGGAAGGACTCGCTCTTCGGCGACCACCACATCTACGGCAACGACGGCGTGCACTTCTACACCCGCGGCAAGGTCGTCACCACCCGCTGGCCGGACCCGTCCGATGGCGGCATCAACCTGGGCTTCCCCAGCAACCACTGACGGCCCCGCGGACGGACGGCCCGGCCGTACGCCCTGACCGGGATCCCTTGCCGGACCTCTTGCCGGACCTCCTGCCGGACCTCCTGCCGGACCCTCTGCCGGGCCCCCTCGGCAGGGGGTCCGGCCCGTTGCTACGGTGCTTGCTCGCCGCGTACCGACAGCACCGGGGGACGAAATGCACCAATCCATGGCGCTCGCCAAGGGCGCCCGTATCACAGGCGGGGCATTCTGCCTGCTCTTCTTCCTCTTCACGGCCTACTGGATGGCCGTCGACCTCGGTGAATTCGGCATCGACGGGCTCTGGGACGCCTGGACCTCCGGGCGCGGCGGCACCAACCAGGTCACCGGGCCCTTCCATCTGGGGCTCGCCGCCGTCCAGCTGGCCGCGGTGTTCGCGGCCTTCGCCGGACAGCGGGTGGCCGGCGGGCTGCTGGCCGTCGCCACCACCTTCACCTTCGCCACCGCGCTGCAGGCCGCGGTGAGCGTCGGCAGCCACACCAGCGACGACAAGTGGTTCCTGCACGCCGAGACCGGCACCTCGACCTTCGACGGTGTCTTCATCAGCAGCGTGCTGCTGTTCCTGGTGACCCTCGTCGCCGGCATCGTGCTGCTCGCCGGGATGCGTTCCTGGCCGCGCACCACACCCAGCGCCCCGCCGGTCCGCCCGGCCCGGACGGCCGGGGTGGTGGGCGGGCTGCTGCTCGGCGCGATGGCCGTGGGCAACGTGTTCTGGATCCTGTACATGCTGGTCGAGGGGGGTACCGGCTCCTTCGAGATGCTCTACCTCGGCCGGGGCGTGCTCAGCTCGCTGCTGGCCCTGTCGCCCGGCTGGTCCGCGCTGGTCTCCCTCGCGCTGACCGCCCTGGCCGGGCTGAACAGCCTGATGCGGGGCAGCGCGGCCCGCGGTCTGGCCATCGGGCTGTCGGTCCTGTCGCTGCCCAGCGCCCTGCTGGCGGTGATCGGGATGGCCGAGAACGGCACGCTCTTCCAGGTGAGCGACACCATGCCGGTTCTGAGCATCCTCGCCATCGTCCAGCTGCTGCTGGACCTGCTGGGCTCGGCGGCGCTGCTCGCCCTGATGGCCCGCGGCGAGCCGGTGGCCCCCGCCTGGTACCCGCCCGCGCAGGCCCCGCAGTTCGCCGCCCCCGGCTTCGCACCCCCCGGCTTCGCACCCCCGGGCTTCGTCCCGCCCGGCCCGCAGGGCCCGCCCCCGGCCGGCTGGCAGCAGCCCGGCCCGCCCATGCCGCCGCCCCAGGGCGGATTCGGCCCGCCGCAGTACTGAGCCGCAAGAACCTGCGCCGCAGGAAATTCCCTGCACACCACGCGCCCCGCTTGCTACTTTCGGCCGGTCGGTTCTGCGGCACGAGCGAGGGAGGTTGATGAATATGGCCCGCCAGGCCCCTCATCGGCATACCTTCGTCCGGGCCGCCGGGACGGTTCCCGTCCCCAGCTGACCAGCGCGGCCCGGTCGTTCACCGACGACCAGGAGTGCTCCATGTCTTCCTCGTATTCCTCCTCTTCCTCCTCTTCCTCTCCGACTCCGGCCGGTACGGGTACGGATCTGACGACCGGCCGCCTCGTCCTGCGGACCTGGACCGCGGCCGAGATCGCCGCCGTCCTCGAGGACGTCCGGTCCCCGCACTGGGCGGCCGACTTCCCCGCCGAGGGCGACCGGGCCATCGCCGGATTCCTCGCCGGGCGCCAGGACGCGCTCGGCCCGTACGGCCAGCGCCAGATCATCGAGCGGGTGGGCGGCCTGGTGGTCGGCGCGATCGGCCTGTTCTGGCCGCCGGACGAGGGCCGCCTCGAGGTCGGCTACGGCATCGTCCCCTCGCGCCGGGGCCGCGGCTATGCCACCGAAGCGGCCGCGGCCATGGTGGAGTTCGCCTTCACCGCGCCCGGAGTGCACACCGTCTTCGGCGATGTGGAACTGACCAACCCGGCGTCCGGCCGGGTCCTGGAGAAGGCCGGGCTGGAGCACTGGAGCAGCGACGAGAAGACGGCCCGGTACCGCGCCGTGGCCCCGTAACCGGATCCACGGGGAACCCGGGGCCCGGTACCGCAGCCGCGGTACGGGCCCCGGCCCGCCTACACCGCTGGGAGGTCACGGGGTTCCGCCCGGGGGACGGGGCACCGGCTCCCGGGCCGTACCTAGGATCGGGCCATGGATCTCCGACTGCGCGGGCGGCGCTGGTACGCGGCCGCGGGCGCTCTGGCCGTTCTGGCAGGGGGCGGCACCTGGACGGTTGCGTCCTCCGGTGCCGCGCCCGCAGTGCATCGCGAGGACCAGGTTCTGGCGATGCCCGACAGGCCCGACAGGCCAGGCCGGACGAAGGACGTACGGATCGACACCTCCTTCTTCACGGCGGGTTCCCCGCACGGCCGCCGCCCCGCCGTCCTGCTCGGCCACGGCTTCGGCGGCAGCAAGGCCGATGTCCGCGCCCAGGCCGAGCAACTGGCCCGGGACGGCTATGCGGTACTGACCTGGTCGGCCCGCGGTTTCGGCAAGTCGACCGGGAAGATCGGGCTGAACGCCCCGGACGGTGAGGTCGCCGACGTCCGCCGGCTGATCGACTGGCTGGCGAAGCGGCCCGAGGTGCGGCTCGACAAGGCCGGCGATCCCCGGGTCGGCGTCGCCGGGGCCTCCTACGGCGGCGCGATCTCGCTGCTCGCGGCCGGATACGACCGCCGCGTCGATGCGATCGCCCCCCAGATCACCTACTGGAACCTCGCGGACGCCCTCTTCCCGAACGGCGTGTTCAAGAAGCTGTGGGCCGGGATCTTCTTCACCACCGGCGCGGCGGGCGCCCCCGCCGGCACACCCGGCACGACCCCCGCACCGTCCGGCGGCTGCGGACGGTTCGCGGCCGACCTGTGCGCCATGTACGAGCGGGTCGCCGTCGCGGGCACGCCGGATGCCGCCGCCCGCAGGCTCCTCGAGGCGCGCAGCCCGTCCGCCGTCGCCGCCCGCATCAAGGTGCCGGCCCTGATCACCCAGGGGCAGCAGGACTCCCTCTTCCCGCTGGGCCAGGCCGACGCCATGGCGAAGGCGATCCGTGCGAACGGCGCCCCGGTGGCCGTCGACTGGACCGCCGGCGGACACGACGGCGGCGACCGCGAGACCGCGCGGATCGCGGCCCGTACGAAGGCGTGGTTCGACCGCTATCTGAAGGGCGACAAAAGCTCCGGCACCGGGCCCGCGTTCCGCATCAGCCGCAGCTCAGGCGTGGACTCCACCAACGGGTCCCTGCGCCTGCGCGGCGCGGACGGCGACCGCTACCCGGGCCTGGACCACGACCCGCACCGCGTCGAACTGGCCGGACACACCCAGCGCTTCACCAACCCGGCCGGCGCCGGACCGCCCGCCGTCTCCTCCGTGCCCGGCGTCGGCGCGCTCGGCAGCCTGTCCTCCATGGGCGCCGGCCTCTCCGTCGACTTCCCCGGCCAGTACGCCCGCTTCGACTCCGCGCCGCTGCGCACCCCGCTCCATCTGACCGGCAGCCCCACCGCCACCGTGCACGTACAGGCCGATGCCGCGGACGCGGTGCTCTTCGCCAAGGTCTACGACGTCGCCCCGGACGGCCGCCGCCAGGTGCTGCCGGCCCAGCTCGTCACCCCGTACCGCATCCAGGACGCCCGGGACGGAAAGACCGTACGCCTCCAGCTCCCCGCCGTGGACCATGAGTTCGCCGCCGGGCACCGGCTGCGCCTGGTGCTCTCCGCCACCGACCTCGGCTACGCCTCACCGGTACGGCCCGCCGCCTACACCGTCTCCCTCAAGAGCGCGCTCACCGTGCCCACCGCACCCCGGACAGACAGCGCCGCCGCGCCGCTGCCCGCCTGGACCTGGCAACTGCCCGCCGCCGCGGCCGTCGTCGCCGCGCTGCTGCTGCTCACCGCCCGCCGCCGGACCGCCGCGCCCGCACCCGATCCGGCGCTTGCCGACGTCCCGTTGCAGATCAGCGGTCTGAGCAAGCGCTACGCCGGCTCCGCCGACCGGTATGCCGTCCGGGACCTGTCCTTCCGTGTCGAGAAGGGCCAGGTCCTCGGCCTGCTCGGGCCGAACGGCGCGGGCAAGACCACCACGCTGCGGATGCTGATGGGCCTGATCCGCCCGGACGACGGCGAGATCCGGGTCTTCGGGCAGGTGATCCGGCCGGGTGCGCCGGTGCTCTCCCGGGTCGGCGCGTTCGTGGAGGGCGCCGGATTCCTGCCGCATCTGTCCGGGCGCGCCAACCTCGAGCTGTACTGGCGGGCCACCGGCCGCCCCGCCGCCGACGCGCACCTGGACGAGGCGCTGGAGATCGCCGGTCTCGGCGATGCCCTGCAGCGTGCCGTACGCACCTACTCCCAGGGCATGCGGCAGCGTCTGGCCATCGCCCAGGCCATGCTCGGCCTGCCGGACCTGCTGATCCTCGACGAGCCCACCAACGGCCTCGACCCGCCGCAGATCCGCGAGATGCGCGAGGTGATGATCCGTTACGCCGCCGCCGGGCGCACCGTCATCGTCTCCAGCCATCTGCTGTCCGAGGTCGAACAGAGCTGTACGCATCTGGTCGTCATGGACCGCGGACGGCTCGTCCAGGCCGGTCCGGTCGCCGAGATCACCGGCTCCGGCGACACGCTGCTGGTCGGCGTCGCGGAACCGGTCGGCGACGCCCTGACGGAGAAGGTGGCGGCGCTGCCGGGCGTCGCCTCGGCGGTACGCACCGAGGAGGGCCTCCTCGTACGGCTGGACGGCACCACCACCGCCCACCACCTGCTCGCCGAACTCGTCCGGCTGGAGATCCCGGTGAACCGCATCGGCCCGCACCGCCGCCTGGAGGACGCCTTCCTCACCCTGATCGGAGGTGACGCCCGATGAGCAGCCGCCCGATGTCGGCGAACCCCGCGCCGATGGCGCCGGGCTACCGCCCGCGCCGCACCCTCCCGCTGCGCGTCGAGGCGCTGCGGCAGCTGCGGCGGCGCCGCACGCTGGTGATCGCCGCGATCCTCACCCTGCTGCCGTTCGTGCTGGTCGCGGCCTTCGCCATCGGCGGCGACCCCGGCGGCCGCAACGGCCGGATCACCCTGATGGACACCGCCACCGCCTCCGGCGCCAACTTCGCCGCCACCGCCCTCTTCGTCTCCGCGGGCTTCCTCCTGGTCGTCCCGGTGGCGCTGTTCTGCGGCGACACCGTGGCCTCCGAGGCGAGCTGGTCCTCGCTGCGCTATCTGCTGGCCGCGCCGGTGCCGCGCGCCCGGCTGCTGCTGAGCAAGCTGACCGTGGGGCTGGCGTTCAGCGCGGCCGCGATGGTGGTGCTGCCGCTGGTCGCGCTGGGTGTGGGCACCGCCGCGTACGGCTGGGGGCCGCTCCAACTGCCCACCGGCGGGGCCCTGCCGGCGGCGGACGCGGTGCCGCGGCTGGCGGTCGTGGTCGGCTATGTCTTCGTCAGCCAGCTGGTCACCGCGGCCCTGGCGTTCTGGCTGTCGACGGTGACCGACGCGCCGCTGGGCGCGGTCGGCGGCGCCGTCGGACTGACCATCGTCGGCAATGTCCTCGACCAGGTCACCGCCCTCGGCACCTGGCGCGATGTGCTGCCCGCCCACTGGCAGTACTCCTGGGCCGACGCCCTGCAGCCCCGGATGGAGTGGTCGGGGATGGTGCAGGGGGCGTCGGTTTCGGTGGCGTATGCGCTGGTGCTGGCCGCGCTGGCGTTCCGGGGGTTCGCGCGCAAGGACGTGGTGTCGTAGGGCCGCGGGCGCACCGGCTCTCAGGCGGTGGGCCCCTGCATATGCGCGCTGACCCACTGCATGGTGCCCTCGCCGAGCCCCTGCACATAGGTCCCCGCGCTGTGCGTCCCGTCCTGGACTATCTGCAGCCGCGTCCTGACCGGCCCGTGGCCGTACTGGGCGATGAACTGGCGGACCTTGGGCAGCACGGTGTGCTCCTTGGATCCGTCCTGGAACGCCAGATAGACCTCCGGTCCGCCGCGCGCTATCAGCCGGCGGGCCAGCACCTCCGGGTTGTTGGCCTGCTCCTCCCGGGCGTGGCCGTTCCACAGCGGGGAGTCGGGCACGATGTCGGGGCCGTTGGGGATGGCCACCTTGAACGTGCCCGGGTTCTGCAGCACGTTCTTCAGCGCCGCGAAGCCGCCCGACGAAGAGCCCATGATCGCCCAGGCGTCGCGGGTGGCCAGGGTGCGGAAGTTCTGCCGTACGAGATCGGGCACGTCCTGGCTGAGCCAGGTGCCGATCTTCGGCTGGCCCGGTATGTCGCTGCCGTCGTAGTACTGCTTGTCATTGGGGTTGAGCACCGGCATGACGACGATGAACGGCAGGCTGGTGCCGTCCTTGGACCACTGGGCGAGGTTCTCCTCCAGCTTCAGGTCGGAGCCGATCCAGTAGTTGACCGGGTAGCCGTAGGAGCCGGGCAGCGCCATCATCACCGGGAAGCCCTTGCGGGCGTTGCGCTTGTCGTAGTACTCCGGCGGTGCCCACACCCACACCTTCCCGGTGAAGCCCGACTTCGGGCCGTGCAGGGTGGTCATGCCGATCGGGGTGTTCTCGCCGGCCCCGCCGACCCGGCTCTGCTCGGTGAAGCTGATCGGACGGGTGGGGAACCGCACCAGCGACCGTTTCCCGTTGTGCTGTCCGGTGTCCGCGGCGTGCGAGGCGGTGCCCGGCCCGGGGTCGGCGAACCGTACGGGGCCCGCCGCGCGGGTGGCGCCGGTGCCGCAGCCGGCCGCGCCGGCGAGAACGGTCAGGGTGATCAGGGCGATCACCGGGGTGAACAGGGCTTTGCGCACGACGCCTCTCCTTGCCGGACAGACCGGGCAACACCCCGGTCGGCCAGCAAGAGGGGACCGCGCCGCGCGAAGGTTTCCTCTCCGATGTGTCGGATTCGTCGCACCGGACACCCCACATTCGGGCGCACCGCCCTGACCTGGGACGTTTTACGTCCGGCAGGAGCCCGTTTTACCGTCATTTTCCCGGTACGGGGGCTCGGGTGGCGGCCTGGCGCAGGGGTCTCCGGCCGCACACCCAGGTCCGGAAAACGACCGTTTCCGGCCGCTCCTCGTCATGTGTTCCCGGGCCGTATTCTCTCGCCATGACCTGGTCGCGTGCGCTGAAGGAGACCGCCCGCTCCGGACTGGCCATCGAGAAGGCCAAGCTCACACCGGTGATCGCGGTGCGCGGCGCGGCCGGGGTGGCCATCGTCCTCGGGCTGTGCCTGTGGCGCGGCGACCCGGCCCTCGCGGTCTCCTCCGCGTTCGGCGCCTTCGCCTCCGGACTCGTCACCTTCCAGCGCAGCATGCGGCCCCGTCCCGTCCTGGCGCTCGCCGTCGCCGCCGCCCTGGCCGTCTCCACCTTCCTCGGCTACCTGGTCGCCGCCCACCTGCCCGCCTTCGTCCTGCTCATCGCCGGGTGGACCCTGCTCGCCGGCATGGCCTGGGCGGTCGGCCCGGTCTCCGGCCTGGCCGGCACGCTGACCGTGGCGATCATGCTGGTCACCGTCACCCTGCCGACCTCCGTCCTCGGCGCCCTGCAGCACGCCGCCCTGATCTTCTGCGGCGGCCTCGTCCAGGCCGCGCTCATCGTCGTCTTCCCCGTACGCCCCTGGGGGGTGCAGCGCGACGCCCTCGCCGACGCCCTGGCCGCCGAGGCCGATTACGCCCGCCGGCTGCGGTACGACCCGGTGGCGCCGTTCGACCCGGCGCCCCTGATGGACGCCCGCCTCGCGTCCGCCGTGACCGCCCGTCAGGCCAGGCGCCGCCCCGTCCAGCTGCACGGTCCCCGCGGTCTGGCCGAACGCGTCCGGCCCGTCCTCGCCTCGCTCGCCGACCCCGTGGTCGGCGCCCCGACACAGGGCCCCGAACGCGACCGCGTCCGCGATCTCCTCCAGGCCGCGGGCACCGTCCTGGACGCCGTCGCGCACGCCGTACGGCACGCCGGCCCCGTCCGCCTGGCGCCCGAGGCGATGGCCACCCTCGAGGTCCCCGCCTCCGGCCCGATGCTCCACGGCGCCGCCCGCCGCTCCGCCTACCGTCTGATCTCCCTGCTCGCCGACGCCGTCGAACTCACCGATGAACCCGTCCGGGCCACCCGCCCCGCCACCGGGGCGGAACGCGGGCAGGGCGGGCGGGAGGAAGG
>NZ_LGKG01000069.1 GCF_001294335.1 Streptomyces chattanoogensis
GCCCCGCACCCTTCCCCCGGCCCCGAACGGCCCTCGGTCCACCCGGACCCGAGGGCCGTTCGTATTTCCGGATCACCCCGGAATACCCCGTGAGATCATCGAATGTGACACCGCGCCAGGAACCAGCGGAAAGGGGGGAGACGTGCGAACCGTCCCCGTACAGATCGTGTGTCGTAGCTGTGCCGAGCCGTACCGGACGACGGTCCGGGGCGGGAACACCCGGTGCCCGCACTGCCGTACCTCCCGCCACGTCCGCATGGATCAGGAGTGGGAAGGACCGGTGACCCCCGACATGTCCGGAGCCGCCTCCCGGGCCGTGGAAGTCGCCACCCGACCCGCCGTGTGGGTCGAATGCCGGTGCGGCCATGAGTGGCAGTCCCTGGCCCGGGACCGGATGACGATCCGGTGTCCCGAGT
>NZ_LGKG01000070.1 GCF_001294335.1 Streptomyces chattanoogensis
CCCCCAGGGCGTGCCGCACCTCGCGGACGACGTCCTCGCGCAGCCCCCGGATCTCCGCGATCTGGGCGTCGGAGAAGCCGTGCCGCTTGGCCTCCGCGATGAGGTCGCGGGTCAGCTCGGGGGCGGCGGCCAGCTCGTCGGCCGTCTCCTTGATGAGGAACAGCTGGTCCACGAACCACGGGTCGATCTTCGTGTGGTCGAAGATCTCCTCGGGGGTTGCCCCGGCGCGGATCGCGTCCATGACGGTGTTGATCCGGCCGTCGGTCGGACGGACGGCGGCCTCCAGCAGCTCCTGCTTGTCGCCGATCTCGCCGATCTCCCCGACGAAGGTGAACTGCGAGCCCTTCTTCTCCAGCGAGCGCAGCGCCTTTTGCAGCGCCTCGGTGAAGTTGCGGCCGATGGCCATCGCCTCGCC
>NZ_LGKG01000071.1 GCF_001294335.1 Streptomyces chattanoogensis
GCCGGCGAACCAGAGGATGGCGATGGTGGAGATGTCGTAGACGGTGCCGAAGGCGTTGCCGAGGTACTCATGGGACAGGTAGGCCAGCGCGCGCCCGTTAGCCGCACCGCCCGGCTTGAAGGCGTCCGCCGGGATGAGCAGGGTCGTGATGAAGCTGGTGAGGATCAGAAAGGCGCTCATGATGACGGCAGCGGTCGTCAGCAGCTTCTTCGTGCCCCGGATCCGCCCCACGGGGCGCTCCTCGGTGTCGTCCGGCGCCCCCTCGACGTGCGGCATGACCGCAACACCGGTTTCGAACCCGGACAGTCCGAGCGCCAGCTTCGGGAAGACGAGCAGGGCGACTCCGACCATGGCCAGGACGTTGCCGTGCTCGGTGGTGAGGGCGTGGGACCAGTCGGTGACGACGTGCGGGG
>NZ_LGKG01000072.1 GCF_001294335.1 Streptomyces chattanoogensis
GCCGGCGAACCAGAGGATGGCGATGGTGGAGATGTCGTAGACGGTGCCGAAGGCGTTGCCGAGGTACTCATGGGACAGGTAGGCCAGCGCGCGCCCGTTGGCCGCACCGCCCGGCTTGAACTCGCCCTCCGGGATGAGCAGGGTCGTGATGAAGCTGGTGAGGACCAGGAAGGCGCTCATGATCACGGCAGCGGTCGTCAGCAGCTTCTTCGTGCCCCGGATCCGCCCCACGGGGCGCTCGTCGGTGTCGTCCGGCGCCCCCTCGACGTGCGGCATGACCGCAACACCGGTTTCGAACCCGGACAGTCCGAGCCCCAGCTTCGGGAAGACGAGCAGGGCGACTCCGACCATGGCCAGGACGTTGCCGTGCTCGGTGGTGAGGGCGTGGGACCAGTCGGTGACGACGTGCGGGG
>NZ_LGKG01000073.1 GCF_001294335.1 Streptomyces chattanoogensis
GCGCAGGAAGGTGGCGTTGCCGATGGCGTGTACCCGCACGGGCTGATCTTCGTCGTCGGGGGTGTGGATGTCGAGGTGGACGTGGGAGGTTTCCCAGGCGGTCTTGGCGATGGCGACCAGGATGCCGATGAGGACGCCTTCGAACATGTTGACCGTGACGATGGCGAGGGCGGTGACGATCAGGACGACGGCCTCGCCGCGGTGTTCGCGCCACAGGGGACGCAGATCGCGGCGGGGAAGGCGGCGGCGAACAGCAGCAGCCAGGCGCCGTGCAGCACGCGGGAGGCCTTGGTTGTGGCGCCTGCTTGGACGTTGGCGGCACTGCGCACGATGACCGCGGTCATCGGCAGCGCGCCGAGGATGCCGCAGACGGTGTTGCCTGCGCCCTGGGCGATGAGTTCCTTGTCGTAGTCGGTCTTGGGCCCGTTGTGGAGGCGGTCGACGGCGGCGGCGCTGAAGAGGGATTCGGCGGA
>NZ_LGKG01000074.1 GCF_001294335.1 Streptomyces chattanoogensis
GCGCAGGAAGGTGGCGTTGCCGATGGCGTGTACCCGCACGGGCTGATCTTCGTCGTCGGGGGTGTGGATGTCGAGGTGGACGTGGGAGGTTTCCCAGGCCGTCTTCGCCACCGCCATCAGCAGACCGATCAGGACGCCTTCGAACATGTTGACCGTGACGATGGCGAGGGCGGTGACGATCAGGACGACGGCCTCGCCGCGGTGTTCGCGCCACAGGGGACGCAGATCGGGCGAACACCAGCAGCCAGGCGCCGTGCAGCACCCGCGAGGCCTTGGTCTTCGCACCCGCATGGACGTTGGCGGCACTGCGCACGATGACCGCGGTCATCGGCAGCGCGCCGAGGATGCCGCACACCGCGTTGCCTGCGCCCTGGGCGATGAGTTCCTTGTCGTAGTCGGTCTTGGGCCCGTTGTGGAGGCGGTCGACGGCGGCGGCGCTGAAGAGGGATTCGGCGGA
>NZ_LGKG01000075.1 GCF_001294335.1 Streptomyces chattanoogensis
CCCCCAGGGCGTGCCGCACCTCGCGGACGACGTCCTCGCGCAGCCCCCGGATCTCCGCGATCTGGGCGTCGGAGAAGCCGTGCCGCTTGGCCTCCGCGAGCAGGTCCACATCGAGGCGCTCGACGGCGGCCAGCTCGTCGGCGATCTCCTTGATCAGGAAGAGCTGGTCGACGAACCAGGGGTCGATCTTCGTGTGGTCGAAGACCTCGTCCGGCGTCGCGCCGGCGCGGATGGCCTGCATGACGAGGTTGATGCGGCCGTCGGTCGGGCGCACGGCCTCGCGCAGCAGCTCGGCCTTGTCGCCGGGCTCCCCGACGAAGGTGAACTGCGAGCCCTTCTTCTCCAGCGAGCGCAGCGCCTTTTGCAGCGCCTCGGTGAAGTTGCGGCCGATGGCCATCGCCTCGCC
>NZ_LGKG01000076.1 GCF_001294335.1 Streptomyces chattanoogensis
GAACTCGTCCTCACCGACGAACAAATCCGCGCCAACCGCAACCAGTGGCTCGCCACACGCGACACCGGCATCGGCGCCTCCGACATCGCCGCCGTCCTCGGCATCAGCCCCCGAGACTCCCCGTTCTCCTACTACTGGCGCCGCCAACTCGGCACCGCCGTCGAACAGACCGAAGCGATGGAGTGGGGTCTCCGGCACGAACGGACCATCGCCGACAAGTTCGCCGAGAACCACCCCGAATACGTCGTCAAGCCCGGCGGCCTGTACCGGCACCCCGAACACCGGTGGATGCTCGCCACCCCCGACCTGCTGCTGCACAGCGTCAACCCCGACCACACCGACGCCCTCGCCCAGATCAAAACCACCCGCTCATGGGACGGCTGGGGCGACCCCGGCACCAACC
>NZ_LGKG01000077.1 GCF_001294335.1 Streptomyces chattanoogensis
GTGTGGCGGTCCCTGGCCGAGAACGCGGCCGGCACTCTCACGAAGGGGATGCGCGTCCTGGTCGTGGGCGACCTGCGACAGCGGACGTGGACGGACGAGAAGACGAACGAGAAGCGTTCGGCGTGGGAGGTCGAGGGGTCCGCGGTCGGCCCTGACCTGACGTTCGCCACGGCCACCGTGACGAAGGTGGCCAAGTCCCAGGGATCGGCCCCGGGTGACGACGCGTGGGCCAGTGCCTCCCGCACCCGTCCGGCGGTCCCGGCCGGAGCCCCGGCGGGTGCCGCCGCGAACGGCCAGGCGCAGGACGGAGGGTACACCGAGGAACCCCCTTTCTGAGGGGCGGGTGCGGCAACGACCCCCGGACCGTACTGACCGAGGGTGACCGCGCGGCGGTCCG
>NZ_LGKG01000078.1 GCF_001294335.1 Streptomyces chattanoogensis
ATCCTGGTGTCGATGCTGGCGATGGCCGGCGCGGCGGTGCTGATCGCTGATCGGGCGGCTCGGGAGTCGGAGCAGCGGTGGTGTGGCCTGATCACGACGATGGACCGGGCGTACCGAGAGGAGCCGCCGGCCACTGACCTGGGACGCCAACTGGCCCGGGACATCGCCGAGCTACGCCGGGAGTTTCGGTGCTGAGCACCCATGTTCGGGGTCGATCACGACGGTGGCGCAGTCGGAGCACAACCACTGGCGGCCCATCCACCCGCAGCCGGGGCAGGCACCCCATCTCGGCATCCACCGGCCACCACACGGGCACGGGCTCGGCGACTCTTCGACCCATTCCCGTCCGCCGTCTCGCGTCTCCCGGTAGTAGCCCCTGACCACGCACGTCACCGT